>CALLRW010000045.1 GCA_938014215.1 uncultured Alistipes sp. | reverse complement strand
ACTCTTTTTTTATTTAACTCCTTTTTTCTCTGTAAAGCTATTTCAGGACAAGACACGGTTTTGCTGTTTCGCTGTTGTGTTGACACACTGTTTTGTTGTTTTACTGACGTACTGTTTTGCAGGCTCTCTGTTTTGTTGTTTTGCGGACATATTGATTTGCGGATACCAGTTGGATACATAGGACTGGAGCGACAACAAGGCTTCGGCCGTTGTCCACATTCTTGCCTTGGGAAGGGTTGGGCGCCACGTCTATGGCGGAAGCCAGATAAATACATGATAGAAGCCACAGAAACAGGCCATACACCTCAAAAATCGCCGCGGAGTACAACTTGTATCACCAAACTCCATCACGGCTCAAACACGAGAAAAATGGGCGACAAATTGATCTTAGACAACAGCGGGGATCGAGGCCGGTGAATGAAAGATGGTCCGGGGAACGGGAGACACGACACACAGCCGAAGCATGTTTTTTCTCCTTTCCATCGGTAGCATCTTCAAAAGCGGGCCGGAGCGAATACGACAACCTTTTCCGCGGGGAAAGGGCTCCACCGAAAGAGGCTTTTCGCTGCGGAAATCCCACCGGGGCCTGAGGTTGGCATTTCGCTCCGGACCCTTACCTTGCTGCCGGATGAAAAGGAGCAGAACTTACAACCGCCCGTTATCGTTCCACTCACCGAAGAGGCTTTCCTTCGGATGTCCCTCCCATCAAAACATTACAGGATCAAAATGACCGATTCTGTTAGATTTATCTTAATTTTGTATTCATCGATATTCGGGAAACACGCCCCACAATCTATTCGCTTTGCTTATGACTCGTTGTCTATATCACGCCTCCATACACGAATTTTTACAGCTATCACCAGAGGCTCTGTTGGGAACCTTCGTGAATAACTATCACGGAGTTGCTATGACTACAACCAATGAAGCTTGGGCCGATGAAATCCACATCATGCAGGAGGTTCTGCTACCGTGGAAGGATGAAGATGGACAGGTCATTTTCGAGTACGATATTCCACGACTCGGAAAGCGAATCGATGTCGTCCTGCTGCTTCGTGGGCTTATCTTCTGCCTCGAATTCAAGACAAGACAAGAGGCTAAGAAGGAGAATATGCGGTCATATATCGAGCAAGTATTAGATTATGCTTTGGATCTGAAGAATTTTCACTTGCTGAGCCAAAATAGGATCATTGTCCCCATTCTCATACATCCCTGGATCAGTAAAAGTTCAAGCGTATTCCAAGCCTCTGTATATGATGATTCCATATACAACCCTTTGGTGACGGGAGCCAACGGTCTACAACAGCTCATTGCCGATGTTCTGGCACATGCCGGAGCCACAGCGCCAGATCCAAGTCTGAGGGCCGACTGGATCATCAGTCCCTACTCACCCACCCCAACTATCATCGAGGCAGCCAAAAGGCTCTACGAGAACCATTCGGTAGAGGACATCACCCGCCACGAAGCGGACAAGGTATCGACAGATCGCACGATTGCATATATCCTCGATGTGATCAAGACCAGTCGAGAGAAGGGCGAAAAAAGCATCTGTTTTGTTACGGGCGTACCGGGAGCCGGGAAGACGTTGGTCGGGCTGGATGTTGCCGTCAAACAATCCTACCAGAATGGCGAGAAATTGAGTGAAGACGAAGGGGCCGTCTATCTTTCGGGCAACGGGCCGTTAGTTGCGGTGCTGACCGAGGCTCTGGCCATCGACAACCAGAAGAAGTGCCAAGCTCGAGGCGAGAAAAAGAATCGGTCGGATTCGCGAAGGGAGGTTGGCAAATTCATCCAGATTATCCACCGCTATCGGGACAACATGCTGGCCAAGCTAAAAACCCCGATTGAGAATGGCGTCCTTGAGATTGATCCCAAGAAAGCAATCAAGCTTGCCAAAGCCGGCTATGGCGAAGTGGAACATGTCGCCATCTTTGACGAAGCGCAGCGTTCATGGACCCACAAGCGGCTCGCAGATTACCTCAAACGCGGAGGAACCTACGGCAACAAACTCAAGATCCAGAACTTCCCATACTCCGAGGCTGCTTTTCTCATTTGGTCGCTGGATCAACGGGAGGATTGGGCGACGATTGTATGCCTAGTTGGTGGCGGTCAGGAGATCAACACTGGGGAGGCCGGCATTTCGGAATGGATCAAGGCCCTCAACGAGAAATTTACACACTGGAGGATCTACATCTCCGACAAGCTAACCGAAGCTGAATATGCCGAAGGACGGGTCAATGAGCTACTGGCCGGTAATGACAAAGTGTCCTTCTCTCCGGAACTCCATCTGGGGGTTAGTCTGCGTTCGTTTAGAGCCGAAAACCTCTCCGCCTTTGTGCACGCCTTGCTCTCCTTCAACCCGGATGCTGCTGCGCTGTACGACATGATCAAAGCGCACTATCCGATTGTTCTGACCCGAGATATGGCCAAGGCAAGGGCTTGGCTACGCAAGCACACCCGAGGCTCACAACGATCCGGCGTTCTCGTCAGCAAGACTGCCGCGCGCTTTAAGCCGCTGGCCGTTGATGTTCTGGGTCAGGGTGACGAAAATGCTGTTCACTGGTTCCTGGAGGACAAGACTGACATCCGCTCTTCCAACTACCTCGAGGATGCGGCAACCGAGATCCAGGTACAAGGGCTCGAACTGGATTATACTTGCGTCCTGTGGGATGCCGACCTGCGCTGCGAAAACGGACGTTGGCGATACTTCAATTTCAACGGCCGAACAGCCTGGCGCGAAGAGGCCGGACAAACCGAAAACAGCCTTGAACGAAGAAAATACATGCTAAATGCCTATCGGGTCCTCCTAACACGCGCCCGTATCGGCATGGTCATTTGCGTTCCAGAAGGCAATTCCAACAAGACCGTCGATGGATTCCCAGAGGATGCAACCCGACTTCCTGAGTTTTATAACGGCACCTACGAATACCTCAGATCAATAGGGCTGGAGGAAATATAAAATATATCGCCACACTTTTTCATCGATCTTATGGAACTGATATACCTAAAAGATATAGACAAAAGCTTTTTGTATCAAGGTTTCATCTTATTCAACCAATTTATAGAGTCTTTTGGTAAACTCTATTGGATAGACAAAAGCAAATATGAGCCATTGATCATCAATAATCACATAAAAGCACAGACTCATTCACTACAAAAGATGCAGACTATATGAATTGAAATATGAACCTATATTTCCTGAGCACAGTGTGGCACAGATAAAGACCGATAATCCTCATAATAGCACAATAAGGTCACAAAATCATGCATAAATCTGCAATAAAGGCCAATAATATGACACCAAGCCAACAATATATTGAAACTCTAAAACGAGAGTACATAGAAAATCACATTCGACAGCAAGAGAGAGAAGAGTTGATAGCAGAGAATAATATCGAAAATAGGGATATTAAGGGCTACCATGGACGAGAACTATTGGAATTATTACAGAATGCAGATGATGCATACCAAAAGAGTATAGATTTAGGCACAAAACCGGGCTGTGATTTAGTCGTTACAATTAAGTACATTCAAAATATTTTAACTATCGCCAATACAGGAACATTTTTTGATAAGGATGGAATAAAAGCAATAGTTCAGGGTAATAATAGCCCTAAAACTGGAAAGTATATCGGCAACAAAGGAACAGGCTTCCGTTCGATCTTAAATTGGGCGCAAAATATAAAAATATTTTCTGGTGACTATGCTATTGAATTTTCTAAAACAATTGCTAAACAAATTTTCGATCAAATCAAGCAACAACCTCAAATTGCAAAACAAATACAGAAGAAACAAGACTTGTATATTCCTATGTTGGCAGTACCTCAGAATATTGAACATACGCATTCTAAAGAATACACAACTATTGAGATTCTGGTAAATCAAGAAAAACAGAAAGATGACTTTTCTGTTGAGAAACAACTATCAGGAATAGATCTGCGAATTCTTTTATTTTTGCCCAATATAAGTAAAATTAGCATAGAAACTAACAATAGCTTAATCTTATATGAGAGATGGATAAAAGGAGTGCAACCCAAAACAGTACTCCTTCGAAAAACCGTTAACAATATAGTTGAAACTGAAGAGAGTTTTACTCTATTTGAGAAAATAATTCCACGTGCAATTAGAGAGGATGGAGCATTAAAAGACATTCAACTATCAATAGCTGTTCCTGACCAGAAACTTAGGATTCCGAATCATATTTATTCGTATTTCCCATTATTAGAAACTGATTCCCCCTTTAATTGCATTCTTCACGCCACATATGCATTAGGAGATCACAGAAACAATATCAATACAAGTGATGCTAACAAAAGGATAATACAGGAACAGCTGTCTTTTTTGTTAGATGTGGCAAAGTATTATGTAAAAAAAGATAATTTCTCAAAGGCGTATCAAATACTCATACCATCAAATTATATTACAGGAGATTGGCATTTTTCATCGACCTATTCAAAATTTAATCTTGAAAAATATTATATAAAATTACTAAAAAATGAAAAGTTGTTTCTGACCGTTAATGGAAAACTTATTTCAATAAATGAGGGACCGAAATATATAGATAGTCCTTTTCCAAAGGTATTCTCCCAAAAACCATTTGAGAAGCTGTTAAAATGGACAGATGATACTAATCGTAGCTGTTTAATAAGACTGATTTCTGATGGAGCAGGCATTGATTTATCTTTCCAAGAGAATGAATTATGTAAATATATTAATCAAGTTTCTAAAAAATGGAGCGTGTCACAACAAGTAGATGTATTTATTTGGTGGAACTCTAAATACAACAGCTCCCTACCCCATTTACTTAAGACACAACAAAATCGATGGATTAACTTTAAGGATGAATGTTATTTCTTAGAAGGGGATTTCGACTCTATTGAATTGCCTAAATGGGTAAGAGTACCAGCGATAAAGTACAATTATCAAAAGTCACTATTGACAAAGGCAAAAAAGAAAGAGCCAAGAATCACAGCACTTCAGGAAGATCGCGATAACGGACGAAAGAGAAGCGTTGCTCGTATTATTTCACAAAATAATATTTTCGCAATTGTAAACTTTAAGTATAGGGATAAAAGCAATATTATTCCGGCCATCAACTCTTCGGTTAATACATATGAGAAGTCTGTGCAATTTGTTAAATGGCTCTGGCTGTTTTATCATTCATCTGGAAGAGAACTAGTTACCACTGATTATTCAAAAATATCAATGAACTTTCCATCAAGCGACGGGAAAGTTGTTGATAGTCATTCTCTTTATTTCGGGGATGAATACGGAAATACTATATCAAAATATATATTTGATGATGCGTATTCTGCGATTCCAGCTCCATTAACTTTCTCTATAGAGAAAAATGATGAAGTTGAATTTAAAGAGTTTTTAGAAGGCTTTGGAGTAAAGGATTTCCCCGAGATTGAGATTGCTGATATTCCAGACATATCTTTAAGCTATGATAAAGCGATGAAACAACAGATATGTGATTCAGGAGTATTCAAAGGGACTGCATCATATTATGTATATTATTGTAAGTACCAATTACCATATATCAACAACTTGAAGAACCTACTAGCCACATTATCTACTGAAAATGTGATAAGATGGCTTATTTGTGACGTGAATCTGTATTCGCATATTGCTTCCCCATATTGTCCTTCTCAGGCAGTAGTCTCATTTTATGGTAATTCTCAGTATAATATAAGACGATATTCAGGTAAAATTCCCAATTACATACTATTCCTGTTCAATGAAATACCATGGGTGAGAATTGACGATAAGAAATATGCTCCAAAACAAATATTGAAGGGCTACAATTCTAAAAACAATCAAAAATTTGAAACAATAATTCCTGTAATAACAGAGCAGATAATTAAAGATCTGGCAAAGCAATTACAGGTTCAATATTATGACGTCGTTACAGCTATTGATAAGTTTGCTTTTGCCGAGAAGGTTACAGATTTATCCTCAGATGCTTTTTATGGGCTAATGCTTACACTGCAGGAATCCACTAATGCCCAATATCAAGAATTGTCAAAAATCATATACAGAATTGTTGAACAATCTTCGTTTGATAAGGAATTTGAACAATCCAAGAACAAGGAATTATTTCTAAAACAAGGAAAGCTTTTGGTCAAATATCAAGGGAAAATTCAATATTACCCAGCCATAGAATCGTTCTTACCTTCAACAAAGATCATTAACAAAAAAGATTTTCCTATCGTAGAAAAAGGGCAAAGAACCAATAACTCCAACTTTGTACGATTATTTGGGTGCAAAGAATATGAAAACGATGACACGGTGATCAAAGGAAGTGAGGTGATCAGTTCAACGAATGAGCAGTTTCAAAATTATTTCATTGATTTCCAAAAATATGCGAAAGCATATGGAGATCAGAATGAGAATATAGAGAAAAATGCCAATAGGTTAAAAGTTATACTGGTGGAGCAAATTGATATTCTTGAAAAAGATGTCAGGATTACTATCTGTGACAACTATTCTTTAGTAAAAGATACTATTAGCAACTGGTTTATTGTATTTCATGATAATCACATTGATATTAATGTCTTATCAGAATTAATTGAAAATATATATGCAAATATTGCCAATACACCCGGTTTTGATGCAGGTAAAATCGGCGAATTATTTAGAGCGAAATCAAAGGAACTGAGAGAATTCCTCATTAAGAAGGAATTCGGTTCTTTGGAGGTTATTAACGATGAGAGATATAAGAACGCTGTCAAACAAAATTTCCAAGAGACGATCAAGTCGATTAACCCAACTATAGATATAGATAATCTCCAAATTGATTTTGATAATTTCAGTGCTCAAACAAACTGTCCCCTAATAATAGACCTATTGTCTAAATTGTCAATCGATATTAATGATTTTGAAAAGGCCGGATTTGTGTATCCAATTAATCTAAAAGATTATTTCGCATCCTCTCTTGAATTATTTATCAGAAAAGAATTTACCAGCTTTAAAGATGTACAATACTGCAAAGCATTAGCAAATAAAAGACTTCAAGATAACTTTATTAATATTATTGATGACTTTGAATCTTATCCTCAAAATGCAGAAATAACTAACTCCATATCTTATAATTTTGAAAGTGAATTGATTGCTAAATTTGGTGAATGGAGGACTTCTCCCTGTAACAAATCTGCAGACAAAGAGTATAGTTCTAATTATGAAAGGATGAATCCCAATCAAATGTATGAAGACATTATCGCAAATGACAGAAACCTTCAAAAAATGTTCTATTTTGGATTAGATGAAGAGTTCAAAAAATGGGTACAAACTCAACAAGCAGCAGAGGCTTTAGCAAAAACAAATAGCCGTACAGATAAGTATTCTCGATATCGAAATATTGTGCCTGATATAACCGAAATCTCATTTAACGAGGAAAAGCGGGATGACAATTTACATAAGCTCTACGTTAAGCATAAAGGTACATATACGCACACCAAGACGTCAAAGACAGAAACAAATCTAAAGGAAATTGGGAATTGCGGGGAATTATTGGTTTATAATCTTCTCTGTCAGCTATATGGCGTAGACAATGTTTTTCCGAGATCTGAAGCATATGTTGAACTTGGAATTATTAAACCTGGGAAAGCAGTATCCGGCGATTATGATATCTCATACAAAGACGCGGCTGGAAATGAAACTTTTATTGAGGTTAAAACAGGAAGCGAAAATAGATTTTATATGACACCAAGTGAACTTCAGTTTGCAAAGAGGCATGCGGATTCATATAGAGTATATTATGTCCGCGATATTAAAAGTATGTCGCCGAAGTGCACGATCCTAACTTGTAAGTTCTGGGAAGATCCGCTATATCGAATGACGGAAATTGTTGAAAAAATTGAAGTGGATTTTTAGAATTAGCAAGATTGATATTCACCAAAAGCACACAAATATCATCTCCTATGTAAGCCTTCAATGTCGAAAGACAAAAATACCGCCAACCTGATTTACGCAGGTTCTGCGCAAGTATGCACCACCAATACGTCTTCAAATATCGGCACAATCCTCGACCTTGGGCGAATGATTATAAATGGCATTCGGAATTTACAGTGAAGCAACCGACTTTATTTCCAGTTTCATACAATGGAAGAGTGATTAACTAATTCACATTATACCTATAATTATTATGAATTATAGAAATTAAACAACAATCTATGATATCAAAATTTATTTTACTGTAAATTAAATCTTTATATAGCAATAAAACTATATATTTGCAATATGCTTACTCATAATAAAACTTTAATATCTAAATGAAAGTTCAGTTTATAGCACAAGGCATTCCTGAAAGTGTAGGTACTCCTGCAGGAGATGTAATAAACAACGCATTATTGACTACGAACTACAATTCATTTGCAGCATTTGTTGCATTTGTAAGTGTAGATGGGATTAATCAATTGAAAAATAGTTTTAACCAATTTATAGAATTAGGGGGCCAGGTTAGACTTTATGTTGGAGTCGATTTACATGGAACATCAAAAGAGGCCTTAGAACTTTTGTTAGGCTTAGACAAAGTGAAAACTTACATCGTTTACTCTTCTAATAAGATTATTTATCATCCTAAAATATATTCTTTTGAAGGTGAAAATAATAATATGGTAATGATTGGTTCATCAAATTTGACTCTATCGGGATTATATCAAAATATAGAAGCATCGCTATGCATTACAAATGAAGGTGAAGATGAACAAGATAAGAGTCTTATCAGCGATATATATGATTATTATAACGCAATATTATCAAACGCCTCCACTTATTGTCAACCTTTGAGTCAAGAAATTATTGATTTATTATGCGATAATAAAATCGTTCTTACCTCAAAAGAATCCAGAGTACAATTTAATGAACAAAGTAAACAAAATAAGGCTTCTGTTTCTGAAAGGGAAAAACTCAAAGAAAAATTCTCCGCTGTAAAAATAGGAAAGGTTAAAACGGAATACAAGAGATCTGTTGTTGAACATGTTTATACAAAAGAAAAGAATAATGAAGCTAGCACATACTCTCAAACTACATCTATTGAGGGAAGAGCTATGTGGATTGAGACAAAAGAAATGACAGGTGGCTCTAGAAATATTCTTGACCTTTCAAAAAAAGGAGTTCGAGATAAAATTGTAAAGCCTGGTAGCGTAGAGTTTTTTGGTATAGATAAAGAGAACTATGCCATGGAAAAAGACATAGAGCTCATATATGACGGTAAAATTTTGGTAGTGTTTCAAAAAGTGTGTCTGGATAGGAGCCTTCAGATTCTTCAGATATGCAAATATAGCGATTCTTGTTTTCAGATCCACACGCCGCGGCGTGTGGATCTTATTTTTGTGTTATAGTCTTCACTCGGGGAATAATTCCCGATCCAGGTCGATCCGCGGCACCGGCCTCAGATAGGATTTCTTAT
>CALLRW010000044.1 GCA_938014215.1 uncultured Alistipes sp. | reverse complement strand
AAAGTTGTTCCTTTGTCAACACCATAAGTCTACTCTTTTTTAGTTTTTGTTGGTTTGCCTCTACAAATCTAAAAAATCTGTAGACTTTTTTATTTATTCCTCCCTAGACACACTATTTGGAACAGTATCCCCGCTTCACTTGCAAAAAAAATTGCAAAAAACTTCTATCCCGGATAGCCAAACCGCCATAACACCCGTCCCGAATCCTATCCGCCGGGGCATTTTCGGAGAACTCGATACCTGCGGACGGAGATCTCACAGGGAGTCTCCTCCGCCTCTCGAATGAGGGTATCGAGACCTCAAATCAGCCCCCGAAGAGGAAAAAACACAATTTTTTCACTTTTTTTCTGAAATTATTTGGCAGTTTCGGTTTTTAGACTTATCTTTGTGCGCTCTTAAAAAGAAAAGGGTACCTGTTCGGGGTGTAGCGCAGTCCGGTTAGCGCGCCAGCTTCGGGAGTTGGAGGTCGCTGGTTCGAATCCAGTCTCCCCGACAAGTTTCTTCAAAACCTTTGCTTCGGCAAAGGTTTTTTTGTGTCCATACTTCAACCGGACCTCCAGTCCGGCTCGCCCCCTCTCCAAACGCTCCTTCAAACAGTCGCTCCGGATTGACCGCTCTTTTCGGTCCCGCATCGCCCATCGGTTCCACACCGGAATCGTTCTCCGGGATGCGCGTCGAAGCGTCCCCGTCGAAACAACTGCGGATCGTACCCTCTCCCGCCTTCTCTTTTCCGCTTACCAATCGCCCTGGGTACGAATTTCCCGGTTTACGAATTACCTCGCCCGAAACCCACTCCCGCCCGGGACAGCCGGACAGCCCGCCCTCCGGCCCGGAAAGCACCGGGAAAGGTCCGGAAAAATCCGGAAAAATCCGGAAAAATCCGGAAAACAGCGCGCCCGAACAACCGGATGGCTGCTCGGGCGTGGATTTCGTTGCAAGGGCCGACCGTTACGGCCCGTAGAAGAGTCTCACAACCGATGGTAATGACAATAGAGCAGCGAGCCGTCGTCGTCGTGCAGGTGCATGCCGCCGCCCAGACAGTAGCGGAACATCTTACAGTCGGCACACTCTCCCTGACGCGCCCACTCGCGGTTGCGGAAGGGCTCGAAGCGATTCTCCCACACCTCCCAGAAGCGGTCGCGGTAGATATTCCCCTGGTTGTAGTTCGCCCGGATGGACGTACACCCCGAAATATCCCCATTGACGCGGATCGAGGCGACAGAAACCCCCGCGGCACACTGGTAGAAGTGGTCACGGACCTCTGCCTCGTAATTCCCCAGGAAACCCTCGCAGGCGTAGCTGGCGTCGATCCGTCCCTCGCGGCGCGTCTGCCGGATGAACTCCAGCATCGTACGGAACTGTTCGTCGGTCATCCGCAGCGACACATCGTCCTTCGCCCGCCCCATCGGGAAAATCGAGAAGAGGCGCCAGTGCTCGACCCCCTCGGCGATAAGCATCTCGCGGAAGGGCACCAACTGGGGCACCATCGCCCCCGTCACGCACGTCACCACGTCGTACGACAGCGACGGTTCGCGCACGATCATCCGGATCGCGTGCAGCGCCCGATCGTAACTCAGCGGATTCCGGCGGATGTAGTTGTGTTCGTGTTCAAAGCCGTCGAAGCTCACCGAAATCGACCTCAGACCGGCATCGAGCAGTCCGCGGAAACGCTTCTCGGTCAGTGCCATGCCATTGGTGACCATCCCCCAGGGATAACCGCGGCGCGTCACTTCGCGCCCGGCCTCCTCGAGGTCCTGGCGCACGAGCACCTCGCCGCCCGAAAAGATGATCAGTACGTCGGCCGGATTGACGTGCGGCGTAATCTCCTCGTCGAGCACCCGCAGGAAATCCGCCAGCGGCATGTCGGGAACCCCGGGATCGACCCGGCAGTCGCTGCCGCAATGACGACACGAAAGGTTGCACCGCAGCGTACACTCCCAGAAGAGCGTATCGAGGCGGTGTTCGGCAACCTTTGCCTTGTAAAGATCCGAAAAGATTCGCAGGGCCAGCCGTTTACGCAGCCCTATCCGACGAGAGGACATGTCAGGCGGAGCAATTAGTGAGCCGCCGGAGTATCCTCCTCGAAGGGAGCCTCAGCCACAGGCGGCAGCGAATCGGGACGCTGCTGCTCGTAACGCCGGTTGCGCAGGCTGTCCAGCGGCGGACGCACTCCGTACATCACCTTCACGCGCGGCCGTTCGGGCTGCGCCTTCACCTCAGCCGTATCGGCCGGCTGCTGCTCCGGAGCTGTGCTCTGCGCAACTTCGGTCGAGCCTTTTTCCGTCTGGGTCGGGGCCTGACGCACCGTCGAGCAGGCGGCCGAGAAGCCCAGAAGCGCGGCAAGTGCCAGTTTGATTCTTCTGTTGATCATACGCCGTAGATTATAGGAAAACTCAGGTGGAAAAGAGACGCTGAACGGCAATCCGGGACCCGCTCTGTTCGGAATTTCCGGCTCCGCAGCCCTCTCCTACCCTCCTACAAAGATAAGAATTTTTCGCCGGGAATGAAAAAAGCGGACAAAAAGTTTTGAATCCCAAGCTTTTTTATGTTACTTTGTATAGATCTTATTTAACACTAAATTTTTTATTTTTATGACAGGCAAGGTAAAATGGTTCGATAGCAAGAAAGGCTACGGATTCATTACGACGGAGAACGGCAAGGAGATCTTCGTTCATTTCTCGGGTATCGTGAAGGAGGGCTTCAAGTCGCTCAACGAAGGCCAGAAGGTCGAGTTCGAAATCGGTAACGGCGCCAAAGGCGAACAGGCCGTAAACGTAACCGTTGTCGAGTAAAGCATATCCCACGACGGCTCGCCGAACGAGAGCCGCCGCCCGCCTCTCCCGTAAGGACGTCCCCAGGAAGACGTCCTTTTTTCTTGCCCGAATGAAAAAATAATCGTATTTTTGGGCGGCTGAAAAGTTATTAAGGATTTTTCAAAATCATAAAAACCTGAAAATCATGAAAGAAGCTATTGCAATTCTGACCGGTGGAGGTCCTGCTCCCGGTATGAACACGGTTGTCGGCAGCGTTGCCAAGACCTTCCTGCGCAAGGGTTACCGCGTGATCGGCCTCCACGAAGGCTACACCGGCCTGTTCAACCCCTCGCCCCGTACCGTCGATATCGACTATCCGATGGCCGACGGCATCTTCAACCAGGGCGGTTCGTTCCTGCAGATGAGCCGCTTCAAACCCACGGACGCCGATTTCGAGAACAACTTCAACCTCAAGTTCTTCACCGACAACAACGTGAAGCTCCTCGTAACGGTCGGCGGCGATGACACCGCTTCGACGGCCAACCGCATCGCCAAGTTCCTCGAGGCCAAGAAATACCCCATCGCAAACATCCACGTCCCGAAGACCATCGACAACGACCTGCCCCTGCCGAAGGGTACCCCGACGTTCGGTTACGAGTCGGCCAAGGACAAGGGTGCCGTCATCGCCCGCGCCGTCTATGTCGACGCACGCACGAGCGGCAACTGGTTCGTACTGGCTGCCATGGGCCGTTCGGCCGGCCACCTCGCATTCGGTATCGGCGAGGCCTGCCACTACCCGATGATCGTCATCCCCGAGATGTTCGACAAGACGGAGATCACCGTCGAGAAGATCGTCAACCTGGTCATCTCGTCGATCATCAAGCGTAAGATCATGGGCATGGACTACGGTGCCGCCGTTATCTCGGAGGGCGTATTCCACGCACTGTCGGACGAGGAGATCCGCAAGAGCGGCGTCCACTTCACCTACGACGAGCACGGACACCCCGAACTGGGCAAGGTCTCGAAGGCTCACATCTTCAACGAGATGATCGAGAAGAAGCTCAAGGAGCTCGGTATCAAGGTCAAGAGCCGTCCCGTAGAGCTCGGCTACGAGATCCGCTGCCAGACCCCGATCGCCTACGACCTGACCTACTGCTCGGAGCTGGGTATCGGCGTGCACAAGCTCTTCTCGGAGGGCAAGACCGGATGCATGGTCTATGTGGATTCGGAGGGCAACGTATCGCCGCTCTACCTGAAGGATCTGCAGGATCCCGCTACGGGCAAGATTCCGCCCCGTCTGGTGGACATCAAGTCGGACCGCTTCACCTCGGTTGTCGAAAACATCCTCAACGCCATCACGCCGGCCGACTACGAGGCCGCCAAGAAGTATGTGCCCAATCCCGAGGCTTACGACTTCCACAAGATCCTCAACTGGAAATAAGAGTCTGTAAAGGACTGATATGCAATCCCGGAGTCTGCTGGCTCCGGGATTTTTCGTGTAGTCGGGAAGTGCCGAACCAGAAATCGGACGGCAAACAAGCTGACAGGGCCATCCAGGAGAGGCGGTCATAAAACGCACAACGACCGCCGGGGAGGGGACATCGAAGGGCCGATGAGAGACGGGCCGATGAGAGAAGATCCACCCGGAGAGGCGGTCATAAAGCGCACAACGGCTACCGGGGAGGGGACATCGAAGGGCCGCTGAGAGACGGCCCGCTGAGAGAAGATCCACCCGGAGAGGCGGTCATAAAGCGCACAACGGCTACCGGGGAGGGGACATCGAAGGGTCGCTGAGAAAAGATCCGCCGAGAAAAGATCCGCCCGGAGAGGCGGTCCCGAAGCGAGAAGCGGCCGCCGGGGAGAAAACGCAGAAAAGGGAGAGGAGGGCTGCTGCGGAGAGTCCGCCGGTGATCAGAAGAGCCTCTTCTGCAACGGCGAGGAGACCTCCGCGTCCGCCGGCGAAGAGGCCGTAAATTCGCAGACCCGCAGGGCTGCGGGAAGCTGCGGCGACAGATAGACGATCTCACGGCCACGGGCACGGGCCCGTTCGACGGTATAGTGCGTCCCGCCGGGCGAACCGTCGTACCACGCCACCAGGACCGCGGCATGATCGACCAGAAAGTCGTTCCGCCGGGCATAACAGCCGCGATGGTACTCCTCGGCCAGCACCACCACCTCGTCGGCCCGAGCCAGAACCTCCTCGTAACGCCGCCGCTGCACCGCCGGGAAGCGGGCCGCCTGACGGCGAAACGGAACCACGGCTACCAGCCGCACGTCGGGATGCGCGTGCCGCAACGCCACGACAGCTTCGGCCGCCGCCAGGTCGAAACCGAGAGCCATCCCACTCAGAAAGGTGCGGAAACCCTCCCGGTAGAGCACCTCGAGCGCCGAAGCGAGTTGACTGCAGGCTTCGTCGCGATAGGTGCGGTGGCCGGTAAAGGAGACACAGATGCGCGGTTCGGGAATCATGACCTCAAAGATACGGCTTTGGCGCGGAGTTTGCAAACGTACGGGGTGAATTCAAAAACTTCTGCAACCATGAAAAACACAGGAATTGCCATCGTATCGCTCGTCGGCGGAATGATCATCGGATCGGCCCTGACGATGCTCTTCACTCCGCAGTCGGGTCCCGAACTGCGCCGCAAGATCAAGGATTCGCTCGACGACGAGATCGACCGCGTGAAGGAGAAGCTCAGCGAGGTCGAGGAGCAGATCGAGGAGGCCCGCTGCCGTTGCGGCGAGGAGTAGCCACACCGGCCGGCCATGGAGACGGGAAAAAGCTCCGGAGGAGGCTTTGTCGTCGTATTTCTCCTCTTCGGGACGTGTGTCGCCATCACGATCCTGATGCTGCTGACGGCCCTCGTGGTGTGGCTTTCGGAGGTCATGGGGTCGTTCATCGCCGCAACGCTGATCCTGAGCGGTCTCTTCGCCGCAGCCTCGGCGGGGATCTATCTGCTCGCAATCCGCGAGGCGGTCGAACGGATCCGTTCACGCGCCGAAACCGTCTACGAAGTGGCCCGCGCCGCACGAAGCGGCTACGAATGGGTCATGCGCAGGGTGACCATCGTCACGGGACTCCTCGACCTGCTGCACACACCCGACCGTACGGAACGCAAAACGCCCGGAGAGTGATTCTCTCCGGGCGTCACTTTTTGTCGGGCCGGGCGGCAGACTTGCCGATTCGGGCGGCAAATCAATGCGTCACGGCCACCTGCACCTGGGTATAGCTCTCGCCCACACGCAGCCGCAGGTTGTAATAGTCGGTTCCGGAGCCATACGACGGCCATTCATGCAGCGTAAAGACCAGATTGCGGCCCCGTTTCTCGCAGCTGAGATCGCCGCTGCTGTCGAGATCGGCCTCGAAGTTGTCGGAAGGCATCGCAATGGAGATCTCCTCGCCAAGCCCCTTCGAGGAGTAATCCAGCCGGTAGGGCGTCGAGCCCCACTCGGGGAGCCAGTAGTTCTGCGGCCGTTCGATCACGAACTTCACGACGGCTCCCAGTTTGCCGCGTTCCGGATCGCTGATATCACCCAGCACGTAAAACTTCAGAAAATTGACACCGACGGAAGGATCGGTCGGCAGCGCCACGCACTGCGACGGAAATCTGCGAGCGACCGAACCCCGCACGGCCACGTAGCCGCAGTTCTTGACGACGGCAACCTGCGGCGCAGGGTTCCGCAGATCGGAGACGCGCACCCCGCCCAGTCCCGAACTCTGCCCCAGCACGAAGAGCTGACAACTGCCCGGGCTGACGAAATTGTCCGCATCGTCGATATAGATATCCGAATCGCTGAGGATCGTCTTTCCGTTCTGTTCGTTGTACATGTTGAGTTGGGCCGTGCCGGCGGGATCCGCCGGGGCGTCCTCCTTCGAACAGGAGAGCGTCGTGCAGGCCAGCGCCGCAGCGAGAAGCGGCAGGAAGAACTTTTTCATGAGGCGTTGCTTTTTAAGTTATGTAGCCAACATACAAAGATAGCCAAAAATCCTCCACCGCAAACTTTCCTCCCCCTCACCACACAAAAAAAGCAGGTCCTCTCGCAAGGGAACCTGCCTGCTTATCGTTGCTCGCGGAGAGACTATTTGCCGAAGTAACGCTTGTAGAGACCTTCGAAGCCCTTTCCGTGACGAGCCTCGTCCTTGGCCATCTCGTGAACCGTGTCGTGAACGGCATCGAGATTCTCCTGCTTGGCCAGGCGAGCCAGACGCATCTTGTCCTCGCAGGCGCCGCACTCGGCCTCCATACGCTTCTCGAGGTTGGTCTTCGTGTCCCAAACCACCTCACCGATCAGCTCGGCAAACTTCGAAGCGTGCTCGGCCTCCTCCCAGGCGTAACGCTTGTAGGCCTCGGCGATCTCGGGATAGCCCTCGCGATCGGCCTGACGGCTCATGGCCAGGTACATGCCCACCTCGGTGCACTCGCCCATGAAGTGGTTCTGCAGACCCTCCCAGAGCTCCTTGCTGGCGCCCTTGCCGTCACCGATCTTGTGCTCGGTTACGAAATCCAGGTCGCCCGTCGACTCTACTACCTCTACGAACTTATCTTTTCCTGCTTTGCACATCGGGCACTGATCGGGTGCCTCGGGACCTTCGTGAATGTACCCGCATACGGTACAACGCCATTTCTTTGCCATAATCTTGTAGTATTAAAGGTGTGTGTTCAGTTTTTTGTTTGTTTGCATTGCAAAGATAGCAATCGGTTTCGAATTCCGTATAAAAAATCGATTGTCTTTTCTGATCGTACGATAAGGCCGGCTTATACCCCGCCGTCCGGCCGACAGTCTGCCCCCCGAGGATCGGGATCCGGCCGGTCAGCTGCGACGGTCGATCACCTCCTCGACCCGCGCCACGTCCGTGCAGTCCTTGAGCAGCACCCGCTTGTCGCTGTCGAGCAGATAGAGCGACGGGATGGCATGCAGGTCGTAGAGTCCCTTGTCGCGGATGACGCAACCGCGGTCGTAGGCATTGATCCACGAAGCGGGGATCTGGTCGCGGTAGTTGCGCCACTCGGTGAGGTCCTCGTCGGGATAGATGGCCAGCACCCGGAGCCGCCCGTGCTCGATCATCTCCGTAAGCATCGGCGACGAACAGATCGCCTCGCGGATCTCGCGGCACATTGCACACCCGGGGTTGTTGATGAAGATCAGCACGTATTCGGCCTGCAGGGCGTAGAGCGTCGAGCTGCGGCCCGAAGCAAGCGTGTAGCGGAAGTCGTTGGCCGGACGTCCGAGGCGGTTCTGCGAGGCCATCTGCAGGTCGTACTCCGGGGCGAGGCGTTCGTACTCGTCGTACCACGGGGCACGGAGCCGCGCCTCAAGCACCGGAATGTAGAATTCGTCGTTGCGCAGCGGCGAGTTGGGATCGTGCAGCACCGCCTCGGCCAGTATCGAGAAGTACTCGAGCATGGGGCGTGACGTGGCGGCACGGCGGATGAGCGTATCCATCGGAGCGCCGTCGGCCGGGCGGTCCGAGATCAGCGCAACGTAGCGGACGAACGATTCGAACATCTGCGCCGTGTCGGCTCGGGCCAGAAAGGTCGTGTCGGCAAAGTCGAAACGGTCCCAATAGTGCCAGCGGAGCCATTCGTGCTGCTCCTCGCGGGGGATATCCGAGGGGGCGATCGCCGGCAGGAAGACGGCGGGTGTCGCGGCCGGGGATTCGGCTGCGGGACGGTTGCGGCGGCCTCCGCACGAGGTCATCGCCAGCAGGATGCACAGAAGGGTTATCAGACGTTTCATCGCAACATTCATTTTCGGGCGGTCGGCGGAGGAGGCTGTCATCCGGAAGAGCCGAACCGTCTTTCTGCGTTTTCTCCACAGCCGAGGCCGCAAATCCGCACAATGGCTCCGCAGACCAAGGGCTCGGGCACTCCGCAGACCGGGCTGCAAGCAGTCGCCACCACTCCGCAGGCCGGGGCCTCAGTCTTTCCGCAGACCGGGGGCTCGGGTTCTCTGCTCTCCGGGCTTTAGGTTCTCCGCTGTCCGGGCGGGTTCTCAGCAGACCGGACACACCATCTCCGCCTGGGTTATTGCTACAAATATACGAAAGTCGGCGGCAAAAAGCCAATCCGCCGGGTGAAAATTCACCGCTCGTTCGCTACCCCGCCAATTATCCGCTGCATACCACCAGTCCGCGGCCGTGTCTCCCGCCCCCGCCACAAGGTCCGCTCCGGGTCTCACACCCTGTCCCGCTATAAAGCCTGCCTCGAGTCTCACACCCTGCCACAGGGTCCGTCCCCGGCTTCACACCCCGCCACCATCCGTCCGCCCGCCACCCACAGCCGATACGCCTTTCCGGCAACATTCGCACGCCGTCGGTCACCCGGTGCCCCGTTCCGACGGTTTTTGCACGGTAGTTGCAACCCCGCCGGCTGTAAAACTCAAATCAAACCGTTATGGATGTAAAGAAAACTACCTCTTCAACCGGGTTCAAACTGAGCGTCATGACCCTGGCGATCATGAACGTCACGGCGGTGGTGAGTCTGCGGGGATTGCCCGCCGAGGCGGTCTATGGCCCCTCGTCGGCCTTCTACTACCTCTTCGCGGCCATCGTCTTCCTGATCCCCACGGCTCTGGTGGCCGCCGAACTGGCGGCGATGTTCTCCGACAAGCAGGGCGGCGTCTTCCGCTGGGTGGGCGAGGCCTTCGGCGCCCGAACCGGATTCGTGGCCATCTGGCTCCAGTGGATCGAATCGACGATCTGGTACCCCACGGTCCTTACCTTCGGCGCCGTGACCATCGCCTTCATCGGTACCAACGAGCCTCACGACATGTCGCTCGCCTCGAACAAGCTCTTCACCCTCTGCATGGTGATGGCCATCTACTGGGTGGCCACCTTCATCGCCCTGAAAGGCCTCGGATGGGTCGGCAAGATCAGCAAATGGGGCGGAATGATCGGAACGATCATCCCCGCCGGACTGCTCATCGCGCTCGGTATCATCTACATCGCCTCGGGCGGCCACAACAACATGGACATGTCGCAGGGCTTCTTCCCCGACCTCTCGAAGTTCGACAACCTGGTCCTGGCCAGCAGCATCTTCCTCTTCTACGCCGGCATGGAGATGATGGGCATCCACGTGATGGAGGTCCGCAACCCCTCGCGCAACTACCCCCGTGCGATCATCATCGGCTCGCTCATCACCGTGGCCATCTTCGTCCTGGGCACCTTCTCACTCGGATTCATCATCCCGGCCAAGGACATCAGCCTCACGCAGTCGCTGCTCATCGGTTTCGACAACTACTTCCAGTATCTCCACATCTCGTGGGCCGGGCCGGTGATCTCCATCGCGCTGATGTTCGGCGTGCTGGCCGGCGTGCTGACCTGGGTGGCCGGCCCCTCGAAGGGTATCTTCGCCGTCGGAAAGGCGGGCTATCTGCCCCCCTTCTTCCAGAAGACAAACCGCGCCGGCGTCCAGCGAAACATCCTGCTGATCCAGGGAGCCATCGTCACGCTGCTGGCCCTGCTCTTCGTGGTGATGCCCTCCGTGCAGTCGTTCTACCAGATCCTCTCGCAGCTCACCGTACTGCTCTACCTGATCATGTACATGCTCATGTTCTCGGCCGCCATCGTCCTGCGCTACAAGATGAAACAGGCTCCCCGACCGTTCCGGCTCGGACGCGGGAACATGCTGATGTGGGTCATCGGACTGGTCGGCTTCTGCGGATCGCTGCTCGCCTTCGTGCTGAGCTTCGTGCCGCCCAGCCAGATCTCGACGGGCAGCAACACGGTCTGGTATTCGGTGCTGGTGATCGGCTGTCTGGTCGTGGTGGCCATTCCGTTCGTCATCTACGCCATGCGCAAGCCCTCGTGGCGTGATCCGCAGGCCGCCGCCGAGTTCGCACCCTTCCACTGGGAGCAGCCCGCCGCAACCGGTTCGGGCATGAAGGCACCGCACAAGGATTCAGACACCTCAAAAACCCCATCGAAATGATACGCACCATTGACCAAAAAAGCGTCGAGGAGGCCCTGCATGCCGCCTACGATCGCTGCAAGGGGGAGACCGGCGGCAAGAATGCCGACTACATCCCCTATCTGAAGAATGTCCCGTCGACGCTCTTCGGCATCGCCGCGGCACTGCCCGACGGTTCGCTCGTGACGGTCGGCGACACCGACTTCCGCTTCGGCATCGAGTCCGTCTCGAAGGTCCCCACGGCCCTGCTGGCCATGGAGCAGTACGGCGCCCGCGAGGTGCTCCGCAAGATCGGCGCCGATGCCACGGGACTCCCCTTCAACTCGATCATGGCCATCCTGCTCGAGAACGACCACCCCTCCACGCCGCTCGTCAACGCCGGCGCCATCACCGCCTGCTCGATGATCCGCCCCACGGGCGATGCCCGGGCCAAATGGCAGGCGATCGTCGACTTCCTCACGGCGCTGGCCGGTTCGCCCGTCGAGGTGATCGACGAACTCTACCGCTCGGAGAGCGACACGAACTTCAACAACCGTTCGATCGCCTGGCTGCTGAAGAACTACAACCGCATCTACGACGATCCGATGATGGCGCTGGACCTCTACACGCGGCAGTGTTCGATCGGCGTGACGGCCGCACAACTGGCCACCGTCGTGGCGACGATCGCCAACGGCGGCGTCAACCCCCGGACCCGGAAGCGGGTCTTCCGCGCGGAGCTCACGCCGCGCATCACCTCGCTCATGGCCACCGTGGGATTCTACGAGCACACGGGCGACTGGCTCTTCCAGACGGGGCTCCCGGCCAAATCCGGGGTCGGAGGCGGCATCATGGCGGTTGTTCCGGGTGTCATGGGTGTAGCGGCCTTTGCTCCCCCGCTCGACGCGGCCGGCAACTCCGTCCGCGCGCAGAAGGCCGTGGCCTTCCTGGCCGAACGGCTCGATCTGAACCTCTTCGGCACCACGCACTGCACCGCCGCCGTGCCTACCCCGGCCGAGGCCTGACGCTCCCGCCGCAATCCGAAACGGGTCGCCAGAAGCTTCAACGCTCCGTATCCTCCGGACGCGCCGCCTCTCTGCCCCCTCGCAAACGAAAGAGCCGCAACCCTTCGAAAGGTTGCGGCTCTCTCATGTTCATGCGGCGGCTCCCCGGCACACGCCGAAAAGCCCCTGCCCGGCTTCGCCGGATCAGAGCGTCTCCTGCTCGACCCCCTGGAAGAGGGCGACATCCTCCAGCGTGGAGTTCATCACGTAGGTGTAGGCCTCGTTGATCTTGCCCTCGGCCAACTTCGTGAAGATGCGTGCCGAAGCGACATACTCCTCAGCGCGGCTTGCCTGGCGGGCCAGCAGATAGCTGATGATGATGTGACCGGCCGTCTCGACCAGACGACGCGCATGGAAGTCCTTGTAACCGCGGACCTCCTTCTCGCCGGCCTCGACATGGGCTACCATCTCCGAGAACTTCACCGTCAGCGCCTTGAGCTTGGCAACCACCGGCATCATCGACTCGGCATACTCCTCGGCGGCGTAGCGCTCGATCTGCTCGAGGAACGTACCCTTCGTCACGGCGTTGATCGCCGCAACAACCTGCAGCTGCGACGTACCCTCGTAGATGTTCATGATACGTGCGTCGCGGTAGAGCCGCTCGCAGGGGTAATCCTTCATGAAGCCCGAACCGCCGTGGATCTGGATGGCGTCATAGGCCAGCTGGTTGGCATACTCCGACGAGAAGAGCTTCACCAGCGGCGTGAAACCGTCGGCCAGCCGGTTGTAGAACTTCATCTCCTGGCGCTCCTCCGGCTCGAGCGAGCGCTCGTGCGAGATGTGCATGTACTGCTTGTAGACCTCGACGAAGCGGGCCGTCTCGTAGAGCAACGCACGGGCACCCTGCAGTTTGGCCTTCATGTTCGACAGCATCTCCGAAACGGCGGCAAAGCGGATGATCGGCTTGCCGAACTGCTCACGCTCGTGGGCATACTTCAACGCCTCACGATAGGCCGCCTCGCACAGACCCACCGACTGGGCACCGATACCCAGACGGGCGGCGTTCATCAGCGACATCACATACTTGATCAGACCCATCTTGCGGTCGCCGACCAGCTGGGCCGGGGCGTTCGTGAAGACCAGCTCGCACGTCGGCGATCCCTTGATACCCAGCTTGTTCTCGATACGGCGCACCTTCACGCCACCGTCGCGCTTGTCGTAGATGAGCATCGACAGGCCGCGGGCGTCGGTCGTCCCCTCCTCCGTACGGGCCAGGACGAGCGAAACCTCGCCGTCACCGTTCGTGATGAAACGCTTCACGCCGTTGAGCAGCCACGTCTGGCGCTCCTCCGACCACGTGGCCTTCAGCATCACCGAACTCAGATCCGAACCGGCATCGGGCTCCGTGAGGTCCATGGCGCACGTCGCGCCGGCCGAAACCCACTTCAGATACTTCTCCTTCTGCTCCTCCGAGGCGAACTCGTTGAGCGTCTCGGCGCAGTCCTGCAGACCCCAGATGTTCTCGAAGCTGGCATCGGCACGGGCCACCATCTCGTTGGCCATCACGAAGCAGATCAGCGGGAAGTTCAGACCGTCGTACTTGCGCGGGAGGGTCATGCCGCTCAGTCCGGCATCGACCACGGCCTTCATGTTCTCGACCGTTCCCGAGGCGTACTCCACGTGGTCGTTCACCACGCGGGGGCCTTCGTGGTCGACCCCCTCGGCATTGGGGGCGATGACGTCGCCGCAAACCCCGCCGGCGATCTCCAGCACGCGGCGGTAGTTGTCCATGGCATCGTCAAAATCCTGCGGCGCGTAGTCGTACAGGTCCTTCTCGGCGAAACCACGCTCCTTCAGCTCCACGATCTTGCGCATCAGCGGATGATCGAGGTGGAACTGCAAATCCTTGTTATCTGAAAAGAAGTTAGCCATAATTCTGTTTCGTTTTAAGTTTTCGTTGCGTTTACTCCTCCTCCGTCGGGGTGAAGATGACGCCCAGCACGTAGAAGTGCGGCACCCGATTCACGATCTCGCTCGACAGGTCGGGGTCAATCTGCTCCTCGCCGCAGAAGCGGTAGATGCCGTATTGCCGGTCGTACCACATCGAACCGAAGAATACGAGCGGGACAAACTCCCCGGGCATGACTCGCTCCACCGGCTCAAACGGCCGCGAGAGATAATAGTAGCGCGGGGTACCGTCGACAGCGACGTTGCGCAGCGGCAGACGCGGATAGAGCTGCGACATGCCCTGCAGTTCGACCATCCATGTCGAGAGCGAATCGATTCGCGAAGGGTAGCACCCCAGCAACAGCCTTTCGGCCCGCGTTACGACCCCTTCGCCGTCGGCCGCGATCTCCGCACGCTGCTCCTCGGGATAGTCCGTCAGCAGCTCCTTGTTCGCACCCAGCAGGTAGTCCGTCGAATCGATCTGCCGGCCGGCGGCATATTCGCGCACACGAAGTGTCACGTCCCGGCGACCGTCGCCCGTGAGAAAATCCCGCACGTCGAAGGCATAGGCCTCGAATCCCGCCGCCGACAGCAGCGGACGATACTCCCCGAAGCCGCACTCCAGCCCCCTCACCCGTTGGGCGGCGGCCGGCAGAAGGCTCATCAGAGCCAGTACGACAGAGAGCAAACGCAACATCGCTATTTCGAATTCTGCTTGTAATACTTGATCATCTTGGGAATAATCTCGTTGACGTCGCCCGTGATGGCGTAGTCGGCGATCTTGTTGATCGGCGCATCGGGATCCGTGTTGATCGAGATGACCATCGACGACTGGTCCATACCGGCCGTGTGCTGGATCTGGCCCGAAATACCGCACGCAATGTAGAGTTTCGGACGAACCGTCACACCCGTCTGGCCCACCTGCCGCTCATGCTCCGTGAAGCCGGCATCGACCGCCGCACGGCTCGCTCCGACCTCGGCGCCCAGCACGTCGGCCAGATCGTAGACCAGCTTGAAATTCTCCTTCGAACCCATGCCGTAACCGCCGGCCACGATGATCGAAGCTCCCTTGATGTCGATCCGGCGCTCCTCGATCTGGCGATCGATGATCTTCACCGCCAGGTCCGTATCCTTGACGAACTTCCGCCAGTCGATCGCCTTCACCTCGCCCTTGCCCGGCTGTGCGGCGTACTCCTTGCGCATGACGCCCTCGCGCACGGTGGCCATTTGCGGACGGTGGTCCGGGTTGACGATCGTGGCGATGATGTTGCCGCCGAAGGCCGGACGGATCTGATACAACAGGTTGGTGTACTCCTTGCCGCTCTTGGCATCCTTGTGGTCGCCGATCACCAGCTGCGTACAGTCGGCCGTCAGACCGCTGTGCAGTGCCGACGATACGCGCGGGGCGAAGTCGCGGCCCACGGGCGTAGCGCCGAACAGGGCGATCTGGGGCTTCTCCGCCTCGATCAGGCCGCACATGACGGCCGTGTGGGGCAGCGTGCGGAACGGATCGAAGATCTCGTCGTCGGCCACCCACACCGTATCGGCACCATAGCGTGCCAGCTCCTTCTCGATTCCCGCAAGGTTGTGACCCAGCGCTACGGCCTCGAGCTTGACGCCGAGCGTCGTGGCCAGCTCGCGGCCCTTGGTCAGCAGTTCGAGACTCACATCGGCGACCTTGCCGCCCTCCATCTCGATATATACGAATACGTTGTTCATCTCAGTGCGCATTAACCGAGCGTGTGGCTCGCAATAAGTTCAACCATCAGTGAATTGATATCCTCGTCCGAAGCCGTGAGACGCTTGGCCTCCTTGGCGGCGAAGACGACGTTCTCGATCTTCTTGACCTTCGTGGGCGAACCCTGCAGGCCGAGCTGTGCCGGATCGGGATCCACGTCGGCGGCGGCCCACTCGACAATCTGCAGATAGGGCTTGGCGGCGGCGCGGCGGGCGGCGGCCGAATCGGGTGCGGCGGCGATCTCCGAGCCGGCCAGGGCACCCTTGTACTTCATCACGCGCTTGGCGTTGCGCGGGCGGCACTCGGCGGCCGAACCGTTGACCGTCACGACGGCCGGAATCGGACACTCGACCGTCTCTACACCGTGCTCCAGACGGCGCTTGATCACCAGCGAGTGCTCCTTCACGTCGACGATCTCCTCGGCGTAGGTCACCTGCGGCAGGCCGAGCTTCTCGGCCACCTGCGGACCCACCTGGGCCGTATCGCCGTCGATGGCCTGACGGCCGGCGAAGATCACGTCGGGCTGAATCTTCTTCAGCGCGCAGGAGAGCGCATAGGAGGTTGCCAGCGTATCGGAACCGGCAAATTCGCGGCCCGAAAGCAGATAACCGCCGTCGGCACCACGGAACATGGCATCACGGATGATGTCGGCGGCCCGCTGGGGACCCATCGTAAGGATATGGACCGTCGATCCTTCGACACGGTCCTTGAGCCGCAGGGCGGCTTCGAGGGCATTGAGGTCCTCGGGATTGAAGATGGCCGGGAGTGCCGCACGATTGACCGTTCCTTCGGGGGTCATCGCGTCCTTGCCCACGTTGCGGGTATCGGGCACCTGTTTGGCCAGAACCAGAATTTTAAGGTTTTGCAACATATTAAGTTTAGTCGAAATTTCTTTTCAATTCACAACCGCAGGGGGACGAATCGGGGTCGGGATCCACGCTCTTCGGCTCCAACGCCCTCCGTAAACGGACTTCCCCGAAACGGGGAAAAACACGCATCCGCACCCTCCGCCCGCACCCGGCAAGCCTCCGGCTCCGCGTCAAACGACCGGAAAGGGATACGGCGCAAACGACGGCCTAGGCCCGGGGACGGACGATCGTCTCGCCGCGGTCGGGACCGACCGAGATGATCCGTACGGGGACACCCGTCTGCTGCTCGATGAACTCGACGTAGCGCTTGAAGGCCTCGGGGAACTCCTCGTAGCTGCGGCACTGACGCAGATCGCACTTCCAGCCCGGGAACTCCGTGTAGACGGGTTTCAGGTCGTCGGTGATCGTATAGGGGAACTCCGTGGTGCGGCGGCCGCCGATTTCGTAGGCCGTGGCGATCTTGATCGTGTCGAAGTCGTTCATCACGTCGGACTTCATCATGATAAGCTGCGTCACGCCGTTGATCATGATCGAATACTTCAGCGCCACCATGTCGAGCCATCCGCAGCGGCGGCGGCGACCCGTAACGGCTCCGAACTCATGACCGATGTTGCTGAGCTTCTCACCCGTCTCGTCGAAGAGCTCCGTGGGGAACGGACCGCTGCCCACACGGGTGCAGTAGGCCTTGAAGATGCCGTAGACCTCGCCGATGCGGTTGGGGGCGACGCCCAGGCCGGTGCAGACTCCGGCGCAGACCGTATTCGACGACGTCACAAAGGGATACGAACCGAAATCGACGTCGAGCAGCGTGCCCTGGGCGCCCTCGGCCAGGATGGCCTTGCCCTGCGCCAGGCAGTCGTTGACGAAGTATTCGCTGTCGATGATCTGGAAGCGGCGGAGGTATTTCACGGCGTCGAACCACTGTGCCTCGAGCTCCGTGATGTCGTACTTGTAGTCCAGACCGCGGAGAATGCGCTCGTGACGGGCCTTGGCGGCGGCGTAGATCTTCTCGAAATCGGGGCTCAGCAGATCGCCCACACGCATGCCGTTGCGGCTGACCTTGTCGGTGTAGGTCGGGCCGATGCCCTTGCCCGTCGTACCGATCTTGGCGCTGCCCTTGGCGGCCTCGTAGGCGGCATCGAGGATCCGGTGCGTCGGGAGGATCAGATGGGCTTTTTTCGAAATGCAGAGTTGCTTGGTGATGTCGTGGCCGCTCTTGGCGAGCTCTTCGGCCTCGGCGCGGAACAGAATGGCATCCAGAACGACGCCGTTTCCGATGATGTTGGTTTTACCGCCCTGGAAGATTCCCGAGGGAATAGAGCGGAGCACGTATTTCTCCCCGCCGAACTCCAGCGTATGACCGGCATTGGGACCACCCTGGAATCGGGCTACAACCTCGTAATGGGGCGTGAGCACGTCCACGACCTTTCCCTTGCCCTCGTCGCCCCACTGGAGGCCGAGGATAACGTCTACTTTTTTCATTGTATCCGGATCAGTTATTTGGTTACAAAAGACATTTTTTGCATCCAAAGGTACGAAATAATCCGCGAAAAGCGCAACGTCGCCGCGCGACTTTTCAACAAATTATAAAAAACCGGGGTACAAAGGGGGAATGAACAGGCCTTCTGAAGCGAAAAACGGGACACTCCGCGTCGGACTGCGGTGCGAAACCGGTCGGAAAGAGGAGATCCGGCCCGCCGGAGCGGAGAACGGCATCACAAAACGCCCCTCTCGAAAGCCACCGGGAGCGGTTTTCGAAAAAAAAGGTCCGAAAGAAACGGGATTCCGCAATCCGGCATCGGACGGGACGTCCGCCGGAAACAGTCAAACGCGAAAGTTGCGCAGGCAGCCCGGGGCCCTGGCGGGTTTCAGCGTACAAAAACGGAGATGGAACAGCCCGCCGGCGGTATCGTCAGCGCTCGACCAGACGGGTGATGCCGTCGAACGTAACGCCCTGTCCCGAACGGCAGTAGACCGTCGCCAGCTCGGGATTCTCGCGCACGTCGGCCCGCAGCGTCGCCGCACACGAGGCCACATCGAGCGTCTGCAGCCGGTTGCGCCGCAGATCGAGCTCCGCGAGCGATCCGTTCGACGTCAGGTCGGTCTGCGTCAGGTAGTTGTCCGCCGCGTTGAGCTGCACCAGGGCGCGCAGATCCTCCACGTCGAGCCGCGCGATCCGGTTGCCGCTGCAGTCAATCCGTTTCAGCAGCGTGCACGGCCGCAGATCCAGCTCCTTGAGGTCATTGCGCGAGCAGTCCAGCCGCTCGAGACTCGTAAACGACTCCAGATCGCTCAGCGAGGCAATGCCCAACCCCGGGCACGACATCTCGCGGACGCGCTGCGCCTCATAACGCGAGAGGCGTCCGTCGCCGTTCAGGTCGTAGTTCTCGAGACAGAACCGTTCGAATGTCTTGTCGAAGAAGGTTACGTAGACGTATTTGTTCTTTTCGGCGCGATCGTCGTCGGCCAGTCCGCAGGAGGTGGCCGCGAGCGTCAGGAACAGAGCCGCCAGAGAGGCTTTCCGCACCGCGTCAGATATCGACGTCGTCGTCCGACGACTCGGCCATGTCGACCGTATCGTCGTCGGCTCCCTGGAGCTCGTCGGCTCCCTTCAGATCGTCGTCGTAGTAGTCCTTGTCGTCGTCGTCCTGCGCCGAATCGTCGATCTTCACGTCGATCTTGATCATATAGGCCACTTCGTCCGTATCATAAGGTACGGCATAAAAAAAATCGCCGTTGGGCTTGTCCACGCGAATCATCGCATCGGTGAACCCCAGCGGGTATTTCTCCTTGACAGCCTCCTGCATCTCGGGAGTCAGATTATGGAAACTGGTAACGATATGTTTCTTTGCTGTATTCTGTTTAGCCATGGTATTTAAGCCTGGAAATTTTCTGCAATTATAAGCAAAATTTGATAATCGCACCACATCTCCTATTTTTTTTTGCATTTTTTTTGAAAATCCGCCGTCTTCCGGCCAAAATGCGTAACTTTACGCACGACATTTATGGGTATGATACGCGAACGCATCGAGGAGCTGCGCCGGCAGCTCGAATATCACAATTACAAATATTACGTCGAGAACAACCCCGAAATCTCCGATTTCGAGTTCGATACGATGATGCGCGAACTCCAGGACCTGGAGCGCGCGCACCCCGAATATGCCGACCCCAACTCGCCGTCGGTACGCGTCGGAAGCGACCTGACGTCGGACTTCGCCACCGTCCGCCACCGCTACCCGATGCTCTCGCTCGGAAACACCTACTCGCTCGACGAACTCCACGAATTCCTCGCCCGCAACCAGCGCGAAGCCGGCCCGACGGACTACGTCTGCGAACTGAAGTTCGACGGTACGGCCATCTCGCTGACCTACGACAACGGCGCGCTGACCCAGGCCTCGACCCGCGGCGACGGCGTCACGGGCGACGACGTCACGGCCAACGTCCGCACGGTGCGCTCCGTACCGCTGCACCTGCGCGGGACCGGCTGGCCCGAACACTTCGAGATCCGCGGCGAGATCCTGATGCCCTACGCCTCGTTCGACCGCCTCAACGCCGAACGCGAGGCCAACGGCGAACCGCTCTTCGCCAATCCGCGCAACGCCGCCGCCGGAACGCTCAAGCAGCAGTCGTCGGCCGTCGTGGCGCGGCGCGGTCTGGACTGCACGCTCTACCAGCTGGCGGGCGACAACCTCCCGTTCAAAACCCACTGGGAGAGCCTCGAAAAGGCCCGCCAGTGGGGATTCAAGATCTCGGACCGGATGCGCATCTGCCACACGGTCGACGAGATCGACGACTTCATCCGCTACTGGGATACGGCCCGCCATGCCCTGCCCTTCCCGACCGACGGCGTGGTGATCAAGGTCAACGACTTCGCCGTGCGGCGTCAGCTGGGCTTCACGGCCAAGGCCCCGAAATGGGCCGTGGCCTACAAGTTCAAGGCCGAACAGGCCCTCACACGCATCGACAGCGTCTCGTTCCAAGTCGGGCGGACGGGGGCCATCACGCCGGTGGCCAACCTCGAACCGGTGCTGCTGGCCGGCACCACCGTGCGGCGCGCCACGCTGCACAATGCCGAGCAGATGGCCCAGCTGGACATCCGCCCGGGAGACATGGTCTACGTCGAGAAGGGGGGCGAAATTATCCCCAAGATCACGGGCGTCGACCTCTCGCAGCGTCCGGCCGACAGCCGCCCGTTTGAATATATCAAGGTATGCCCGGTGTGCGGCACCCCGCTGGTGCGCTACGAGGGCGAGGCCAAGCACTACTGTCCGAACCAGAGCGGATGCCGCCCGCAGATCATCGGCCGCATCATCCACTTCATCCGCCGAAAGGCCCTCGACATCGAGGGGCTGGGCGAGGAGACCGTCGAACTGCTCTACGACAACGGGCTGATCCACACGGTGGCCGACCTCTACGACCTGCGGGCCGAACAGCTGGCCCCGCTGCCGCGGCTGGGCGAAAAGTCGGCCGAGAACATCATCCGTTCGATCGAACGCTCGAAGGAGGTGCCCTTTGCACGGGTGCTCTTCGGGCTGGGGATCCGCTTCGTGGGCGAGACCACGGCCAAGTACCTGGCCGACCACTTCCGCACGCTCGACGCCGTGATGGCCGCCTCGCGCGAGGAGCTGGTCGAGGCCGACGAGGTGGGCGAACGCATCGCCGATGCCATCCGCGAGTACTTCGCCGACGAGGGAAACCGCGAGATCATCCGTCGGCTGCGCGACGCCGGGCTGCAGTTCGAAACGAAGGCCCGCGAACTGGCGTCGGAGGCGCTGGCCGGGAAGAGTTTCGTCGTCTCGGGACGCTTCTCGCGCAGCCGTGACGAGATGAAGGCCCTGATCGAGGCCCACGGAGGACGCAATCTGGCCGCCGTATCGGGCAATGTCGACTACATCGTGGCCGGCGAAAAGATGGGCCCGGCGAAGCTGAAGAAGGCCGAAAAGCTCGGGATCCGGATCATCGACGAGGAGGAGTTCTTCCGGATGATCGAGGAGGCCGGACCGGCAAATGCCCCGGCCGACACGACTCTGCAGTTCCCAGCCGCCGGAGCGGCGGACGCCCCGGCAGACGCAACCCGGCAGGCCCCGACCAACGGAGCAGCGGATGCGGTACCCGAGGGTACGGGAACGCCCATCGAGGGAGACGCGGCACCCGAGGGTACGGAAACGACATCCGAAACGGAGGTTGCCCCGGTCCAGGAGTCAAAGGAGCCGGCCGCAGCCCCGGAGACCGCAGCCGGAGAAACCACGGCAGCCGGAAAAGCCGCAGCCGGGAAGCCGGGAAAAGCGGCGGACAAGCAAATGACGGAGGCCACGGATCAGACACTGTTCTGAGAGAGCAGGCAAAAGGGCCCAAGGCCCAAGAGAAAAAGAGATTGAAAAAGAACAAAAAAGAGAAACGAATTCATGTTACAGCACAAACTGGCCGGCGTAGGTGCCGCCATGATCACCCCATTCACCACGGAAGGTCGAGTTGACTACGAAGCCCTGGCCCGCATGATCGATTACGTCATCGACGGAGGCGTCGACTACATCGTCGCCCTGGGCACCACGGCCGAAACCCCGACGCTCTACATGCCCGAACGGGCCGTCATCGCCATGTTCATCACCAACCAGATCGCCGGACGCGTGCCGCTGGTGATGGGCTGCGGCGGCAACTCCACCTCCGAGGTGCTGGACCAGCTGCGCGAATTCGACCTGCGCGGCGCCGACGCCATCCTGAGCGTGACCCCCTACTACAACAAACCGTCGCAGGAGGGGCTCTTCCAGCACTTCAAGACCGTCTCGGAACACTCTCCCCTGCCGGTGATCCTCTACAATATCCCGGGCCGTTCGGGTGTCAACATGACTGCTGAAACCACGCTGCGCTGTGCCCGCGAACTGAAAAACGTCATCGGCATCAAGGAGGCTTCGGGCGACATCGAACAGATGCAGCAGATCCTCGACAACCGTCCCGAAGGATTCCTCGTTCTGTCGGGTGACGACGGAATGGCCATTGAACTGATGCGTCGTGGCGGCGACGGCGTGATCTCGGTGGCCGCCAACGCCTTCCCCGAGCGGTTTATGAGCTGCATCAACCACGCCAAGGCTGGCGATTTTGAAGCGGCCGACCGCGAATACGAAGCCCTGGACGAAGCCGTCAAGGCCCTTTTCGCGGAGGGGAATCCCGTCGGCGTGAAGTGCGCCCTGTCGGTCATGGGCCGCATCGGCGACACGATGCGCCTGCCGCTCGTCGCCGGCTCCGAACGCCTGCGCGAACGATTCAAAAGTCTGATCGAGAGATACGATTTGCGCTGATTTTGCGTTCGTATCGGAAAACGAACGAGATGAAACGACTGCTGTTGCTCCTGATGATGATCCCGGCGCTCGCCGCCGCACGGGTCCCCGACGAAGAGATGATCCTCGACCGGACGCTCGACGCCGAGTCGCCCTACTATTACCCGGCGCTGATGATGCGCTACAACGCCGGCGACGAAACCCTTACCGACGAGGATTACCACTACCTCTACTACGGGTTCGCCTACCGCGACGAATACAAACCCCTGGCGACGAACCCCGATCTGGACAAGATGCTGCTGCTCATCGCGGGCGTCGACCCCGAGAAGCCCGACACGACAACCCTCGAGACGCTCATCTCGCTGGGTACCGACGCCCTGGCCCGCGATCCGTTCAGCCCGAAGGTCCTCAACATGATGTCGTTTGCCTACGGCGCGCTGGGCGACCGCGTGCGCGAAAAGGCCTATGCCAACCGCATGAACGGCGTCATCCGCGCGATCCTCGACTCGGGCGACGGATTCACGGAGAAGACCCCGCGCCACGTGCTGATGTTCGACCATGCGCTCGACGTGCTGGCCGCCGAGGGGCTCGCCTACGGAAAGGCCCGCATCATCAGCCGGAAGGTGGAGTTCGTGCCGCTGCTCTCGCCCTACGTCGTCGAGGGGAAGAAGCGCAAGGGATTCTACTTCGACTTCAGCCGCGTCTACTGGAACAAGCCCGAAGGGTACACCTACAAGCGGGACCGCACGTGGCAGTTCAACAATCTCAAACCCCGAACCTACAAATAACGGAAGATGATACGAACGATCCGACTGCTGCTGCTCGTCTGCTGCACGGCGCTCTTGGCCGCCGGCTGCTGCAAGAAGGACGATACGCCGGGCTACAATCCGCCCGCCACGGCCGAGCGCTGCGTGGTGCTCTACATGCCGGGGCGGAGCCTGAGCAGTTTCTACGAACAGAACCTCGAGGGAATCGCCCGTGCGGTGAGCGCGACGGTTCCGGGCGACGGGCGGATGCTGATCGCCTGGCAGCCCGACAATTCGAGTACGGCCCGCCTGGAGGAGATCTACTACGACACGCAACGGCGCCGCTGCGAACGCCGCACGCTGAAGGAGTATGCCTCGTTTGCGGCCCAGAGCGCCGGTGATGTGGCCATGCTGCTCGGGGATGCCGTCACGGCCGCCCCGGCCCGCCACTACGGTCTGATCATCGGTTGCCACGGCAAGGCATGGGTCCCCCGCACGGAGGGAAACCTCTCGAAATACACCTACGAAAAGGGGCAGCCGAAGGTGCCGGAGGAGGATCTCTGGCAGCCGGTGCCGGGAGCACTGCCGACCCGTTCGTTCGGCGACCCGGGCCACGAACTGGAGATCGGGGAACTGGCCGGCGTGCTCGAAAGTCAGACGGCGCGGTTCGAGTATCTGATCTTCGACGCCTGCTTCATGGCCAACATCGAGACGCTCTACGACCTGCGCAACGCCGTCGATTACGTCGTGGCGTCGCCCTGCGAGATCATGGCCGCGGGATTCCCCTACGACCGCATCACGCCCCATCTGTTCGCCGACAAGACTCCCCGCGAGGCGCTCGAGGCGGCCTGCCGCGAATTCTGGAACTTCTACGAAAACGACTGGGACTCGATCTCGGGAAACATGCAGTCGGGATGCATCTCGCTGGCCGTCATGGGTGAACTCGACGCCCTGGCCGCAGCCATGCGCGACGTGAAACAGGCGGCGCAGCAGGAGGTCGACATCCAGACGCTGCAGTCGTACGAAGGGTTCGAAAACCACCTCTTCTTCGATCTGAAGCAGTATGTCGAGCAGAGCTGCACCGATCAGGGGCTGGTCGACGCCTTCCGGGCACAGTTCGACCGCGCCTTCCCGGCGGAGAGCCGCCTCAACACGGCGCAGTTCTATTCGGCCTACAACGGTACGCTGAATACTGTCACCTACTATTCGGGGGTCACCGTCAGCGAACCGTCGCAGAACTCCAGAGCCTCGAAAAATAGCGAAACGGCCTGGTATCAGGCCACCCATTGAGGCCCGGATCACCCCCGCTCCGCGCCGTGTGTGGAACCGGACGGGACGGGGCCGGTCGGGATCGGTCAGGATCGGTCAGGATCGGACGGGATCGGACGGGATCGGACGAGACCTCTGAAAATTGCGCTCCGCTCCATGCGGGATCGTTTCACAAAAAACCCGGAGTCATCGCTGGATGACTCCGGGTTTCGTTTCATATCCTCCGGCAGAGGCTATTCGTACTGGCCGGACTTGAGCCGCTCGACCTCCTCGCGGGTCAGGAAACGCCAGGCACCGCGCTTGAGGTTCTTCTTCGTCAGACCGGCGTAGTAGACGCGGTCGAGCTTCGTGACGGTGTATCCCAGGAACTCGAAGATACGGCGCACGATGCGGTTGCGGCCCGAGTGGATCTCGATGCCGATCTCCTGCTTGTTCTCCTTGACGTAGGAGATCTCGTCGGCGAAGATCTCGCCGTCCTCCAACGTGATGCCCTCGGCAATGCGGTCCATGTCGGCACGCGTCAGCGGCTTGTCGAGCGTCACCTGGTAGATCTTCTTCTTCTGATAGGAGGGGTGGGTCAGCTGCTTGGTCAGGTCGCCGTCGTTGGTGAAGAGCAGCAGTCCGAGGCTGTTCTTGTCGAGCCGCCCCACGGGGTAGATCCGCTCGGTGCAGGCCCCCTTGACCAGCTCCATCACCGTCTTCCCGGCGTGCGGATCGTCGAGCGACGTAACGTAGCCCTTCGGCTTGTTCAGCACCAGGTAGACCTTCTTCTCGCCGTGTACGGGTTCGTCGTTGAAGCGTACCTCGTCCGTCGGCAGCACCTTCGTGCCGAGCTCGGTCACCACCTTGCCGTTGACCGTCACCACGCCGGCCTGGATGAAGTTGTCGGCCTCGCGGCGCGAGCAGATGCCCGACTGGGCGATGAAGCGGTTCAGACGCATCTCGCCGGTCTGCTTTGCGGGGTCGTACTTCGGATAGGAGGCTGCCGGACGGTCGTCACCGCGACGCTGACGCTTGTCACCGAAGCGGTTCTCGCCCGATTTGGGAGCGAACTTGCCCCCCTTGCGGTCGGCGAATTTGCCGGAATGCTCGCCATAGGCGGGTTTCGGGCCGCGCGATCCGTAGGAGCGCTGCGGACGGTCGCCCTCCTCGCCGCCGAAGCGGTTGTCGCGGTCGCCGAACGAACGGCGCGGACGATCCTCGCTCTGGAAGCGGTTGTCACGGTCGCCAAACGAACGACGCGGACGGTCTTCATTCTGGAAACGGTTGTCGCGGTCGCCAAACGTGCGGCGCGGACGGTCTTCGTTCTGGAAGCGGTTGTCACGGTCACCGAACGAACGGCGCGGACGCTCGTCGTTGCGGCGGTTATCGTTTTCGCCATACGAACGGTGCGGGCGTTCGCCGTCGAAACGCGAGCGATCCCCCGTACGGGGCTTATCGTCGTAGTAACGGTACTGCTCGCCGTCGTCATGGCGGGGATGTTCAAACCGGGGCCGGTTCTCGGCCGTAAAGTTGGGGTTGTACGAAGCCCGGTGTTCGGGTCGGTACGGGTGGGACGGTTGCTCCGAATCGGCAGCATCACGCTGCAAACGCGGGCGACGCTCGACGCGCTCCGCCGTAGCAATCACGGTACGCTTGCGCTTGTCGCGTGCAAAGCGCTCGAGTACCGGGGTCGAGTCGTTTTTCGAATCTTTCATGTTCGTATCTCTATAATAAGATGTGAATTTGCGCGGCAAAGGTAATCCATTTTTCCGGATTCCATCACATTACGTGCCCGAAATCGAGAAAAAGCCGTCCGGAACCCGAAAATCGACGCTTTTGTCCTATCTTTGCACCCGTCATGAAGCGAATGAACCGCGACATACTCCGCCTGGCGATCCCGAACATCGTCTCGAACATCACCGTCCCGCTCATGGGTATCGTCTCGACGGCCATCGCCGGCCATTGGGGCGAGGACTCCGCCGCAACGATCGGAGCTCTGGCCATCGGCGTCTCGATCTTCAACTTCATCTACTGGAACTGCTCGTTCGTGCGCATGGGAACCAGCGGCCTGACGGCCCAGGCTTTCGGCGCCGGAAACTATGCCGAGTGCACCAACATGCTGGCCCGCGCCCTGTCGGTGGCGGCCGTCATGGGGGTGGTGATGCTCGTGCTGCAATACCCGCTCGGCGAACTGGCCCTCTGGGCCATGAACGGAGGGGAGATGACCCGCGAATACTTCTACACGCGCATCTGGGCCGTGCCGGCCGGCATCCTGCTCTTCGGATTCAACGGCTGGTTCACCGGCATGCAGAACGCCCTCTTCCCGATGATCACGGCCGTCACGGTCAACGTCATCCATCTGGGCTGCAGCCTCTTCTTCGCCTTCGGGCTCGACCTGGGCATCGTCGGCATCGCCTACGCCTCGGTCGTGGCGCAATGGTGCGGCGTCGTGCTGGCCACCGGGCTGCTGCTGGTCCGCTACCGATCAATGCTGACCACCATCCGCCGGGCCGAGGTGCTGGACATGGAGCCCCTGCGGCGATTCTTCCGCATCAACCGCGACATCATCCTCCGCACGCTCTGCATCGTCGCGGTCTACACCTTCTTCACCGGCGCCTCGGCCCGCATGGAGAACCATACGCTGCTGGCCGTCAATGCCCTGCTGCTCGAGCTGTTCACCCTCTTCTCCTACATGAACGACGGTTTCGCCTACGCCGCCGAGGCCCTCACGGGACGCTTCATCGGGGCCCGCGACCGGGTGTCGCTGCGCGGGAGCATGCACCGCTGTCTGCTCTGGGGAACGGTAATAGCCGCCCTCTTCGTCGGGATCTACCTCGTCTGGTGGCGCGATCTGGTGGGGCTGTTCGTCGACCGCGCGGCCCCGAATGCCCCGCAGATCATCGCTCTGGCCGGGCAGTACATCGGCTGGATCATCGTGATACCCATCGCCTCGGCCATGCCCTTCATCATGGACGGCATCATGGTCGGCGCCACCGAAACGCGCGTGATGCGCAACTCGATGTTCTGGGCCACGGCCGCCTACTTCGTCCTCTTCTACGCCTTCCGGCCGTGGATCGGCAACAACGCCCTCTGGCTGGCCTTCACGCTCTACATGTTCCTGCGCGGCGTGTTGCAGTACATCATGACCCGCCGTCTGCGCACCATCATCGAGAAGGCCTGAGACCCGCCGGATCCGTCCCCGCAGGCTGTCGCCTACCCGCATAAAACCGCCCCGCCCGCAACGGGAAGGTCGGTTTTCGATGGACGCTGCCCCGCGATCCGATCGCTCCGGGACGCTTAATCGACCGGCGGCACGGCAACGGGTGGCGGGAAGCGGGAGGCGGGAGGCACCTTGAGATCCGATCGCTCCGGGACGCTCAATCGGCCGGCGGCACGGCAACGGGCAGAGCGTCGGGATCCCAGTCGCTGCGGAAGGCCTCCGAACCGGTCTTCCGGGCGAAGATCTGCTCCGGAGTGTAGCGGGCAGCCTCCTCGTCCGTCAATTCGCGCGACCACACCACGCGCCCCTTACGGTCGGCTCCGGGCCCCGTGCAGCGATACTCGGCGTAGTAGACATCCCCCTTGCGGGCCGAGTCGTGCCAGTCGCGCCACCCCTCGGGACGGATCGCCGCGGGCAGTTCGCAACGGATCCAGACCGTACGGGCGGTCGATTTCCAGGGACGACCCAGGTAGAGCCGCTCAACCGTGGGGTCGACACTCACCCGGCAGTCGCGGAAAACATACCCGTAGGCGTTGCGTTCGGTGGTCGAGGCGGCGGTCAGGAAACTGTCGGCCTTGCCGTGGATCCGGCAGCGGTCGAAGAGGACGATCGAGGGGCCGAAAATGAAGTCGGTAGTCCCCTCGATCCAGCTCTCCGTGACGTAGACGCGCGAGACGTAGCCCTTCGTAAAGAAGGTGTCCTGGTCGCCGACGAGCCGGCAGCGGTCGATGCGGATGCGGTCGCCGCGGGTCTCGAGCGCCACGGCCTGCCCGACCCGCCCGGCATCGTTCTCGACGGTCACCCCCTCGATCCACACGTCGTCGGCCTGCAGCGAAAGGGTCCATGTGTCGTAGGTCGTCAGTTCGTAACCGTCGACCACGCGGCCCGAATAGTCGTTCCAGACGATGCGGACCGCCTCGGGCCCCCCAATGCCGACGATGTGCACACGATCCTTGTAGACGTCGAGCGTCACCTTCTCGCGGTACGTACCGGGAAGGATACGCACCGTGCGCCACCCGTCGGGTTTCGGGGGCAGGGCGTCGAAGCAGGCCTGCACCGTGAGGAAGTCGCCCCCGCCGCGGCAGTCGACCGTATAGACCTCTCCGGCCGCCACGGCTCCCTGCAGACCCGCCGCGCAGCACAGCCACATCAGAATAATCTGCCTGATTTTCATCGTTTTCCAGTTTTGATGTTTCACAAAAACGGCGGTCCGGCACCGGAAACCCGTCCGGATCCGACCGCCGCATTCGAAAGGTTACAGCAGAAGCGGGCGTCGCTACAGCGTCACCCCCGACTTGAAGATGGCAATCTCCTTGAAGCCCGTGCGTTCGTGCTTGAGGTGTTCGCCGTTGGCCGTCGCAAGGATCTTGTCGATCAGCCTCTCGAGCACCGCGTGGGGTTCCTCGTCCTCGACGAGCGTCCCGGCGTTGAAGTCGATCCAGTTCGACTTGAACTGCGCGAGCGGCGTGTTGGTCGAGATCTTCATCGTCGGGACGAACGATCCGAACGGCGTGCCGCGCCCTGTGGTGAACAGCACCAGCTGGCACCCCGAAAGGGCCAGCGCCGAGGCGGCCACCAGGTCGTTGCCCGGCGCCTGCAGCAGATTCAACCCCTGGCGGACGATCGGCTGCGCATAGCCCAGCACGTCGACCACCGGCTGCGCACCCCCCTTCTGCACGCACCCCAGGGACTTCTCCTCGAGGGTCGTGATGCCGCCCTTCTTGTTGCCGGGCGAGGGGTTCTCGTAGATCGGCTGGTCGTAGCGGCGGAAGTAGCCCTTGAAGTCGTTGATCAGGTGGACCGTCTCGTCGAAGACCATGCGGTCCATGGCGCGGTCCATCAGGATCGTCTCGGCACCGAACATCTCCGGCACCTCCGTCAGGACGGTCGTTCCACCCTGCGCAATCAGCCAGTCGGAGAACAACCCCACGAGCGGATTGGCCGTGATGCCCGAGAAACCGTCCGAACCACCGCACTTCAGCCCCACCTTCAGGCACGACAGCGGCAGCGGCTGACGACGGTCCCCGCGCGTCTTCTCGACCAGCTCGCGGCAGATCTCGAAGCCCGTCTCGATCTCGTCCTCAACCTCCTGCGCGATGAGGAACCGGACGCGTTCGTCGTCCCACTCGCCGATCTCCTCCCGAAGGGCCGAGACCTGGTTGTTCTCGCAGCCGAGACCCAGCACCAGCACCGCACCCGCATTCGGATGGCGGACCAGTGCCGCCAGCGCCCGCCGCGTGTTGGCATGGTCGTCGCCCAGCTGCGAACAGCCGTAGTTGTGCGTATAGACCCGCACGTCGTCCAGATGCGAACAGTCGCACTCGCGGCGCACCCGCTCGGCGATGGCCTGCGCCTGGCCGTTCACGCAGCCGACCGACGGCACGATCCACAGTTCGTTGCGGATTCCCACCCGGCCGTCGCGCCGCAGGTAGCCCTCGACGTGCAGATCGTCGCGCTTCGGGATCTCAAGACACTGCAAATGAGGTGTATAACTGTAGGCGAGGTCGTCGCGCAGGTTGGTCTTCAGGTTGTGCGAATGGATCCACGACCCGGCGGGGACGTCGCACGTGACATGGCCGATCGGGTAGCCGTACTTGACGACGTTCTCCCCCGCGGCCAGATCCCGCAGGGCAAACTTGTGACCCCGGGCCACCGCCTCGCGGAGCGTCACCTCGCGGCCGTCGATCGCGACGCGCTCGCCCGCGGCCAGATCCTCGAGTGCCACGGCCACATTGTCCGCGGCGTTGATTTTCAGATATCGTTTCATCGTTTCCGGATATGGAAAGGCGGAGCCGGTTCTCGCGGCACTCCCTTGCGGCAGCCGTTCGCCCACTCCGCCCTTCGGTTCAGACCTATTTGTTCAGGAACTTGTCAAGCGCCCCCTTCATGCCCAGCGCCTCGATGTCGGCCACATACCCGGCCACGGCCTCCACAAAGCCCGGAACCTCCGAGAAGTCGACCGTGAAGATGCCGCTCTCGTGCACGATCTTGCGGATCGTCCCGACGAGATCCTCCGAATTCCAGTTCCGGCGGATGTAGTCGACAAACTCCTTCGTGTCGTCGGGCTCGAAGCCGCTCTTCGGTCCGTAGAGCACCATCAGCGCCGCAAAGGTGAAGCACTCGCGCTGCGCCAGCCGTCCGGCCTTGAACCAGTTGTCCTTCACCGTCGGATAGTTGCGCGCCTCCCACTTCGACAGCGAATTGAGCGAGATCGACCGCAGCATGTGCTTGATGAAGGGGTTGTAGAAGCGCTCGAGGATCCCGGCGGCAAATTGTTTGAGCTCCTCCTGGTCCTCGTCGATCATCGGGATCACCTCCTCGGCCACCATCTCGTTGATGAAGCGCTCGATGGCCGGCGTGTTGAAGGCATCCATCACCGTCTCGCACCCCATCTGCAGGGCGATGGGTACCATGCCCGTGTGCGAACCGTTCAGGATGCGGACCTTCTTGTCGCGGAACTGCTTGATCGACGGCATGAAGATCACGTGCAGACCCGCCTTGTCCAGCGGCAGCACCCGCTGCACCTCCTTGTAGCCCTCGCCGCCGATGGCCCACAGGTGGTAGAGCTCGGCCTTCACCACCAGGTTGTCGTCGTAGCCGATCTCCTGCTTGATCTCGTTGATCGTGTCACGCGGGAAGCCCGGCACGATGCGGTCGACCAGCGTGTCGCAGAAGTGGCAGTTGCGCTCGACCCAGTCGATGAAGTCGGCACCCAGCGCGTTGTACATCGCGTGGCGGATGACATACTCGTGCAGCGTCGAGCCGTTGTTCTCGATCAGCTCGCAGCAGATGATGCACAGCCCCTTCGTCGGATCGCCGTTGAAGTGTTTGAAACGCTTGTACAACAGCGCCGTCATCTTGGCCGGGTAGGACTTCGGCGGACGCGCCTCCAGATCGTCGCCCTCCTCGTAGCGGATGCCCGCCTCGGTCGTGTTCGAGATCGTGACCTTCAGCTCCGGCGAGAGGAAATAGCGCTCGTAGGTCTCGTAGTCGACGTAGGGGTTGAACGAATCCATCACGCTCTTCACCAGACGGATATCCTTCTTGGGCTGCTTGTTCTCGATGCCCTCCAGATAGACGTGGTAGAGGTTGTCCTGCTTGTGCAGCAGGTCGATCATGCCGAGCACCTTGTGTTCGGGATCGATAATGGGCTGGCAGATGGCCACGCCGGAGTTCATCACCCCCTTTTCGTTGGCGATGTCGATCTGCCAGTCGACAAAGGCGCGCAGGAAGTTGCCTTCGCCGAACTGAAGAATATGGACGGGACGTTCGACCTTCTCGACGGTCGACTTGTTCAATGCTTTGATCATGGTTTTGCAGGGTTTAGTGCCCGGAACGAACGGCGGACCGGCTCGCCGCACCGCCCGTTTCGCCGCCGGACGTTATTCGATTACGATGGGTTTGTATTTCGGGACGAGTGCCTTCATGACGATCCACCCCACGAGGTAGGCCACGGCGCAGATGCAGAAGACCACGAAGTAACCGGCCGGTTTGCCTTCGAAGCCCATGAAGTGCATGCCGGTCTTGTCGGCATGGACGAAGAGCCAGCCGGCGAACCACTGCAGGATCATCGACCCCACGCCGCCGGCCATGCCGCCGATACCCGTTACCGTTGCGATGGCCGACTTGGGGAACATGTCGCCCACCGTCGAGAAGATGTTGGCCGACCACGACTGATGGGCAGCGCCGCCGATGCCGATCATCACGATCGGGAACCACGGCGAGATCGTCCCCAGCGGCTGGGCCAGCAGCACCAGCAGCGGGAAGAAGGCGAAGATCAGCATCGCACGCATGCGGGCGGAATAGGGGTTCAGCCCCGTGCGGTTAATGATGATCGTCGGGAGCTTGCCGCCGTAGATCGAGAGCATCGTGATGGCGTAGAGCGTGAAGATCAGCGCCACGCCCAGCCCCTCGGACATCTTGATGCCGAACTGCGAATTGAGGTACGACGGCGTCCAGAAGAGGAAGAACCACCACACGCCGTCGGTCATGAACTTGCCGAAGGCGAAGGCCCACGTCTGCTTGAAGCTCAGGGTTTTCCAGAACGAAATCTTCTCCGAGTCCTGCATCTGGTCGACCTTCTCGCCGTCGACGACCTCGTGTTTGTCCTGCTCGATGTACTCGAGCTCGGCGGCATTGACGCGGGGCTGCTCCGAGGGTTTCTTGTAGAGGAAGACCCAGAAGCCCATCCAGATGAAGCCCAGCGCACCGATGACGATGAAGGCCAACTCCCAGCCCCATGCCTTGGCCAGCAGCGGGATGGTCAGCGGCGCGAACAGGGCGCCGATCGAGGCTCCGGCATTGAAGATCGACGTGGCGTAGGCGCGGTCCTTCTTGGGGAAGTACTCGGCCGTCACCTTGATGGCGGCGGGGAAGTTGCCGGCCTCACCCAGGGCCAGGATGCAGCGTGCGGCGATGAAGAAGTACATGCTGACCATGGCGATCGTGGCGGCGACGGCCGAGCCGGCCTCCACGGCACGCAGAGCTGCGGCGTCGGGCAGATCGACCCACGCCTCGGTGGCCACGCCGCACAGGGCGTGGGCACAGGCTCCGGTCGACCAGATGCCGATGGCCCAGAGGTAACCCTTCTTGGTGCCCATCCAGTCGACGAAACGCCCGGCGAAGAGCATGCAGATGGCATAGACGATCGAGAAGATCGAGGTAATCAGACCGTAATGGTACTCGTTCCAGTGGAATTCGGGCTTGATGAACTCGTCCCACGTGAGCGAGAGCACCTGGCGGTCGAGGTAGTTGACGGTCGTCGCGAAGAACAACATCGCACAGATCACCCAGCGATACTGCGTCATCTTCCCGGCGAGAGCGGATTTTTTATTGGTCATTGATCGGTTTTTTAGGTAGTTCGGGGAGTTGGAGAGCCGCATGAGGGGCTCCGGCGGCGATTGGTAAACCGCCGGAGCGACCGTCTGCAGACGGGGTTGGATCAACTGCGGATCGCCGTGGATCAGCCACGGATCAACAGCAGATCAATTGCGGATCACTGCGGATCGCCGTGGATCAACAGCGATCAGTCGCGGATCAGCCGCGGGCCGTGGCGATCACGTCGAGGGCGAAGCGGCACTTCTCGGTAATGGCCTTCCAGTCACGGGCGGCGATGACGGCCTTCGGGAAGAGCTGCGAGCCCATGCCCACGCAGAAGACACCGGCCTTGAACCACGCCGTGAGGTTCTCCTCCGTAGGTTCGACGGCGCCCGTGGCCATGATGTTCGACCACGGCAGCGGTGCCTTAACGTTCTTGACGAACGACGGTCCGCCGACGTTGCCTGCCGGGAAGACCTTCGTCAGGTCGCAGCCCAGCTCCTGGGCGATGCCGATCTCCGTGACCGAACCGCAGCCCGGCGTATAGGGGACCAGATGGCGGTTGCAGACCTTCGCCACCTCGGGGTTCAGATAGGGCCCCACGACGAAGTTGGCGCCGTACTGGATATAGAGGGCGGCCGTCGGGGCATCGACCACCGTGCCGACGCCCAGCACCATCTCGGGGCACTCCCGGGCGGCGAACTTGATCACCTCGATGAAGACCTCCGAAGCGAAATCGCCGCGGTTGGTGAATTCGAAGGCGCGAACACCGCCCTCGTAGCAGGCCTTGACGACCTGTTTGGCCACCTCGGCATCCGCATGGTAGAAAACAGGAACCATCCCGGTCTTGGCGATGGCCTCCATGACTTGCATTTTAGAAAAACGTGCCATATCTCTCTGTTGCTTTACAATTCAATGATCGAAATCCGACGGCGGCCGAGGCGATGCAGGACCGCCCCGCCACACGTCGCAGGTTATCGCTGTACGCGGCCGCTGGCGTTGCCGCCGGCCAGAGCCTCGACCTCCTCGGCCGAGACAAGGTTGAAGTCGCCGTTGATCGTGTGTTTGAGCGCCGAGGCGGCCACCGCAAACTCGAGGGCCTCGCCCTGCGTCGGTTTGGTCAGCAGGCCGTGGATGATGCCGCCCGAGAACGAATCGCCGCCGCCGACACGGTCGACGATCGGGTTGATGTCGTAACGCTTCGACTCGTAGAACTCCCGGCCGTTGTAGATCATGGCCTTCCAGCCGTTGTGCGAGGCCGAGAACGACTCGCGCAGCGTCGAGACCACGTACTTGAACCCGAAGGTCTGGGCCATCTGGCGGAAGATCCCCTTGTAGCCCTCGGCATTGGTCTCACCGCCCTCGACATCGGCATCGGGCTTGAAGCCCAGGCACAGTTCGGCATCCTCCTCGTTGCCGATGCAGACGTCGACGTACTGCATCAGCGGCTTCATGATCGACTGAGCCTTCTCCTTGGTCCAGAGCTTCTTGCGGAAGTTCAGGTCGACCGACACGGTGACGCCGTGACGCTTTGCCGCCTCGCAGGCCAGACGCGTCAGTTCGGCCGCCTTGTCCGAGATGGCCGGCGTGATGCCCGACCAGTGGAACCAGTCGGCCCCCTCCATGATCGTGTCGAAGTCGAAATCCGACGGGTCGGCCTCGGCAATGGCCGAATGGGCGCGGTCGTAGATCACCTTCGAGGGGCGCATCGAGGCTCCGGTCTCGAGGTAGTAGATCCCGACGCGGTCGCCGCCGCGGGCGATGTAGTCGGTCCGCACGCCGTAGCGACGCAGCGCGTTGACGGCCGCCTGGCCGATCTCGTGTTTCGGAAGTTTGGTGACGAAGTAGGCGTCGTGGCCGTAGTTGGCGCACGAAACGGCCACGTTGGCCTCGCCGCCGCCGTAGACGACGTCGAACGAATCGGACTGTACGAAACGGGTATTGCCGGGCGTCGAAAGACGCAGCATGATCTCTCCTAAGGTTACGATTTTCATGGTTTGGTATTCAGCGGTTAGAATTTAAAGAAGTTCTTTGCATTGCGGTAGCAGATTCCCTCGACGATCTCGCGGCCGATGAAGTCGATCTCCGAGGCCGGGAGCAGCCCCTGTTCGATGTCGTTGCCCAGGAGGTTGCACAGCGTGCGGCGGAAGTACTCGTGGCGCGGGTAGGAGAGGAACGACCGCGAATCGGTCAGCATCCCCACGAAGCGGCTCAGCAGACCCAGCGTCGAGAGGGCGTTCATCTGCTTCTCCATGCCATCCTTCTGGTCGAGGAACCACCACCCCGATCCGAACTGGATCTTCCCGGCGCCGTAGCGGCCGTCCTGGAAGTTCCCGAGCATCGTGGCGACGAGTTCGTTGTCGCGCGGATTGAGGTTGTAGATGATCGTGCGGGTCAGCTTGTCGCGGCTGTCGAGCAGGTCGAAGAACCGCGACATCGACTTGGCCACCGTGAAGTCGCCGATCGAGTCGAAGCCCGTATCGGGACCCAGCTGCGCGAACATGCGCGAGTTGTTGTTGCGGATGGCGCCGTAGTGGAACTGCTGCGTCCAGCCCGTCTCGTGGTCCATGACGGCGAATTCGACGAGCATGGCGGTCTTGTACTTGCGGATCTCCTGCGGGGTGAGCTCCTGCCCGCCGTACACCTTATTAAAGATGGCGTCGATCTCCGGCTGGGTATAATCCTCGGCGTAGAACTCCTCGATGCCATGGTCCGAGAGGCGGCACCCCACCGACTCGAAGAACTTGTGGCGCACGCGCAGGGCGTCGATCACATCCGCAAACTTCGAGATCGAGACCCCCGAAACGTCGGAGAGCTTCTCGATGTAGGCGCGGAAGTCGGCCGGCGACTCGACGGCCATCGCCTTGTCGGGACGCCACGTCGGCAGCATCCGCACCGCGAAGCCCTCCTCGCGCACCTTGATGTGGTGCTCGAGCGAGTCGACCGGGTCGTCCGTCGTGCAGACCACCTCGACGTTGTAGCGCTGCATCAGACCGCGGGCATGGTACTCGGGCTGCTGCAGCAGCGCCGTACAATGATCGTAGATTTCGCGGGCGGTCGACGGGTTGAGCAGCTTGGTCACCCCGAAGGCGGTCTTCAGCTCGAGGTGGGTCCAGTGGTAGAGCGGGTTGCGCATCGTATAGGGAACCGTCTCGGCCCACTTCTCGAACTTCTCCCAATCGGTGGTATCCTTGCCCGTGCAGTAGCGCTCCTCGACGCCGTTCGTACGCATGGCGCGCCACTTGTAGTGGTCGCCCTCGAGCCAGATCTTCGAAAGGTTCTCGAAGCGGTGGTTCGACGCCACGTATTCGGGAATCAGATGGCAGTGGTAGTCGATGATCGGCTGCTTGGCGGCATGCTCATGGTAAAGACGCTGCGCCGTTTCGGTCTGCAGCAGAAAATTTTCGTCATTAAACTGTTTCATCGTATCAGATTAGTATTCCGGTTAATTTCATATCGAAAGGGCGGTGGCGGGAATCGCCTCCATTTCGCTACGTAAAATTAGTGACTTTCACGCAGTCACAATACGAAAAATCGCCAAATTAAGTCGAATATCTATCAATTTGGTTGACCAATATACGGAAAAATCGTAATTTTGCCAAAACGAACATCGAAAAAACCCCGAAAACCCATGATGAGAAACTCGCTCCTGGGAGCCGCTGCCCTGCTGGCAGCCTCCTGCACTCCGGCCCTGAAGGTCGAGGTGACGAACACTACGCAACTCGAACGCGACGACGAAACGGTCGAAATCGCCTGGTCGGAGATCGCCTCCCTCGAGGGGGTGACGCCCGAAAACGTTGTCGTCCTCGACGACGAAAAACACCAGGTCCCCTCGCAGGTGATCTACCGCGGCGAGACCGAACCGCAGGCCCTGATCTTCCAGACCGATGCCGATGCCCTCGAGAAGCTCCGCTTCCGGATCGTCACCGGCGTGCGTGAGGCCTACCCCGACGAGGCCTTCGGCCGCGCCGTGCCCGAACGCTACGACGACTACGCCTGGGAGAACAACAAGGTCGCCTACCGCCTCTACGGCCCCGCACTGGAGACCTCGCCCGAAAAGCTCATCACGCCGGGTATCGACGTCTGGGTGAAGTGCACCGACAAACTGGTCATCAACGAATGGTATGCCAAAGGCAACTACCACCACAACTACGGCGACGGAATGGACTGCTACAAGGTGGGCGTGACGCTCGGTGCGGGCGGCTCGGTGCCGTTCGTCGACGGAAAGTTCTGGTTCATGGACCACAACTACGTCTCGGCCCGCACGCTCGACAACGGACCCGTCCGCACGAGTGTCGAACTGACCTACGCCCCGTTCGACGTCAACGGCACGCCCGTTTCGCTCGTGAAGACCATCACGCTCGACGCCAACCAGCGCTTCAACCGCATGGACAACCGCTACGAGGGGGCATTCGACGAGATGCCGGTTGCGGCAGGCTTCGTGCGCCACGACGTGAAGCAGCTCCGCAGCGGCGCCGACTGGCTGGGGATGGCCGAGGCGGCATCGGATTCGGAGGATCCCGCACGTGACGGCGACATCTACCTCGGCGTGATCCTCCCCGGCGGCGAGATGATCCCCGACACGCTGGGCCATGCCGTGGCGGTCGAGCGCGTCAAGCCGGGTGAGACACTCACCTACTATGCCGGTTCGGGCTGGAGCCAGGGCGGCATCGAGGAGATGGACGAGTGGATCGACGAGATCAACGGTGCCGAAGCCGCCGCCACACAGCCGCTGCGCGTGACCGTCGTCAAATAAACCCCACAGGAGAATCCGGCGGTCGCGCCGGATCGCTCAAAACCGACACCCCGGGAGGATCGATTTCCTTCCGGGGTGTTCCGTTTCCGACCGCCGGAGAAGAAAAAACGACAAAACCGGCAGTTTTTCCCTATCTTTGCGGGTGATTAGTTGCAAATGAAATGAACACGAAAAAAATCGTTACCTTCGGAGAGATCATGCTGCGGCTGACGCCGCCCGACCATCTCCGGTTCAACCAGACGAAACTCTTCCGAGCCAGCTACGGCGGCAGCGAGGCCAATGTGGCCGTGTCGCTGGCCAACTACGGCCTTCGGAGCGAATTTGTCACCTGCGTGCCCGACAACCGCATTGCCGATGCCTGCATCGACGACCTGCGCAGCTACGGCGTCGGGACGGACCACATCGTGCGTCAGGGACGTCGCCTGGGACTCTACTACATGGAGGAGGCCGTGGCGATGCGTTCGTCGCAGGTGGTTTACGACCGCGCCGACTCGTCGTTCGACTCGCTGCGACCGGGGATGATCGACTGGGCCAAGCTCTTCGAGGATGCCTGTTGGTTCCACTGGTCGGGCATCTCGGCGGCCGTCAGCGCCTCGACGGCCGAGGTCTGCGCCGAAGCCATCGCCGCCGCCCGCAAGGCCAGACTGACCGTCTCGTGCGACATCAACTACCGCAAGAATCTCTGGAAATACGGCAAACAGCCGCAGGAGGTGCTGCCACCGCTCATGGAGCAGTGCGATGTCTTCTTCGGCACGGACGACGAATACGAAACCGTGCTCGGGATCGACATGCCGCGTTTCGACGCCCGGGACGCCGCCTATGAGCCCGATACGGCGGGTTACGAAGCGGCTTCGCGTCAGGTGGCCCAACGGTTCCCGCGATGCCGGGCCATCGTCTTCGGGCTTCGCAACGTACTGAGCGCCAACCACCATCTGATCTCCGGAACGCTCTACACGGACGATCGGCTCTACTCGTCGCGTGTCTACGACATCGATCATGTGGTCGACTGCGTGGGTGTCGGCGACGCCTTTGTCGGGGGATTGATCTACGGTCTGGCCGAGCATGCCGGGGACATGCAGTTTGCACTGGACTTCGGCACGGCCGCCTGCGCCATCAAAAATACCGTTCCGGGCGACTACAGCCAGTTCTCGGCCGAAGAGACCGCCCAGTTGGCCCGCGGTTCGGTCAACGGCCGCATCGCCCGCTAACCCCGGCTTAACCGGCTTAACCGGCTTAAGAAGCCGGTAGTGTTTCAAAAAGTGTGTCTGGGAAGGAGCCTTCAGATTCTTCAGATATGCAAATATAACAATTCTTGTTTTCAGATCCACACGCCGCGGCGTGTGGATCTTATTTTTGTGTTATAGTCTTCACTCGGGGAATAATTCCCGATCCAGGTCGATCCGCGGCACCGGCCTCAGATAGGATTTCTTAT
>CALLRW010000043.1 GCA_938014215.1 uncultured Alistipes sp. | reverse complement strand
CTGATGCCCGTGGCGGTCACGTCTGCCGACGGGACGCTGATGCCCTTGTCCTGCATCGTGAGCGCGCCCTTCTTGACAGTGATGTCGCCCGGGACGATGCCGTCCCACTCTCCGTCCATGCGGGAGAGGATGATGCCGGTGCCGTCCTCGAACATAGCATAGGCGACTTCTGTGCCGGGGGTCAGGTTTCCCATCTCCCCGCGCAGATACCACGGGATCGTCAGCGGCCGCGTGACCATGCTGTCGGCGGTGCTCGGGAGCACTCTGGCCGTGGTTTTGTCGCCGTTCCTGTCGGCCTTTCCCTCCACGCTGGAGATCTTGCCCTTCTGGATCATTTGGTTGTTGCTGTTCATCAATATCCCTCCAGTGGCTTGCGGAGGTATAGCTTGCTCCGCGTCTTGACGTAGTCGTGCCGGATCCGGCTGATGAAGGCCGTGCCGTCCCACGACTTAACGCCCTCGGTCGCCAGCGTGACCACAGAGCCCGCCGCATAGTCTCGCAGCAGCGAGCCCGTCCAGAGGGTGCCGACGGTCGCGTTCTTGTTGGCGTCCCGGAGGAGGCCCTTGGCGAAGCGGTCGGCCTCGCTCTGGTCGGTCATGCGGAAGGGCAGGATCCGGCGCAGCACCTTGTCGCCGCCGCTCGGGGCTGCGAAGGTGCCGAGCCGTAGGCGTTGGTGCCCTCGTCGCGGTACTCGAAGTCATTGGCCGGGGTGATGGTGATGGTGTCGACGGGCTGCTGGCTCTCCATATACGCCTCGTCGTAGACGACCAGCTTGCAGTCATACACCAGAAACGCCGCGCCCTCGAGGGTGCAGCGGTTTTGAAAAAATGCGAAGTCTGCGAGGTTGTTCTGCTCGACGTAGTCGTAGGTCTGGTCTGTGATCCCGTAGGTCTCGAGTGTCAGGCCGTGGCGGCCGGCGATCTCTTGGGCCAGTTGCAGGAACTTGACCTTTTCCCACGATTTGCTCCGCTTATCCTTCGCAGACTGCGGGACGGAATAGGCCCGCAGGGTGATGATGCCGGACTCGGGGACGACGCTCTCGACGAACATTTTGCCCGTCTTGGCAGCGCCGTCCTCGATGGCGATGGTGTCGCCCTTCTTGGGGTTCCACGAGTCCCACAGCTCGCGGGTGTCGTTGAGCTTGAGCAGCAGCTCGTCGCTCTGCTTTTCGGCGTACATATCGTGATAGCAGCGGTGGACGCTGATGTCCGGGTAGATGTCGACGCCTTCGTATAGGATCTTCACGGCGTCACCTCCTCCACGGCGGCAGGGTCTCCGGCGTCTCCACGGTCTCGACGATCGGGATCCGCACAGCCTCGCCGCCCTCGAAGATCAGCACGTCGCTGAGGTCGGGGTTGGCCTCGATGATAGTGCTCGCCATGCGCTCCTCGTTATAGGCGACGAGCGCGATGCTGTCGAAGGTGTCGCCGCCCTGCGCTACATAATCAATAAAGCCGACTGTCTGCTGTGACATAGGCGCCGCCCTCCCTTCTGCTGAGTGCCTCGAGGATGAAGTCGATGAACTCCGGCTCGAGGTCGCGGAGCTTTCGGATCAGGGCGTCCTCGTCGGTGTCGCCATCGATCTTGATCTGTGGGGAGAAGGACAGCCCGCTCAGGTCGTAGACCACAGCGGTGCCGGAGCCGCCGCTGAGCAGCTCGTAGTCGCTTTCGCCGTCAGATGCCCCGAGCATCCGGCCCGCCTCGGCCCAGTAGGACAGGTTTTGCGAGCGGTATGCAGGGTTGAAGCTGATGACCGCCTCGGTCGGGTAGCGCGGATCCTCGCCAGCGATGGACGGGCCTCTTGTGAAGCCGCCGGTCGCATAGCCAGAGACGGACGCGCTGCCGCCGCCCCCACCTCCGAACAGGCCGGCGATCTTGGAAATGACGCCGGAGCCGAAGCTGACAATTTTCGATACCCAGCCGACGATCGTGCCGAGCACGCTGGCGATGGGCTCCAGAATAGACAGCAGCGG
>CALLRW010000042.1 GCA_938014215.1 uncultured Alistipes sp. | reverse complement strand
GCACCCCGGCTCCCTTTCCGCCAATCCGGCCCGGACTCAGCGGCTAAACAGCTCGCTGCCAGGCAATAGTCCGCTACTGCTTGTTGCGGACCCGCAGTTCGTACAAATCATGACGCCGATCCTTCAGGTTGCGCACGCTGCCGTAGGTGTGCAGCTCGTTCAGCAGATCGAGATCGACATCCGAGATGAGGATCATCTCCGTATTGGGGGTTGCCTCGGCGCGGCGTCCGTCCGTCGGGAAGGCAAAATCGCACGGCGTGAAGACGCCCGACTGCGCATACTGAATATCCATGTTGTGGACGCGCGGCAGGTTGCCCACACTGCCCGCAATCGCCACGAAACACTCGTTCTCGATGGCGCGGGCCTGAGCACACACGCGCACCCGCGAATAGGCATTCTGCGTATCGGTCAGGAAGGGCACGAAGAGGATCTGCATCCCCTCGTCGGCCATGATGCGCGACAGCTCGGGGAACTCCACGTCGTAGCAGATCAGCACGCCGATGCGCGCGCAGTCGGTCTCGAAGGTGCGGATCGCCCGGCCGCCGCTCAGCCCCCAGCACTTCATCTCGTCGGGCGTGACGTGCAGCTTCTCGTACATCTCGTAGCTGCCGTCGCGGCGGCAGAGGAAGCCCACGTTGTACAGCAGACCGTCCTCACGCACGTAGGGCATGCTGCCCGTGATGATGTTGATGTTGTACTTGATGGCCAGCCCGACGAAGCGTTCGCGGATGTCGTCCGTATAGCCGGCCAGCCCGCGGATGGCCTGCGATTCGCCGGCGTCGTTGAAGCGCGCCATGAGCGGGGCGTTGAAGTACTCGGGGAAGAGGACGAAGTCGCTCTGGTAGCGGCTCACCGAATCGACGAAGAACTCGACCTGCTCGAAGAGGTCGTCCAGCGTCGTGTAGGTGCGCATCTGCCACTGCACGAGCCCCACCCGCACGGTAGTCTTGGGCTGGACATACTCCTCGGTCGGAGCCTGATAGTAGATGTTGTCCCACTGCAGCAGGCAGGCGAAGTGGCGCGACTCCTCGTCGTTGGGCAGGTAGTTGCGCATGACCTTGCGCACGTGGAAGTCGTTCGACAGCTGGAACAGCAGCACCGGATCGTAGATCTCGCGCTTGCGGACCTTGTCGATATACTCCTTCGGGCGCATGCGGTCGGCATACTTGTGGTAGTTGGGCAGGCGGCCGCCAAACATGATCGCCTTCAGATTGAGCTTCTCGCAGAGCTCCTTGCGGTATTCGTACATGCGTCGGCCGAGGCGCAGGCCGCGGTAGTCGGGGTGGATGAAGACCTCGATGCCGTAGAGGATGTTGCCCTTGCGGGTGTGGGTGTCGAAGGTCTCGTTGCCGGTCACCTGGGCGTAGGTGTGGTCACCCTTGACCAGGTCGTAGTTGACGATGATCGAGAGGGCGCAGCCGACGATCTTGTCGTCGACCACCACGACGATCTGCCCCTCAGGGAAGATGCGGATGAGTTTGTCGATCTGGGCCGGGGTCCAGAAGACATCGCTGCCGTCGGCATAGACGCGCGTGAAGGAGGAGGCCAGCTGATCGTAGTCCTCGCGCTGGAGGTTGCGGATCTCGACCTTGTTGATTTTCGTAATATCCATCGTTTCGGTTCTTTGCTTGGGATCGTTAACGGGCGCAAAGATACCGATTTTCCGGGCAGGTTGTTCACCCTGCGGGCCGTAACTTTTACACGGATCACCGCCCGAAGCGCCTCCACTCCGGGAGTCAGCCGTTCCGCCCCGGCACGCAACCCGCCCCGTCCATCCGGCCCATCCCCCGCCCTTCCGGCCCCGATCCGCCGGAAAAGACGCCGCTCCGCAGCCGGAGACCCCGCAGAGAAGCCCCCCTGGGCGGGATTCGGGCTTTTTCTTCCGATCGCGGCCCGCAGACTTGGCGGAGCCCGCAAAATTTCCTACCTTTGTCGAACGAAAACCTTGAAGAATCTAACCAAATTCTGATATGTACAGTCACGACAACCGGGTGGTCATCACCCTCGACGCCGGCGGCACGAACTTCGTCTTCGGTGCCATGCAGGCCAACCAATTCATCGTCGACCCCATCACCATGCCCTCGCACGCCGCCAACCTCGACGAGTGCCTCGCCACGATGGTCGACGGCTTCCGTCAGGTCATCGCCCGACTCCCCGAGAAACCCGTAGCCATCAGCTTCGCCTTCCCCGGCCCGGCCGACTACCCCAACGGCATCATCGGCGGCTATCTGCCCAACTTCCCCTCGTTCCGCGACGGCGTGGCCCTCGGGCCGTTCCTCGAGGCAACGTTCGGCATCCCGGTCTTCATCAACAACGACGGCGACCTGTTCGCCTACGGTGAGGCCCTTGGCGGCGCCCTGCCCGAAATCAACGCCCGTCTGGAGGCCCTCCACAGCCCCAAACGCTACAAGAACCTGCTGGGTTATACCTTCGGCACGGGATTCGGCATCGGCATCGTCGTCGACAACCGCCTCAACCGCGGCGACAACTCCTGCGTCGAGACCTTCTGCCTGCGCCACAAGAAGTTCCCCGACATCATCGTCGAGGACGGCGTCGCCGTGCGGGCCATCAAGCGCGTCTACGGCGAACTGACCGGCAACCCCGACCACGGTCTGGAACCCAAGGATATCTGTGAAATCGCCGACGGAACCCGCCCGGGCGACATGGAGGCCGCCCGCAAGACCTTCGCCGAATTCGGCGAGGTGGCCGGCGACGCCATGGCTACGGCCGTGACGCTGATCGACGGCCTGATCGTCATCGGCGGCGGCATCACCGCAGCCCGCAAGTGGATCATGCCGAGCCTGCTGCGCGAACTGCGCTCGAAGATCCACCAGATGAACGGCAACGAGCTCAACCGCGTACAGATGAAGGTCTACGACCTGGACGACGAGGCCGAATTCCTCGAGTTCGCCCGCGGCGACCAGCGCACGCTCAAGGTCTACGGCACGGACCGCTATGTGGTCTACGATCCGCAGAAACGCGTCGGCGTGATGATCTCCAAACTGGGCGCCAGCAAGGCCATCTCGGTCGGTGCCTACGCCTTCGCACTGAGTCAACTGGATGCACAAAGCGCATAACGTCATGTATAAGTTTCAACCGATTCTGAAATCCCTGATCTGGGGCGGCGAGAAGATCGCCCCCTACAAGCAGATCGAAACCGATCAGCACAACATCGGCGAGAGCTGGGAACTCTCGGGCGTCGAGGGCAACGAGTCCGTCGTCGCAAACGGCCCCGAAGCCGGTACGAAGCTCCCCGACCTGCTGGCCCGTCACGGCGCCAGCCTGCTCGGCAAGGCCAACTACGAGCGTTTCGGCAACGAATTCCCGCTGCTGATCAAGTTCATCGACGCCCGCCAGGACCTCTCGATCCAGGTACACCCGAACGACCAGCTCGCCTGGGAGCGCCACCACTCGAAGGGCAAGACCGAAATGTGGTATGTCGTAGCTACGGACGAGGGCGCCCATCTGCGCTCGGGCTTCTCGAAGCAGGTGACCCCCGAGGAGTATGAGGCCAGCGTCAACAACAACACCATCACGGATATCCTGGCCGACTATGCGATCCGTCCGGGCGATGTCTTCTTCCTGCCTGCCGGCCGCGTACACGCCATCGGCGCCGGATCGTTCATCGCCGAGATCCAGCAGACGTCGAACATCACCTACCGCATCTACGACTACGGCCGTGTGGGAGCCGACGGCAAACCCCGCGAACTCCACACCGAACAGGCCAAAGGCGCCATCGACTACACCGTGCTGCCCGACTACCGCACGCACTACACGCCGGCCCGCGACACGCGTGTCGAACTGGTTTCGTGCCCCTACTTCACCACGTCGCTCTTCGACCTGACCCGCGAGCAGACGCTCGACCTCTCGAAGCTCGATACGTTCGTGGTGGTGATGTGCCTCGAGGGACACGGCACGCTGACCGACGACCGCGGCGAGTCGATCGCCGTTCATCAGGGCGAGACCGTGCTGCTGCCGGCCACGACCCGCACGCTGCGCTTCACGCCCGAAGGAAAGATGAAGCTGCTGACGAGCTGGATCGCCTGACAACGACGATGAATGGCAAATCCAACCCGACGCCATTCTCCGACACGCAATCCGTTCGAACGGATTCGAAATGAACGCCAAAGCCCGCTTTCCCCAAAAGGAAAAGCGGGCTTTTTCATACTTTCGGGTTGCATTTGTGCGTTATTTTTAATACCTTTGGGAGTGCAACAAAGCCTGAAAACCGCCGTAAACCTGAAAACCGAAACCGACTTCACCGCATGAAGGAACAACTACTGCATATTGCGTCGCAGTTCGCGCTCGACGGCCGTATCGCCTCGATCGACTCGCTGGGCGACGGATTCATCAACGACACCTTCCTCATCCGAACCGAAGGCGCGGCCCCGGACTACATTCTCCAGCGCAAGAACCGCAACATCTTCCCCGATATTCCGGCCATGATGGAGAACATCCGCAAGGTCAGCGACCATATCCGCCGGCGGGTCGCGGCCGAAGGGGGCGATCCGCTGCGCGAAGCGATGACCGTCGTCCCGACCCGCGACGGAGCTCTCTGCTACCGGGATGAACGGGGCGAATACTGGGCCGTGACGGTCTTCATCGCCGATACGGTGGCCTACAACAAGGCCGACTCCCCGGAGCTGGCCCGCATGGGCGGCGATGGTATCGGCAAATTCCAGTCACAGCTCTCCGACTTCACGGAGCCCCTTGCGGAGACCATCCCGGGATTCCACAACATCCGCTTCCGGTTCCGCCAGTGGGACGAGGCGCTGCGCGGCGATGCCGCCGGCCGCGTGAAGAGCCTCGCGGAGGAGATCGACTGGATCGAGGCGCGGCGGGAGGAGATGCTCGGCTTCTGGCAGCTGGTCGAGGCGGGGACGATCCCCACGCGCGTCACGCACAACGATACGAAAATCAACAACATCCTCTTCGACCGTCAGGGACGCGTACTCTGCGTCATCGACCTCGATACGGTGATGAACGCCACGTCGCTCAACGACTTCGGCGACGCCATCCGCTCCTATGCCAATACGGGCGACGAGGATGACCGCGACCTGGCTCGCGTCGGGATGTCGCTCGAGATGTTCCGTGCCTACACCGAAGGGTATCTCTCGCAGCGGGCCCGGGAGCTCGTTCCGGCGGAGATCGACCATCTGGCCTTCTCGGCCCGATACATCACCTACGAACAGGTGCTGCGCTTCCTGATGGACTACATCGACGGCGACCGCTACTACAAAATCAAATACCCGGACCATAACCTCGTGCGTACCCGCGCCCAGTACCGCCTGCTGCAGAGCATGGAGGAGCAATACCCCGCCATGTGTGCAGCCGTGCACGAAACCGTAGACCGCTATAAGAAATAGAGTATGAAAATCCGCAAGATAAACGGGGTGAACCCCGCAGACCGGGCCGCCGTCGACGAGGCCTTTGCCCGGGTCGAGTCCCATCCGATTGCCTGCTGCAACTGGCCGGCCGGCTACCCCTATGCTCCGGAGGTACGCTTCCGGATGTTCCACACGGGCGACCGGCTGATAATCCGCTTCGACGTGGCCGAAAACTACACCGCTGCACGTGTTACGGCGGACAACGGCGAGGTCTGGACCGACTCCTGCGTGGAGTTCTTCCTCGCCGTCGGCGACGAAACCGGATACTACAACTTCGAGACCACCTGCATCGGCCGCATGCTGCTTGGATTCCGCCATACGCATGCCGACGCCGTCCACGCCTCGCAGGAGATAATCGACGACGTCATCCGCCAAACGACCTACCCCTTCGGCGAGCCCTTCGAGGAGATCGAGGGCAACAACCGCTGGTCGGTGACGCTGGCCATCCCGCCCCGGGCGCTGTTCCGCCACCGGATCGAGGACTGGAGCGGCGTGAAGGCCCGCGTGAACCTCTACAAGTGCGGCGACCGGCTCTCCCATCCGCACTTCCTCTCGTGGAGGCCGATCATCTCGGAAAAGCCCGATTTCCATCGGCCGGAATTCTTCGAACCCGTTGACTTCGAGTGCTGACGAAGGGGGGGGGAGAGAGAAGAGAGAGAAGGAAGAAGAGAAAGAAGAGGAAGAGAGGTTGAAGAGAGGTTAAGGAAGAAGGAGTGGAGAATAAGGGAGGAGAAGTAAGGAGAATGAGAGTGGAAGATTAAGAGAGACAGAAAGATAAAACAAAAAAGTGAGTACGAAAAAGAGAGAAGGAGAACCCGAAATGGAAACGAATAAACGCAATCTACAAAAAGATATGAACAACAAGTATTCTTTGCCGAAAGACGGCGGTCTGATCGCCGAATCGGCACCGCGTGACATCATCCACCGCTATGAGAAGATCCACACGCGTGTCTACGAAAACGAGTACAACGGTGTACAGTACGTGGCCGACATGATCGTCAAGGCCATCCGTACCTACAACGAGATCCACTCGTCGAACGAAGTCTACGAAGAGGCGCAGCCCTTCGTGCTGGGACTGACGACCGGCCGCACCCCGCTGGGCCTCTACCGCGAGCTGGTCAAGCGCCACGAGGAGGGTCAGGTCAGCTTCCGCAACGTCGCCGTCTACAGCCTCGACGAGTTCTACCCCATCAAGTCGACCGAGCAGCAGAGCCGCAACTACCGCATCCACGAGGACTTCCTCAACCACATCGACATCCTGCCCGAGAATGTCCACATTCCCGACGGTACGGTTCCCGAAAACCGCGTCTCGGAGTACTGCGCCTCGTATGACCTGGCCGTGCGAAACATCGACCTGATGATCATCGGCGTGGGCGAGGACGGCCAGATCGGCTTCAACGAACCGGGCTCCTACTCGCGTTCGCGCACGCGTCTGGTACAGCTGACCTACAACACCCGCAAGATCCAGTCGAGCTCGTTCTACGGACTCGAAAACACCCCCAAGATGGCCATCACGATGGGTATCGACACCATCATGCGCGCCGACCGCATCATCCTCATGGCCTGGGGCGAGGAGAAGGCCCGCATCATCCAGAAGGTCGTCGAGGGCGAAATCTCCGAGATGGTTCCGGCCTCCTATCTGCAGGCTCACCCCAACATCGAGGTGGTGATCGACGAAAACGCCGCCCAGCTGCTGACGCGCGAGCAGACCCCTTGGATGGTCGGCCCCTGCGAATGGACCCCGAAATTCGTCCGCAAGGCCGTCGTATGGCTCTGCGGCGTGGTGAAGAAGCCGATCCTGAAGCTCACCTACAAGGACTACATCGAGAACTCGCTGGGCGAACTGCTCGAACAGGGCCGCACGTTCGACCAGATCAACATCGACGTCTTCAACGACCTGCAGCACACCATCTCGGGCTGGCCGGGCGGCAAACCCAATGCCGACGACTCGACACGCCCCGTCTCGTCGAAACCCTTCCCCAAGCGGGTGGTCATCTTCTCGCCCCACCCCGACGATGACGTCATCTCGATGGGCGGCACCTTCATCCGCCTCGTCCAGCAGGGCCACGACGTACATGTCGCCTACGAAACCTCGGGCAACGTGGCCGTCCACGACGACGTCGTGCTGCAGAACATCGACACCGCCCGCGAACTGGGCTACGGCGACCATGTCGACGAGGTGAAGCGGATCATCGCCGGCAAGAAGAAGGGCGAACCCGAACCGCGCGAACTGCTCAACCTGAAGGGTTCGATCCGCCGCGCCGAGGCACGGGCCGCCGTGCGCTCGTTCGGTCTGAACCCCGATACCAACGCCCACTTCCTCAACCTGCCCTTCTACGAGACGGGCGGTATCAAGAAGGGTCAGTTAACCGAGAAGGATATCAACATCATCGTCGACCTGCTGCGTCGGATCAAGCCCCACCAGATCTACGCCGCCGGCGACCTGGCCGATCCCCACGGTACGCACCGCACCTGCATGGAGGCCGTACTGGGCGCCCTGGAGGTGGTCAAGGACGACGACTGGATGAAGGAGTGCCACCTGTGGCTCTACCGCGGAGCCTGGATGGAGTGGGATCTCGGCATGGTCGACATGGCCGTGCCCCTGTCGCCCGACGAACTGATCATGAAGCGCCACGCCATCTACCGCCACCTCTCGCAGAAGGATATCATGCCCTTCCCGGGTGATGACCCGCGCGAGTTCTGGCAGCGCGCCGAGGAGCGGACCCAGAATACGGCCCGCCTCTACGACCAGCTCGGCATGGCCGAATATCAGGCTATCGAGGTCTTTGTAAGAATGTTCTAAGAAACCAACAAAAACGTTACGACATGCGTCTGATTATTGAAAATACCCCGCAGCAGGTAGCCCAGTGGGCCGCCAACTACATCATCTCGCAGATCAAGGCCAAGGAGCAGGTAACCAAGTCGCCCTTCGTGCTGGGACTCCCGACGGGCTCGACCCCGCTGGAGACCTACAAGGAGCTGATCCGCCGCCACAAGACCGGCGAGGTGTCGTTCAAGAACGTCATCACGTTCAACATGGATGAATACGTCGGACTGCCCGAGGAGCACCCCGAAAGCTACCACTCGTTCATGTGGAACAACTTCTTCAAGCACATCGACATCAAGCCCGAGAATGTCAACATTCTGAACGGCAATGCCGAGGATCTGGTCAAGGAGTGTGCCGACTACGAGGCCCGCATCGTCGAGGCCGGCGGCATCGACCTCTTCATGGGCGGCGTGGGCGAAGACGGCCATATCGCCTTCAACGAGCCCTTCTCGTCGCTCAACTCCCGCACGCGGCTGAAGACGCTCACGCAGGATACGATCCAGGTGAACTCGCGCTTCTTCGGCGGTGACATCTCGCTGGTTCCGAAGACGGCCCTGACGGTCGGTGTCGGCACGGTCCTCTCGGCCAAAAAGGTGCTGATTCTGGCTACGGGACACAAGAAGGCCCGCGCCGTGCGTCACGGTGTCGAGGGAGCCTACAACCATCAGTGGACGATCTCGGCCCTGCAGGTTCACCCGAACGGCATTCTGGTCTGCGACGACCCCGCCGCCGAGGAGCTACGCGTAGCCACCTACCGCTACTTCAAGGATATCGAGAAGGACAACCTCATCTCGAAATAGAAGGAGCGGACCGCCCCGGAGTGTATCTCCACCTCGGAGCGTACCATCCCACGAAAAATCCCCGCAAGGCTCGAATGTCCTTGCGGGGATTTTGTTTGTCGATGGCTCCGGCCGCTATTGGCGCACGAGTGCGATCTCGTCGAGGCAGAAGTAGGTCGGATCGGTCATCACGTCGATACCCGTCACCTTGAAGGTCAGCTGATCCACCGCGCCGAACGTGGCCAGATCGACACGCTGCCAGCCCTCGAGCCGCGTCGTCCCGGAGATGAGCGTCACGGTTGTCGAGCCGACCTCGGCTCCGCTCTTCAGACCGGTGATCTTCACCTCGAAAAGGTCGTCCATCGCCCCCGTGAAGGAGTTGCAGGTATAGGTCGAGTTGGCCAGGTAGAGGTGGTCGACCACACGGGGCTTCGAGAAGCGGATGGTCGGATAACCCGACTTGGACATGTACTCGGGCCACTCCTCGGACGGGGTGTTCGAATCGTAGCAGACGGCATAGTTCGTCGTGTTGTTGGCGCCCGACGCGGCCCATACCGAGAACTGCTGCGTGAGCGACGCATCGGCAGCCGTCGCATCGGGGCTGGCCGCCAGGGCGATGCCGCCCCACGTATCGTACGAACCGGCGTAGTAGGAGTCGAAGCGGATCGAACCGTCGGCCGTCGTGAAGAGCGTGCCGTCGAAATCGGCCCCCGAGGCATACGCCTTGCCGCAGAAGACGTTGGAATAGGTGTACGAGCCGATTCCGTAGAGATTCATCGTCACGTCGCCGAGCGACACTTCGGCACCGTTGGCATCGGCCAGGTGTTCGGAGTTCTCGAACGAGATCACGTCATACTCAACGGCAGGTTTATCGTTCTTGTCGTCCGAGCAGGCGGAGAGTGCGGCTGCGCAGAGCGCAGCGAGGAGGAAGGGATGCAAGTGTTTCATAATCGTTTATTGTTTATTTTCGGGGAGGCCGTGCCTCCCCGAAAAGGTTACTTGACAAGTGCGATCTCGTCCAGGCAGAAGTAGACCGGATCGAAATCCTTGTTCGGGTTGACCCCCTGGGGCTTGAAGACGAGTTTGTCGACTTCGCCCAGCGAGGTGAGGTCGGCCTTGACCCACCCCTCGGCCACCGAACTCATGTTGACCAGCATGACGTCGACCTGTCCGGTCTCCTGGCCCTTGAGCGAGCCGGTGATGCGGTAGCCGAACGTGCGGTCGGAGACGGCCGACGAATCGTATTTATAATAGGTATAAAGCATCGTCGAGGGGGCCATGCAGAGATAGGCCACCCGACGGGGCGTCACGGCGAACTCGATGGTCGGATTGGCATAGGTGCCGCCCATCATGCCGTTGCAGTAGGCCACGGCAAAGGTCCGGCTCGCACTGGCCCCCTCCGAGGCGTAGACCGAGAACTGGTCGGTGTAGTTGAACGACGCGGCCGTCGTATTGAAGTTCCGCGAGAGGGTGAAGCCGCCCCAGGTGTCCATCTGCGAGCCCCATCCCGTACCGTCGCTGTAGTAGGAGCCGAACCAGACGTTTCCGTCCGCCGTCGAGAAGAGCAGCACATCGACCGTCTTGCCCATGTACTCGACCTCCTGGCCGTAATCGGCCAGATAGGGCTTGGCCCAGAAGATGTCGTGATAGGTGCCGGCGGCAAAACCTCCGACCACCTCGGCATCGCCCAGCGCGACTTCGGCGCCGTTGATATCCTTCATGCCCTCGTCCGTTTCGAAGGAGATGATGTCATACTCGGCGACGGGTTCGGGCTCGGCGACCCGCACGACACACGTGGCCGATACCGATCCGCACAAGGCCTTGATCGTCGCCTGACCGGCACTCTCGGCCTTCACGAGTCCCTCGGTCGAGACCGTGGCCACCGTCTCGTTGTCGGAGCTCCAGACCACCTTGTCGGTTGTATCGAGGGGTTTGGCAGCAGCCTTGAGCTGCAGCGTCTCGCCCGGAGCAAGATCCTTCTCCGTGACGTCGAGCACCACCTCCGTGGCCGGAACACGCGGATCAACCGTCTCCTTCTTGTCGTCGGAGCAGCCTACGACCGCCAGGGCGGTCAGCAATGCGAGGGTCGGGGTAAGGAAAAATCGTTTCATACGTTGAACAGGTTTTTGGTTATGTAAATAAAAAAACGGTCCCGAAACCCTCCGAGATCGAATCTTCTTCACCCTCGTCCCGTACGACGAGAAACGACCACATGCGACATCGCCGCAGATGGTTACGATGCTCCGTTCACCGCAGATGCACTCGAAAAAAGATTCTTCCCCGAGGAAGTTGCCAAGGCAGGTCTTCTGGCTTGTTCCTGCCGCAACGCCTTCCCAGTTGCAAAACCAGTGGCTCGAGCGTGTTGCGGCCGTAGACGGAACTTACAGCAGCGGGAACTGCTGCCGATTCTCACGGCATTCCCTTTTCATCACCAAGGATTTGCATCCACCCGCCGGGGCTTTGCGGAATCCTTTGTGAACCTTAGCGGTGCAAAGTTAGAAAATAAATTCGTATCTTTGCCCCGCAAACCTAAAAAACATGAAAATCATGAAGCACGCTTACGTGTTCCCGGGCCAGGGTGCCCAGGCCGTCGGGATGGGTAAAGACCTCTACGACAATGTCCCCGAAGCAAAAGAACTCTTCGAGAAAGCCAACGAGATACTCGGTTTCCGCATCACCGACATCATGTTCGCCGGAACCGACGAGCAGCTCAAGCAGACGAAGGTCACGCAGCCGGCCGTCTTCCTCCACTCGGTCATCATGGCCAAGGCCCTCGGCGTAAAGCCCGATGCCGTTGCCGGCCACTCGCTGGGTGAGTTCTCGGCCCTGGTGGTTGCCGGAGCCCTCTCGTTCGAGGACGGTCTGAAGCTCGTCTCGAAACGTGCCATGGCCATGCAGGCCGCCTGCGAGGCGCAGCCCGGAACGATGGCCGCCATCCTGGGTCTCGACGACAAGACCGTCGAGGAGATCTGCGCATCGACCGACGGTGTGGTCGTTGCCGCCAACTACAACTGCCCGGGTCAGCTGGTAATCTCGGGTGCCGTCGAGGCCGTCGAGGCCGCCTGCGAAAAGGCCAAGGCTGCCGGTGCACGCCGCGCACTGCGTCTGCCCGTCGGCGGAGCCTTCCACTCACCGCTGATGGAGCCCGCCAAGCAGGAGCTTGAAAAGGCCATCCACGAGGCCCCGTTCCAGACCCCGACCTGCCCGATCTACCAGAACGTCGATGCCAAACCCTATACCGATCCCGCCGCCATCAAGGCCAACCTGATCGCACAGCTGACGGCCCCCGTACGCTGGACCTACATCGTCAAGAACATGCTGGCCGACGGCGTGACGGAGTTCACCGAACTCGGCCCCGGCACGGTGCTCCAGGGACTGATCCGCAAGGTCGACGCCAACGCACACGTCGAGTCGAAATCGACCCTGTAAAGGATCGCGGAGCAAGCCTCCGCCGCACGAAAAATAACGACCTGCCCGTCAGGTCGTTATTTTTTATTGTATCTGCCGGGCCGGAAAATTTATTAAAATTATTAAAAAGTTATTGCATTTTTTAATTTAAGTCGCTATATTTGCACTGTTACTTAAAAAACAGGCTGGAAGGATGACATCACTCACCGAATTTTTCAACAAACACGAAGACGAAGCGCTGAAGGGCATTTCCCACAAAAACAGCATCATCAAGCGCAACATCATCGCACACATGGCCGTAAACGGCGAATGTACCCTCTCCGAATTAACCAAAGAACTGCATATCAGTGTCCCGACCATAACCAAACTGGTTCAGGAACTTGTCGACGAAAACATCGTCACCGATCTGGGCAAGGTCGAGACTCCGGGAGGCCGCCGGCCCAACATCTTCGGACTGGCCAATTCGGCCATCTATTTCGCCGGAGTGAATGTCGGCCGTGACAACATGCGGTTCCTGATCACCGACCTCCAGAACAATATCATCAAGGAGGAGAACGACTTCACGTTCGAACTCATCGACCGCCCGCAGTGCATCGAACGCATCTGCGCCAACATCGAGAACTTCATCGCCAACTGCGGCATCGACCGCGCCAAGATCCTCGGACTGGGCGTCTGCATGACGGGCCGCGTCAACCCCGCCACGGGCCGCAGCTACAAATACTTCACCTCGAGCGAGCAGTCGCTGCGCGACATCCTCGAGGATCGGGTCGGCATCCGCGTGCTGCTCGAGAACGACACCCGCGCCCGCTGCTACGCCGAGTACACCTGCGGCAAGTCGAAGGACGAGAGCAACGTGATTTATCTGCACATGGGCCGCGGCGTCGCCATCGGTATCGTCATCGACGGCCAGCTCTACTACGGCAAGAGCGGTTTCGCCGGCGAGTTCGGCCACATCCCCTTCTTCGACAACGAGATCATCTGCTCGTGCGGCAAGAAGGGCTGTCTGGAGACCGAGGTTTCGGGTATCGCCATCGAGGACAAGATGTGCCACCTGATCGAGAAGGGGGTCAACACGATCCTCAAGGAGAAGTACGACCAGCAGAAGAGTATCCACATCGACGACATCATCAACGCCGCAAAGAACGACGACAACCTCTCAATCGAGCTGATCGAGGAGGCCGGCGAGAAGGTCGGCAAGGCCGTGGCGTTCCTGATCAACACGTTCAATCCCGAGACGGTGATCGTCGGCGGCAACCTGGCGGCTGCGGGTGACTACATCATGCTGCCGCTGAAGTCGGCCACGAACAAATACTCGCTCAACCTGGTCTACAAGGATACGAAGTTCCGCCTCTCGAAGATGAGCGAAAACGCCAACGCCTGGGGCGTTACGATGCTGATCCGCAACAAGGTGATCGGACTGCGATGACACTCGAAGGGCGGCGGATCCGGCTGCGGGCCGTCGAGCCGCAGGATGCCGAAGTGCTCTACGCGTGGGAAAACGACCCTGCGGTATGGGCCGTCAGCGGCACCACCGAACCCTTCTCACGGGAACAGATCGAACGGTTTATCGATCGGCAGCTGCAGGGCGGCGATCTCTTCCGTACCGGTCAGCTGCGCCTGATGATCGAGACCCGGGGGGCCGAAGAGAAGGCCAGCTCGGGGGCGAGTGAAGGGGCCTGCGGAGAGACTGACGGAGAGACTGACGGAGAGGCAGGCAAGGAGACACGCGGAGAGGCCTGCAATGGGGCCTGCAGAGAGGTTGACGGAGAAGCTGGCAGAGAAGCCTGCAATGGGGCTGACAGAGAAACCGGCGGAGAGGCCTGCAATGGGGCTGACGGAGAACCCGGCGAACGGACTTGTGAAGAGGCTGACGGAGTGACCTGCAAACGGGAGGCCGCTCCTTGCCGGACGATCGGGACGGTGGATCTGTTCGAATACGATCCGCTGCACGGAAGGGCCGGATTGGGAATCCTGATCTACGACCCGCGCGACCGCCGGCTGGGATATGCCCGCGATGCAGTGGAGACGCTCTGCGAATATGCCCGCAACCGGCTGCGGATGCACCAGTTGTGGTGCTGCATCGGCGAAGGAAACACGGCAAGCCGGATGCTGTTCCGCGAGTTGGGTTTTCGCGAAGTCGGCACCAAACGCGACTGGCTCTGGAGCCCCGAAGGCTATCAGAATGAGATCCTGCTGCAGAAGATTCTCGACTGACCACCGATTCTACAACCATCCACAACAAAAGACATCCCGACCTTTTGGGTCGGGATGTCTCTGTTTCAGGGCAGGAGCAGGGACGGCCGCCGGTTCGGACCGGTGCAGCCGTTTCCGAAAACCGGTCAGGGACGAATCCCGGCCCGGCTGCAAACCACTCCGAGGCCCAGCATTTACTCGACAAGCGTCAGCTTCACGCGTTTGTCCTTGACCGACACGTAATAATCCCCCGCCTCAAGGATCGGGCGTCCCTCATCGTCGACAAAGGCCAGATCGCGTTCGGGATCGATCTCGAAACGGAACCGGCCGGTCTCGCCGCTGCGCAGCATCCGCTTCTCGAAATGGCGCAGCTCCTTCACCGGACGCGAAATGCGGCAGACGGGATCGGTGATGAACCACATCACGGTCTCGGCCCCGTCACGCGGCCCTTCGTTCGTCACGTCGATCTCGACCGTGACCCGTTCACCGCGACGGAAGGTCGTTGCCGAAGCGATCGGTTCACCATAGGCATAGGTCGTATAGCTGAGTCCGTAGCCGAATTCGTAGAGCGGCGTCGAGGGGATATCCTGATAGCGGCCCTGATCGGGACGGGCACTCTGACGATGGTTGTAGTAGATCGGCACCTGACCGGTCGAACGGGGGAAGGTAATGGCCAGACGTCCCGAGGGGTTTATCCGCCCGGAGAGGATCCCGGCTGCCGGCGAACCGCCACGCACTCCGGGCTGCCAAACCTGTAGAATGGCCCGGCTCAGCGGCTCGAGGCGGCTGATCTCCAGCGGGCGGCCGCTCGTGAGCAACAGCACGACCGGTTTGCCGCATCCGGCCACTTCGCGGGCCAGCTGCTCCTGCACGGCGGGCAGTGCCAGCGTCGAACGGGAGGCATTCTCGCCGCTCCAGTTGGCCTTTTCACCGAGACAGAGCACCACGACATCGGACTCGGAAGCCACACGAACCGCCTCGGCAAAACCCGTCGTATCGTCACCGTCAAACCCGCTGCCGACGGCATAGCTCAACTCCGCACGCCGTCCGAACTCACGCTCCAGACCGTCGTAGATGCTCTCGACATCCTCGCCCATGCCGTGGCCGGCCCAGGCTCCGAGCAGATGGAACTGACTCTTGGCCATGGGGCCGATGACCGCAATCCGACGTACGTCCGCAAGCGGGAGGATCGCCCCTTCGTTCTTGAGCAGCACCATCGATTCGGCAGCCAGCTCCTCGGCTACGGCGAGATCCTCCTCACGCAGGAAACGCTCCCCGGGCGTCGACTCTTCGGTATAGGGGTGTTCGAAGAGCCCCAGACGGAACTTCAGCCGAAGGACACGCCGGACCGCATCATCCAGACGCTCCCCGGAGATCTCGCCATCACGCACCAGATCGGCCAGATGGGCGTCGTAGCAATGGTTCATCATGTCCATCTCGAGCCCCGCCCGGAATGCCAGCAAGGCCGCCTCGCGACGATCCGCGGCAACCCCCTGCGAACGCAGCTGCTGGATGGCGCCCCAGTCCGAGACGACAAAACCGTCGTGATGCCAGCGATTCTTGAGGATTTCGGTCAACGTATAGAGGTTGGCCGATCCGGGAACCCCGCTGATGTCGTTGAAACTGCTCATGACGGTGGCGGCACCGGCCTCAATTCCGGCCTTGTAGGGGACCAGATAGGTATCCCAGAGCGTCTGGCGCGAGATCTCGGTATAGACATAGTCGCGGCCGCCCTCCGAGGCTCCGTAACCGACATAGTGTTTCAGACAGGCCGCCACGCGGTGTTCGCCGACGAGGTCGTCGCCCTGATACCCCTTCACCGAGGCGGCACAGAAGACGGCATTGGCATAGGGATCCTCGCCGTAACCCTCCGAGACCCGTCCCCAGCGGCCGTCGCGGGCCACGTCGATCATCGGAGCAAACGTCCAGTCGATGCCGCACATGCTTGCTTCGCGGGCCGCAACCCCGGTGGCACGGGTCACCAGCGCGGGATTCCACGAGCAGGCCTGCGCCAGCGGAATGGGATAGACCGTGCGGAAACCGTGGATAACATCGAAGGCAAAGAGTACGGGAATCCCCAGCCGCGACTGTTCCATCGCCTTGTGCTGCACCCGGTTGCGCAGATCGGCATCGGTTTCGAAATAGATCAGCGATCCGATTCCTGCGGGGATGTCGGCGACGGGATCTCCCTGGTTGTTGACATTGTCGTTGCGGCCCAGGGTGTACTGATTGAGTTGGAGGACCTTCTCCTCGAGCGTCATGCGGCCGAGCAGATCCTCGACACGCTCTTCGATCGGCAACGAGGCATCCTTGTAGCGGGGATGTCGTTCCGCTCCCTGCGCGGCGGTTGCGACCAGCGTGGCCAGCACGATGCCGCAGGCGATCATTCGTTGGGTTTTCTTCATGGTAAATCAGTTAAATACGGGTTCATTCGAGAGGTGCATCCCCGTCGTCGGATCGACATTCTTTAGATCGAAGACCACCAGTGTATTCTCTTTCGGACGGAGCAGACCGTCAGGAATCCGGATCGACTGCTGCCGCATCAGAATCGCAGAAACTGCCATCTGCTCTGAATCGGGAGCTCCGTGCCACGGAATTCTCCAGGTATTCGAGGGACATTTCTCCATCAAATGCCTGTTTCTTGCGGCCCGGGAAGTGACGTACCGGCCGTCACGACCTGACCGTACATCCAGTAGGAGCTGGGCGAAAGACTCGAGACACCCTCGTTCATCCGCTCGAACGAACTGCCGTTGTACATGAACAGGGCGTCATAGCCGCTGAACCAGATTCGGCCGACGCTGTCCTTGGCAATGCTGTGGATTCCGCCGTAATAGGTGGTCTCGGGCATCGAATGAAAACGGTAGTCCCTGACATTGAACCCGTGGGCTGCACAGACAAGCAGCAGGGCGACGGTCGACAGGAGCGCAAGGAGGAGTTTCATGCTCGTTCAGGTAGGCTTTTCTTAACAAAGGTAGAAATTTTCGGCCATTTTCACCACTTCCGGGGCTATTTTCCATGCAAATCGGTCCTCCGACCCGTCAAAAAAGGCCGGAATTCCGACACCCTGTCGGAACCCCGGCCTTTCTGCCAAAGACCGCTCCTGCTACTCCAGGCGGCGCGAACCGTCAGAGATCACCACGTCGTAAATCTTCGGTTCGTGGCCGTAGCGGGCGTTGAAACGCTCCTTGGCCTCCGCAATGAAACGGTCGTAGAGTTCGTCCTTGACCAGGTTGATCGTACAGCCGCCGAAGCCGCCGCCCATGATGCGCGAACCCGTCACGCCGCACTCCTGAGCCACCTCGACCAGCATGTCGAGCTCCTCGCACGAAACCTCGTAATCCTTCGAGAGTCCCCAGTGGGTCTCGTACATCCGCTTGCCGACCGTCTCGTAGTCACCGTGCTCCAGGGCATCGCACACGTCGAGCACGCGGCGCTCCTCGCCGATCACATAGCGGGCACGGCGGTAATCCTCCTCCGAAATCCGATCCTTGACGGCATCGAGCTGCTCCATCGTCGCCCCGCGCAGGAACTCCTGCCCGAGAACCCGGGCAACACGCTCACACGACGCGCGACGGTCGTTGTAGGGCGAGCCGACAAGTTCGTGTTTCACGCGCGAGTCGACCAGCACGAGCCGGTAGCCCTTCGGATCGAACGGGAAGTAGGCATACTCCATCGAACGGCAGTCGAGGCGGATCAGATTGCCCTTCTTGCCGAAGACCGAGGCGAACTGATCCATGATGCCGCAGTTCACGCCGCAGTAGTTGTGTTCGGTGGACTGCCCGATCCGGGCGAGTTCGAACTTGTCGATTCCGCAGTGGAACAGGTCGTTGAGTGCAAAGGCGAAGGTCGACTCCAGGGCGGCCGACGACGACATGCCGGCACCCAGGGGCACGTCACCGGCGAAGACCGTGTCGAAACCGCCGATCACGCCACCGCGCTTCTGCACCTCGCGGCAGACTCCAAAGATATAATGGGCCCAGCTTTCGGCGGGTTTGTCCTCCTCGCGCAGACCGAACTCCGACGGCTCGCCCAGATCGCAGGCATAGGCGCGGACCTTGTCCGTACCGTTGAGCCGGATGGCGGCGACGATCCCCTTGTCGACGGCTCCCGGGAAGACAAAGCCTCCGTTGTAGTCGGTGTGTTCGCCGATGAGGTTGATACGTCCGGGCGAGGTGAAGAGGATGGCCCCTTCGCCGAAGAGTTCGTGGAATTTCTTGCTGACTTTTTCTTTCATGGTTCTTATTGAGTTTGTGGTTTCAAGTCGTTCGAATTGTACGAAGATACGCAAAAATTTGTCTTTTCGGAAGTTTTTTCGGATCAAATCTTCTCAAAATCGGATCATTGTGTCCTCCACCCATCGGGAACCGCCCCCGGAAATCCTCCCCCAACGAACAGGCCAAAGTCGCGAATATCGCCCCCGCAAAAGCAAAATAGCGCTTGCAGAACCGGAAATATTTCGTATTTTTGTTCTGCTTTCAAGGCATCAAACCACCTAAACAAACATCAATATGAAGAGACAAATCATTCTGGCCGCAGCACTGCTCCTCGCTGCGGGTGCAGCCGTCGCACAGCCCAAGGTCATTGCCCACCGCGGCTACTGGACCGCTCCGGGATCGGCCCAGAATTCACTGGCATCGTTCACCAAGGCCGACTCCGTAGGGGTTTACGGTTCGGAAATCGACGTCTGGCTGACTTCAGACAACCATCTGATTGTCAACCACGACCGCATTTTCAAAGGGACCTCGATCGACATGGAGCGCGACAAGGCCAGCCTCATCACGGCGATCGTACTGTCCAACGGCGAGAACATCCCGACACTGGATGCCTATCTCAAGCTGGTTGCGGCAAAGCCCCGTACCCGGCTGATCCTCGAGATGAAGTCGCTCACGGACCTCAACCGCGAAGACCTTGCCGCCGAGAAGATCGTCCAGGCGCTGCGCAAACACGACCTGCTCGATCGGACCGACATCATCGCCTTCTCGATCAACGCCTGCCTGGCCTTCAAGAAGCTGCTGCCCGAGACGAAGATCTACTACCTGAACGGTGATCTGCCGCCGCGCAGCATCCAGAAGCTGGGGCTGGCCGGCATCGACTATTCGGCCAAGGTGCTGCGCCGCCATCCCGAATGGATCGAACAGGCCCACAAGCTCGGGCTGGAGGTCAACGTCTGGACGGTGGATTCCGAAGAGGACATGCAGTATTTCATCGACCAGAATGTGGACTATATCACCACGAACTACCCCGAGCAGCTGCAGGCGCTGCTGAAGAAATAGCGCGCCGTCCGGCAGGCCGTCAGTGCCCCGCAGACTGCCGCGCAGCGGTATAAACAATCGAAAAAGCCCCGCAGAAGAGACTCCCGAACGGGACTCCTCTGCGGGGCTTTATTATGCGGGTTCAGACACCGGCAAACGCTTTTCCGAACTCAGGCATCCGCCAGCATCACCTCTCCCTTCCGGGATTCAGGCATCGACGAGCGTGACCTCGGTACCGCATTCACGCAGCCGGTCGAGATAGAGCGACTGTACGCCCCGATCGGTGATGATCCGGTCGACGGACTCCAGATCGCAGATCTTGCTGAAGCCCCGCCGGCCGAATTTTGTGCTGTCGGCCAGCACCACGACCTTCTGCGCCGCCTCGATCATCGCCCGGTTGAGCGAAGCCTCGAGCGTATTGGTTGTTGTCAGTCCGAAGCCGGGATCGATACCGTCAACCCCCAGAAAGAGCGTGCTGCAGTTGAAGTTGCGCAGCATCGACTCGGCAAAGGGTCCGACGACCGAAACCGAACTGCTGCGGGTGATACCGCCGAGCTGGATGACGTCGATATCCTCCTCCTGCGAGAGGATCCGTGTCACGGGAACCGCCGACGTGATCACCGTCAGTCGTCCGCGGGGTTTGATTTCGCGGGCCAGGAAGGCCATCGTGGTTCCCGAAGCGATGATGATCGAATCGTCCCGGTCGATCAACCCGGCAGCGGCGATACCGATGGCTCGCTTTTCGGCGACGTTTCGCTTCTCCTTCTCATCGACATGACGGTCGCCGATATACGGGCTGATCAGGATGGCACTGCCGTGCGTACGATAGAGTTTTTTCTGCTGTTCGAGGAAGGAGAGGTCCTTGCGGATGGTCACCTCCGAGACGCGGAAGAGTTCGGAGAGCCGTGCGACGGAGATCGATCCGTTCTGATGCAGCAGTGTCAGGATCCGAGTATGGCGTTCCGGGAGGCTCAGGAGTGTTTCTTCGCCGTTTTTGTTCATGAAGGTTGGATTTAATCGTACTAATATAGGCATTTTATTCGAGAAAACCGAGCGCGGTCCGGTTTTTTGCCGACTTTCGGTTTTCATTCTGCCGCTCAACAGGGGATCGAGCAGCGTTTCAGCGCCTCGATAAGCTCCTTTTCGCGTCCGCCGACCAGCCGGTCGAGCAGCGCGTGAAACCGTGGCGAATGATTGTGGTGGACCGTATGGCAGAGTTCGTGGAGGATGACAAAATCGCGCAGGTGCTCGGGAATCCCCATCAGGAAGAGACTCAGCGAGATGTGGTTTCGTCCCGAACAGCTGCCCCACTTCGTGCGCGAGGCGCGGATCGAAAGTTTCTCATAACGGAGGCCCGTCGCGGCCGACAGGCGGGCGATGCGCGCCGGGAGGTCCTCCCGGGCGGCACGACGCAGCTCCTCGATGCGGGCCTTGAGCTCCTCGGGCGGAAGTTTCGGCGGCAGAGCCTCCTGCTTGCGGGCCAGCCGTTCGCGGACGGCCTCTACCCACTCGACCTTCGCCTCGAGAAAGGCCAGCGCCCGACGCTGCGATATCCCGAAGGGAAACGAGAGCCGCACGTCACCCGACGCCTTGACACGGATCGAAACCCGCCGGGCGCGCGGTGTCTGAGCCAGTGTCACCTCGCCCAGCCGCGGATGTTCGAGCACCTCGACCAGCGACGTGCGCACGACCGAAGATCCCCGACCTCCCGTCGCGGATCCGGTTCTCTTCCTGCCACAACGCCCGATCATCGCAGCCAGAGGGAATGGACCGACAAGGCCGTGATTACATCGACCGAATCGCGGAACTCGACTGCCATCTGGTCGAAAAGGATCCGACAGCGATCATCGCGGTAGTCCAGCAGCTGCAGCGTCTGTTGGCGGGTCGGCTCCTCGCCCGACGAGGGGTCGTAACCGCTTCGGGCCAGCTGCCGTTCGAGCAGTTCCGGCACCGAAATCTCCAGCACGGGGCGCTCCGCTCCGAGGCGGAAGCGCAGCGTATCGCCCTCGAAGGAGCAGCTTTCGGGGTTCCACACGGTCAGATTGACATAACAGCGCGAGTAACGGCCGTCAACCTCCACTTCGGCATTGTGGGGCAGGCTGATATCGATCGAGGAGCGCGTCGCAACCTCCCCGCCGACAGACGGTTCCCAACCATACTGCACATAACCGCGCAACTTCTCGGGAAGCACCGCCGCCAGATCGGCCGACGTCCCGATACCGAAGCGGGCGAACGTTGCGCTGTCGCGTTCGACATACTCCAGCGCCTCGTACAGCCGGCGGAACTCCTCGCGTCGGGCCGTATCGGCCGGCGAGGCGGGCGCAAGCGACAGGCGGCCGTCGGCATCGAGCCGCCCCAGACCGGCGGCAATCCGTTCGGCCCGCAGCGACTGCGAGCGCAGGGCGGCACGCGAAGGATCCAGCGCCGGGATGTAGGCCACGGCAGCGAAGGCCGCCATCGCAAAGAGCACGACCCAGAGGTAGCGACCCGTCCGGCGCGAGAGGAAGAGCAGGATGCAGGCCGTCATCACCGCTCCGCAGACGAGCAGATAGATGCGCGGTTCGGTCAGTCCGTACTCGCCGACGCGGCGGGCCACCCCGACCCAGAAGAGCGCCACGATCGGCAGCGCCACGAGGCTGAATCGGTCGTAGAACCAGTCGAACGTCCGCCTGGCGAAGGGCAGCCGCAGCGCCTTGACCGCAAGCGCCGTCATCGTGAATCCGAAGACGAGATAGGCCACGCCCCCCTCGGGCAGCGACCACGTCACGAGGATCTTCAGCAGATAGAGGTAAAGGATAGCGGCATAGATGACCACAGCCGGCGTGATGATCCAGTTCACGAGGAGCTCCAGCACGCGCGACGAGCCCAGGCGGGCTTCGGTCCAGCGGTCGATCATCATCAGGAAGAGAGTCGGGACAACGAAGCACTGGACGACGAAGAAGAGATCCGTCGAGAGGTGCACGACCCAACGGGCCTCGCTGAAACCGAAGATGTAGGCCGCCGACCAGAGCGTCGCCTCAAAGAGTCCGTAGGCGACATAGGCAAAGAGCATCGCCAGCAGCGCCGCCTGCAGATAGACCAGGGCATCGGCCACGAAGCGGTCATTGGCCACCGCCCGCCGCGAGGCCAGCAGGGCCAGCGGCGTCAGGAGCGCAAAGGTGATGATGGCCTGCGCCGATTCGACCCATTCTGGCAGCCCCGGCCAGAAAAAGAGCGGCACCAGCGGCACCCAGGCCACCCAGTAGATACGGCGCCAGACGCTGTGCCCGGCCAGCCGGTTGACGACAAGCAGCAGCAGGGCGCCCCATCCCGTCACCAGCAGCCGCGGACCGTTGGGCTCCTTGCCGCTTTCCAGACAGACGACCAGCGTCACGGTCAGCGCCAGCAGCAGGAGCAGTTCGATCGGGTGGCGCCGCGCGGTGGTCACGAACCCCTCGCGGAGTTCTCTCATTCGTTCCCGGAGATTCCATTTCATAAGCAGAATGATTCAAAGGGTTTAACGGTGAAGAAAGACAGCGGAGAGGGTTGATCAGAGAAGGGAAGAGGAGGCCGGCGCCGGCGGATCAGTCGCCGATGCGCTGACGCACGACCTCGAAGAGCATCACGGCAGCCGCGGCCGAGACGTTGAGCGACTCGATGTGGCCGATCAGCGGAATGGCCAGCTGTTCGTCGCAGAGTTTCAGCACCTCTTTCGAGATGCCCGTATCCTCGGCGCCCATCACCAGGGCCGTCGGACGCCGGAAGTCGGCATCGTAGAGCAGCTTGCGGCTCTTCTCCGTGGCGGCGACCACCTGGAAGCCCTCCGCCTGCAGCTGCTTGAGCGTATTGCGAATCGACCCCACGCGGCAGACCGGGATCGTCGTGAGGGCCCCGGCCGACGAACGGATCGCCTCGGCATTGACCGGTGCAGAGTTCTTCAGCGGCGTGATGAGGCCGTGGGCCCCGGCACACTCGGCCGAACGGGCGATGGCCCCGAAGTTGCGCACGTCGGTCACCCCGTCGAAGACCACCACCAGCGGCGTCTCATCCTCGGGCACCCGTTCGAGAATGTCCGACAACTCGACATACTCGATGGCGGCGGTCTGAGCCACGACGCCCTGATGGTTGCCGCGCGTGAGGCGGTTGAGCTTCTCGACGGGCACCTCCTGCCAGCGGATGCGGTGGCGGATGCAGAGGTCGCGGAACTCCTGCATCAGCGGCCCTTCGGCCCCCTTGCGGATGTAGAGCTTTTCGATCTGGCGGCCGGCCTCGATGGCCTCGGCAACGGGACGGATCCCGAAAATCAGATTATCCATTGTATTGTTCTTCGGTTATTTCCAGTTCATAGGAGGCCTTCTCCCACTCGTGCATCTGGTGGTCGTAACGGGCCTTCAGGTCGTTGTAGGCCTTGTAGTCGGCCTCGTTGTAGGCGGTTGCCGCGGCGAACTTCGCGTCGTATTCGGCAATCTGCTTCTCCAGACTGCCCAGCTCCGTCTCGATGGTCTCGACCGTCTTGCGCAGCTTGCGCAGCAGCTTCTCCTGCTCCTTCTTCTGCTCGTAGGAGGCCTTGCCGGAGAGGGCGGCGGATTTCTCCGTTCCGTCGTTCGCCGCGGCGGCTGCCGAACCGGCCGTTGCCCCCTTCGGAGCCGTCTTGGCCACAGTCTTGCTCCCCTTGGCCGGCGTGTCGCGCCGCTCGATCTCCTGCAGCGACTCCAGCTTGCGCTTTTCGAGGAAGTAGTAGATGCCGCCCAGATACTCCTTGACGCCACCGTCGCGGAACTCGTAGACCTTCTGCACCATGCCGTCGAGGAACTCACGGTCGTGCGAAACGACAACCACCGTGCCGTCGTACTTCAGGATGGCATTCTTCAGGATATCCTTCGAGCGCATGTCCATGTGGTTCGTCGGCTCGTCCAGCACCAGCAGGTTGCGCGGTTCGAGCATCATGCGGGCCATGGCCAGCCGGGCCCGTTCGCCGCCCGAGAGGACCTTGACCTTCTTGTCGATATCCTCGCCACGGAAGAGGAACGCCCCGAGGATGTCGCGCAGCCGCGTGCGGACGTCGCCCACGGCCACCCGGTCCAGCGTATCGTAGACCGTGAACTCGCCGTCCATCAGATCGTCCTGATTCTGGGCGTAGTAGCCGATGTTGACGTTGGCGCCGATGCGGATCGACCCTTCGGTCGGGGTCAGCTGTCCCACGAGCATGCGGGCCATGGTGGTCTTACCCTCGCCGTTGCGCCCCACGAAGGCGATGCGGTCACCCTTCTCGATGACGAAATTCGCCCCGCTGAAGACATGCTTCGAACCGAACGACATCCCGGCCTCGTTGATCTCGGCCACGATCTGTCCCGAACGCGGTGCGGGCGGGAACTTGATGTTGAGCGTCGCCAGATCCTCATCCTCGATCTCGAGCCGTTCAAGGCGTTCGAGCTGCTTGATGCGCGACTGCACCTGGTTCGACTTCGTGGGCTTGTAGCGGAACTTCTCGATGAACTCCTCGGTCTTCTCGATCATCCGCTGCTGGTTTTCGTAGGCGGCCAGCTGCTGGGCGCGGCGCTCGGCCCGCAGCACGACGTATTTCGAATAGGGAACCTTGTAATCGGTGATCTTGCCCAGCGAGAGTTCGATCGTGCGGTTGGTGACGTTGTCCAGGAAGGCGCGGTCGTGCGAAATGAGCAGCACCGCCCCGTTGTAGTTCTTCAGATACTCCTCCAGCCACTGGATCGACTCGATGTCGAGGTGGTTCGTGGGCTCGTCGAGCAGGAAGATCGACGGCCGCCGCAGGAGCAGTTTGGCCAGCTCGATACGCATGCGCCACCCGCCCGAAAACTCGCTCGTCGCACGCGAGAAGTCCTCGCGCTTGAATCCCAGACCGAGCAGCGTCTTCTCGATATCGGCATCGCGCGTCTCGCCGCCGAGGATGTGGTAACGGTCCTGGGCGTCGTTGAGTCGGTGGAGCAGCTGTTCGTATTCGGGGGATTCGTAGTCGGTGCGCTCGGTGATCTGACGGGTGAGTTCCTCGATTTCGGCCTCGAGGCGCAGCACCTCGTCGAAGGCCTTGGCGGTCTCCTCGACGAGCGTCGTGGTATCGGCCACGCGCATCGTCTGGGGCAGGTAGCCGATCGTGCATTCGCCGTTGATCGTGACGGCACCCGACGTGGGCTGCTGTTCGCCGGTGATGATACGCAGCAGCGTGGTCTTGCCGGCACCGTTCTTTCCGACCAGGCCGATGCGGTCCTTGGGGTTGATCAGGAACGAAATATTGTCGAAGAGGGTCCACCCTCCGTAACTTACTGTCAGATTGTCGAGTGAAATCATATTGCGGTAGCTGTGATCCGGAGCGACACACGTCCTCCGGGAAAACACCGCAAAGGTAGCGATTTTGGGGGAAATTCCACCATCACCGCCCCACGACCTCGCGTTTTCCGCAGATTTTCGCCCGCCGGGCAAGGACTCAGGCTCCGAGGATGCAACGGAGGCCATCACCTCCGGACCGACCTCGGAGCCTCAAGGATACGACGGAGTTCGCCCCGAAGACCGGACCTCCGACCGCAAAAATACGAAGGCTACTACCCCGCGAACCGGACCTCCGGTCTTGCGTTTCCCGTCGATTTTTTCCCTCCCCGGTCCGGACCTCAGGCCTCGAGGATGCGCCGGATTTCGGCCTCGGGATCCGCAGCCCGGAAGACGGCACTGCCGGCCACCACGGCCTCGGCCCCGGCCTCGTAGACCGCCCGGGCATTACCGGCCGAGATGCCGCCGTCGACCTCGATGAGGGTCTCGAGCCCCAGTTCGCGGATCATTGCCCGCAGCTCGCGGACCTTGTCGATCGACCCCTCGATGAACGACTGCCCGCCGAATCCCGGTTCGACGCTCATCACCAGCACCAGATCGACCTTCGGAAGCCATTCGCGCAGCGCCTCGACCGGCGTGGCGGGTTTGATCGAGATGCCGACCCGGGCGCCCATGCGGCGGATCCGCTCGATACATTCGGCCGGATCGTTCGTGGCCTCGAGGTGGAAGGTCACCAGGTCGGAGCCCGCCTCGGCGAAGCGTTCGACATACTTTTCGGGCTCGACAATCATCAGATGCACGTCGAGGAACTTCGACGTGACCTTGCGGATAGCCTTCAGCACGGGGAATCCGAACGAGATATTGGGGACGAAGACGCCGTCCATCACGTCGATGTGGATCCACTGGGCCGCGCTGCGGTCGATCATATGGGTGTCACGCTCCAGGTGGCCGAAGTCGGCCGAGAGCATCGAAGGGGAAATGATACGCTGCATGAAATTCAGTCTCAGGGGTTTGTTCTCCGCCGGCGCCGTCGGCACCCGCCGCGAAGGGGCCATTCCTTGAACAAAGATACGAAAAGATACGGTAAGTCGGCTGCAAAAAGCCGATTTACACCCATTTTTTGCACTCCGCCGCCGCGCCCTCCGCCCCGATCCGGCAGCGGGATCCGCCCCGATCCGATGCACGAAGCGGCCGCCGGGAGGAGAAAATCGGAAGAAAAGGGCTATCTTTGTCCGTGATGAATACCCTGTTGTTTATTCTGCTTGTTGTCATCATCGGCGGACTGGGCGCCGCCGTAGTGACCCTGCGCCGCGAGACCCAGCGTCTGCACGGCGATCTGGCGGCCGGCGAAGAGTCGCTTGCCGCGGCCCGCGAGGAGCTCTCTGCCCTCCAGAGCCTTCACACCGAGACCCGCCGCAGCCGCGACGAGGCCCTCGACGAACTGCGCACCCTGCGCGAGGAGCATCTCCGCACCCAGACCACGCTGGCCGGGCTGCGCGCATCGGCCCAGGCCGAGATCGCCGCGCTGCGGCAGAAACAGGCCGCCGAGCGCGAGACGGAGCGTGCCGAACGCGAACAGCTCGAGGAGCGTTTCCGGCTGCAGTTCAAGAACCTGGCCACGGAGATCCTGGGCGAACAGACCCGCGCCTTCAAACAGACCAACCGCGAATCGATGGACCAGCTGCTGCGCCCCTTCCGCGAGAACATCACCGCCTTCCGCGAGCGGGTCGAGCACATCTACTCCCACGAGAACGAACAGCGCGGCGAGCTGAAGAACGAACTCAAGCACCTGATGGAGCTCAACCAGCACATCTCGGCCGATGCGCGCAACCTGACCGATGCGCTGAAGGGCAATTCGAAGGTGCAGGGCGACTGGGGCGAGATGCTGCTGGAGACGATTCTCGACAGTTCGTCGCTCTCGAAGGGGATCCACTACGAGACGCAATACAACCTCAAGGACGACGAGGGGCGCAACCTGCGGCCCGACGTGGTGCTGCACCTGCCCGAGGGCAAGCACATCATCATCGACTCGAAGGTCTCGCTGACGGCCTACGTCAACTACACCTCGGCGCAGAGCGACGAGGAGCGGCGCCGTTTCCTGGCGGCCCACGTCGCCTCGGTGCGCCAGCACGTCATCGAACTCGGCCGCAAGGAGTACCAGCGGCTGCTCCGGTCGCCCGACTTCGTCATCATGTTCGTGCCGAATGAACCGGCCTTCCTGGCGGCACTGCAGAGCGATCCGAAGATCTGGTCCGACGCCTACGACCGCAAGGTGATCGTCTCGTCGCCGACGAATCTCTTTGCGCTGCTGAAGCTCGTGGCCGACCTCTGGAAGTACAACGATCAGGACAAGAACACGCGCGAGATTGCCGACTGCGGGCTGAAGCTCTACGAGCAGCTGGTGGCCTTCACGGCATCGCTCGAGGGGGTCGGAGCGGCGCTCGACAAGGCCCGCGCCTCCTACGACGACGCCTACAAGCGGCTCTGCACCGGGAACCGGAACATCATCCGCGTCGGGGAGGAGCTGCGCGAGAAGGCCCGTCTGCAGACCAAACGCAAACACTCGGCCCGCACGCTCGAACTGGCCGAACGCGACACGGACAAGCGTCATCCGTCGGAGAGTGCCGTTCCGGCTGCGGAAGTCCCGACCACGGGTTCGACTACTCCGACCGCGGAGACTTCGGCAGCTGGGACTTCGGCTGTTGGGACTTCGGCTGTTGGAGTCTCGGAAACTCAGGCCCCTGTCTCAGATTCATCTGCCGGGATTTCGGAGACTGCGGCGGCTGCGGAAGCCACCGCGGTTTCAACGTCGACTTCCGAGGCTCCGGTCCCGGAATCTGCCCCGGAATCTGCCGCCACGGAGGGCTCTGGCCGGCTCCCGGAATAAAACCGGTCCGGACCAAAAAAAGAGATCCCGCAACCGATTCCGGCTGCGGGATCTCTCATTTTACCGCCAGCTTCGGCGGATCCGGCTTTCGATTCCGGGCGAGGCGCCGACCGTCAGCATCTCCACCAGATCCGACCAGCTCTCGTCCACCCATCCGATCCGCCCGCGGCAACACTTCAGCACCTCCATGGCCCATACGCGCACGGCTACCTTTGCCGCCGGATCCACGACCCAGTCGGCCGCCGTTGCGGCAATCCGCTCCAGCGACTGCGGATCGGGATGGACCCGCCCCAGCAGATCGGCCATAATCTTTCCGAAATGGCGTCGCGCACTGGCATCCGAACAGGCCGGGAACCCCCTCCTGCAGAAATCCTCCGCATAGGGAAAAAAGGCCGTACGATCCGCAAAATAGATCGTCTCAAGCACATAGGCCCCACGAAAAAGGAGCGTATGGCGCAACGGCTTCGGCAACGTCTCCGCCTTCCGGGTCACCAGTTCGTAGAGCACGCCAACCGCCTCCGCCTCACAGACCTTGCGGGCCGCCTCGCGGGCAAAATCCGCCGACAGGCGATCCGACAACCGGACAATCAGCTCCTCCTCCGTCATGCCGCCCGGCCGCTTCTGCTCAGAAGAGCTTCTTCTTCGAGGTCGTGACGACGAAATCCTTCAGGTAGAAGGGCTCGAAATAGGCGATATCCTCCTTGCGGCCCTCGTCGAGCGCCTTCTGTGCCAGCCGGGCCAGACCGCGCGCCGAAGGGGTCACCTCGACGAATGTGGCTCCCGGCAGCACCTCGGCACACTTGCGGGCGCCGTTGCCGAAGATCACGAACGGACGGCCGTCGTTGCGCCACTCCGCGAAGCTCTCCTCCGTAATCACCTCGGCCGAGACCCCGGTCAGCGCCTCCCCCTTCGCATCGAAGATCTGTGCATAGACCTCCATGCGGCGGGCGTCGACCATCGGGCAGAGACGAGCCTCCTCCCAGCGGTCGACCGAGATGATCCCCGCCTCGTAATCCTCGCGGGCCACCTCGACCAGCGCATCGAGCGAACCGACCGCCAGCAGCGGCTTCTGCAGGCCGTAGCACAACCCCTTGGCAAACGAGACGCCGATACGCAGTCCGGTGTAGGAACCGGGCCCCTTGCCGACGGCCACGGCATCCAGATCGTCGGGGGCAATCCCCGTTTCGTGCAGCAGTTCGTCGACAAATACGCCGACCTTGCGGGCGTGGTCGCGCCCCTCATCACTCTCGCGCAGCGACAGCAGCACGCCGTCGCGGGCAATCCCGACGGAGCAGACGTCCGTACCGGTTTCAATACAAAGAATCAGTGACATGTTTCGTATCGTTTATCATTCCATTTTTCCGTTCATTCCGCCCGAGCATCATCCGTCCCCGGGTTGACACAACGGGCAAAGTCTCAGCGCACCGCCGGACCCCGAGGTATTTCAACGCTCCGCCGGCTCCGGCCCCTCAAAAAAACGTTTCAGCGCACCGCCGGCTCCGGGGCGATCACCCCGAAGTGCTCCAGCGCCCGGCGGATACCGTCGTCGTCGACCGTCGCCGTCACCCAATCGGCCGCCTGCAGCGCCTCGTCGCACGCCTCGCCCATCGCCACCCCGATCCCGGCCTTGCGCAGCATCGGGACGTCGTTGCCGCCGTCGCCGAAGGCCATCGTCTCCTCGAGGCGGAATCCGAACCGTTCGGCAAACTCGGCCACACCGGTCGCCTTGTCGATTCCCCGGAGATTGACGTCGGCAAAGATCGGACACCAGCGGCTTGCCGCCAGCGACGGCAGCTGCGCCATCACCCGCCGTTCCAGTTCGGGGTCGACGTAGAAGCACATCTGGCAGCAGTCGCCGCGGTCGAACAACCGCCGCAGGTCGACCGCCTCGGGGATCGGATGGGCGATCATCCGCGAGAGCTGCTCGACGACCGGCGTCACGCGGTTGACAAAGATTCCGTCGTTGAGCTCCAGCGCAACCGGGAAATCCCATGCGTCGGAGAGCTCCAGCGCCCGTTCGAACTCCTCGCGCGGAATCCGGTGGCGGGTGACGACCCGTCCGTCGCGCAGCACACACTCGGCGCCGTTCAGCGCCACCACCCCGTCATAGGGGATCGCCTCCAGCTGCACCAGATCGGTCACGGCACGGCCCGTGGCGATGAAGAGCCGCACGCCGGCGGCATGGGCCCGGCGCAGCGCCTCGACGGCCGACGCGGGAACCTCGTGCGTACGGAAGCTGATGAGCGTTCCGTCGACATCCAGGAACACCGCCCGCGTCATCGCCGGTAGTTTTTCATCGCCTTGTCCATCTCGCGGCGGGCGTCGTTCTCCTTCAGATACTCGCGCTTGTCGTAGGACTTGCGGCCGCGGGCCAGCCCGACGACCACCTTCACCAGCCCGCGTTCGTTCAGGAAGAGCCGCAGCCCGACGATCGTCAGTCCGCGGTCCTGCGAGGCGCGCTGGAGCTTGTCCAGCTCGCGATGGGTCAGCAGCAGCTTGCGGTCGCGGCGCGGGACGTGGTTGTTGCACGTGCCCCAGGCATACTCGGCGATGTTGACGCCGCGGATCCACAGTTCGCCCTTGTCGAAGTAGCAGAACGAATCCACCATCGAGACCTTGCCCGCGCGGATCGACTTGATCTCGGTCCCGACGAGCACGATGCCCGCAACGTACTCTTCGAGAATCTCGTAGTCGAACGTTGCGCGCTTGTTCCGGATATTTATCTTCTTCTGTTCGGTCATATACTCAAAAACGGCATACAAATTGCGAAATCTCTTCGCGGGGGTGGGTATCGGTCAAGGTAACTAATTCTTTTATCTTTGATATGTTTTACACATCTTTCTGTTTATTTTCTGTTTGCACACCGTACGCGCAGGGATGCGTGTACACCCCGAGACCCGCCCCCTTTTTTCATAAAATCGGTCGATCCAGTTTCCGGGCGATAGTCTTCCGCACCTCGTTGTAGCTGTTCAGCCGCCGGAGCAGTTCGCACTCCTCCTCTTCCGGGAGGTCGGCCTTCGCCAGCCGCTCCTGCAGCTCCTTGATGAGCGACTCGACGACCTTCGACTTGTAGAGCATCACGGCCTTCGGCACCCCGACGGCCAGCATCTCGGCATCGCTCTCGACATGCACCTCCTTGCGTTTCCAGATCTCGCTGGCCACGTAGTTGTCGTCGGCCGTGAGGATGTCCACCGCGGCCGTGCAGACCGCCGGATCGATGTGGTTCAGGAAGATGTGGGCCGGCACCTCGACCCCCGTCCCCAACTGCTCCCACTGTTCGCGGTAGATGGCCATGATCTTGGCGTAGACCGGATTGCGGAAGACGATCTGATCGTCGGACAACTCGCTGAAGATCACCTCGGCGACGTTGCAGGCCACCATCGTGCGCCCCTCCTTGAAGTCGAACGAGCAGTGGCCGAACTTGAGCAGATACTTGACGATCTCGCGTTCGAGCGCCTCGAAACTGCTGCCGGCCTCGACCTTCCGGGCATATTCGGCCTCGGGGCGTTCGGCTGCCGGCTCCTCGCGGCGGCGCAGCGTGGCCTGACGGCGCATGAAGTCGTCGGTTTCGCGGTCGCCCGAGGTGGTCAGCCGCTTGCGGGCCACCTCGCCGATGAGGATCTGCTCGTCGATATCCATGATCTTCGCGCACTCCTTGATGTAGACCGACCGCTGGATCGGATCGGGGATCTGGGCGATCGACTGCACCATGTCGCCGATCAGCGCCGCCTTGCGGATCGGGTCGCCCTTGGCATCCTCGAGCAGCAGCCGCGCCTTGAATTCGAGGAAATCCTGCTCGTTGGCGCGGATGTAGGCCTGCACCTCGGCGGCCGAGTGGCTGCGGGCGAACGAGTCGGGATCCTCGGGTTCGGGCAGCAGCACCACGCGCACGTTCATCCCCTCCTTGAGGATCATGTCGATACCGCGCAGCGAGGCGTGGATACCGGCCGAGTCGCCGTCGTAGATGACGGTGATGTTCTTCGTGAAGCGCCCCAGCAGACGGATCTGCTCCGTGGTGAGCGACGTTCCGGACGAGGCCACGACGTTCTCGATCCCGGCCTGGTGCATCGAGATCACGTCGAGATACCCCTCGACCAGGATGGCGAAGTCCTGCTGCTGGATGGCCTTCTTGGCAAAAAAGAGTCCGTAGAGTTCGCGTTTCTTGCTGTAGATCTCGCTCTCGGGGGAGTTCTGGTACTTGGCCACCTGCTTGTCGGTGCGCAGCGTGCGGCCGCCGAAGGCCACCACGCGTCCCGAGATGTTGTGCACGGGGAAGATCACCCGGTCGCGGAAGCGGTCGTAGAGCGAGCCGTCGCTCTCGCGCGCCAGCGAGAGGCCCGTCGAGAGGAGGAACTCCTGCTTGTAGCCGGCCGCCAGGGCATCCTTCGACATGCGGTCGCCCTTCGAGGGGCAGAAGCCCAGCCCGAATTTCTTGATCGTGGCGTCGGTCAGACCGCGCTTCTGGCGGAAGTACGAGAGGCCGACGTTGATTCCTTCGGGATCACGGTGGAGGTAGTTGGCAAAATACTCGGCGGCCCAGCCGTTGAGCACGAACATCGATTCGCGGTCGTCGTTGCGGCGCACCTCCTCCTCGGTCATCGCCTCCTCCTTGACCTCGATTCCGTAGCGTTTGGCGATGGCCTTCAGCGCCTCGGGATAGCTGATGCCCTCCTGCTCCATGACGAAGGTGACGGCATTGCCCCCCTTTCCGCAGCCGAAGCACTTGAAGACCCCCTTCGCCGGCGAGACAACGAACGACGGGGTCTTCTCGTTGTGGAACGGACAGCACGCCACGTAGTTCACGCCCTTGCGTTTGAGCGTGACATAGTCGCTGACAATATCGACGATATTGGCGGCGTCGAAGATGCGGTCTACGGTTTCGCGGTCGATCATAGCCCACAAAGGTACGAATAATCGGTCGAAAGCGTAAAGATTGCGAATTAAAAATTACGCTCCCCGGGATGCGCAGCCGCCGGCCGCGGTGCATCCCCCCCACAAAAGCGCCTCCGGCGGGCGAACTTTCGCCTTTTATCACTACCTTTGCAGCATGGACTTCAAACTCGTATCGGACTACGCCCCGATGGGCGACCAGCCGGAGGCGATCGCACAGCTTGTCGACTCGATCCGCCACGGCTCGAAACACAACGTCCTGCTGGGTGTCACGGGCTCGGGCAAGACCTTCACCGTAGCGAACGTCATCGCGCAGCTCAACCGCCCGACGCTCGTGCTGAGCCACAACAAGACGCTGGCGGCACAGCTCTACGGCGAGTTCCGCAACTTCTTCCCCGAGAATGCCGTCGAGTACTTCGTCTCCTACTACGACTACTACCAGCCGGAGGCCTACCTCCCCTCGTCGGACACCTATATCGAAAAGGATCTCTCGATCAATGCCGACATCGAGAAGATGCGGCTGCAGACCGTCGCCACGCTCCTCTCGGGGCGTCGCGACGTGGTGGTCGTCTCGAGCGTCTCGTGCCTCTACGGCGCGGGCAACCCGGCCGATTTCCACGCCACGGCCATCCACATCGAGGTGGGACAGGTCGTCAGCTACAAGCACTTTCTCTACAAGCTGGTCGAGGCGTTATACACCCGCACGGAGCGCGACCTGGAGCCCGCCACCTTCCGCGTCAACGGCGATACGGTGGATATCATGGCGGCCTTCGGCGAGTTCGGCAACCAGTGTTTCCGGGTGATGTTCTTCGACAACGAGATCGAGGCCATCCAGTCGATCGACCCCGTCACGGGGCAGCGCATCCAGACGCTCGACTCGCTGACGCTCTACCCGACGAACCTCTTCGTGACGACCAAGGAGCGCATCAACACCGCCGTGCAGCAGATCTACCTCGACCTGGGCAAGCAGATCGAGTTCTTCGAGCGCGCCGGACGCATGGTCGAGGCACAGCGCATCAAGCAGCGCGTGGAGTACGACTTGGAGATGATCAAGGAGCTGGGCTACTGCCCCGGCATCGAGAACTACTCGCGCTACTTCGACGGACGCGCCGCCGGGACACGCCCCTTCTGCCTGCTGGACTACTTCCCGAAGGACTACCTGATGGTCATCGACGAGAGCCACGTCACCCTGCCGCAGGTCCACGCCATGTACGGCGGCGACCGCGCCCGCAAGGAGAACCTCGTCGAATACGGCTTCCGCCTCCCCGCGGCGAAGGACAACCGCCCGCTGACCTTTGCCGAGTTCGAGCAGCTGCAGGGGACGACCATCTACGTCAGCGCCACGCCGGCCGACTGGGAGCTGATGAAGAGCGAAGGGGTGATCGCCGAACAGCTGATCCGCCCCACGGGACTTGTCGATCCGCCGCTGGAGGTGCGCGTGACGCTGAACCAGATCGACGACCTGATCGAGGAGATCGACAAGCGGGTGAAGAACGACGACAAGGTGCTCGTGACGACCATCACCAAACGCATGGCCGAGGAGCTCTCGAAATATTTCGACCGCGTGGGGGTGCGCAACCGCTACATCCACTCGGATGTCGACACGCTGGAGCGGATCCAGATTCTGGAGGATCTGCGCAACGGATTGTTCGACGTACTGGTAGGAGTGAACCTGCTGCGTGAGGGTCTGGACCTCCCGGAGGTGGCGCTGGTGGCGATTCTCGACGCCGACAAGGAGGGCTTCCTGCGCAACGTGCGGTCGCTGACGCAGATTGCCGGACGTGCCGCCCGCCACTCGCAGGGCAACGTCATCCTCTACGCCGACACCTGCACCGAATCGATGCGCTACGCCATCGAGCAGAGCAACCGCCGCCGCGAAAAGCAGGTACACTTCAACATGGAACACGAGATGCTGCCGCGCCGCGCCCAGAAGAGCGGTTCGGGGCCGAGCAACCTGCTGGCCGGACGCGACACCGCGGAGGGCGGCATCCCGACGGTCTACCCCATCACGGAGGACCACTACGCCGCGGCCGCCGACGTGCAGAAGGGTTATACGGCGGGCGCTGCAGTTCCCGGAGCGGGCGAGAATCTCGACGAGCTGATCAACCGCGCCCGCGAGGATATGGAGCGGGCGGCCAAGTCGCTGGACTTCCTGGCGGCGGCGAAGTTCCGCGACCGGATGTACGAACTGCAGAAACTGCGCGAAGAGAACCGGCGTCGATAACACCCCGACCGGTCGCCGGACCGCCGGCAAACGGGGGCGCAGGCAAACGGGCTGCCAGTAAACGGGCCGCCGGCAAACGGAGACACCGGCAAATGGGTCCGCAGACAAACGGGCTGCCAGTAAACAGGCCGCCGGCAAATGGGTCCGCAGACAAACGGGCTGCCAGTAAACAGGCCGCCGGCAAACGGAGACACCGGCTAACGGACAGTCGGCTAACGGGTCGCCAGCTAACGTGCCCCCGGCAAATGCCCCCGGCTAACGGACCGCTGTCCTATCCCCTCCGTTCCAATATCAAGGCAAGAGATGATCGCCCCCGACAGGGGCAGAAGGCCGCTTCCCGACAGGAGGCTGTTCGCCCCCCCTCAACCGTTTTCGGCGTGGCGGAAGGTGAAATACTTGGCCGCCACGAAGCTGTAGACGGTCGTCACAAGCGTGGTGATCACCTTGGCGGGGGTGGGCCAGATGCCGCACACCTCGACAAAGAATTTCAACCCGGCATAGGTCAGCAGGATCGACCCGACGATCGAGAGCAGATAGCGGAACAGCTGTGTCCCGGCCCCGACGGGCGAACGTCGGAAGGCGACGTAGCGGTTGAGCCAGAATCCCACGAAGAAGGTGCACGGGAAGACGAGGATCATCGCCGCGATATGGGGCGAGATGACCACGAAACCCAGATCGAAATAGCGGTATCCGACCAGGAAGTTGTAGAGCAGCGAGTAGCAGACCGGGTCGAAGACCAGGTAGGTGAAACCGCCGCAGACGGCATAATGAAAGACCTGCCGAGGCAGGATCGACCGTACGGGGCGGAGATAGAGGCGGTCGATGCCGCGAATGATCAGTTCCGAAAAGGGCATCAGCGGGCAGTATAGATCCACATGCCGGGGAAACGCTCCTCGTGCGCCCGGATGAAGAGCCGGCAGGCCTCCTCGTCATCCGACTCGAAGGGCGAGACCATCAGTTTCGCGCCGAACCGATAGATTCCGCACGTCATGGCCACCTCCTCCGCAGCCGCCTCACGAACGGCCCGGCGGGCATTCGTCTCCGTACTGAAGACCCCCATCACCACGTAGTTGCGGCCCGAGACCAGCGAAGCGGGACCGCTCGGCACCGTTCGTTCCGCCGTCCGTGCGGTTTCACCCGCGGCAGCAGTCGTTTCCGAACCGGCCGCAGCCGTCTGGCCCTCCCTGTGGGCAGCGACCGCCCCCGCAGTCTCCGTGCGGGCGGTTCCGTCGGTCTGTTCCGCCTCCGCCGGCACCCCGACGGTGGCATCGGCCATCGCTCCGGAGAGTGAATCCGCCGAAACGACCGTATCGGCGGGCAGTCCGGCATCATGCTGCGGCTCCGGGAGTTCGGACACGGCGGCGAGCAGCTCCTGCCGCTGTTCGCGTTCGCCGAACCACCACCAGGCGGTAAAGCCCGTCACACAGACGATGGCGGCAATGCCGATCCACAACACCGCATCGAAACGCTGCGGCGCCTGTACCCGAACCGGTTCGTGCCCCTGCGGATTAAGCCGCAGATCGAAGGCCTCGTCCGGACGGAAGTTCTTGAACCGCAGCACCCCGATCCCCACGATGGTCAACGTATCGCCTTCGCGGACCTGTGCCAGCCAGCGGTCATAGACCTTCTGCGCCTCGGGCAGCGGATCCTGGGGTTTGACGCCGTTGACCCGCAGCACCCGGGCGATTTCATCGACCAGCGACACCCCGTTCAGCTGCGAGGTGAAGTGCACCACGCGGCAGGGCGGCACGACATGCCGGCGGTCAATACGTCGGGCAGCCTGCCGCTCGACATGGAGCGTACCGACCCCGGGCAGGCTCACGGCCTCGCCCCCGGCCAGCAGATTGCCCACGAGTTTGGCGACCTGTTCGGTCATCGGATTGGCATTCATTTTCTCTTCTTTTTAGCAGTCTGCCGGGAGGCGGCGGCCGAAACGGCATGTTGTTTCGGCATCTCGACCGTGACGGCCGGACGGGTGGCTCCCCGCCAGATCATGTAGATGCCCAGCAGGATGAAGGGAATGCTGAGCCACTGTCCCATGTCAAGAGCCCAGCCCACTTCGAAGGACTCCTGCTCGGTCTTGATGAATTCGAGGAAGAAGCGCGTGAGGAAGACGCCGATCAGGCCGATGCCGAAGAGCACGCCGGGACGGCGCCGCGCCATATCCTTGCGGTAGTAGAGCCACCCGAGGATGAGGAAGGTCACCACATAGCAGATCGCTTCGTAGATCTGCGTGGGGTGAACGGCGGCCGGGGCGTACTCGGTGACCCACTTGTGCGAGCGGACGAATTCGAAACCCCACGGCAGCGTGGTGGCGCGGCCGAAGATTTCGGAGTTGATCAGGTTGCCCATGCGGACCACGGCGCCGCCGATTCCGACGGGGATCATGATGCGGTCGAGCGACCAGATGTAGGGCAGGCGGTTCTTGCGCGAGAACAACCACAGACCGATCAGCAGACCGATGGCGGCGCCGTGGCTGGCCATGCCGCCGTCGCGGAAGCCGGTGATGATGGTCCACGGCTGGGAGAGGTATCCCACCGGATCGTAGAAGAGGCAGTGGCCGAGACGGGCACCGAGGATCGTGGCGATCGTTCCGTAGACGAAGATCGACTCGGAGACCTTCGACGGAAGGCCCTCGCGTTTGCAGAAGTTGTCGAAGAACCAGGCACCGATCAGGATGGCCAGGGCCCACATCAGTCCGTAATAACGGATATCAAACGATCCGATGCGGATAAATACCGGATCGACGTCCCAGACGATCGAGAGCGGTTGTATCAAAAAAGGAATCTGTAACATCTATTCAAGTCTTTATTGTTCAATCGTCGTTGTCTGCCCGACATTTTCCGAGCCGCAGCCCGGTTTTGCCATCCGGATTTCCACCCCGGATTCATGCTTCCGGAATTCTGACCCGGGATTTGCTTTCCGGATTCATGGTCCCGGATTCTGGTCCCCGGGATGCTGGCCCCCGGAATGCTGGCCCCCGGATTCTGGCCGGGCCCCCGGTACACAGCCGGTTTTCCGCAGGCTCCCCGCAGTTTTTCCGCGACTTGCGCTGCTTTCCGCAGTCTTACAGCGGCTTCGCAGCCTCCCAACGGTTTTTCCACGGCCTCACCCGGCAGTTTCCTCAGCAGTCTCCCCGGCAGCACCCCGGCAGTCCTCGCAGCAGTCCCCCGGCGGCACCAGGCGGCATCCCCGGCAGTCCCAAGTTCCCCCAGCAGTTCCCCCGGCAGTTCCCGGCGGCCCCACGGCAGTTCCCCGGCGGCACCAGGCGGCACCCAGGCAGTTCCAAGTCCCCCCGGCAGTTCCCCCGACAGTTCCCTCAGCACTCTTCCCGGCGGCCCCCCGGCTATTTGATGTCCTGGAGGTTGACCTTCTTGAGCGAGAAGGAGAAGGTGCTGCCTACACCCAACTCACTGCGGACGGTGATCCGTTCGCCATGCGCCTCGATGATGTGCTTGACGATGGCCAGACCGAGTCCCGTACCACCCTGCTCGCGCGAGCGGCCCTTGTCCGTGCGGTAGAAGCGCTCGAAGACACGCGGCAGATCCTCCTTGCCGATACCCAGACCGTTGTCCTCGACCTCGACGAGGATCTTGTCCAGCATGTCGCGGAAGTGGATGCGGGTCTGTCCGCCCTCCTTGCCGTAGCGGATCGAGTTGATGATCAGGTTGACGAACACCTGTCCGATGTAGTGCTTGTCGGCCATGACCCAGAAGGGCGAGGGCAGGTTGTCGGCCCCTTTGACCGTGATCTTGATCCCCTTCTTGTCGGCCTCCATCTCGGCCTGATCGGCAATCTCCTTGGCCAGCGCCACGACATCGAACTTCTCCATGTTGAGCTTGTTCATGCTGCTCTCGAGCTTGGAGATCGTATCGAGGTCGTTGACGATGTTGATCAGACGGTCGATGCTCTTCTCGGCCCGCTCGAGGTACTTGCGGTTGATGAGTTCATCCTCCAGGCCGCCGTCCAGCAGCGTCGAGATGTATCCCTGGACGTTGAAGATCGGGGTTTTCAGCTCATGGGCCACATTGCCAAGGTACTGTTTGCGGAACTGCTCGGCCTCCTTCAGACGGGCGATCTCCTTGTCGTTGGTATCGGCCCATGCGGTGAGCTCCTCGCCGATATCCTCGACCTTCTTGTCCTTGAGTTCAGAGAAGATCTCCTTGGTGTGGACATCGCGCGAGAGGACGATCGAATAGATCGGCTTGAGCTTGTAGGAGACGTACTTGCGGATCAGAAACAGGGCCACGAAGGCCACGATGCCGAACGTGGCGACCACGACGACAATGGCCGAAAGCCAACGTACCGGATAGCCGTTCAGATGGACTCCGACGATGAGTCCGGCAACGATGACGGCCGCCAGCAAACCGACCCAGGCCGACGTTGCCTCCTTGGTTTTAATGCGTACCATGGTGTTCTTCAATTATTTCATGTAGTTCTGCATCAGACGGGCGATATACTTGCCGATGATGTCGAATTCGAGGTTGACGACCGACCCCACCTCGATGCGGCAGAAGTTGGTGTGCTCGAAGGTGTAGGGGATGATGGCCACGCGGAACGAGTCGGGCGTCGGGTCGCAGACCGTCAGGCTGACGCCGTTGACCGTCACCGAACCCTTCTCGACCGTGCAGAGGCCTCCGCCGCGGGGTTCGTAGCGGAACGTGAAGTACCAGCTGCCGTCGGCATCCTCCTTGGCCGTGCAGACGGCCGTCTGGTCGACATGTCCCTGGACGATGTGTCCGTCGAGCAGGGCGTCGGGCTTCATCGAGCGTTCGAGGTTGACCAGGTCGCCCACGCGCAGCAGTCCGAGGTTGCTGCGGTCGAGGGTCTCCTTCATGGCCGTGACGGTATAGGTATCCTCGGCGATGTCCACAACTGTCAAACAAACGCCGTTATGTGCTATGCTCTGATCGATCTTGAGCTCGCGGCAGAAGTCGGCCCGAAGTGTAAAATCCTTGTTCTGGCGGTCCGAACGGATGGCGACGACCTCCGCGGTACCTTCCACAATACCTGAAAACATATGCTAACTGTTGATTATCAATTTACCCTTAACTTTGTAGATCGAGACTATATCGTTGACATCCAGCAGGATATCATCGTAATTATCCCGATCGCCGGCCACCAGTCGGATCTTGCCCTCCTCGTCCGTGGACCGAACTATGCGCAAAGTTACAATTTTTCGGGTCACAATCACATACTCCTCGCCCGGAATAATTGCATCGCGGTCCACGGCCTTGAGCAGGACCCGGGTTCCGGGGAGCATGCAGTTCCCCATGGCGCGTCCGGTATAGATCATGGCCAGGTCACACTCACCGATGGGCGGGATCACCATATTTCCCTTGGGTTCCAGCTGGTCGAGGTTCGCGATTCCACGTTCGACATCGACTTCGTAGTAGGGAATCTGCGGGCCCCGGAGCTGTTCGTCGGCAAACATCTGCCCCTCGCCGGTGAGCAGCCAGAGCTTGTCGATCTGGGGGAATTTGGCAACGATCCGGTCGGCCACATCGAGTGAAATACCGTTGTTACCGCGTTTTATCTGGTAGAGGTTCTCGCCGCGGGCGAGCCCTATGTAACGTGCAAAATAGTTGGTTGACATGTTCGCCCACTTGATCACCGACTCAATTCTGATCCAATTATTCTGCTTTTCTCGCATTTTTTTTCGTTAGTTTAAATTTTTTTGTATCTTTGCAGTCCCGGTCCCGTAGTTCAATGGATAGAATACAAGATTCCGGTTCTTACGATATGGGTTCGATTCCCGTCGGGACTACAAGGCACAGAAGCGATTTCGTTTCTGTGCTTTTTTTATTGCCTTACACCATGAATAAGAGCAGGGTTTCAATCTCACAAAAATAATAACAAATTTCTTACCAACAAGAAAAATAGCATTTTTGATCGTATAAGTAACACGTTCAAACACATGGTTTACCACCCGCAAACCCCTTTCGGGGCCAGCAGAAGAGGAGCATACCTAATATAAAAAGACGGGAAGCGGCAGACGTTCCACGCCCCGGTACGCGCGACCGACATCGGCTCCGCCTCCATCGCGACGGGATGACGCACAGCAGGCGACACCTCCGAAGAGCGACAAACGCACGATCCGAACGGTCGGGAAGATCGACTGAACCAGGGAGGGGACGAATATCGAGCCGCCGGGATCCGAATGGATCCGAAGAGAGACGGCCGGTCCGGAGAGGATCCCTTTGGGGATCCGACGGGGGCTAAAACAGCAACCGGACGCCGATGCGGAGCGTCAGCGTAAGGGGAGCATCCGAACGTGACGTACGCAATTCCGTATCGGTCAGATAATAGGAGAGTTCGGGCTCAAAGTAGAGACCGACCATATCGCCCAGGCGATACTGGGCACCGAGGGCCCCCATCAGGGACCACTGCAGATTCGATTCATCGACGGACTGGCCGCCCAGACGCGCCGAGACACACTTCTCGACCATTCCGCCGCCGGCCAGGTAGACCGCAAGACGACCCCGCTCGACGAACTGCCAGTTCAGACGCAGCGGGACACCGATGAAATGCAGCTTCTGGCTGATTTCGCGCGACGAATAGCTTCGCCGCACATCCGAGCGCAGCAGCGTATAGTTGACCCCGCTCTCGATCGAGAGGCCGTAGGGGAATTCCGCCGTAACGGAGAGTCCGAAACTCAGGGGCAGGTGGTGGCGGAAGGAGCTTTCGTTGTAATCATCGCGGACCAGCGGGCCGAACCGGTCGCCGTTTCCGACGATCGAGGGCGACACATTGCCCGTGGGGGGACTGGAGAGGAAATCCGCCGTCTGCAGATTGCCGCTCGACGCGGTTCCGCCGGCGGCAAAGAGCGAAAACGAGGCTCGCCGGCGACGTGGTGCACCGGTTTCTTCATCCTCGGATGCCGGGTCGGCCCAGGCATAGAGGTCGTCCGACGACTGTTGCACCGCTTTTGAAGCCGTCCGACGACGTGCCGACACCCGCTGCCCGTTGCGAGACTCCGCCTCTTCGGTCCGTTCCGCATGCCCGGCAGACCGCGTTGCAGCCGTCGTCTCTTCCTGTGCTACGGCGTTACCCGATTCCATCTCCGAATCGCTCCGGGAGGCTGCACCCTGCGTCGACTCCGTTTCGTCGCGCAGCTCCTCCGCTGTTTCGGCCTCTTTCCGGGCCTCCGAAGCAGCCGGATCGCCCTCCGTCCGGGATTCCCCATGCAGCTGCTCCGAAGCAGCCGGTTCCGAGGCCGGCTCGGCCGCCAGACGGGTCGTCACCCGCTTCCGGACCGAGGCCGACTCACCGCGAGAAGCCTCCCGCTCCGCATCGGCCGCAGCCAACAGCGCCGGCCGGGAGCTCTCCGCCACAGTGCCGGCACCCCGGAAGGATTCGGCATCGGATACCGGTCCCTGACTCCATCCGGAGGCTTCGGCCACCTCGTCGCGAAGTTGCGAACCGCTTCCGGTATCTTCACGCGGCGTGACCGAGGCCAGTTCGGGCATCGTCCCGGCCGTCCGGTCCGGATGCCACAGCAGTTCGCCGCCCACGATGGCGATCACCACCACCGCAGCGGCCGCGGCAATCCGCAGGCCGAGGATCCGCCACCGCGGTTTTCCGCCTTCGGCCGCCGGCTGCAAGACGCTCTCCGGAGCCGACTGCGGGACGCTCTCCGGAGCCGGCTGACCGCCCCGCAGGGACCCGGGAACAGACTGAGCGCTCTGTTCCTCCCGCAACGACCCGGAAACGGGCGTCTGCCGCCGGTCCGAAGCAGCCGACCGTTCCGAAACGGCCGTCTCCACCGGCGAAACCTGCCCGCCGTCGAGGTCGCGCAGCAGCCGCTCCCACCCCCCTTCCGAAGGGGTGATCTCGGCGTCGTGCAGCGCATCGCGCAGGGCATCGGTCCAATCCGTATGTTCGTTATTCTTCATCAATTCATCCAGCCATCCCCGTCGTCAATGACTCTTCAAATACTCCCGGACCCGACGGGCCAGCAGTGTCCGGGCCCGGAACAGCTGCGAGGAGGAGCTCTTCTCGTTGATTCCCAACAGGCGGGCAATCTCGCGATGGGGCATCCCCTCCATGCAGTAGAGGTTGAAGACCGTGCGGTAGCCGTCGGGCAGCTCCGCCACGAAACGCAGCAGCACCTCGCGCGGCACCCGGGCCACCTCGTCGGCCGCGGGTTCGTCGGCCACCTCGCCGGCCGCACGCCCCTCGTCGAGTTCGACCGTTCCGAGCCGGTTGCGGCCGCGGAGCCACTCGAGAGCGACGTTCACCGTGATGCGCTCGATCCACCCGCGCAACGATCCCGGACCGCGGAACGTAAAGCGGTCGAACGCCCCGAAGATCTTGAGGAAGGCATCGTGCATGAGGTCCTCGGCCGTCGCCCGGTCGCCGACATAGCGGATACAGATTGCCAGGAGCCGGCCGGCGTAGCGGTCATACAGCTCCCTGCGGGCCGTATTGTCGCCGTTTCTGCACCCCTCGGCCAGTATCTGTTCCTCCATCCGCATCGCTTGTTCCTCTTGATAAATGCGCGGCAGGGCAAAAGACTGCATCGGAACAAAAAAATTTATCCTCGCCATGCAGTATTTGCCGCTCTCTCCCGTTTTGAGGACGAAAGGTAACACAAAATCGAGAGATTATGAAAAAAATAGCTCTATTTCTGCTGATCGTGCTGGCCGCCGCGGGGTTCACGGCCTGCAACGACTGGGACAACGACGGCGACTATCCGACGAACACCCCGCTCATCACGACGATCTGCCCGCTCGACGGCGGCGACTACTACTTCCTGCGCGACAATGGCGAGAAACTCTACCCGAGCGACAAGACGCGCGTGCCGGGCTACAAGCCCGATCCCGACCGTTCGCGGCGGGCCATCATCTGGTTCTCGCTGCTCGGCGAGAGCATCCCGGGCTACCGCTACAACATCGCCCTCTATGCTGTCAACGAGATCTACACCGGCACGTCGGAGGTGGTCGACAACGCGACGCGCCTCGAGGAGCTGGGCGATGCCCGGACGGGCTACCAGCTCGAGACCTTCAACCTCACGCGCGAATGGCTGACCTTCTACGCCCTCTACGCCTGCCGCAACAACTCGCTGCACAACTTCACGCTGGCCGTCGACAAGAGCGGCACGACCGAGTTCACACAGAGCCAGGAGGGGTATCTCGACGTAGTGGTGCTGCACAACGACGGGGGTGATGTCCAGGGCCCCGACTGCGGCTACTACATCTCGTTCGACCTGACGCCGCTGGCCGCCGAACTCGAGGGCAAACGGGGCATCAACCTGCTGATCCCGACCCGCGAAAACGGCAACCGGGAGCTGAAAATCGATCTGCCGGTGGAGAAGTAGCCACTCCATGACGGCTGTCGATCCGGTCCGTCATCCTGCGATGGCGGGCCGGATTTTTTCACCCGCCGGCGCCGGGATTCGTCGAAAAAATGTATCTTTGCATCATGTCCATCGTACGCAATACCGAAAGCGACCTCGAATTCGAGAACAAAATCCGCCCGCAGGAGTTGGAAAACTTCTCCGGACAGGAGAAGATCGTCGACAACCTGCGGGTCTTCATCAAGGCGGCGCTCATGCGCGGCGACTCGCTCGACCACGTGCTGCTGCACGGACCTCCGGGCCTGGGCAAGACGACGCTGGCCAACATCATCGCCAACGAGATGGGGGCCCAGCTGCGCGTGACGTCGGGCCCGGTGCTCGACAAGCCGGGCGATCTGGCGGGGCTGCTCACGAACCTCAATCCGGGCGACGTGCTCTTCATCGACGAGATCCACCGTCTGAGCCCGATCGTCGAGGAGTATCTCTACTCGGCGATGGAGGACTTCAAGATCGACATCGTCCTCGACAAGGGTCCCTCGGCCCGCTCGATCCAGATCGAACTGGCCCCCTTCACACTCATCGGCGCCACGACGCGCAGCGGCCTGCTGACCTCGCCGCTGCGGGCGCGGTTCGGCATCCAGTGCCATCTGGAGTACTACGACGCCTCGGTGCTGGCGGGGATCGTGCGGCGGTCGGCGCAGATTCTCGACATCACGATCGACGACGATGCCGCCCGCGAGGTGGCGCTGCGTTCGCGCGGCACGCCGCGTATCGCCAACGCCCTGCTGCGACGCGTCCGGGACTTCGCCATGGTCAAGGGCGAGGGACATATCGATCTGGCCATCACGAGGATCGCCCTCTCGGCGCTGAACATCGACTCGCGGGGGCTGGACCAGATGGACAACAAAATTCTGGGAACGATCATCGAGAAGTTCAACGGCGGTCCGGTGGGTCTGAACACCGTGGCGACGGCCGTGGGTGAAGAGGCCGGCACGATCGAGGAGGTCTACGAACCGTTCCTGATCAAGGAGGGCTTCCTGAAGCGGACGCCGCGCGGTCGCGAGGCTACGCCGCTGGCCTGGGAGCATCTGGGCTTCACGCCGCCCGGCAGCGGCGAGGCGACTCTCTTCTGACGGGGGCCGTTGCGTCCGGGCCGTCGTATCCCGCCCGGTGTGCGGGCCCGTTCTGAAAAGGGCCTGACACTCCCCCACTCACGCATTCACCAACACCTCTTCAGCCAATGAACCGCCTCACCCTGAAGCCGATTCTGACCGCAATGCTCCTCGGAGCGCTGCTTGCGGTCGGCACATGCGACCTTCGTGCAGCCACCCGTACCCCGGAGCCGAATCCGACGCCCGAAACAGCCCCGTCCGCGTGCGAAGAGACTCCGGCCGAAACACGCACGGTCCCGGTATCCGAACCCGGCACGGCAACGCCTCATGCAACCCCGGCCGAGGCCACCCTTTCCACAACCGATGCCACGCTGAATCCGCCCGCGACATCCGAAACCGTAACACCCGAATACACGACATCCGAAACCGGTGCGGCCGAAACCGCCGTGCCCGCGCCGCAGACCGCAACGCCTCAAACATCCGCCACGACGCGCCCCGGCCTCACCCCGCGCCGCCAGTCGCAGCATACGATCTTTGCCAATGCGGGCTACCTGACCCTGCTGACTACCATCAACTTCGAACAGAGCGATGCCGGTTCGCTGAACGAAGGGTTCGACATCACGGCCGGTTACAACTGGACCTCCCGCCGGGGGCTGGGCGCGGGCGTAATCTATTCGGGCGGCTTCACCTCGGCCGAACGCGACGCCATGCGACGCACCATCCAGCTGCACTACGTGGGCGGCGAGTTCGTCGCCCGACAATGTGTGGGGGGTCGCCTGGTCTTCCGCGAGGCGGTCGGCGTGGGATACGGGCTCTGCGTCCGCGGCTACGGCGATGCACGGGCCCACAAGGGCGGTGTCGGCCTTCACGAACGCGCCTCGGTCGAGGTGATGCTCACCCGCTGGCTGGGACTCTCGGCCGAGGTCGGCGGACAGTGGATGCTCTTCAATTCGCCGGATGTCGGCGACGGCATCGAACTCTCGCTCGGGGGCATCCTCCGCTTCCAGATGAGCGGCGGCGTACGGTTCTATTTCTGACGTTTGGCCGAAAAATCCGAAAAAATCACCCCGTTTGCCACATATTTGTACTATATTTGCCGGATTCCCGTTTTGGGAAGAGAATATGTATGAATAAAAAAGGCAAACAGATGGATACCCAATCGAAACTCGACGAAGCGGCGCTGCGCTACCACAGCGAAGGGCACCCCGGCAAGATCGGAGTCGTCCCGACGAAACCCCATGAAACCCCCTACGACCTCTCGCTGGCCTACTCGCCGGGCGTGGCGGCTCCGTCACGCGCCATCGCGGCCCGCCCCGAGGAGGTCTACACCTATACGGGCAAGGGCAACCTCGTGGCCGTCATCTCAAACGGCACGGCGGTGCTCGGCCTGGGCAACATCGGCCCGCTGGCGGCCAAACCCGTCATGGAGGGCAAGAGCATGCTCTTCAAGACCTACGCCGGCATCGACGCCTTCGACATCGAGGTCGATGCGACCGATCCCGAGGAGTTCATCCGCACGGTGAAGGCTATCGCCCCGACCTTCGGCGGCATCAACCTCGAGGATATCAAGGCGCCGGAGTGTTTCGAGATCGAGACCCGCCTGCGCGAGGAGCTCGACATCCCGCTCATGCACGACGACCAGCACGGCACGGCCATCATCACCTCGGCCGCTCTGCTGAACGGCGCGAAGATCGCCGGCAAGGAGCTCCGCCAGCTACGCGTGGTGGTCAACGGCGCCGGAGCCGCCGCCATCGCCTGTGCGCGGCTCTTCGTCGAGCTGGGCGTACGGCGCGAGAACGTCACGCTGTGCGACAGCCACGGCGTGGTGACGATCTACCGCGAGGACATCAACCACCTGAAGCGCGAATTCGCCACGACGCGCCGCATCTCGACGCTGGCCGAGGCGATCGACGGGGCGGACGTCTTCCTGGGCGTCTCGAAGGCCGACACGCTCAAACCCGAGATGCTGCGCACGATGGCCGGCAACCCGATCGTCATGGCGCTGGCCAACCCCGATCCGGAGATCGCCTACGAGACGGCCATGGCCTCGCGTCCGGACATCATCTTCGCCACGGGCCGTTCGGACTACCCGAATCAGGTGAACAACGTGCTGGGATTCCCCTACATCTTCCGCGGAGCACTCGACGTGCGGGCCACGAAGATCAACGAGGCGATGAAGCTGGCCGCCGCCCATGCGCTGGCCGATCTGACCCGTGAGCCGGTTCCGGAGTCGGTCCGCGAGGCCTACGGCGTCGAGAAGCTCGAATTCGGACGCGCCTACCTGATCCCCAAACCGATCGATCCGCGACTGCTGCCGCGCATCTCGACCGCCGTGGCGCGTGCCGCCGTGGAGTCGGGCGTCGCCCGCCGCGTGATCACCGACTGGGAGGCCTACGCCGAGGAGCTGCGCAGCCGCTACGGCAAGTAAGCCCCCAGCCCTTTGCGAATACGAAAAAACGCAGGAACCGAGATCCGGTTTCTGCGTTTTTTTCATGCGGGACACCCCGCCCGATAGCATGTCGAAAGCAAGGGGAATCGGGATCAACGCCCGGCATCCTTCCCGGGAGCGCTCTCTTCGGCAGATACCGCTGAGGAGTCTCCGGCTACCGTTCTGGCAGCCTCGGAGGCAGCAACCGTTCCGGCAGTTCCGGCAGCCTCGGAGGCAGCAACCGCACCGGTCGTCCGGGCAGCACCGACGGCGGGATCGACAGCATGAAGCGGAGCCGGGGCAGCCACCCGTTCGCGGTAGAGGCTGGCGATGGCCTGCGCGGCATCGTCGAGCGACATGCGGCCGGTATTGACCGTCAGATCGTAGCGGTGGGGATCATCCCACCGCTCGCCGGTGTAGTATTCGTAGTGGGTGCGGCGGTTGCGGTTGATGCGCCGGATCTCGGCCTCGGCCCCTTCGGGCGAGATGCCGTACTCCCGGACACACCGTGCGCGGGCACTCTCCGGATCGGAGCAGCAGAAGATGCGCACGATACGCGGGTCGTCACGCAGCACGAAGTCGGCGCAACGCCCCACGATGATGCACGATTCGCGGGCGGCCAGCTCCTGCACGATGCGGCTCTCGGCCACGAACAGCACGTCGTCGGGCGAGAGGCTGCGATCCATCCGCGCGCCGTTCGACTGGGCGAAGATGCACTTGAGCCAGAACGACGGGATCGACTGTTCGTTGTGGAGGATATACTCCTCGGTCATGCCGCTCTTCTGCGCGGCCAGGCGGATGAACTCGCGGTCGTAGAGCCGAAGCCCCAGCAGACGCGACAGCCGCTCGCCGAGCAGATGGCCGCCGCTGCCGTACTCGCGGGCGATGGTGATGACGACATGCGCCGAAGCGGCCTCGGCGGCCCGGCGGGCCGAGCGTTCGGCCGTCTGCGACGAGGTGTCGCCGATCCAGCGGTCGAGGATGCGGTAATAGGGGGTGATGAAGTGGACGATCGGGCCGACGATCAGCGCCGCGGTGACCGTCCCCTCGCGCACGCCGTAGATCCCCGAGAGGAAGATCAGCGACAGCAGGCAGGCCAGGACGACCAGCGTGACGTCGAAACCCAGCTTGACGTATCCGAATTCGCGGTGCAGGCGGCGCGAAATGGCCCGTACGAAGTATTCGCCGGCGGCCATGGCGACGTTGACCTTCACCTCGAGGGCGATGCCGACGGCCAGCACGAAGCAGCCGATGAGCAGGCTGACGATCTTGGCCAGATAGGCCGTCGGTTCGAGCCAGAAGAGCAGCCCCATCGAGCAGTCGATGAAGGTGCCGAAGAAGAGCGTGACGGGGATCTGCAGCAGGAAGATCCGGCGGTCGTCGCGCATCTGCTGACGGGTCATGAAGGGGATCTCGCCCAGCATGAAGAGCAGATTGAGGATGATGGTCCACTGCCCCATGGTCATCGGGGTGAACATGCTCAGCACGTAGGTGACGCTCGTGATGGGCGACGTGCCGAGCAGGGCTTTGGTAATCAACGCGATTCCGAAGGCGTTGACAAAGAGTGCGACGACGAAGATCAGATAACGCCGCACCATTCGCTCGGTAGAGATATTCATGTTCGGGTAATCGATGGTATCAGGGGGCAAAATTCGGCTTTTCCGGCGAGATTCGGATCATAAAGAAACGACCGAAATTGGTATAATCCGAAACAAAACCGTACCTTTGTCTTCCGAAACACACCGAAGCCATGACCCGCCCCCACACACAGACATCCCGCCCGGACAATCCCGTCCAGGATCTCCTCAACGAGGTATTTTGCCGCGAAATCACGGTCCGGGAGTGCTCCGGCGAGGGGTTGCGGCTCGAGCGGGAGTTCTTTTTCGGACTGGTTGAAAACGGCACAGCCCGCGTAACCGACCGTACGGGCGAGAAGCCCCTGGCTGCGGGCGACCTGCTCATCCTCTCGCCGAGCCGCAGCTGCACGCTCGGGGACCCCGGCGAAGGGTTCCGGCTGCTCGGCGTCGGCCTCAACCCCGATTTCTTCGACACGCTGCCCGACGGACAGCCCATGTACAGCCAGCTGGCCCGATACGGCGATACGACCCGCCCGACGATTCTCCACCCCGAGACAACCGCCTGGGAGCACCTGCGGCGGACCGCGCTGCTGTTCGCCGGCGGACTCTCTCCCTATACGACCTGCCGGCGCGGGATCGTCCGCCACTGGTGCGGACTCTTCCTGCTGCAGATCACCGAGATCCTCCACCGCGACAACGACCGCCCGTCGGAACCGCTCTGCGTGAAGCGTGCCGACCTGCTCTTCCGCGAATTCAAGCGTCTTTCGGTCGAGAACTACCTCCAGCACCACGACCTGGGCTTCTATGCCGATGCGCTGCACATCTCGCCGACCTACCTCTCGCGGATCGTCAAGCGCACGACCGGCCACACGGTCTACGCCCATCTGGCCGGACTGCTCTGCGCCGAGGCCCGCCGCTATCTCGAGAGCACCGACAAGGACATCAAGGAGATTGCCGACCGCCTGGGGTTTGCCGATCAGTCGGTCTTCGGGAAGTTCTTCAAGTCGCAGACCGGGGTCTCGCCGAGCGAACACCGCCAACGGTTCGACCGTCCGGCGGAGAACCGACACCTATAAAAGAGAGACGGATCCGAATGCATTCGGATCCGTCTCTCTTTGGCCTTCCGTCCAGGGGAAGCCCCGCAGGGTCTATGCGAAGAGGGCGCCAAAGGCGATCGGGGTCATCGTGCGCACCTCGCACGCTCCGATCCCGACGGGCAGCACGACATGCAGCTGCCCGCTCTCGCTCTTCTTGTCCTTGCCGACCTCCTTCAGCAGGCGTTTCATCTCGACGGGCGGTGTGAGCGTGAATCCCAGCCGGGTCAGCAACGCCTCGATACGCTGCCGCTCCTCCTCGCCGAGCAGGCCGAGCCGCACCGCCGCACCGGCCATCAGCGCCGTACCGACCGCCACGGCCTCCCCGTGGTTCATGCGGCTGGAGCACTTCTCGATGGCGTGGGCCAGCGTATGTCCGAGGTTGAGCTTGCGCCGTTCGCCGGACTCCTTCTCGTCGCGCTCGACAATGCCGACCTTGACACGGATGGCCGCCTCGATGATCCCGGCAAGCAGGGACGTATCGCGCCGCAGCTCCTCGAAGGAGAGCTGCTCGAGGCGGGCAAAGAGCCCGCCGTCGGCGATGACGGCCGCCTTGACCACCTCGGCCAGTCCGGCCCGGAACTCCCGTTCGGGCAGCGAGCGCAGCAGCGCCGGATCGCAGATGACAAACTGCGGCTGGGTGAAGGTCCCGACCATATTCTTGTACCCGTCGACATTGACGCCATTCTTGCCGCCGATCGAGGCGTCGACCTGCCCCAGAAGGGTCGTAGAAACGAATCCGAACTTCACGCCGCGCATGAAGGTCGAGGCGGCGAATCCGGCCACGTCGGTGACGATCCCCCCGCCGATGGCCAGTACGAAGGTCGAGCGGTCAACCCCCAGTTCGAGGAACCGGCGGTAGATCGTTTCGACGGTCTGGAGGGTCTTGACGCTCTCCCCCAGCCCGATCAGCACGGCGTCGTGCTTGGCCAGCAGCGCATGGTACAGGCGGTCGATCGTCGAATCGGCCACCACGACGACCCGCCCCTTGGGGAGGAGTCCGGGAAGAAGTTCGGCGGCCGAACCGATATAGACCTCGCTGCAATTGCAGAGGTTGAATGCGGGTTTCATTCTTTAACTTTTTTAAGAAGCAAGCAAAAGTAGTATATTTCCCGCAGAAATTGTTACCTTTGCACGTCAAAATACAGATTTATGCAAAAACTGCGCAATATCGCCATTATTGCCCACGTCGACCACGGCAAGACGACGCTCGTCGACAAGATGATTCTGGCAGGCCATGTCCTGCGTGACAACCAGCAGACGGGCGACCTGATTCTGGACAACAACGATCTGGAACGCGAACGGGGAATCACGATTCTCTCGAAGAACGTCTCGGTGATCTACAAGGACTACAAGATCAATATCATCGACACCCCGGGCCACGCCGACTTTGGCGGCGAGGTCGAGCGCGTGCTGAACATGTGCGACGGCGTGCTGCTGCTGGTCGATGCCTTCGAGGGGACGATGCCGCAGACGCGCTTCGTGCTGCAGAAGGCCCTGGCGCTGGGCAAGAAGCCCATCGTGGTGATCAACAAGGTGGACAAGCCCAACTGCCGCCCCGAGGTGGTCAACGAACAGGTCTTCGACCTGATGTTCTCGCTCAACGCCACCGAAGAGCAGCTCGACTACAAGACCATCTACGGCTCGGCCAAACAGGGCTGGATGTCACACAAGTGGAACGAACGCACCAATTCGATCGTGCCGCTGCTCGATACGATCATCGACGAGATCCCCGAACCGGCCCAGGTCGAGGGTACGCCGCAGCTGCTGATCACCTCGCTCGAATACTCCTCCTACACGGGACGTATCGCCGTGGGCAAGCTGACGCGCGGCACGCTGCGCGCCGGACAGAACGTCACGCTGGCCAAGCGCGACGGCGTGACGATGCAGAAGTGCAAGATCAAGGACCTGATGGTCTTCGAAGGTCTCGGCAAGAAGCGCGTCGAGGAGGTTCCGTGCGGCGAGATCTGCGCCATCATGGGTATCGACGGCTTCGAGATCGGCGACACGATCTGCGACTACGACAACCCGGAGCCGCTGCCGCCCATCGCCATCGACGAACCCACGATGTCGATGCTCTTCACGATCAACAACTCGCCCTTCTTCGGCAAGGACGGCAAATATGTCACCTCGCGCCACATCAAGGAGCGTCTGGACCGCGAGCTGGAGAAGAACCTCGCCCTGCGCGTGACGCCGGGTCCGTCGGCCGATTCGTTCAACGTCTTCGGCCGCGGCGTGCTGCACCTCTCGGTGCTCATCGAGACGATGCGCCGCGAAGGCTATGAGCTGCAGGTCGGTCAGCCGCAGGTCATCACCAAGGTGATCGACGGCAAGAAGTGCGAACCGGTCGAGGAGCTGACGGTCGACTGCCCCGAGGAGCACTCCGGCACGGTGATCGACATGACCACGCGCCGCAAGGGTACGCTGCGCGACATGACGTCGGACGGCGAACGCGTACGGCTGCTGTTCGACATTCCGTCGCGAGGCATCATCGGTCTGCGCTCGAACATGCTGACGGCCACGGCCGGCGAGGCGATCATGACCCACCGCTTCAAGGATTTCGAACCGTGGGCCGGCGACATCGAGATGCGCACCAACGGCTCGATCATCTCGGGCGAGACCGGCACGGCCTACGCCTACTCAATCGACAAGCTGCAGGACCGCGGCCGCTTCTTCATCAACCCGATGGATCAGGTCTACGAGGGGCAGGTCATCGGCGAGCACACGCGTCAGAACGACATCACGGTGAACGTCACCAAGGCCAAGCAGCTGACCAACATGCGTGCATCGGGTTCGGACGACAAGGCGGTGATCGTACCGCCGAAGGTCTTCACGCTCGAGGAGGCGCTCGAATACATCAAGGAGGATGAATACGTCGAGGTAACGCCCCACGCACTCCGTCTGCGGAAGATTCTCCTCCACGAAACCGACCGCAAGCGCGCCGCCAAATAGCACACAACACCCTGCAAACCCTTCAACGAAACGACCATGACGCACTTTACACTGGCACTTGCCACGGGAGCCGTAGCCGGCGCACTGGTGGTCATCCCGATGATCTTCCAGAAGTTTTCGGCACGCAGTTGCATTGCGTCGTTTCTGATCTACCTCTTCGCCGGGGTGATCGTCTTCCACGGCAACCTGCCCTATCTGCCCTGGTGGGCCGACGGCATGGGGGTCACGGTGATGCTGACCATTCCGACACTCTTCGCCGCCTCGGGCAAGGAGCAGAAGTCGATCCCACTGATCCTGTTCAACGCCCTGCTCTTCGGATTCCTGATCAGCATGGCCGAACACTACCTCGCCTGAGAGAGGGGGGGGCGGGAGCCGAGTAGAGGAAACAGAGAAGAGGCTGCCGAGTCACTGCCGAACCATTGTCGGGCCACTGCCGAAAAGGGAGGCACCTCGGAAACAGTCACCCATTCAACAAAAAAACGGACTTCGGTCCGTTTTTTTGTGCCCTTTCCGACGCAGTATCGACCGCGAGGTTCCGTTTTCAGGGAAACATCACACCAAAAACCGCAAACCTATGAAGAGATGGCTTCTCCTGCTGATGACGCCCTTTGTGCTGGGCGCCTGCGATGACGACGATGCATCGCGCATCGAAACCTGGACCGTTGCCCCCGAAAAGGGGGTGGCCGGTATCACCACGGGGTTCGGTTACGTTCCGGCCTATATCGTCCGCAAGGGGGCGAACCCCACGTGGGAGGTCGTCACCGGGCCGATCGAAGGCTTCACCTTCGAGAAGGGCTGGCAGACGACCCTGCGCGTGCGGATCGACGCGATAGCCAACCCGCCGGCCGACGCCCCCGACGAACGCTGCACGATGGAGAAACAGCTCTCGCGCACCGAAGCCGCCATGGAGATCGATCCGCTGACCTTCAGCCCCGAGTTGGAGATCCGCGTTGCCTCGCGGCGGGCCGATGCGCAGACAGTCGGCTACTGGATCCAGGATCTGCGCTACGACATGCCGCAATGGCAGGCATTTCCCTGGGAGATCGAGGGTTTCGACTTCAAGCCCGGACACGAATACCGGTTGCGTATCCAGCCCGTCGCCGTGTATGACGAAGCGAAGAGCGGCCTGATGGACAACGATTCGTGGACGGTGAAATACCGCATGCGGGAGCTGCTCTCCGACGAGGAGAAGGAGTCCGCCGGACTTCCGGAATAAGGGGCAAGACGGGTGTCCCGGAGCGCAACCGCGAAGACCGGCCGCACCTCCTACCGGCGCAGCGTGGCGAACGAAAGGATGTGCCACGTCACACCGACGGCCACGGCCAGCAGCAGGAGCTGGGCCCACCACCAGCGGTCGACCACGGCAATGATGCAGAAGAGCATCGTCGCCCAGAGCAGAGCGACGGAGAGTACCTTGGCCCGGAGCGGGATGGCGCGGTTTTCGCGGAACTGTCGGATGTAGGGGCCCAGGCGGCGATGGGCGATCAGCCAGGCGTAGAGGCGGGGCGAGGAGCGCACCCAGAGGGCCGCCGCCAGCAGCAGAAACGGCGTCGTCGGGAGCAGCGGCACGAAGATGCCGATGAGTCCCAGAACGAGTGCCAGCGCACCGAGCAGGATGAAAAGAGTCTTCACGCTGCAAAAATAGAGAGATTTTGCCGCCCGAAAAGGGTTGTCGGTAAAATATTTCGTATAACTTTGTACTCCGGAAACATCAAATCAGGATCCAAAAACCAAAAAACAGGATACGATGACAAAAATCGGTATCGCCAGCGACCACGCCGGCTATGAGATGAAAGAATTTCTGGTAGGCTACCTCGGCGCCATGGGCTACGAGGTCCTCGATTTCGGAACGGACTCTCCGGAGAGTGTCGACTATCCGGACTTTGCCCACCCGCTGGCCGAGGCCGTCGAGCAGGGCGAGGTGACCTGGGGAGTCGGGCTCTGCGGCTCGGGCGAAGGGATGGCCATGACACTCAACAAGCATCAGGGAATCCGGGCGGGACTCTGCTGGGACCCCGAAATTGCCACGCTGATCCGCCGCCACAACAATGCCAACGTCATCGTCTTCCCGGCGCGGTTCATCACCAACGACGAGGCGGTGCAGATGCTCGATGCCTTCTTTGCGGCGGAGTTCGAGGGCGGTCGCCACGAACGGCGCGTCGCCAAGATCCCCGTACCGGCCAAAGAGCAGACCCCGGCGGAGAAATAACGGAACACACCCGGCCGGGTGCTGTCCCTAAGCCACAAAAACGCATGAAAAAGGCCCTCTTTAACGGAGGGCTTTTTGTTTGGCAGCCGATCACGGCAGACGACCGGCAGGCCGCGGTTGGTTGGGTGAGGGGTCGCACGGATCGCAGTCACCGACGGCAGGCAACGGGCGATGAACGGCGACCGCACGGGCTCTCTCCGAAGGGCGACCCGAGGATGTTGGCCAGATGACGCAGTGGCGCTCCGGTTTGAGCAACCGGCCCGCCTCGGCCGATCCGGAAAACAGCGGGCGACTCGCCCCGCAGCGGAACGTTTGCCGGCACCCGGGCTCCGGCTTACTCCTCGATCCGGAAGACGTAGGGCGACAGCGCCCGCAGGGTGCGCTCATCCGCCGCCCGGTCGAAGAGTCCGAAGACCGCCGATCCGCTCCCCGACATCGAGGCGTAGAGAGCTCCGGCCGCAAGCAACCGCTCCTTGACCGCCCGGATGGCGGGATGCACGGCAAAGACCGACGCCTCAAAGTCGTTGGTCACCACCCCCTGCCACTCCGCCACGGGACGCCGCAGCCGTTCGGCCAGCGGAACCGCGGGCACATGCGGATGCACGCCGGCATAGGCCTCACGCGTCGAGACCCCCTCGTCGGGCTTCACCACTACGAGGGTCAGCCCCCGCAGATCGACCGGGAAGGGGGTCATCACCTCGCCCCGCCCCGTGCACAGCTGCGGCGTGTTGCGCACGAAGAAGGCGGTATCGCTTCCCAGTTCGGCAGCCCGGGCGATCAGCTCCTCCTCGCCGAGATGCAGGGCAAAGAGTTCGTTCAGCGCCAGGAGCACCATCGTGGCATCGGCCGAACCGCCGCCCAGCCCCGCGCCGAACGGCACCCGCTTCACCAGACGGATCCGCACGCCGTCGACGCCGTAGCGGTCGTGCATCAGCCGGAAGGCCTTCAGACAGATATTCTCCTGCGGCGGACAGTCGACCACCAGCCCTTCGGACAGAAACTCCGCCCCGGAGCCCTCGCGGCGTGTCACCTCCACCTCGTCGTAAAGCCCCCGAACGGGATACATGACGGTCTCCAGATCGTGGTAGCCGTCCTCGCGGCGGCGCAGGATGTCGAGACCCAGATTTATTTTGCAGTTTGCTTTCAGAATCATACGACAAAGATAGCGATATTTTCTATTTTTGCCGTATGAAATTCCGTACCGAAATCGATCCGACACCGCTCAACCTGCGGATCGGCTACCGCAACCGGGTGCTGACCCTCGGGTCGTGCTTCGCCACCCACATCGCCGACCGGCTCGCCCGGGCGAAATTCTCCGTCGTCCAGAACCCCTCGGGGATCCTCTTCAACCCGCTGTCGATCGTCGAGGCGCTGCGCAGCTATGCCGTGAAGCGGCCCGTCACCCCCGACGAGCTGAGCTTCGACGGCGAGGTGTGGTACCACTTCGGCTTCCACGGCGACTTCTCGGCCCCGACGGCCGACGAGGCGCTGCGGCGGATGAACGAGGCCCGGCACCGAGGCGCCGAGGCACTCCGCACGGCTGACCGCGTGATCCTGACCCTCGGCACGGCCTGGGTCTACGAACACGACGGGCGGGTGGTCGCCAACTGCCACCGCCGCCCCGCCGCGGAGTTCACCCGCCGGCGGCTGCGTGTCGACGAGGTGACGCGGGCGCTCGCCGAAGCGATCGAAGGACCGCTGGCCGGGAAGCAGATCCTGCTGACGGTGAGTCCCGTGCGGCATCTGGGCGACGGTCTGCCGGGAAATGCCGTGAGCAAGGCGACGCTGCGGCTGGCCGTCGAGGAGCTCGCCGAACGCTTCCCGCAGGTGGACTACTTCCCCGCCTTCGAGATCCTGACGGACGACCTGCGCGACTACCGCTTCTATGCCGACGACCTGGTCCATCCCGCCCCGCAGGCCATCGCCTACCTCTGGGAGCGTTTCACCGCCATGGTGCTCGACGACGAAGCGCGGCGTCTGCTGCCCGAGGTCGAATCGATCGTCGCCGCAGCAGCCCACCGCCCCCGCAACCCGCAGAGCGAATCCCATCGTGCCTTCTGCCGCCGGCAGCTCGCCCGCATCGAGGCCCTTCCACAGGTCGATTTTCGGAGCGAAAGCGCGCTTTTCAGACAATGTATCGAAATAAATTCGTAAATTTGCGGTCCACATAAACCGCAACGATGAATACGCGCCTCATTCTGATCCTCATAGCCGTCGTGGCCGCCTTCCGCCCCGCCGCGGCACAACCCCGCCTGATCGTCGAGATCGTCATCGGCTCGATGCGCGCCGGCGACCTCGACCGCTACGCCGCCAACTTCGGCGAAGGGGGCTTCCGCCGCCTGATGGAGCGCGGAACGGTCTACACCGACGCCCGCTACGACTGTCAGCAGACCACAACCCCCGTCTCGCTGGCCACGCTCTCGACCGGCGCCATGCCCTCGACCCACGGCGTGATCGGCCCCCGCTGGGTCGACTACACCACCAACCGCACCGTCGACCTCATCGACGGACGCCGCGGCCCCGGGGCCTACCAGCTCTTCGCCCCGACGCTGGGCCAGACCCTCGTCGAGCAGTCGCCCGGAAGCCAGGCCGTGACGATCGCCGCCGAAGCCACGTCGGCCATCGTGCTGGCCGGACACACCGACGTGGTCTACTGGCTCGACCCGGCGCGTTGCGACTGGGTCACCTCGCCCTACTATGCCGAACAGCTCCCCGCCTGGATCGAGAGCAGCAACCGCGAACGATACAACCTCTCCTACATCGGACTCGAATGGCGCTCGCTGCTCGACAAGAGCCGCTATATCAATACGCGTCAGCACGATATCGTCCTCTCGGGACGCAGCAAGCGCGACGAGGACCGCGACGGCGAAGAGCGGCTGAAGCTGACCAACGACTACGACCGGCTGCTCTACACGCCGGCCGGGAATACCGCCGTACTGGGGCTCGCCAAACAGGTCATTGCCCAGTACCGGCTGGGGGATGACCGGACGCCCGACCTGCTGAGCATCTGTCTCGATCCGTCGCGCCGCATCGCCGAGGCCTACGGTCCCGAATCGATCGAGGTCGAGGACATGTACTACCGGCTCGACCGCGATCTGGCCGACTTTCTGACCTTCCTCTTCGCACAGGTCAAGGAGGGCGAAGCGCTGGTCGTCGTCACCTCGGACCACGGCACCAGCCCCTCGTACGACGCCGGCCGCGAAGTGGCCGAACGCTTCAACAGCCGCCAGTTCGAGGTGATCGTCAACGGCTTCCTCAACGTCCGCTACGGATCGGGAAACTGGGTGACGGCCTGCAGCGACAAGAGCCTCTGGCTGAACCACAACCTGATCTACGAACGCGGGCTGAACCTGGCCGAGGTGCAGAACGAGGTGGCCATCTTCGCCATGCAGTTCAGCGGCGTGTCGCACGCCCTGGCCGCCACGGCCATGCGCACGAGCTACTTCGGCAGCGGATATGCCCGCAAGATGCAGAACAGCTTCTACCCGCGGCGCTCGGGCGACGTGATCCTCAACCTGATGCCCGGCTGGATCGAGGAGCAGGAGCGTTGCTGGTCGATGTCGGGATCGATGTACGGCTACGACACCGAGGTGCCGCTCATCTTCTACGGCCAGGGGGCCGGACCGCTGCGCGTGAACCGCAGCGTGGAGATGACCTCCATCGCCCCGACACTGGCCCGTGTGGCCGGCGTGCGCGAACCCGCCGCCTCGGAGGGCAGCCCGCTGGAGGAGATTGTGGACCTCTGATCCGAAAAACGAAAAATTACGAACAATATGGACAAGATTCAGGAGGAAATCATCGAGGAGTTCTCGGTATTCGACGACTGGCTCGACAAGTATGACTATCTGATCAGCCTGAGCGAAACGCTCCCGCCGATCGCCGCGGAACACCGCACGGAACAGTACCTCATCCAGGGGTGTCAGTCGCGCGTGTGGGTCGACGCCCGTCTGGAGCAGGGCCGCGTATACTATGCGGCCGACAGCGACGCCATCATCACCAAGGGGATCATCGCCCTGCTGATCCGCGTCCTCAACGGACGAACCCCGAAGGAGATCCTCGATACGGACCTCTACTTCATCGACCGGATCGGTCTGAGCGCCAACCTCTCGCCCACGCGCGCCAACGGTCTGGTGGCCATGATCAAACAGATGAGACTCTATGCCCTGGCCTTCGAGACGAAGGTCGAGGCCGAAGAGCCGAAAAAAGACTAAAAACGCAATTCGAAATGACACCCGAAGAGATTCTTGAGGTCGAAAAGGAGATCGTCGCCACACTCAAGAACATATACGATCCGGAGATCCCGGTCAACATCTACGATCTCGGTCTGGTCTACGAAATCGACTACACGCCCGACGGCGTGGCCACGATCCGCATGACCCTCACCGCCCCCAACTGCCCGATGGCCGACATGCTCGTCGAGGATGTCAACCAGCAGGTCGCCAAGGTCAAGGGGGTCAAGTCGGTGAACGTCATTCTCACGTTCGACCCCGTGTGGGACAAGAGCATGATGTCGGAAGAGGCGCTGCTGGAACTCAACATGCTCTGAGAATGGACGATACGAAGGGTGGAACCACGGACCTCGCGGCTCGCCGCGTGATCGAACGGCTCGAGGCCCGGGCCGGCGAACACGCCTGCGGCGGCTTTGTGGCCGCCCTCGAACCGCTGCAACGGACCGAAATCTTCACCTCGCTGATCTTCGACCGCCTGCGCCGCAAGATGCGCACCGTCGAGGCGCTCTACAGGGAGTCGGCTGAAAACTGGAACCAGACCTTCTATCTGCTCTACTTCCGCACGCTGGGCGACCGCCTCAACCAGGAGGCCTATCTCGAACTGGCGCGGAGGGTCCCCTACCGCATCGTCCTGCGCGAACGCCGCGTCCCGCATGCCGTCGAGGCGATGCTCTTCGGAGCCTCGGGACTGCTGGAGCTCTACCGCAACGACGAATACACGCTCAACCTGCGCCGCAATTTCGAACACCTGGCCGCCAAGTACGAAATCCGGCCGCTGGATGCCTCGGTGTGGGCCCTCACGGAGATCCGCCCCGCCAACCACCCCGTCCTGCGGCTGGCCCAGGCCGCCGAATTCTTCGCCCGGGACGAATTCCTGATGGACCGGACGATGGCCTGCCGTTCGGAAAAGGATGTGCGCGAGCTCTTCGGCATCGAGGCCTCGGAGTACTGGCGCACCCACTTCATCCCCGGCGCCGAAAGCGACGCCCGTCCCAAACGCATCGGCGCCTTCAAGGCCAACATCATCGGAATCAATCTCGTCGTCGTGCTCCAGTTCGCCTACGGCAGCTACACCGCCAGCGAACGGCTGCGCGACAACGCCCTCTCGCTGCTCGAGGAGCTCCCCGCCGAGGACAACCGCTACATGCGCGAATGGAGCGCCGCCGGCATCCGCCCACGCAACGCCTTCGAATCGCAGGCCCTGCTGCAGCTGGCCACCGAATGGTGTGCCGAGAGGCGCTGCCGGCAATGCCCCGTCGGGCGAAGGATCGCAAAAACAATCCCCGAAGATTGACAAATTGCAAAAAATGAGTATCTTTGTAGGATTTACAAACAAAAGCACGAAATCATTACAAACCGTATGGATATAGTTGCCAGTATCATCAAAGCCCTCTTCGGCTCGAAAGCCGACAAGGACCGCAAACTGATCGAACCCTATCTGCAGAAAATCAAGGCCGTATATCCGTCGATCGAGGCCCTCTCGAACGACGAGCTCCGTGCCCGCAGCGAGGACCTCAAAAAACAGATCGCCGACTACATCGCCGCCGACGAGGCCCGCATCGTCGAGCTGAAGGCCGCTCTCGAAAAACCCGAAACCTCGCTCGACGAGAAGGAGAAGATCTCCAAGGAGATCGACGATACGACCAAGCGTATCGACGACCGCATCGAGGAGAAACTCGACCAGATCCTCCCCGAGGCCTTCGCCATCATGAAGGATACGGCCCGCCGTTTCGCCCAGAACGACACGGTGGTCGTCACGGCCAACGACTTCGACCGCGAACTCGCCGCCACGAAGGACTTTGTCACCATCGACGGCGACAAGGCCATCTACGCCACCCACTGGATGGCCGGCGGCAACGACGTCAAGTGGGACATGATCCACTACGACGTCCAGCTGTTCGGCGGCGTGGTGCTCCATCAGGGCAAGATCGCCGAGATGGCTACGGGTGAGGGTAAGACGCTCGTCGCCACGTTGCCCGTATTCCTCAACGCACTGGCCAAGAAGGGCGTCCACATGGTGACGGTCAACAACTACCTGGCCAAGCGTGACTCCGAGTGGATGGGCCCGATGTACGAGTTCCACGGACTCTCGGTAGCCTGCATCGACGACACGCAGCCCAACTCCGAAGCCCGCCGGAAAGCCTACATGGCCGATATCACGTTCGGTACGAACAACGAATACGGCTTCGACTACCTGCGCGACAACATGGCTTCCTCGCCCAAGGACCTCGTTCAGCGCAAGCATCACTTCGCCATCGTCGACGAGGTCGACTCGGTGCTGATCGACGATGCCCGTACGCCGCTGATCATCTCCGGCCCCGTGCCCAAGGGCGACGACCAGATGTTCGAGCAGTACTGCCCGGCGATCGACCACCTGTACAACCTCCAGAAGAACCTCGTCACGCAGCTGCTGGCCGAGGCCCGTCAGTTGATCTCGGCCGGAAAGACCGAGGAGGGCGGCATCAAGCTCTACCGTGCCCACAAGGGTCTGCCGAAGTACAAACCGCTGATCAAGTACCTCTCGGAGCAGGGTGTCAAGGCGCTGATGCAGAAGACCGAAAACGTCTACATGCAGGACAACAACCGCCGCATGCCCGAGATCACCGACGACCTCTACTTCGTCATCGACGAGAAGCTGAACTCCGTCGAACTGACCGACAAGGGCCATGAGGTGCTCTCGAAATACTTCAACGAGGACGGCTTCTTCGTCCTGCCCGACATCGGCGCCGAGGTGGCCGAGCTCGAAAAGAGCAACCTCTCGCCCGAAGAGAAGGCCGCCAAGCGCGACGCCGTGATCAACGACTACTCGATCAAGTCGGAGCGCGTCCATACGGTGATCCAGCTGCTGAAGGCCTTCGCCATGTTCGAGAAGGACATCGAATACGTGGTGATGGACAACAAGGTCAAGATCGTTGACGAGCAGACGGGCCGTATCCTCGAAGGCCGCCGCTATTCGGACGGTCTCCACCAGGCCATCGAGGCCAAGGAGCACGTCAAGGTCGAGGCCGCCACGCAGACCTTCGCCACGATCACGCTGCAGAACTACTTCCGCATGTATCACAAGCTGGCCGGTATGACCGGTACGGCCGAAACCGAGGCATCGGAGTTCTGGAGCATCTACAAACTCGACGTGGTGGTGATCCCGACCAACCGCCCCGTCATCCGCGACGACAAGCAGGACCTCGTCTACAAGACCAAGCGCGAAAAGTACAACGCCGTCATCGAGGAGATCGTCCGCCTGGTCGACCAGGGCCGTCCGGTGCTGGTCGGTACGACGTCGGTCGAGATCTCCGAGCTGCTGAGCCGCATGCTCAAACTGCGCGGCATCAAGCACAACGTCCTCAACGCCAAGCAGCACGCCCTGGAGGCTCAGGTCGTTGCCGAAGCCGGCCGCTCGGGTCAGGTGACCATCGCCACGAACATGGCCGGACGTGGTACCGATATCAAGCTCACGCCCGAGGTCAAGGCCGCCGGCGGTCTGGCCATCATCGGTACGGAGCGCCACGAAAGCCGCCGCGTCGACCGTCAGCTGCGCGGTCGTGCCGGACGTCAGGGCGACCCCGGATCGTCGCAGTTCTTCGTCTCGCTCGAGGATGACCTGCTGCGTCTGTTCGGCTCGGGCCGCATCGCCTCGATGATGGACCGCATGGGTCTGAAGGAGGGCGAGGTGATCCAGGCCGGCATGATGACCAAGGCCATCGAACGCGCCCAGAAGAAGGTCGAGGAGAACAACTTCGGTATCCGCAAGCGGCTGCTCGAATACGACGACGTGATGAACTCGCAGCGCGAGGTGATCTACACGCGCCGTCGCCACGCCCTGTACGGCGAACGCATCGAGATCGACCTGAACAACATCATGTACGACTTCGCCGACAACTTCGTCGAGGAGAACCGCGGCATCGAATACGAGGAGTTCCGCATGGAGCTGATCCGTCAGGTAGCCGTCGAGCTGCCGATGGACGAGGCCGCCTACAAGGGGGCCAAGCCCGCCGAACTGGTCGAGGCGATCGTCAAGGCCCTCAAGGAGACCTATGCCCGCCGCGCAAAGGCCGTGGCCGACACGGTGCGTCCCGTCATGGAGCGCATCTACGAGGACCGCAAGGATCAACTGGATTCGAACATCTACTTCCCGATCACGGACGGACACCTCGGATACAACATCCCGGTCAACCTCCGCAAGTGCAAGGAGACGGACGGTGCCGAAATCTACAAGGTATTCTCGAAGGTGGTGATGTTCACCACGATCGACGACGCATGGAGAGAGCATCTGCGCGAGATGGACGACCTGCGCCAGAGCGTCCAGAACGCCACCTACGAGCAGAAGGACCCGCTGCTGATCTACAAGTTCGAGTCCTTCGGCCTCTTCTCGAAGATGCTCGTCAAGGTCAACCGCGAAGTTCTCTCGATCCTCGACCGCGCCTACATTCCCGTGCGCGAGCAGAGTCCGGAGGAGGCACAGCGGCTGCAGCAGGAGCGTGAACGCATCCAGCAGGAGCGGGAGCGCCGCGCCAAGATCGACGTCAACAAGCTGCAGGCTTCACGCATGCAGGCCGCGGCTCAGGCCGGACAGCAGGAGCATCAGAAACCCATGCCGATGCACGCCGAGAAGAAGGTCGGCCGCAACGATCCCTGTCCCTGCGGTTCGGGTAAAAAGTACAAGAACTGCCACGGCAAGGGTCTCTAGGAGGGGGGGTTAAAAGAACCCTTTCCGAGGGGCCGGGGCCGCGATAGTTTCCGAGGGTCCGCCGCCCGTACGACTCGCAGAGGGCCGGGGCCGCGACAGGTTTTCGAGGGTCCATTGCCAGTACGACTTGCAGAGAACCGGGGCCGCAACAGGTTTCCGAGGGGCAGTGGCTAAAGCGATTCGCGGAGAGTTGGAACCGCAACGGTTTCCGAAGATCCGCGGCTGAACTCCCCGACGACACAATCCGAACATACTCCGGGCCGGGAGACCGTCTCCAAAGCGGTCTCCCGGTCCCGTTCGTAAAACTTTCAAACGCCTGCTTATGGGTTATCAGGAAGAGAAACAACACCAACTCGATCTGCGCTATCTCCGTATGGCACGGATCTGGGCCGAAAACTCCTACTGCGTCCGCCGCAAGGTCGGGGCCCTGATCGTCAAGGACAAGATGATCATCTCCGACGGATACAACGGAACCCCTTCGGGTTTCGAAAACATCTGCGAGGACGAAACCGGAAAGACCAAACCCTACGTCCTTCACGCCGAAGCCAACGCCATCACCAAGGTGGCCAAGTCGGCCAACAACTGCGACGGATCCACCCTCTACATCACGGCTGCCCCCTGCATCGAGTGTTCGAAACTCATCATCCAGGCCGGTATCAGGCGTGTTGTCTATTCGGAAGATTACCGTTCGGAGGAGGGGCTCAATCTGCTGCGGCGTGTCGGTATCGAGTGCGTGCAGTATAGGCCCGAGGAGATCGAATAACCGGGGGGGGAGAAAACAAGGAGAGAGGAGAGCGAGTAGGGAAAGGAGAAAAGCCGAAAAGTCCCGGAAGAGAACGACCAAAGAGCCCCCTCAATCGAGTGTGTGACCAACCCGTCGGATTCCATCATGAAGACCGTCGTTGCGGAGTTTGCCGCAGCGGCGGTCTTCCATTTCCGGGAGTCGTCAGTTGCCGCAACAGACTGCGGGTCCGGGACACAAAGTCCAACGGTGGCGAAGATCTTCCATTTCCGGGCTCGGGTTGATGGCCAAAGCAGCCGACGGGGCAGGGACACAGGGTCGTTTGCCAAGCAGTTTTCGGGGCCGGGAGTTGCAAATCACGGCGACATGTCGTATCTTGCCCCCGTAAACCAAACCCCACAACGCCATGAAACGCATCGTCATCGTCGGAGCCACCTCCGGCCTCGGTCTCGAAACCGCCCGACTCTGCATCCGTGAGGGTTGGCGCGTGGGGGCTGCCGGCCGCCGCATCGAGGCCCTCGAGAAACTCCGCGCCGAAGCCCCTGATCAGGTCGAAATCGAACCGTTGGATGTCACCCGCGACGATGCTCCGGAACATCTGGCCCGGCTGATCAACCGCCTCGGCGGCATGGACATCTACTTCCACTCGTCGGGAATCGGCAGCCGAAACACCGAACTGCGGCCCGATATCGAACTGGCCACGTTACGCACCAACGGCGAAGGGTTCGTGCGGATGGTGACCGCAGCGTTCGGCTACTTCCGCGGCCGCGGCGGAGGGCGTATCGTCGCCATCACCTCGATCGCCGGAACCCGCGGCCTGGGTTCGGCTCCGGCCTACTCGGCAACGAAACGCATGCAGAATACCTATCTCGATGCCCTCGAGCAACTGGCCCGCATGGAGGGGCACGATATTCGCTTCACGGATATCCGCCCGGGGTTCGTCGCCACGCCGCTGCTCTCCGCAACGGGACACTACCCCCTGCTGATGCAGCCCGAAAAGGTCGCCCGACGGATCATGCAGGTGCTCCGCAAACCACGGCGGAGGGTGGTGATCGACCGGCGTTATGCCCTGCTTGTCGGTTTGTGGAAACTGATTCCGCCGTGCATCTGGGCACGGATGAAAGTGCGTACCAAAGCCTGAATGTTCCGAAAAAAACAGCATAAACGCGGGCGTCTGCTCGTCACGGGGGCCGTACTGCTGGTGCTGCTCGTCGCCGGAGTCATCGTCTCCGGGCGGGTCATCAACCGCCGGGCCGCGCAGATGAGCGACCGCATCGTGACGCAGATCGGCGAATCGCACTGGCTGCTGCTCCAGGGCGAAATCGACCGTTCGGTGCAGCTGCTCGAGACCTCGGCCCGCTACGTCGCCACGCATGACAACGCCTCGCCGGACGAACTGCGGATTCTCTGTTCGACGCTGCTCGAGACCGATGCCAAGGCCGGCAGCCTCTGGTTCGCGGCCGCAGACGGGAAGACGCTCCGCCGCTACGGTCGCGAGGCGGAAGCGACAACGGAAACGATCGACAACAACCGTCAGCGGCTGTGCGACGCAACGAGAAACGACACGGTCCGCTCGGCCGTTCTCGAGGTGCGGGGCCACGGCAGCTGGGTGCTTGTGCGCAGGGTGACGGACCGCCGGGGCAGATGCCGCCTCTGCGGGGTCGATTACCCGCTCGACAGGTTCTACCTTCGCATGACCGAACAGAATCCCCTCAGCCGCAGTTCGGCCACGCTGTTCGATGCCGAAGGGGTGATCGTCTACCACCCCGATTCGGGGCGGCTGGGGCGGCCAAGCCGTGACGAGGCTGAAATCGAGGCCGTCCGACGAGTCCGCTCGACGGGGCGTACGCTCGTCACCAGCGCGCAGAGCGACTACCTCGGAGTGGCCGAACAACGGATCTACTATCCGATCGAAGTGGCCGGAGAACGGTGGGTTGCCGCCGTGGGGATCCCCCGTCTGGTCATCGAGCAGGAGATCGACGACTTTCACCTCTACACGATCCTCACGGCCCTCGGCTCGGTGCTCTTCTTCGCCGTGCTGCTGGTCGTGGCGCAGCGGCGCTGGCGGCGCGAATACGACCTGCGCCGCCGCACGGAGCAGGAGTCGGCCCAGCTGCAGCTGCAGCAGCTGCTCGAACAGATCGATCCCCACTTCCTCTTCAACTCGCTCAACTCGCTCTATGCCCTGATCCGCTGCAACCCCGACGAGGCCCGCGAATTCACCCTCACCCTCGCCCGGGTCTACCGCCGAGTGCTCGAGCGCCGCAAACAGGTGCTCGCAACACTCGACGAGGAGATCGACTTCACGCGGCAGTACTTCTCTCTGCAGAAGATCCGCTTCGGGGAGAGCCTCATGCTGAGCATCGAGGTCGACCCGGCACTCGGCCGGCGAAGGATCCCCTCGATGAGCCTCCAGACGCTGGTCGAGAACGCCGTGAAGCACAACCGCATCTCGGATCGCAACCCGCTGCGGATCGAGATCCGCACCGAGGGCGAATGGCTCGTCATCGAGAACAACCTCACGCCGCGTGACGACGGGGATGCGGAGTCGCTCGGCGTCGGGCTGGAACGTATCCGCTCGGTCTACCGGTTCCACACCGACAGGGAGCCTGTCATCGAGAGTTGCGACGGTCTCTTCCGCTGCCGTCTCCCGCTGCTCCCGGCCGAGGAGTAACGCGCAGGAGACAAGATGCCGAAGGAAAGGCGCCGACCGACGAAGGAGCGGGGATGTTGAGACGCCGACTGCCGAAGGAACGGTCATCGGGAGGTAGGGACCGTTGAGATGCCGGCTGCCGGAAGCGCACGGTTGCCGGAAGGATCAGGCACCCGATTGCGCCATTCACACCCCCGATTCGGGCATTCGCCTCCCTCGATTTTCCCAGAAGAAAGATAAATTTTATTATTGCAACGTGCGGGCATGCGGCCTGCACCTAAAAGTTTACGCAAAAGATGAAGAACAGACGAGGATTTATCCGACCGGTCATTGCCCTGACGGCGCTGCTGCTGCTCGCCACGGCGCCCGCCGAGGCCCGCAAGCGTCCGTCACGCAAGGCCCGAAAACTCGAAGCCACGGAAAAGGCCGATTCGGTCAGCCGGGAGAAGAGCGCCTATGACAAACTGCTCGACGGCGCCGTCACGGATCAGGGCGTGTTCAACGTCCACCGCAAGGGAACCGACATCTGGTTCGAGATCCCCGATTCGCTGTTGGGCCGCGACATGCTGGTCGTCAACAAGATCTCGGGGGTCCCCTATGCGCTGAACGATGCCGGAATCAACAAGGGCATGGGATTCGGCGAGAAGCTCATCCGTTTCCACAAGGATACGCTTTATAAAAAGGTGTGGGTGGCGACCTACGACCCCCGCATCTCGGCCCGGAAGGGGGACCGCATCGCCCGCTCGGTGAAGGACAACTACCGCGAATCGGTTATCGAACAGTTCCCGATCGAGGCCTACAACGAAGATTCGACGGCCGTCGTCGTGAAGATCAACAAGGTCTTCGACGGCAGCGAGAAGAGCTTCAACGACCTCTTCGGATCGCTTCGCACGGGCAGCGTCAACCGCGACCTCTCGAAAATCGAATCCGTCAAGTCGTTCCCCGAGAACATCGTCGTCAAGTCGCTCCTCTCGGGGAGCCAGTCGGGCGACGAGCCCGAACCGACTCCGCTGAGCGTCGAGGTCACCTCGAATCTGGTGCTGCTCGACCGCGAACCGATGCGCCCGCGCTTCGCCGACGACCGCGTGGGTTACTTCGAGATCGCCCACCTCTACTTCAACGACACGCAGCAGAAGGCCGAAGAGCGCGCCTTCATCAACCGCTGGCGGCTGGAGCCCCGTCCCGAGGATGTCGAACGCTACAAGCGCGGCGAACTCGTCGAACCGCAGAAGCCCATCGTACTGTGGATCGACCCCGCCACGCCCCCCGTCTGGGTGCCCTACATCAAGCGCGGCATCGAGGAGTGGCAGGAGGCCTTCGAAGCCGCCGGATTCAAGAATGCCATCCAGGCCCGCGAGGTCGGTCCCGACGACGAGGCCGATTTCGACATCGACGACGTCCGCTACTCGGTGGTCACCTACGCCGCCTCGGAGCTGGCCAACGCCATGGGTCCCTCGGTCATCGATCCCCGCAGCGGCGAGATCATCGAGGCCGACATCATCTGGTGGCACAACGTGATGAGCATCCTCCACTCGTGGATCCGGCTGCAGACCGGCGCCGTCGACCCCCGTGCGCGCGGAAACGAACTCCCGACGGAGCTCATGGGCAACGCCGTGCGCTTCGTCTCGTCGCACGAACTGGGCCACAGCCTCGGTCTGAAGCACAACTTCGGGGCGTCGTACTCCGTACCGGTCGACTCGCTCCGTTCGAAGAGCTACACCGATGCCCACGGCACGGCCAGCTCGATCATGGACTACGCCCGCTTCAACTACGTGGCCCAGCCCGAGGACGGCGTCACGCAGCTCACCCCGAAGATCGGACCCTACGACCGCCACGCCATCCGCTGGGGATACCGCTGGCTCGATGTTGAGGATCCCCACGACGAGCTGCCGACGCTGAACGCCTGGCTGCGCGAAAAGGAGAACGACCCCGAATACTGGTACGGCGAGCAGTCGCGCGAGGGGATCGATCCCCGTTCGCAGTCGGAGGATCTGGGCGACGATGCCGTGCGCGCCAGCCAGTACGGTCTGGCCAACCTGCGGCGGATCATCCCCCACGTCGCCGAGTGGACCGACCGCGAGGGCGAACTCCAGTACGAGGCGGGGCGGTTCCTCATGTCGATCGTCTTCCAGTGGCTGACCTACGCCGACCACGTGAAGAGCAACGTCGGCGGCTTCTACCTCAACCAGGTGGTCGCCGGCCACGACATCGACCGTTACATACCGGTTCCGGCCGAGATGCAGCGCCGCAGCGTCCAGTACCTCATCGACGAGGTCTTCCTGCTGCCCGAATGGCTCTTCGGCGCCGAGGCCTGGGACAAGAGCTATCCCCACCGCTCGTCGCCCTTCGGACAGATGGAGTATGCCCCCTACAACTTCGCCCGCGACCTGCAGTACAAGGTCTACTACGAACTGCTGGCCGAGCGGCGCATGCTCCGCATGTACGAGGCCGAGGCCCGTCACGGACGCGGCCCGCAGACCTATTCGCCCGAGGAGATGCTCGACCAGATCACACGTGCCGTCTTCCTCCGCCCGGGGGGCCGTAGCCTCTCGCTCTACGAGCGCATGAGCCAGAAGAACTACGTCGATGCGCTGATCGTCTCGTCGAACCTCACCATGGTGAAGACCACGAAGATGGGCGCCACGCTGCATGACGGCGCGGGACACGATGCGGCGTGCGGCTGCCGGCTGATGGTCGAGAGCCCCGAGGTGCGGCTCGAACACCTGCCCCGCCCCGAGGAGCTGGGCATCGACACGCAGCGCAGCTACGACCTGATGCAGCGCGTGAGCGAGACCACCTCGGCCAAACGCGCCGAGATGCGACGGCTGCTCGGCATCGTCCAGAGTCGGCTGCAGAGCGGCGACACCGCCACGAGAAACCACTACCGGGATCTCGAACTGAGGCTCAGGGAGGCCCTGAGAATGTTGTAAGAACCGAGCCGCAAAGCCGTCTTCCGACCCCGGAAAGACGGCTTTGCCCGACTTTCGGGGGAGGGTATCGGCGGTTACAATCCGAAATCCGATGCATCCGATCCGCCTCCGAATCCACACAAAAGCGATAAAAACACTTATATACTCTCACCATTCATGAAACGATTCCTTACGTCACTCGTACTGATCGCCCCGCTTGCCCTCTTCGCACAGCAGACCCGGACGATCACCGGCCGCGTCCTCGACCAGACCGACGACGGCCCCCTGGTCGGGGCCACCGTCTTCATCGCCCCCGAAGAGACCCAGGCCAAAGACTACAATCCGCAGGGAACCATCGCCTACGACGAGGGCCGATTCGAATTCACCCTCCCCGTGAGCGTCCGCAAGGTCGTCGTCAGCTACCTCGGCTACGAACCCCAGACCGTCGACATCGCCGGTCGGAGCGAGTTCACCGTCCGCCTCGTCCCGTCGGCCAACCAGGTCGATGCCGTCGTCGTGACCGGATACCAGCGCATCGAAAAGCGAAAACTCACCTCGTCGATCTCGAACGTCCGCATGTCGGACATCGCGCGCGACGGCGTGGCCAGCGTCGACGAGATGCTCTCAGGGTCGATCGCCGGCCTCACGTCGACCCCCACGACCGGTGCCCCGGGCGGCGCCAGCAAGGTCAAGATCCGCAGCACGGTGACGCTCAACGGCAACACCGACCCGCTGTGGGTCCTCGACGGAATCCCCCTCGAGGGCAACGACATCCCCTCGGACTGGTCCTCCAAGGAGAACATCGACAACCTCTACAACCTCTCGATCGCCGGGCTCAACCCCGCCGACATCGAGGATATCACCGTGCTGAAGGATGCCGCCGCCACGGCCATCTACGGTGCCCGGGCCGCCAACGGCGTGATCGTCATCACCACCAAGAAGGGGGCCCGCAACCAGCCCACGCGCGTCAATGTCACGGCGTCGCTCTTCGTCACCGACCGTCCCGACTTCTCGCGGCTGAACCTGATGAACGCCTCGCAGAAGGTCGACTTCGAGCTGGCGCTGGCCGCCAACGGACGGTTGAACTATCTCTCGTCGATGGGCGGCGTGGCCCGCATTCTGGACCGCTCCGGCGAACGGGCCGCACTGCGGCAGGGCGGCGTGGAGGCCCTCTCGCCCGAAACCCGCCGGGCGATCGACGCCCTGCGCACCGACGACACCGACTGGGGACGCGAGATCTACCAGGTCGCGCTCAACCAGCAGTACAGCTTCAATGTCTCGGGCGGCGGCAACCGCGCCAGCTACTACCTCTCGGGCGGCTACTACAACGAGCAGGGAGCGACGGTCGGAACCGGATTCGAACGGCTGAACCTCACGATGAAGACCGATTTCGACCTGCTGAAGAATCTGCGCCTCGGGGCCTCGGTCTTCGTCGGCCAGAACCGCAACGACTCCTACGTCTCGGACATCGACGTGATGGCCAACCCCTCGCGCTACAGCCGCACGGTCAACCCCTACTTCAGCGCCCGCAACGCCGACGGCAGCTATGCCTACGACCCCGACATGAACGTCTACCAGGATGACAACAGCCACTCGATCGACTTCAACATCCTCGAGGAGCGTGCCAATACGGAGTACATGCTCCGCACGCGCTCGATGAAGACGATCTTCGACCTGGACTACCGTCCCGTCGAGGGGCTGCGCCTCTACACGCAGTTCGGTCTGCAGGTCGACAACTCGGCTACCGAAAAGATGGCCCGCGAGGATACCTACTTCACCCGCAAGTATGCCCTCTACTCGGTGGTCGACGGCGTCACCTACATGCCCCAGGGCGGCATCATCCAGAACTGGAATGCCGACCTCTCGCAGTACACCTGGAAGGCGCAGGCCGAATATGCGGGGACCTTCGCCGAAAGACACGAACTCGATCTGATGGCCGGTCTCGAGATGCGCGGAACGACCAACACCTCGATCCACACCAAGGGCTTCGGCTACGACCCCCGCACGATGACCAACGAACCGATGGTCTTCCCGGCGGGCGACAGCGGCTCGAACCTGGCCAACAGCTCCTACTTCAGGCAGTATCAGAAGTCGTTCTACGAGAACCGCTACCTCTCCTACCTCTTCACCGCCTCGTACACCTTCGACAACCGCTACACGCTCTTCGGGTCGATGCGCTACGACGGCACGAACCTCTTCGGCGTCGACCCCAAGTACAAGTTCAACCCCATGTGGTCGATCTCCGGAGCCTGGAACATCAACCGCGAAGCCTTCCTGCGCGAGGTCCGCTGGCTGGACAACCTCCGCCTGCGCCTCTCCTACGGCGCCCAGGGAAACATCGACCGCACGACCTCGCCCTACATCCTCGGCACGTGGGTCATCCGCAACCCGGGCGGCGTCAACGAGGACGGCATCAACGTCAGCTCGCCCCCCAACCAGAACCTGCGCTGGGAGACCACCTACTCGTGGAACACGGCCCTCGACTTCGCCGCCCTGGACAACCGCATCGGATTCACCTTCGAGCTCTACGGCCGCCGCAGCCGCGACCTGATCACCTCGCGGATGATCCCCTCCGAGACGGGCTTCACCACCACGTCGAGCAACTACGGCGAGATCTCGAGCCGCGGCGTCGAACTCTCGATCAACACCGTGAACATCCGCACGCGCAACTTCCGCTGGGAGACCCAGCTCAACTTCGCCCGCAACACCGACCGCGTCGAACGGGTGCTCATCGACGAAAACAGCTGGACACCCTCGCTCGAGGGATACTCCTCGGGGGCGGTCTTCGCCCTGCGCACCGCCGGACTCGACGAACACGGCATCCCGATGTTCTGGAAGGAGGGACGGCGCGTCTCGCTGCAGGAGTTCGTCAACTTCCGCATCGAGCAGTCCGACCCCTGGGGGCTCGGCATCCCGGAGTACTTCGAGTACGGCCCGGCGATGGACCAGTCGCAGAGCGACGTCCGCGGACGTCTCTCCTACATCGGCTCGCTCAACCCCGATCTGACGGGCGGTTTCAACAACCGCTTCACCTATCGCGGGTTCGATCTGACCGTTTCGTGCAACTTCGTCTTCGGGCAGCTGGTCAAGGAGACCCCCTTCTACACGCCCCACAAGACCAGCCCCGGGCAGAACACCTCCACCGACGTGCAGCAGATCTGGTCGCCGTCGAACCCCGCGGGCATCTACCCCGCCCTGACCGGCAGCCTGCAGAGCGACGGCTCGGCCTGGGGAAGCTGGGACGAAAATCCCGACCCCTACCGCGCCTACTACTGGATCCTCGACCAGAGCGACGCCTGGGGCGGCAACAGCCTCTTCCAGAGTCTGGACATCTGGTACCGGAAGATCAACTACCTGCGTGTCAACAGCATCCGTCTCGGATACACCTTCCCCGAGCGGATCTCGCGACGGCTGCACATGGCCTCGCTGCGCCTGCACTTCGAGGCCCGCAACCCCTTTGTCATCGCCTCGAACTACGACGGCTACTTCGATCCCGAGACCTACGGCAACATCTACGCCCAGCCCATGGCCCGCAGCTACTCCGTCGGTCTGAACATCACCTTCTAAACCCCTCCGAACGATGAAAAAAACCGCATATATCCTCCTGGCAGCCCTCTCGCTGAGCGCCTGCAACTACCTCGAGATCGAGCCCGTCGGGCAGGTCATCCCCCACAAGACCTCCGAGTTCCGGGCCCTGATGACCAGCGGCTACAACGCCTACCCCTTCGCCTCGGCCCGTTCGTTCACGGCGCTGCTCTCCGACGAGGTCGCGGCCATCGATGCCGGGGCCTTCTGGAACGTCAGCGAGGTCGTGCCGCTCGGATACAACTTCACGTGGCAGTACGGCAGCCAGATGCAGGAGTACCCCTATCAGTACTTCTACCAGTCGATGTTCTACGCCAACGCCGTGATCGAGAACATCCGCGGCGCCGATGTCGACGATGCCGGCGAACCCATGGAGCAGATCCTCGGCGAGGCCTACGCCCTGCGGGCCTTCAACCACTTCGAGCTGGTAAATCTCTACGCCCGCCCCTACGACCCCGAGACGGCCCCGACGGATCGCGGCATCGCCCTCTCGGACCACATCGACATCGAGCAGGCCTACCGTCCGACCAACGTCGCGGCCGTCTACGAGTCGATCCTCGCCGACATCGCCGAGGCCGAACAGCTGATGAGCGTCGAGAAGCAGCCCGACGCCACGCGCAACTACCGCTTCTCGCTCGATGCGCTGGCCGCCTTCAAGGCCCGCGTGCTGCTCTACATGCAGCGCTGGCAGGAGGCCTTCGACACCGCCGTGACGCTGATCCCGAAGTACGAACTGCTCGATCTGAACACCCTCGGCGAGCAGACCATACGCCCCTGGAAGGCCGATTCGCCGGAGGCCATCCTGGCCCTCGACCGCCCGTTCTCCTACGCCAGCGGCGACCTCGTGAAGGGTTGCGTCCTCTCGGAGCGGATGGTCGGGCTGCTCGACGCCGACAAGGACTGCCGGCGCAGTTTCCTGCGCGAAATCACGCTCAGCGGCGACCAGGCCGGGCAGAAGGGTTTCGGCGTCGACCGTTCATCGTCGGACCGTTCGTCGATCCGCGTGGCCGAGATCTACCTGATCGCCGCCGAAGCCGGGTCGTATCTCCCCGCGGAGCTGGAGCAGGCCCGGCAGTATCTGCTCGATCTGCAGGTGCGGCGCATGAAGCCCGAGGCGATGGAGGCGCAGCGGAGCCGCGTCGGGGCGATGACGGCCGAAGCGCTGCGGAGCGAGGTGGCCGACGAACGCGCCCGCGAGTTCCTGATGGAGGGGCACCGCTGGTTCGACCTGCGCCGCACGACCCGTCCCGCCATCACCAAGCACTACGAGGGTTCGACCTACACGCTCAGCGCGAACGATTCGCGCTACACGCTCCCCTTCCCGCAGTCGGCCGTCAACAGCAACCCCAATCTGAACGACTGATCCCGACGGAGAGCCGCTATCTCCGGTAGGTGGTGCCCCCGGCCGGTCGGTAATACCACCGAATGGTCGAAAGGATGCTGCCGAACGGTCGGAAGGGGGCTGCCGAACGGTCGGAAGGGGGCTGCCGAACGGTCCGGGGGGGACAGGTCGTCCGGGAATGCCGCCAGACAGTCGGGGGTGCGCTCTCCGATGCCGATCGGCGGCTGCTCGGAGTATCGTCCGGGAGCTATCCTCCCCTCACGAAAAGAGTCCGGTTTTTGCACCGGACTCTTTTTTTTGTAATTTTACGCGCCATGAAAGCCATTATCATCGAGGACGAGCCCCTCTCGATCACCGAGCTGCGCAACACGCTCGCCGAGGTGGCTCCCCATATCGAAGTAGTTGCCACGGCCACCTCGGTGGCCGAGGCCGCAGAGGTCGTTGCCCGCGTCGACCACGATCTGATCTTCATGGATATCCACCTGGGCGACGGAAACGGATTCGACATCTTCCGCCGCGTGGCCGTCAACGTCCCGGTGATCTTCATCACCGCCTACGACAACTACGCCCTCAAGGCCTTCGAAAACAAGGGCATCGACTATCTGCTCAAGCCCTTCGGACGCGAGGATCTCCGTCGGGCCATCGACAAACTGGGGCTGCTCGCTGCAGCGGCTCCGAATGCAGGTCCCAACACGCTGCCGACGCAGGGCGCCGAGCCCACCTATCAGGAGCGGTTTCTGGTGCAGATGGGTGCCCGGATGCGGTCGGTAGCCATCTCCGAGATCGCCTACTTCATGACCGACGGCCGCTATCTCCACCTCATCACCCACGACGGAAAGGACTATCCGCTCGACCGTACTCTCTCCGACGTTGCCGAAAAGCTCCCGCCGCGCCTCTTCTTCCGCATCAACCGCCGCTTCATCATCTCGTTCGAGGCCATCCGCGAAATGATCCGCTATTCGGGCAGCCGCATCAAGGTGATCCTCGCACCGCCCCCCGCCGACGGAGAAGAGACGCTGGTCAGCACCGACCGTGTGCAGGATTTCCGGCAGTGGCTCAACCGCTGACCCGATAAAAAACCCCCGTTCCGAAAGGAACAGGGGTTGATGGTTGTCTTTTGCCGCTGGAACACGGTGTGATCTCCGATGTCTTTCAGGCGAAACCCAGGCAGGATCCCTCCCACCCGAATGGAATCCGTCTTCAGTCGAACAGAATCTGCCCCGCCGAACGGAATCCGTCTCCTGCCGAACAGAATCCGCTCCAGCCGAACTGAATCTGCCCCAGCCAAAAGGATCCGCCCCAGCCGAACTGAATCTGCCCTCCGGTCAGAACGGCAGATCATCCGGATCGTCGGCCGGCGTTTCGGGTGCCGGCTGCTGTGCAGGCTGCGGCTGCTGATAGCCGCCCGATGCGGCTCCACCCGGCATACCGCCCGGATATCCACCAGCCTGCGGAGCCGACTGGTAACCACCCGGCTGTTGGTAACCGCCCTGCTGAGCCCCCGACTGCTGATAACCGCCTTGCTGGTAGCCACTCTGCTGATAGCCGCCCTGGCGCGGGCCGTCCGACGCCGGATTGTCCGACCGACGCCCCAGCAGATTCATCGTATCGGCCAGAATCTCTGTCGTATAGCGTTTGTTGTTGTCCTTGTCCATCCACTCGCGGGTGCGCAGGCGCCCCTCGACGTAGATCTGCGAACCCTTGCGTACGTAGCGGTCCACCACGTCGGCCAGACCCCGCCACAGCGTGATCGTATGCCACTCGGTGTGCTCCTTCGTCTCGCCCGACTGGCGGTCGTAGAGCCGCTCGGTCGTCGCCAGACGCACGCGGGCCACCTTCGCGCCGCCCTCCACGGTGCGCACCTCCGGGTCCATGCCCACGTTGCCGATCAAGATTACCTTGTTTACCATTATTTCAGTTCTTTAATCATCCGTTTGAAGAGCAGCTCCATCTTCACACCGGCCTTGCGGCCCTGGCGCTGCACATCCTCGTGGTCGCCCACCTCGTCCGAAAGTCCGCAGTTCGTGATCACCGAGACCCCGAAGACCGGGATCGACATGTGACGCGCCACGATCACCTCCGGAACGGTCGACATCCCCGCCGCATCACCGCCGATCACCTTGAAATAGCGGTACTCGGCCTGCGTCTCGAACGTCGGGCCCGTACCGCCGACATAGACGCCGTACTGCAGCTTGATATTCTCCTCTTCGGCAATGCGCGTCGCCGCGGCGATCAGCTCCCGGTCGTAACAGTTGTGCATGTCCGGGAAGCGCGGCCCCAGCTCCTCGAGGTTCCGGCCGATGAGCGGATTGGGCATCAGGTTGATATGGTCCGTGATGACCATCAGATCGCCCACGCGGAACGTCGGGTTGATACCGCCCGAGGCGTTCGACACGAAGAGCCAGCGGATGCCCAGCTGCTGCATCACCCGGATCGGTAAGGTCACCTGCTGCATCGTATAGCCCTCGTAGTAGTGGAAGCGGCCCTGCATGGCCACCACCCTGCGCCCCTCGACCTCGCCGAAGATCAGGCACCCCTTGTGCCCCTCGACCGTCGAGACCGGAAATCCCGGGATATTCTTGTATTCCAACGTGTAGGCCTTTTTGATCCCGTCGGCGAAACCGCCCAGGCCGGTTCCCAGCACGATGCCCACCTCGGGCGCGAAGTTGTCGGTCTGCGCCTTGATGAAGGCGGCGGTCCGTTTAATTTCCTCTAACATCTTGTTCCAGTTTTTGCAGAAAATCCGTTGCCGAATCTTCGATGAATGAAATATTGATCGGTTGGTAGTAGAGCGCCCGGCGCACCTGCTCGGGGACCTTGGCACGGTTGGTCATCTTCACGGCATCCTTCTCCGTGGTGACGATCACCGCCCCCGGATGGTGTTCGAGCAGCGTCTTCAGCGCCGTCATGTCCCGCACCCGATAGACGTGATGGTCGTCGAGCGTCATCTCGGCAACCACCCGGTAACGGCTGTGCAGCGACTGCAGGAAGGGCTTCGGATTGCCGATGCCCGACAGGGCGATCACCGCACAGCCCGCAGCGAGCGATCCCGCCGGGGCCTCGTCCGCATAGAGCGGCCGCGGCATGAAACTCTCGAAACGCGTGAAGTAGACCCGCTGGTAGGCCACCTGGATCAGCACCTTGCACAGGATCCGCCGGTCGATCGGCGCCATGTGTTCGGGGCACTTCGTCACGATGAAATAGTGGGCCCGGTGCAACTCCTCGGGCAGGTCGCGCAACGTCCCCACCGGCAGCATCCGGTCGTGCTGCACGGGGCGCGTGGCATCGATCATCACGACGTTGATCTTCGGCTCGACGTAGCGGTGCTGGAAGCCGTCGTCCATGATAATGAGGTCCACCTCGGGGTGTTCGGCCCGGATGCGGCGGATCCCCTCCGCCCGCTTCTCGCACACCACGACCACCGTATCGGGGAACTTCAGCTTGATCTGCAGCGGTTCATCCCCCACGTCACGGTAGCGCGAGTCGCACTGCACCTCGATGTAGCCCTTCGTGCGGCGTCCGTAGCCGCGCGAGAGCAGCGCCACGCGATGCATCTGCGACATGTAGCCGATGATCATCTCCGCCATGGGGGTCTTGCCCGTACCGCCGACGGTGATATTGCCGATGCAGATGATCGGTATGTCGAACTTCTCGCTCTTGAGAATGCCCCAGTCGAAGAGGCGGTGACGAAGCGTCACCCCCATTTTATAGAGGAAAGCCGCAGGAGCGAGCAGGCATTTGAGCATCATTCTACACCGGTTTGAGCAGTTAACCTTCAAAGGTAACAATTATTATCCGGATCGCCAAACCGGACACCGCAAATCTGGTTCCGAACTGCAAAATACGCACCAATTTGACCCTGCTAATACCAAAACCCGCACCGAATCCGTTAGATTGGGAACGGGCCGGACTTTTCGATCCCGGCCTGCGAAAAGCCGCCGGACGACACCCCGCGTTCCGTTTTTTTTATTACCTTTGTCTCGACTATGAAGAATCTGAAAACAACCATATGCGCCCTGCTCCTTCTCGGAGCTGCCGCCTGCGGACACGATGCCGCCCAAGAGTCCGAAACCGCCGAGGCCGAAGCCCCGCAGAACCTCCTCTACGGCATCAACGCCGACGACTACCGCACCGAAGTCGGTGAGGTCGGCAGCGGCGAGACCATGGGCGGAATCCTCAACCGGTACGGCATCTCGGCCCTCGCGGTCGACCGCCTCGACAAGGCCGCCGGCGACATCTTCCCCCTGCGCAACATCCGCGCCGGCCACAAGTACACCGCCTTCATCCACGAAGACTCGCTCTACGCCCCGCATCTCGACTGGCTCGCCTACGAGACCTCGATGACCGACTACGTCGTCTTCGGATTCCACGACAACGACTCGGTCTCGATCCGCAAGGACTGCAAGGAGTACACCCTGCGCCGCACGAAGAAGAGCGCCGTGATCAACTCCTCGCTCTGGGGCGCCATCATGGAGCAGAATCTCCCCTACGCCCTGGCCGCCGATCTGGAGGATATCTACCAGTGGACGGTCGACTTCTTCGGCATCCAGAAGGGGGACAGCTTCACGGTGATCTACGACGAGCGTTTCATCGACGACACCGTTTCGGTCGGCATCGGACGCATCTGGGGCGCCAAGTTCACCCAGAGCGGCAAGGAGTTCTACGCCATCCCCTTCCGCCAGGGGGGCAAGATCCAGTACTGGGAGGCCGACGGCGGCAGCCTGCGCAAACAGATGCTCAAGGCCCCGCTGAAGTACTCGCGCATCAGTTCGCGCTTCACCTACGCCCGCAAGCACCCCATCTACAAGGTCTACCGGCCCCACACGGGTGTCGACTACGCCGCCCCGAAGGGGACGCCCGTCCATGCGGTGGCCGACGGCGTGGTGATCTTCAAGGGCTGGGGCGGCGGTGGCGGCAACACCCTCAAGATCAAGCACGCCGGCAACCTCCAGACCGGATATCTCCACCTGAGCCGCTTTGCCAAGGGCATCTCGAAGGGTTCGCGCGTCTCGCAGGGACAGCTGATCGGCTACGTCGGCTCGACGGGCGCCTCGACGGGTCCCCACCTCGACTACCGGATCTGGAAAAACGGCACGCCGATCGACCCGCTGAAGGTCCCCTCGGAGCCCGCCGAACCCATCTCGAAGGAGAATCGACCGCTGTTTGAATATGTCCGCGACCGCATCACCGCCGAACTCAATGGCGAGGTGAAACCCGAAGAGCGCATCACGCAACTCGACTCGCTGACGCTGCCGGCCGGACCGGCGGCTCCGGCTGCGGAAGCCGCTGCGGAGGCGTCGGACGGCAACCGCAAATAAATCCCCGCAAGGCCATGGAACAACGGATCGGAGTCATCATCGTCGCCGGCGGCAGCGGACGCCGCATGGGCGGCGGACTGCCCAAGCAGTTCCGGCTGCTGGGCGGACAGCCCGTGCTGGCCCGCACGATCAACAACTTCGCCCTGGCGCTGCGCGGCGCCGAGATTGTCGTCGTACTCCCCGAAGAGCACATCGCCTTCTGGGAGGATTACCGGGCACGGTTCAACGTCGCCCGCCACAGCGTCGTGAAGGGCGGCCGCGAACGGTTCGACTCGGTGCGCTGCGGACTGCAGGCCCTGAAGAGCGATCCCGATCTGATCGCCGTGCAGGACGGCGTGCGCCCGCTGGCATCGGCCGCAATGATCCGCGGCGTCGTCGAGACCGCCGCCCGCTACGGAGCCGCCATCCCCGTCGTCGGAGCCGTCGATTCGTTCCGCGAAATCGAGGCCGGCGAAGAGGCGAAGGAGGATCCCCGTTCGCACCCGGTCGACCGCAGTCGGCTGCGCATCGTCCAGACCCCGCAGGTCTTCCGGAGCTGGCTGCTGCGCGAAGCCTACGGTGTCGAGTTCCGCAGCGAATTCACCGACGACGCCTCGGTTGTCGAGGCCGCCGGATACCCCGTCTCGCTCGCCCCGGGCGAACGCTCGAACATCAAACTGACCACCCCCGATGACTTCACCATCGCCGAAGCCCTCCTCGCCGCACGCGAAGAGGTGACGGCCGACGAGTGAGTCCGCGCGAAAACCGCAACGCCGCCGAACAACCATGCAGAGCATCTACAAATACCGCTTTCCCCGCCGCACGATCTACGTCTCGGTCATCTATCTGATCGTCATCGTCCTGCTCGGGTGGCTGCTCTACCACCTCTATGAGGGCGGGTATCTCTCGGCGTGGTTCACCTCGTTCATCGTGGCCCTCATCGCCCTGATGGCCCTCTCGATCCCGCGCAAGATCGTCGTCATGGACGACCGCGTCGAGATCCGCTGTCTGCTCGACATCACCGAGATCCGCCGCAACGAAATCGCATCGGTCCGCCGGGTCGAAAATCGCCGCATGAAGTGGATGATCCCCATCTTCGGCGGATACGGATTCTTCGGCTACTACGGCCACTTCCTCGATCTGAGACGTCTGGACCGCGTCAGGATCTACGCCTCCGAGTGGCGCAACTTCGTCGAGATCACCGACATCTATGAGGACCGGCTCTACGTTTCGTGCACGGATGCCGATCGGCTGGTGGCCGAATTGACCCCGCCCGGAGGAAACCGTCCCGATGAAGAGGAGGAAGAAGAAGAGGAGGAAGAAAAGGAAGAAGAGGAGAACGGCAACGGAGCGAACGGCAATGCGAAGAGCGTTCACGAGGAGATCCGCAGCCAGGTGAGCGGGAACGGGAAGGAGGACAACGCGGCCGGCACCCAAAAGAGCAGAACCGGCGAAGAGCGGCAACCGCAAGACAGAACCAGCGAAGAGCGGCAACCGCAAGACTGAACCGCGATACGGTGACGAACGACACGCGGAGCCAAGCGTGAGACCGAAAAACCGGCCGGAGTGATTCCGGCAGTCAATTTGCATAAAAACCCTTTATTCACATTTCTAAAAAAGACAAAAAGATGAAAAAGTATCGTTGCACTGTCTGCGACTGGGTTTATGACCCCGCAGTCGGCGATCCCGATGGTGGTATCGCCCCCGGAACGTCGTTCGAGGATATTCCCGATGATTGGGTTTGCCCCGTATGCGGCGTCGGCAAGGACCAGTTCGAAGAGGTCGCCGAATAATTCCGAATCTTCGAAACGACAGGACGCATCTCCTTGTGGGGGATGCGTCCTTTTTTTGGCCGGCGACGAGGGGCGGCGCCAGAACCGGGCGATACAATACAAGAGCCGGAACCAGCCGATACGACACGGGGGCCGGACTTGCGGTCCGGCCCCCGTTCGGTTCTCCCCCCCGGCGTCAGTTGACGTTCGGCAGGAAGGAGTAGTTCTTCGAATAGTTGAGCATCTGCTCGACGTAGTTGGCCGGGTAGCTGATCTTCACGTCGACCACCTTGCCGTCCTTCTCGACCAGTTCGTACTCCGGATTCACAAAGCCGCCGTAAGGCTCGATATTCAGCGCCGCATAGCGCTTGAGCACCTCCTCGTGCAGCGTCGGGTCGACCTTCACGCCGTAGCGCTCGACGAGCTCCTTGCCCGCCTCGTAGTCGCCCTCGGACTTGATGCGCTGCATCTCGCGCAGCAGCTCGCCGAACAGCGCACGCAGCTTCTCGAAGTCGTTGACCACCACGTAGGTCTTGCCATCCTGCTTGACCAGTTCGATCACGTTGTCGGCCTTGCCGCGCTCGTAGCACCACTCCGAAATCAGCTTGCGGTTGCGCATGTGCGACTCCTCGATGTTCTTGCCCGGCTCGATGCGCGCCAGCTGCGTCATCAGACCGTTCATCACGTAGTTCGCATAGCCGGCCTTGGCCACGTCGAACGACGGCACGAGACCCAGCTCGACCATCTTCTCGTCGCCCAGGTAGTAGAGACCGAAGAGGTCGGCACGCGCCTCCTCGAGCGTCGAGCCGTAGCTGCGCAGCTCCGTACCCGTCACGCCCGGCGCCAGCTGGCCCGAACCGTGACCCAGGCACTCGTGCAGGTCGGTATGCAGGTCGTCGGCCAGTTTGCCGTACTTGTCCATCCGCTCGCGATCCTCGGCACGCAGCACGAACTCCTCGTTGAAGCCGTTGCCGTGGGCCGCCTGGTCATAGGCATAGGTGATGTTGTCGATCGTCACCGATTTCGAACCGTACTCCTTGCGGATCCAGTCGGCGTTGGGCAGGTTGATGCCGATCGGCGTCGAGGGGTAGCAGTCGCCGCCCAGCATCGCCACGGTGATCACCTTGGCCGAAACGCCCTTCACCTGCTCCTTGCGGTAGCGCGGATCCACAGGCGAGTGGTCCTCGAACCACTGGGCGTTCGACGAGATGGCCTCCGTACGGTGGCAGGCCGCCGAATCGACGAAGTTCACGTTGGCCTCCCACGAAGCCTTGAAGCCCAGCGGATCGCCGTAATTCTCGATGAAGCCGTTGACGAAGTCGACGTTCGAGACCGTATCCTTCACCCAGCCGATGTTATAGCGGTCGAACTCCTTCAGATCGCCCGTGCGGTAGTAGGAGATCAGTGCGGCGATGTTCGTCTTCTGCGGCTCGCGAGCCACAGCCTCGGCCTTCTCCAGCCAGTAGACGATCCGCTCGATGGCCGCCGAATACATGCCGCCGACCTTCCACGTACGCTCGACCAGCTTGCCCGACTCGTCCTTCGTCAGCTGGCTGTTCAGTCCATAGGAGACCGGTTCGGGATCCGCCGCGTCGGCCGCCGCCATCCCGGCATAGAAACTCTCGGCCTCGGCCTGCGAGACACCCTTGTAATAATTGCTCGACGAGGTGAGCAGCAGGTCGTCGCCCGCCCGCTGGTTGAGCCGCGTGGGGTACATCGACGGATCGAAGATCGCCAGGCAGACGTCGCGCCGCAGGGCGTTCAGCTCGCCGAACTTCTCCTCGGGGATCGTCTCGATGACGTCGAGCAGGTAGCCCTCCGAGAATTCGGGCTTGAACTTGTCGTTCGAATAGTGGTGGTGGATGCCGTTGGCGAACCATACCTTCTTCAGATACTTCTCCAGCGCCTTCCATTCGGGCGTCGTGCGGTCACCGGCGTAGTTTTCGTAGACCACCTCGAGCGTCCGCCGCACCGGGAGGTTCATCACGCAGTTCTGGTCGAAGAGGATGTCCCGGCCGCACTTGGCCGCCTCGGCAAGGTAGTAGATCAGCTCCTTCTGCTCGAGCGGCAGCGTCTCGAAGCCCGGAACTTCGTAACGGATGACCTTGATGTCGTCGAAGCGGTCGACAATCCACGGAGCGGCCGGCCCGGAGGTCTTGTCGCCGCAGGAGGTCATTACGGGAAGAATGAATGTCATGGATGCAATGGTAAAAAGCCTTTTCATGCGCAATATGGCGTTAGTTTCCGTCAAAGATAGTGCATTTTTTGAAATTTTCCTTCTTTATGTCTGATGGAATTTCTACCTTTGCCCCGCAATCCGTTTCAGAGAGAAACGAGTTCATTCGAAAAGAGATGAAAGTATTTACAAGCGTCAAAGAGCTTCGCGCAGAACTCGATCGCACGGAGCAGTCCGGGATCGGCTTCGTCCCCACGATGGGTGCCCTCCATGCAGGTCACCGCTCGCTGGTCGAACGCGCCCGGCGTGAAAATGAGACCGTCGTCGTGAGCGTCTTCGTCAACCCCACGCAGTTCAACGACAAGAACGACCTGAAGCACTACCCCCGCACCCCGGAGGCCGATGCACGGCTGCTCGAAGAGGCCGGGGCCGACTTCGTCCTGATGCCCTCGGTCGAGGAGATCTATCCCGAACCCGATACCCGTCAGTTTGACTTCGGCCAGATCGACAAGGTCATGGAGGGTGCCACCCGGCCCGGCCACTTCAACGGTGTGGCCCAGGTCGTCAGCCGGCTGTTCGCGATCGTACGCCCGGCCCGCGCCTACTTCGGCGAGAAGGATTTCCAGCAGATCGCCGTCATCCGCGCCATGGTCGAACAGCTCCACCTGCCGGTCCAGATCGTCGAGTGCCCGATCGTCCGCGGTGAGGACGGACTGGCCCTCTCGTCGCGCAACCAGCTGCTCGATGCCCCCCATCGCGCCGCCGCCCCCCATATCTACGCTACGCTGAAGCAGGCCGTCGAGATGTCCCGCACGCTCGACCCCCAGGCGCTGAAGGAGTGGGTTGTCCGCCAGGTCGAGAGCAATCCGCTGCTCAAGGTCATCTACTACCAGTCGGTCGACGCCCGCACGATGCAGGAGGTCCACAGTTGGAACGATACCGACCGCATTCAGGGCTGCATTGCCGTCCAGGCCGGCGATATCCGTTTAATTGACAACATTCGTATCCGATAATGAAATTCCAGATCGAAGTCATCAAATCGAAGATCCACCGCGTGACGGTCACCCAGGCCGACCTCAACTACGTGGGAAGCATCACCATCGACGAGGCGCTGCTCGAGGCGGCCAACATGATCGAGGGTGAAAAGGTCCAGATCATGGACAACAACAACGGCGAACGTTTCGAAACCTACATCATCAAGGGCCCCCGCAACAGCGGCTGCATCTGTCTGAACGGTGCCGCAGCCCGCAGGGTGCAGGTCGGCGACGTCATCATCATCGCATCCTACGCCCTGATGGATTTCGAGGATGCCAAGCAGTTTCGCCCCTGGGTCATCTTCCCCGACACGGCCACGAACCGTCTGGTAGAGTAACCCGGCAACCGGGGGCCGAGAGACGGGGCCGAGAGACAGGAACGGTGATACGCGGTCGAGAGACGGGGCCGCACACAGGAGCGACGGCTCGCAGCCGAGAGACAGGAACGGAGACTCGGGAACGGAAACACGAGACCAAGACCCGGGTCCGCACACGGAAACGGCGACTCGGGGCCGAGAGACGGAATCGGAGACCCGCGACCGAAACTCGGGGCCGAGGCGACCAGGCAACCTACTCCAAGGCGACCGGACAACCCACTCTGAGGTGACCGGGCGACGTAGACAGTAGACAAAAGAGACCGGAACGAGGCCCGGTGACAAGTCCGGAGACCTCGACAGAGAGTCGGCAAAGAGCCCGGCACTGCCGGGGAAATGCCCCGGTGGAGCCGATCCTCAAACAAGACATAACCCCTTGAAACGCCCGCAATTCGACGGGGCAGGCCCGACGGAAATCCCCCAAACGGGGCGTTTCAACCCCCTCCCTGACAAAAATCTCCCTCCCAAAGGGAGATTTTTTCGTTTTAATTTCTATCTTTGCCTTCGAGTCCTGGACTCACACTACCGGCCCGGCTATGGATATCCTGCTCTCGATATGCGCATTCGTCCTCGCAATTCTCGGAATTGCCGGATGCATCGTCCCCGCCCTGCCCGGTACGCTGCTCTCCTACGGCGGCCTGCTGTGCGCCTACTTCACCTCCTGGTCGCAGATGGGCTCCACGGCCCTCTGGATCTGGTTGGCGGTCTGCGTAGCGGTCAGTCTGGCTGACTACTTCCTCCCCGCCTGGATGACCAAACGCTTCGGCGGCTCGCATGCCGGATCGGTCGGCGCCACGATCGGCGTCTTCGTCGGATTCTTCCTCGGTCCCGCCGGCATCATCCTCGGACCCTTCGTCGGTGCCGTCGCCGGTGAACTCGTCCACGACCGCCGCGACATGGCCAAGGCTCTCGTCGTCGGCGTCGGGTCGTTCCTCTCGTTCATCGTCGGAACGGGCGCCAAACTCATCGTCTCGATCGGCATCCTCATCCACGTCGCCGCCGATACCTGGCCCGCCCTCCGAAGCTGGCTCGCCGGCCTCTTCTGACCCGTCCCCCCCGAAGCAAGATAAGACTACCGTTTACTTAAAATAATTGCCTATGAAAAAATTAATGGCTCTGACCGTCGTCATCCTGTCACTGCTCGCCTCGTCGTGCAGCAAGTACAAGTACGAAACGGTCAAAGGCGATCCGATGAACACGCGGATCTACACCCTGCCCAACGGCCTGAAGGTCTACATGAGCGTCAACAAGGAGACGCCCCGCATCCAGACCTATATCGCCGTGCGCGTCGGCGGCAAGAACGACCCCGCCGAAACCACCGGTCTGGCCCACTACTTCGAACACCTCATGTTCAAGGGTACGCCCAACTTCGGCACGTCGGACTATGCGGCCGAAAAACCGCTGCTCGACCAGATCGAACAGCTCTTCGAGACCTATCGCCAGACCGAGGATGAGGCCGAGCGCGCCGCCATCTACCACCGCATCGACTCGATCAGCTACGAGGCTTCGAAATTCGCCATTCCGAACGAGTACGACAAGCTGATGGCCGCCATCGGCGCCAACGGCACCAACGCCTACACCTCGCAGGACATGACCGTCTATGTCGAGGATATCCCGGCCAACGAGGTCGACAACTGGGCCAGGATCGAGGCCGACCGCTTCCGCAACCCCGTGATCCGCGGCTTCCACACCGAGCTGGAGACCATCTACGAGGAGAAGAACATGTCGCTCACGCGCGATTCGCGCAAGGTCTGGGAGGCCCTCGATGCCGCCCTGTTCCCCCACCACCCCTACGGCACGCAGACCGTACTCGGTACGCAGGAGCATCTGAAGAACCCCTCGATCACCAACGTCAAGAACTACCACAAGACCTATTACGTGCCCAACAACATGGCCATCTGCCTCTCGGGTGACCTGAACCCCGACGAGGTGATCGCCACCATCGACAAGTACTTCGGCGACATGGTGCCCAACGAGAACCTTCCCAAACTCGAGTTCCAGCCCGAAGAGCCCATCACCGAGCCCATCGTGCGCGAGGTCTACGGTCTGGAGGCTGCCAACGTGCTGATGGGATGGCGGCTGCCGGGCGGATCGTCCGACCCGAACGACGTCGCTCAGATCGCCAGCGCCATTCTCAATAACGGCCAGGCCGGTCTGATCGACCTCGACCTCAACCAGCAGCAGAAGGTCCTCGGCGCCTACGGCGGCTTCTCGGGTCAGCCCGACTACAGCATGTTCCTCCTCGGCGGAAGCCCCAAGGCCGGTCAGTCGCTCGAAGAGGTCCGCGACCTGCTGCTCGGCGAAGTGGCCAAACTCCGCTCGGGCGATTTCGACGAGAAGCTCATCGAGGCCTCGATCAACAACTTCAAGCTCTACATGATGCGGGCCTACGAGAGCAACGACTCGCGTGCCGACATGTACGTGCAGTCGTTTATCGCCGGCACGAACTGGGCCGACGAGGTCGCTCAGCTCGACCGCATGGCGAAGGTCACCAAGCAGGACGTCGTCGACTGGGCCAACAAGTATCTCGGCCCCGAGAGCTACGCCATCGTCTACAAGCGTGAGGGCGAGGACAAGAACGTACAGAAGATCGCCGCTCCGAAGATCACCCCCATCGTCACCAACCGCGACAAGCAGAGCACCTTCCTCACGGAGATCCAGCAGTCGAAGGTGACCCCCATCGAGCCCGTCTTCGTCGACTACCAGAAGGATATGGCCCAGTTCGACGTGCGCGACGGCATCCACGTCCTCTACAAGAAGAACGACCTGAACGACATCTTCACGCTGAACTACGTCTTCGATACGGGTTCGGAGAACAACCCCGCCCTGGCTCCGGCATTCGGCTACCTGAGCTACCTGGGCACCGAGGCCATGTCGGCCGAACAGATCGCTTCGGAGATGTACGACATCGCCTGCTCGTTCTCGATGTACGCCTCCAACAACCAGTGCTCGATCTCGATCTCGGGTCTGAGCGAGAACATGCCCAAGGCCATGGATATCGTCGAGGGGCTGATCTCGGGCGCCGTTGCCGACGATGCCATCCTCGAGAACCTCAAGCAGGATATCCTCAAGTCGCGCGCCGACGCGAAGCTCAACCAGGCACAGAACTTCGCCGCCCTGCAGCGTTACATGCGCTACGGCGAGGATTTCATCCGCAAGGCCACCCTCTCGAACGAGGCGCTGGAGAAGCTCGATTCGAAGACGCTGATCGCCTCGGTGCAGGAGCTCATGGGCAAGCAGCACGAGGTGCTCTACTACGGCCCGATGGCTCAGGAGGAGGTGAAGAAGTGCATCGCCGACCACCACAAGGCTGCCGACGTACTTGCACCGCTCACACCGTCGCATCCGACGCTGCAGCGTACGGACGAGAGCAGCGTCGTGCTGGCTCAGTACGATGCCAACCAGCTCTACTACCTGCAGTTCTCGAACCGCGGTGAGACGTTCGACGTGAAGAACGACCCCGAAATCACGCTCTACAACGAGTACTTCGGCGGCAGCATGAACTCGATCTGCTTCCAGGAGATGCGCGAGGCCCGCGGTCTGGCCTACACGGCTCAGGCATGGCTGGGTACCCCCTCCTATGCCGATGACTGCTACAACTACGTCGCCTTCATCGCCACGCAGAACGACAAGATGCAGACCGCCATCGAGGCTTTCGACGAGATCATCAACCAGATGCCCGAATCGGAGGCCGCCTTCAACATCGCCAAGGAGGCCATTATCAGCCGTCTGCGCACGGATCGCACGACGGGTATCAACGTCCTCGCCTCCTACCTCACGCTGCGCCGTCTGGGCCTCACGGAGGACCGCGACCGCCAGATCTTCGAAAAGGTGCAGACGATGACGCTCGACGACGTGAAGGCCACCCAGCAGAAGTGGGTCAAGGATCGTCACTACACCTACGGTATTCTGGGTGACATCAAGAACCTCGATCTGAACTTCCTCAAGACGCTCGGTCCCATCAAGACCGTTTCGCAGGAGGAGATCTTCGGCTATTGATCCGCGCCATCCGGAACAACTACGGCAAGCGGCAGTCCCCAAACGGGGCTGCCGCTTTTTCGTGCCGCGGGGAGCCCTCCCGGAGCAACCGGACGATAGGCCGCCCGCACCGGGGAGATTGCACCGGCCAAGGCCGGGATGCGGATCCTCCCCGCCCCGGAATACGGCGTCGGAACACCCGTTGCGGGAGGGTGGGTGGCCTCCGGGTGCCGCCCCCACACGGAAAATTGTCCTGCATGACGCATATTTTCACCCAAAAGAGACTGCGGAATTTGGAAATCCGACGGAAAAACGATAGCTTTACAAACGGTGCTCCCCGATCCGCAGGAGCCCGTCCAAACCCATCATTCACCCCTAACACATTTCCCCCTTTATGAAGAAACTGCTGTCGCTGCTCCTTCTGGCCTTCGTAGCCGGAGCCTGCACGGAGGATGAATCCTCGCCCGAACCCCAGCCTGCGCCCGAACCGCAACCCGAAGCCCTGGCACAACCCGCTCCGGTCCAGACGGAGGTGACCGAAAACACGCTCGCCGTGGCCTGGGAGGCCGTGGAGGGGGCCGTCGGCTACGTCTACACGCTCCAGTACCGCAACGAGCACGGTTCCGTCACGCCGATCGTCGCCGAAACCGAAACCACCGACCTCTCGGCCAGTTTCCAGGAGCTGGTGCCCGCCACGGAATACACCCTCCGCATCAAGGCCCGCGGCGACGGCGAAACGACGCTCGATTCGGCGTGGGCCGAGCTGCGGGCATCGACCCAGGCGCCGGCCTACCTCTCGGGACCGTGGGTCGAGTTCGAGGTCTCGTACGCCGAGCGCAACTCCTACTACTGCACCATCGACGTGACGTTCACCCCCAACGACAAGACCACGGCCTACTACGCCTCGTGTGTCTACAGCTCCTATTTCGACGATGATCCCGACGATCCCGACTTCATCCCCAACACCGAGGAGGACATGATCAACTACCTGCTCGCCCAGAAACCCGTCGCCGACAACCACATGACCGACACCTCGTGGGGATATGCCTACGACTTCATCCTGGCCGTGGTCGGTGTCGATGCGGAGGGCAACCCCGGCAAACTCCACTGGAAACAGCTGCGGACGATGGACCGTCCCTCGACGGACGATTCGGAACAGAGCAATGCCGCGGTGCGCATCCAGCATGTGGTCATCAACTCCGGAGAACTCGAAGGGGCTCCCGAATCGTGCTTCGCCACGGTCTACCGCTTCGAACCGGTCGACGGTGCCCGCACCTTCCGCTACGAGGACGGCTACTACGCGGGAGACTTCGCCAAGAAGGAGCCCTCGGCCTGGCGCGACTACTTCACCAACCTCTCGAATGCCTACGGCGAGGGGTATGACGGTTACTACGCGGGGTGGAAGAGCAGCACCCTGCTCGAGAGTTCCGACGGCCTCTACTACTACGACGTCACCTTCTGGGATGCCTCGATGGCCGGCGAGACCTACGAGGTGATCTACATGGCCTTCGACGAAGCGGGGGTTCCCGGGGCCCCGGGAAGCTACACGGTGACGCTGCCCGACGAGTTGCCCGCCATCACGGTGCCGGAGAACGGATCCTCCACCGATCTGCTCCGTGCGGCAACCGCCGCCCTTCAGCGTCAGCCCCGTGCGGTGCGCATCCCCCTCCGGCGTTGATGCCGCCCGGGGTCGGGAGGCGGATCTTACCGCCCCGGAATCTGTCGCCCGAGCGGTGCACCGCCTTGTCAAGGCATGATACGACTCGTGCTGCCGGTGCACCGTCCGGCCCGCCACCACCCAACCAAAAAGAGAGCCTCCGAACAGTTCGGAGGCTCTCTTCGTATGCGGAATCCGGAGCGGCGGCCGCCCCCCGGCGCAAATCAATAACGGTAGTGCTCGGCCTTGTAGGGTCCGTCCTCGGGAACGCCGATGTAGTCGGCCTGCTTCTTCGTCAGACGGGTCAGCTCGACTCCCAGATTGTCCAGATGGAGGCGGGCCACCTCCTCGTCGAGATGCTTCGGCAGGCGGTAGACATCCACCTCCAGATCCTTCTGCCACAGCTCCATCTGGGCCAGGCACTGGTTCGTGAAGGAGTTCGACATGACGAACGACGGGTGGCCCGTCGCGCAACCCAGGTTCACCAGACGTCCCTCGGCCAGGATGAAGATCGAGTGGCCGTCGGGGAAGGTGTACTTGTCGACCTGCGGCTTGATATTGGTCTTCACGGCATCCGAAGCCTCGAGACGAGCCATCTGGATCTCGTTGTCGAAGTGGCCGATGTTGCAGACGATGGCCTGGTCACGCATCCGCTCCATGTGCTCGAGCGTGATGATGTCGCAATTGCCCGTGCAGGTGACGTAGATGTTGCCCTCGGCCAGGGCGCTGTCGACGGTCTTCACCTCGAAGCCCTCCATGGCGGCCTGCAGGGCGCAGATCGGGTCGATCTCCGTGACGATCACCCGCGCGCCGTACGAACGCATCGACCGGGCGCAGCCCTTGCCCACGTCGCCGTAGCCGCACACGACAACCACCTTGCCGGCGATCATCACATCCGTGGCACGCTTGATACCGTCGGCCAGCGACTCGCGGCAGCCGTAGAGGTTGTCGAACTTCGACTTCGTGCACGAGTCGTTGACGTTGATGGCCGGGACGAGCAGTTCGCCGGCGGCCTTCATCTGGTAGAGGCGGTGGACACCCGTCGTGGTCTCCTCGCTGACGCCCTTCCACTCGGCCACCGTACGGTGCCACTTGTCGGGATCCTCCGCCAGGATCTGCTTCAGAGTAGAGAGGATCACCTCCTCCTCGTAGGACGACGGAGCGTAGTCGAGCGACGAGGCGTCGTTCTCGGCCTTGAATCCCTTGTGGATCAGCAGTGTGGCGTCGCCGCCGTCATCGACGATCAGCTGCGGGCCCTTGCCGCCCGGGAACGACATCGCCATGGCCGTGCACCACCAGTACTCGGGCAGCGTCTCGCCCTTCCAGGCGAAGACCGGCACCCCGTCCTTGGCAATCGCTGCGGCGGCATGGTCCTGCGTCGAGAAGATGTTGCACGAGCACCAGCGTACGTCGGCACCCAGCTCCACGAGCGTCTCGATCAGCACCGCTGTCTGGATGGTCATGTGCAGCGATCCCATGATGCGGACCCCCTTCAGCGGTTTCAGCGGTCCATACTTGCGCCGTACGGCCATCAGGCCCGGCATCTCGTGTTCGGAGATCTCAATCTCCTTGCGTCCCCACTCGGCCAGCGACAGGTCGGCTACCTTATAGGGAAGCGTGTTGTCCAAAAACATATCGTTCTATTTTTAACAGTATTGCACTCTTCCGGCCGGCAGGATGCCCAGGCATCCCGACGCCGTTTTTTATCTCTTTCCGTCATCCTCCGCGGCGATCAGCTGCCGGACCCGTTCCCGGTCGCAGGCGATTTGCACGCGAAGCTCCTCCACGGTGGCAAACCGCCGCTCGTCGCGGATCTTTTCCAGCAGCTCCACCCGCAACCGGCGGCCGTACAGGTTCCCCGAAAAGTCGAAGATATGGGTCTCCAGCCGACGTTCGGCCCCGCCGACCGAGGGGTTGCAGCCCAGATTCGACATGCCGTCGTACGTCCGGCCGTCGATCGTCATGCGCGAACGGTAGACTCCGTCCGTCAGCGGGAGGTCGGCCGCCACATCGAGATTCGCCGTCGGGAACCCCAACTCGCGCCCCAGACGGCGGCCATGTTCCACCACCCCCTCGACCTCGGTCCCCGACTTTGCGGCAGACACCGACCCGGCACTCTCCGGCGCCATAGCCTTTCGTTTCGCTTCGTTCGATCGCTGCTCCATCTCTTGTTGTTCCATTGAACCTGTCGCTCTGCCCGGCATTCCGTCAGATCTTCTGCGTCAGTTTGCGCACCAGACTGAACTGCGAGAAGAACTCCTTGGCGAAGACCCGCAGCACCGTATAGGAGGGAATCGCCAGCAGCATGCCAAGAATACCGGCCAGTGACCCCGCAATCAGGATCACCAGAAAGACCTCCAGCGGATGGGCCTTGACCCGTTCGGAATAGAGCGTCGGCTGCAGCACAAAGTCATCCAGCCCCTTGAGGATCAGCAGCGAGCAGATGATCACCGCCACCGTATGCCCCACGGGAAAGCCCTCGATCGGAGTCACAATCCCCACGAAGACCGAAATAATGCCGCCGATCAGCGGGCCGGCGTAGGGGACAACGTTCATCGTGCCCATAATCAGTCCGATAAAGGCGGCATCGGCCGTCTTCATGCCGAAGGCCACCATCACCAGCGACACGGCAATCATCAGCAGCAGGCTCTCCGACAGGATGCCCGTGAAGTAACGCCCCAGAAGCAGCGTCACCGAATCCAGCGCCCGCGTGATGTTTTCGTGATAGTGTTCCGGGAAGACCGCCGTCACCATGGCGTAGAACAGCCCCTCCTCCTTGAGGAAGAAGAACGTTATGAACGAAATCGAGAAGACGGCGATCACCGAAGACATCACGATGCCGATCACCGACGAGAAGAGCCGGTTGATCGAATTAATGTCGATGATCTGCCGCAGGGCCGCCGTCAACTCCTCGGAGAGCGAGAAGGTGCTCTCGGGCAGGGCGAACAGCCGTTGCAGATCGTGCTGTGCGCGGGCGATGGGTTCGCCGATGCTGGCCATCACGGCCGTGAAGTCGACATGGGCGAACTGGTTGATCTTGTTGAAGACCAGCGGCACGAAGAGCGAGAAGCAGGCTGTGAAGATGGCCCAGATGACCACCAGCGTGACCAGCGCCGCCACACCGCGCGGTACCCGCCAGCCCCGGATGTGCAGATCGGAGATCCGCTTGACGAGCGGACGCCCCATCACCGCCAGCACCGCCGACACCAGAATGTAGACGACGATCGACGAGAAAAACCAGACCAGAAAGAGCACGGCCGTAGCGATGGCCGCACCCACGATAAACTTCAGAACGGTCTGGGGTGTGGTTTTCATGGTTCAGCTATGCGTTCTCCTCCACCTTGCGCAGCCGCGCGATCGGAGTCTGCGATCCGACCGTCGGATCGCCGATCTCAACGAGCAGTTCGCTGTCCTTCGGCACCAGAATGTCGATGCGCGAACCGAACTTGATGAATCCGCAGACGCTGTTCTGTTCGACCGTATTGCCCACCTTCATGTAGGAGACGATCCGCCGCGCGATCAGGCCGGCGATCTGACGGAACAGCACCCGCTGCCCCGTCGGCATCTTCACCACCGTGGTCGTCCGTTCGTTTTCGGTCGACGACTTCGGGTGCCACGCCACCAGGAACCGACCCGGATGGTACTTGAAATACTCCACCACGCCGCCTACCGGAACCCAGTTCATGTGGACGTTGGTGATCGACATGAAGATCGAGATCTGCATCATCTCCTCCTGGAGGTACTCCGTCTCCTTGACCACCTCGGTCACCACCACGCGGCCGTCGCACGGTGCGAAGACCAGGTCGGCATCGTGGATGCGCACCCGCCGCGGTTCGCGGAAGAAGGCCACGATGAAGAACCAGAAGAGCAGCAGGAAGATCGTTCCCCCCCACAGCAGGGCCTCGCCCGATTCGTTGACCAGCAGCCGGTAGAACAGCCACCAGATCAGCAGGCACACGGCGCCCGAAATACCGATGATCTTGTATCCTTCCTTATTGATTCTCATATACGGTAAGGTTTGGAGTTACATGACGAAAAGCATATAGACAAAGACGAACGGTGCGGCGAGCAGCATCGCATCGAAACGGTCGAGCACCCCGCCGTGGCCGGGAATCAGCGTTCCCGAATCCTTGACGCCGGCCGCCCGCTTGAACATCGACTCGACCAGGTCGCCCAACACGCCCGTCACCGAAGCGATCAGTGCCAGGACGGCCCACTCGGCATAGCTGCCGCCGAGCATCCGTGCGGCGACGAGTCCCATCGCCACGGCGCCGATCACACCGCCGAAGAAGCCCTCCCAGGATTTCTTGGGCGAAAGCCGTTCACAGAGTTTCGTGCGGCCGATCGACATGCCGACCAGATAGGCAAAGACATCGTTGGCCCAGATGATGAAGATAAAGAAGATCATCACCGCAGGGTTCCACATGTCGCTGGTGATGATCGGGAAGTAGCACATCAACGAAACGGGCATCGCCACGTAGACGACACCCAACAGGGTCGTTGCGATATTGGCAATCGGATTTTCGCCGCGCCGGTAGAGCTCGCAGATGAACATGACGGGCATCAGCAGCAACAGGAAGGCCATGCCGGCGCCGAAGGTGCGGTGGGCCGGGCCCAGAATCTGGATATCATCGCAGACAAAGGCGAAGTTCAGCCCCAGCAGCACCATCCCCGCAATCAGTCCGACGAAACGCTGCGGACGGTTGCCGTGCTTTTCGGCCAGGGTGTAGAATTCCGACATGCCCACGATCAGCAGCAGCGCCAGCAACACGCCGAAACTCCACTGCGACCAGGCAATGCCGCCCAGCACCACGATGGCCAGGACGACTCCGCTCAGCGTACGGACGATCAGGTTCTTCAATTTTTCACTCATCGGTTCAAGAAGGTATAAGCTGGTAGTTTTCGGATGGTTCACTCGTTCGCGCTATCGCCCGGATTCGGGCTTCGCCGGCTCATCGGACGAAGTCGTCGGGGTCGTTCCCTCGGCAACAGCCGTCTCACCGGCGGCAGTCGTTCCTCCGGCGGCGGTTACAGCTCCGGCGGGAGCCTCACCGGCCGGCGATGCGGATGCACCGGCCTTATCCGTCGGCGAAACCGCAGCCGTGGCGGATGCCGCACCGGTTGCCGAGGCCTCTCCGGCCTTTGCATCAACACCCTGCGCCGCAGACTCCCGGCCCGCAGCCTCTTCCCGGACAGCCTTTGCCTCCGCCTCCCGGCGTTCGCGTTCGATATCCTTCTTCCGCTTGCCGAAGATCCGCTCGACATCCTCCGTGAAGACCACCTCGCGCTGCAACAGCAGTTCGGCCAGCTCCTTCAGCCCCTCCTTGTGCTCCTTGAGCACCTTTTCAGCCATGCGGTAGGCTTCGTCAATCACCCGGCGGGTCTCGCTGTCGATCTCCTGAGCCGTCTTTTCCGAATAGGGCTTCGTAAAGGACATGTCGCTCTGTCCCGTCGAATCATAATAGGAGAGCGTACCGACCTCGTCGCTCATGCCGTAGTAGGCCACCATGGCGTAGGCCTGTTTGGTGACCCGCTCCAGATCGTTCAGCGCACCGGTCGACACCTCGCCGAAGGTCAGCTGCTCCGAGACGCGTCCGCCGAGCGTGGCGGCCAGTTCGTCCATCAGCTGCTCGCGCGTGGTGATCTGACGCTCCTCGGGCAGGTACCACGCCGCACCCAGTGCCTTGCCGCGCGGGATGATCGTCACCTTGATCAACGGGCTGGCATTCTCCAGAATCCAGCTCACCGTGGCATGTCCCGCCTCGTGGTAGGCGATCACGCGCTTCTCGTCGTCGGTGATGATCTTGTTCTTGCGCTCCAGTCCGCCCACGATGCGGTCGATGGCGGCCAGGAAGTCCTCCTTCGAGATGAACTTCTTGTTGTGGCGCGCCGCAATCAGCGCCGCCTCGTTGCAGACGTTGGCGATATCGGCGCCCGAGAAGCCCGGCGTCTGGCGGGCCAGGAACGAACGGTCGAGCTGCGGATCGAGTTTCAGCGGCCGCAGGTGCACGTTGAAGATCTCCTCGCGCTCCTTCACGTCGGGGAGCCCCACCTCGATCTGCCGGTCGAAACGTCCGGCACGCATCAGCGCCTTGTCGAGGATATCGGCCCGGTTCGTCGCCGCCAGCACGATGACACCCGTATTGGTCTGGAAGCCGTCCATCTCCGTCAGGAGCTGGTTCAGCGTATTTTCGCGTTCGTCGTTGCCCGAGAAACCGGCGTTCTTGCCGCGGGCCCGGCCGATGGCGTCGATCTCGTCGATGAAGACGATGCACGGAGCCTTCTGCTTGGCCTGTTCGAAGAGGTCGCGAACGCGCGAGGCGCCCACGCCGACGAACATCTCAACGAAATCCGAACCCGAAATCGAGAGGAACGGCACGTTTGCCTCGCCGGCCACGGCCTTTGCCAGCAGCGTCTTACCCGTTCCCGGAGGGCCCACGAGCAGCGCCCCCTTCGGGATCTTGGCACCCAGCTCCTTGTACTTGTCGGCCTTCTTCAGGAAGTCGACGATCTCCATGATCTCGACCTTGGCCTCCTCCAGTCCGGCCACATCCTTGAAGGTCACCCGCTTGGAGTTGTCCTTGTCGAAGACCTGGGCCTTGGCCTTGCCGACATTCATGATGCCGCCACCACCGCCGGCTCCCGCTCCGCGGGCCATCGACCGCATCAGGAAGATCCAGACGCCGATAATCACGATCCACGGCAGCAGATTGACCAGCAGCGAGGTCCAGTCATCGCGCTTGTTGATATACTCGACCGGAACGGTCGTCCCGGCCTGCTGCTCGGCGGCACTGAGGTCCTCGCGGAACGAATCCACCGAACCGATCGTGAAGATCAGCTGCGGTCCCGTCTCGGGGATTCGCTGCAGACGCTTCTCCGAAGCACTGTTGCGGTACTTCTCGACCGCCGCCTTCGTCAGGAAGATCTGGGCCTGATCCTTGTTCAGGATGAGGATCTTCTCCACCTCGCCCTGCTCGACCATCGGCTCGACCATCGTCCAGTTGCTCTCCACGGGCTGATCGCTCGAGGGGTTGAACAGATAGTACCCCACGATCAGGGCGGCAATCACCCCGTAGATCCACAGCAGCGAGGGCCGCGGCATATTCATTTTCGGATTATTGCGATTCTTGTTCTGTATTTGTGCCATAAGTTGTTGCTACTCTTCGTATTCGTATTTCACCATCGGGGCGTCGGCCCACAGCTCCTCAAGCCGGTAGAAGCTGCGCAGCTCGGTCTGGAAGATGTGCACCACGACGTCAACGTAGTCCATGGCGATCCAGAGGGCATTCTGCTGGCCCTCGATGCGCCAGACCTTCTCGCCCAGCGTTTCGAACACCTTCTCCTCGATGCCGTCGGCAATGGCCGCCACCTGGGTGGTCGAGTCGGCGTTGCAGACGACGAACTTCGAGCAGATGGCTCCGTCGAAGCCCGAGAGGTCCAACGATACGATGTTTTTACCCTTTTTATCTTCAATCGCGCTGACGATCGTTTCGATCAGTTTATCCATATTTTCTAATGTAGGTGTCTATAACCTTGCAAAGGTATGAAAAGAGATCGAAATTTGAAAGCAACCGATCAAAAAACGCGTCTTTGAGGGGGATTTCTCCCGTGTTTCCATTCCGAACCCGCTTCATACGGAAGTTTGCGGAGCGGCGAATCTTCCGCCTCCGGCACTTGCCAAACGAAAGCCCCGCCGAAATATTGCGGCGGGGCAAAATACGCGAAGTCCGCAAACGCGTCGATGCGGCGGGGCAGATCCAGCAGGCAAAGCCATCCCGACCGTCATAGGCGGAACGGAGCGGCGGGCACTACGACCGATCCCGGGCGGAACAACACGGCAGGCTATGCGGCCCTCACGGGCGGAACGGAGCGGCGGGTGCTACGGCCGATCACGGGCGGAACAACACGGCAGGCTATGCGGCCGTCACGGGCGGAACGGAGCGGCGGGTGCTCCGGCCGATCCCGGGCGGAACAACACGGCAGGCTATGCGGCCCTCACGGGCGAGATGAATCGGGGTTCGGGGCTCCGACACTCTCCAGAATCGAATCGGTCAGCGCCTTGATGATCGAATTCTTCACATAGGTGCGGCGTACGGCAATGGCGATCTTGCGCGAGGTAGCCCCCTTGCAGAGGCTCTTCAACTGGTCGCGGTGCTCGGGCGGAATGTACTCGATGGCCATCTCCGGAATGATCGTCAGACAGGGCGTGCAGTCGACAATGCGCATCAGCGTGTCGAGCGACCCCGACTCGAACGAGTAGTGTGCCGGCATCGTCCGCCGCGCCTGGCACAACTCGATGATCTGGTCGCGCATACAGTTGCCCGGACTCAGAATCACCAGATCCTTCAGATCGATATCCTCGATGCGGATGTTCTGCCGTTCGTAGAGCGGATTCTCGGGCGAGACGTAGGCGTAGAAGCGGTCGTTGAAGAGCTCCTGCTCGAAGATCCCCTCGCCGCACGTCCCGCTGGCAACGAGCGCCGCATCGATCCGGTCGCGCTTGAGCGCATCGACAATGTCCGAGGTGATCATCTCCGAGATCTCAAGCTCGACCTTCGGATAGTCGTGCACGAACGTCGGGATGAACTTGTGCAGCAGGTAGGGAGCAATGGTCGGGATCACCCCCAGACGCAGCTTGCCGGCCGTCTCGCCCTTCAGCTCGGCCACCGCCTCGCGGATGCAGTTGTAGGCCCGCAGCGTCTCGCGCGCACGGTCGAGCACAACGGCTCCGGCCTCGGTCGGAATCACCGGCTTCTTCGACCGGTCGAGCAGCACCACCCCCAACTCCTCCTCCAGCGACTTGATCTGCATGCTCAGCGAGGGCTGCGTCACGAAACAATGCTCGGCAGCCTGCGAAAAACTGCCGCAGTTGGCTACCGCCAACAGGTATTCGAGCTGTATTATGGTCATAACGGGTATCTATTTGCTCAAGCGAAGATATAAAATTAATCTATATCCGCCAAGTTTTTTAGGACGCCCGCACGGTTTTTCGTATGTTTGTCCCTAAAACCGATATTTTATACGCTATGGCAAAAATCATCCTTACCGGCGACCGTCCCACGGGCCGGCTCCATCTGGGACATTTCGTAGGCTCGCTGCGCCGCCGTGTGGAACTGCAGAACTCCGGACTCTTCGACCGCATCTTCATCATGATCGCCGACGCCCAGGCTCTGACCGACAACGCCGACAACCCCGAAAAGGTCCGTCAGAATATCATCGAAGTGGCCCTGGACTACCTCTCCGTAGGCCTCGACCCCGCAAAGTCGACCCTCTTCATCCAGTCGCAGGTCCCCGAACTCTGCGAACTGGCCTTCTACTACATGAATCTGGTCACCGTGCAGCGCCTGCAGCGGAACCCGACCGTCAAGGCCGAAATCCAGATGCGCGGTTTCGCCGAGGGGGCCGTCGAGGGCGACACCACCCAGCGGCAGGGCATTCCCGTCGGATTCTTCACCTACCCCATCAGCCAGGCCTCGGACATCACCGCCTTCAAGGCTACGACCGTCCCCGCCGGCGAGGATCAGGAACCGATGATCGAGCAGGCCCGCGAAATCGTCCACAAGTTCAACTCGATCTACGGCCAGACGCTCACCATGCCCGAAATCATGCTGCCGGACAACTGCGCCTGCCTGCGCCTGCCCGGTACGGACGGAAAGGCCAAGATGTCCAAGTCGCTCGGCAACTGCATCTATCTCTCCGATACGGCCGACGAGGTGAAGAAGAAGGTCATGGGCATGTATACCGACCCCGACCACCTGCGCGTGGAGGATCCCGGAAAGGTCGAGTGCAACACGGTCTTCACCTATCTCGACGCCTTCAGCCGTCCGGAACACTTCACCAAATACCTGCCCGAATACGCCTCGCTCGACGAACTGAAGGCCCACTACCGCCGCGGCGGTCTGGGCGACGTGAAGGTCAAGCGGTTGCTCATCGCCATCCTCAACGAGATGCTCGACCCGATCCGCGAACGCCGCCACTACTACGAATCGCGCATCGAGGAGGTCTACGACGTGCTGCGCCGCGGTTCGGAAACGGCCCGCGCCGCTGCGGCCGAAACCCTCGCCGAGGTGCGCCGCGCCATGAAGATCGACTACTTCGAGGATCAGCAGCTGATCGCCGAACAGGCCCGTCAGTACGCCGAGAAAACCACCCACTGACACAGCCCATGGAGTTCCGTGCCGATCGTATCTACCCGGCCTTTCTCCGGCTGACCCGTCGTCTCTCCAACCGCCAGATGATGATGCTTCTGGCGGTGGTGGTCGGTGTGCTCGCCGGCCTGGGAACCTACCTCTTCGAGATGCTCCTCTACGGCATCAAGAGCGGATTGACAAACTGGTTCCCGGTCGACAGCGCCCACTTCCTCTTCCTGATCTACCCGGCCGTCGGTATCATCCTGGCCACCCTCTTCGTCCGCTACATCGTCCGAGACAACATCTCCGAAGGCGTCACCCGCGTGCTCTACGCCATGTCGAGCCGCAACTCGCGCATCGCCACCCACAACTGCTGGACCTCGATCGTCGGCGGCGCCACAACCATCGGATTCGGCGGTTCGGTCGGTCCCGAGGCTCCGATCGTGCTGACCGGCGCCGCCATCGGCTCGAACATCGGCCGCCTGACCCGTCTCAACTACCGCAACACCACGCTGCTGCTCTGCTGCGGCGCCGGTGCCGCCCTGGCCGCCATCTTCAAGGCCCCGATCACCGGCGTGGTCTTCGTGCTGGAGATCCTCATGCTCGACATCACCGCCGCGTCGGTCATCCCGCTGCTCATCGCCTCGATCACCGCCACGACGATGGCCTTCATGCTGCGCGGTTTCGACCCGATTCTGGCCGTCACGCTGGCCCCGGAGGATGCCTTCGAACTGTGGCAGATCCCGCTGTTCATCCTGCTCGGCATCATGTGCGGGCTGATGGCCTGGTACTTCACCTCGATGAACGCCCGCATCGGCGGACTCTTCAAGCGCATCAACCGCCAGTACAAGAAGTGGATCCTCGGCGGCGCAATCCTCGGAATCCTGATCTTCGTCTTCCCGCCCCTCTACGGCGAAGGATACGAGGGTTTCACTTCGCTCATGCACGGCAATGCCCAGGAGCTCTTCGACAACTCGCTCTTCTACCGCTTCCGCGAAATAGACTGGGTCGTCGTCCTCTTCGTCATCGCCACGATGTTCTTCAAGGTCATCGCCATGGCCTCGACCAACGCCGCCGGCGGCGTCGGTGGTACGTTCGCCCCGTCGCTCTTCGTCGGGGCATTCACCGGCGCCTCTCTCGCCCTGATCTGCAACATGCTCTTCCACTGGGATGTATCGATCGTCTCGTTCACGCTCGTCGGCATGGCCGGCGTCATGTCCGGCGTGATGAACGCCCCGCTGACCTCGATCTTCCTCATTGCCGAACTCTCGAACGGATACGGACTCTTCATCCCGCTGATGATCACCGCCTGCATCTCGTTCGCCGTCGACTACTACCTCGATCCCGACTCGATCTACACCAAACAGCTGCGCAAGAAGGGCGAACTGCTCACCCACGACAAGGATCAGTCGGTATTCGTCTTCCTGAAGCTCGAGGATCTGATGGAGACCGACTTCCTGCGCATCAAGGAGAACATGACCCTGGGCGACATCGTCCACATCATTTCGACGGCCCGCCGCAACATCTTCCCCGTGATCGACAACTTCGGACGGCTGCTGGGCGTCGTGCAGCTCGACGACCTGCGCGAGGACATGTTCAAACCCGAGAAGTACGGCCGGTCGATCTCCTACTACATGATCCCGCCGCCGGACAAGATCCTCGAGCACGAGGCCATTCAGAGCGTCATGGAGAAGTTCGAGGACAAGCACACCTGGATGCTTCCCGTGGTCGACAAGCAGAACCACTATCTGGGATTCATCTCCAAGTCGCGGATCCTGAACGCCTACCGCGAACAGCTGGTCAAGATCCAGCAGTAGGCTCATGCCAACCGGGCCGGAAGGCTTCGGGAACGGCGGGCCGCGGACCGGGGCCGAAAACAGACACATAATATCACTATCCCGTCATGATCACCTTCGACAAGCCCTCATGGGCCGATGAACTCGACTGCGCCGTCACCCTCTGCGACACGGAGGGGAGGGTCTGTTACCAGAACGACCGCTCCCGGGCGGTCAACGGCGACGTCAGGGGCCGTTCGCTGCTCCCCTGCCACAACGACCGCTCGCGCGAAATCATCCGCTGGCTGCTCGATACCGGCGGCCGGAACGTCTACACCATTCAGAAAAAGGGAGTCCGCAAACTGATCTACCAGACCGTCTGGCGCCAGGAGGGCGAAATCCGCGGACTGGTCGAATTCTCGATGGAGATCCCCGAGCAGATGCCCCACTACGTGAGAGGCTGACCCGAAGATAAGAGGCTGACCCGAAGAAAAACGAAACACGATGCTCCATTTCGACTGTGACTACATGGAGGGGGCGCACCCCGAGGTGATGCGCCGCCTCGTCGAGACCAATCTCGAACAGACCCCCGGCTACGGCTGCGATCCCTACACGGCTCGGGCCTGCGAACTGATCCGCCGGGAGTGCGGTGCACCCGACGCCGAGGTGCATCTGCTGGTCGGCGGCACACAGACCAACGCCACCGTCATCGACGGAGTGCTGCGGCGTCACGAAGGGGTGCTGGCCGCCGAATCGGGCCATATCAACGTTCACGAAGCCGGGGCCATCGAGGCGGCCGGCCACAAGGTGCTCGTCCTGCCGCAGCACGACGGAAAAGTCCGGGCCACGGATGTCGAACGCTACCTCGACACCTTCTACCGCGACGAGACGTGCGACCACATGGTCTTCCCCGGCATGCTCTACGTCTCGCACCCCACGGAGTTCGGAACGCTCTACAGCCTGCAGGAGATGGAGGAGCTGCACGACGTCTGCCTCCGCCACCATATTCCGCTCTATCTCGACGGCGCCCGGCTCAGCTATGCCCTGGCCGCGGAGGAGAATACCCTCACGCTGCGCGACATCGCCCGGCTGTGCGACATCTTCTACATCGGCGGCACGAAGACCGGCACGCTCTTCGGCGAGGCGGTCGTCGTCACCCGTCCGGAGCTGCTGCCCCACTTCTTCACCCTCGTCAAGCAGCACGGCGCCCTGTTGGCCAAGGGGCGGCTGCTGGGCATTCAGTTCGAGACGCTCTTCACCGACGGGCTCTACCTGCGGATCGCCCGGCAGGCCATCACCACCGCCCGCAGGCTCAAGGCCGCCCTGCTGGCCAAGGGCTACCGGATGGCGATCGATTCGCCGACCAACCAGCAGTTCTTCATCCTGCCGAACGACGAGATCGACCGGCTGAGCCAGTTTGCCACCTTCGAGCTGTGGGGACCGCGCGGCGAACGGGAGTCCACCGTCCGCTTCGTCACCAGCTGGGCCACCCGGGAACAGCAGATCGACCAGTTGATCGCCCGGCTCTGAAGCCGCCCGGCCGGATCCGCACGCATACCTCGCGGGGAGATCCGCCGAATACCTGCCCGCAAATGCGACGAACTCGAACTCCTGTCCCCACCGGCAAAAAGAGTGAACACGAAATCGCAAAGGACCGTAACGGAACAAACCGGGCTGCAAACAGGGGGGGGCAGAATGGGGCTCCAGAGCGGCTGCCACGCCTTTTTCTGATACTCCAACAGGCAATTTTCTCGGGACAGACATTACAATTTCTCTCCAATTTTTCTATATTGCAACCGACAAACAAACTCTCTAAACCAAGTACTATATGAAAAAACTCTTCGCTCTTTGTGCTATGGCACTTTGCTGTGTGTGGGCCTTATCCGGTTGCAAGGACAGTGATTCGGAACCGACGCCGAATCCCCCCGTCGTCGAGACCCCCGGCTTCCAGTTTGAACTGGTGAGCAAGACCTCCGGATCGATCACCGTACGCGTCACGCCCGAAAATTTCGAAGGCAACTACTACTGGGCTGCCATCGACGAGTCGACGCTCAACGACAGATACAACAACAACCCCGCGGCCGCCGCAAGCGACGTCGTCACCATGCTGAAGAGCCAGTATGGCGATTACGGCTACAATTCGTTCGAAGAGTTCTACGCCTCGCAGATCTCCTCGGGCAGCGAAACCAACACCTTCGACGGATACATGGCCCAAACGAAGGTTTACTGCCTGGCATTCGGTCTGGACGAGGCGGGGGTCATCACCACCGACGTCGTCCTTTCGGAGGCCTTCACCACCGATGCCGTGGCGCCTTCGTCAAACACCTTCCAGATCTCGTTCGAGGGAACGAGCGTCAGCGTAACCCCCTCGAACAACGACCCCTACTCCTTCTATCTCTTCCCGAAGAGCACCGTTGACGCCTACGATTCGCTCGACGCCCTGGCCGAGGCCTTCATCACGCAGAACAAGGCCATGATGAGCCTGCTCACCTACACGGGCTCCCAGACCAAGGACTTCTTCGAAGTCTTCTTCGAGAACGGCGCCGGAGAGTACGTCGCCTTCGCATTCGGTTACGAAAGCGGATGCATCACCACGGACGTAGCCTCCGAAACGTTCGAATATGTCGTGGCCGATCCTTCGGTAGGCGATCCCTTCTCGAACCTCACCGGCGACGTCTCGGTCGACTGCATCGACGCCTATTACGAAGCAGCGATGGGCGGAAACCAGTTCTCCGAAAACGCCTCTACCTTCTTCCTCGCCCTGCAGGCCGAATCCACCTACTATGGACCCGAAACCCGGCTGGCCCTCTACCTCCAGAAAGAGAGCGATGCCGTATTCCCCGACGATATGGCCGGCACCTACAGGATCAACGCTTCGCTGGCTCCCGAGAGCATCGTCAAGGGATGGAAGGATGCCGAAGGGAACCACGGCAGCATCTATTACGAAAAGGATGCCTACGTTCCCAATGCCTCGATCGATTCCGGTACGGTGACGATCGTCGACAATGGCAACGGCACCTACACCGTCACCGTCGATGCGAAGGATATGAACGGGCACGCCATCCGCGCCAACTACACCGGAGCCATCTCCGAGTACGTCGAGGAGTGGTAAACACGCGCCCGGGGGAGAAGCCCTCAAGCCGACGGACAAAGGCCGAAACCCGAACCGGACACCTGCAGCCCGACAGCCAAAAGCCGAAAACCCGAACCAAACACTTTCGGCCCGACGGCCAGGCGTAGAGAACCTGAACCGCGAACCGGGGCCGGGAGCCTCGGTCGAAGATCGGCAATCGAAGGTACTGACCGCTTCACCCATCACAGCGTTCCGACCGCGAGTTTTGCGCTCCGGCGGAACGCTCTTTTTTTGCAAAGAGGCCGGGCTCTCCTGCAAATGAAGCAACAAAAACTATTTTTTGTCGCGTTTACTTGCTATTTTGTAAAGTTTATTTTACATTTGTAACAGCAGGCGGGAGTCGTGCGCACCTCCGACAGCCTGTGCAAACCGACAAATCTCAACAGACATGAACAAAATGTTGCTGCTGCCCCATGGATTCAAGCGAATCGGATGGGTGCTCTTCATCCCGACAGCCCTGCTGGGTGTACTGATGGCCATCGACGACTTCAACGGATTCCCTTCGTTCCTGCTGCCCGACTCGTTCGCGCCCGGCGGAGGCTCGGTCCGCCTCTGGAACAACGTCGCCATCATCGGCATCCTGCTTGGCGTCCTCTTCATCTGCTGCTCGCGCGAACGCGTCGAGGACGAACTCATTGCCCGAATCCGCCTCAACGCCCTGCTCGCAGCGCTCTACATCACCGTGGGCATCTCTGTCCTCTCGGCTCTGGTGCTCTACGACGTCGCCTACCTCTGGTTCATGATCTTCAACCTCTGCCTGCTGCCCGTGCTCTTCCTCGTGATCGAACGGGTCATGCTCTGGCGGCTCGGAAAGGAGGCTTCGCATGAAGAATAGGATCCGGGTCGAACGCGCCGAAGTACGCATGACCCAGCAACAGATGGCCGATGCGATCGGCGTCAGCCGCCAGACCATCAACGCCATCGAGGCCGGGAAGTTCATCCCCTCGACTCTCCTGGCGCTGAAGATCGCCCGGCTCTTCCGCAAACCCGTCGAGGAGCTCTTCCAACTCGAGGAGGGGGAATAAAAAAGGAGAGATCCTGCCACTATTCGCAGGATCTCTCCTTTTTCTGATATCGGTACAGCACGCCGTCCTCCCTTCAAACCGGCCGCACGGCGGAACGCCCGAACAGCGGTAACGACAAACAACAGACTTCCGATCCGGCAACACGCTCCGACAGCTGTGGCTCAAAACGGCCAAGCTCGATTCCGCTGTACCCGTCCAACGGGTGCATGCCTTCCTACAAACGGAAGACTACCGATGCGTCCCAATGCAGATCGCCCAACGCAGCCTCGCCCGAACGGATGGCCGGTCAGAGCTTGATGTCGTAGATCTGGATCACGCCCACCAGCTTGCCCGCCTCGTCGGTCACGAGCAGCGAGGTCACCTTGTTGCGCGTCATCATCTTCTCGGCCTCGATCAGCTTCTCGCCCGGCGCAATCGTCTTCGGATGGGGCGTAGCGATATCCATCGCCTTGATGTTGAAGAAGTCCCCCTTCAGCCGCTCCATCGCCCGGCGCACGTCGCCGTCGGTCACGATTCCCTCGATGCGGTCCCCCTCGCAGATGACGATCAGACCCAGACCGCCCTTCGAGATGGCGTGGATCATCTCCGTAGCCGGGCAGTCGGGCGCCACGACCGGCAGATCGTGGTCGCGCATGACGTTGCCCACGGTCATCAGCAGACGGCGTCCGAGGCTGCCGCCCGGGTGCAGACGCGCGAAATCAACGCTCGTAAAGCCCCGCAGCTGCATCAGCGAGACGGCCAGCGCATCGCCCATGGCGATCTGGGCCGTGGTCGACGACGTCGGGGCCAGATGCAGGATGCAGGCCTCCTCCTCGACCCGTACATTCAGGTGCACGTTCGAGTTCTTGGCCAGGGCCGACTCCGGGTTGCCCGTCATCGAGATCAGCCGATTGCCGTTCGAATGGATAAACGGCACGATCTTCAGGATCTCGTCCGTCTCGCCCGAATAGGAGAGGGCCAGGATGATGTCCTCCTTCGAGATCATGCCCAGGTCGCCGTGGAAGGCCTCTCCCGGATGGAGGAAGAAGCTCGGCGTACCGGTCGAGGCGAGTGTCGCCGCGATCTTGCGCCCCACGAGGCCCGATTTTCCCATTCCCGTGACGATGCACTTGCCCTTGCTGGCAAGAATCATCTCCACCGCTTCGACAAAGGAGTCGTCGAGCGACTCCTCCAGGTGCCGGAGCGTCAGCATCTCGGTATGCACCGCCTTGCGGGCCACCTCCAGAATTTGCGCTTTCGCTGTATCGGTCATTGCTCCTAAAGTAAAGATTCGATCAAAGGTTCCAGATCATCGAGCCGCAGCATGTTGGCCGCATCGCTCAGCCCCCGGTCCGGATCGGGGTGCACCTCGAAGAAGTAGCCCGTGGCGCCGAAGGCCTTGGCCGCATGCGCCATCGCCGGCACGAATTCGCGGTTGCCGCCCGTCTTGCCCCCCGCCGCGCCGGGACGCTGCACCGAATGGGTGCAGTCCATGATCACCGTCCGGGCGATGTGCAGCATGTCGGGGATGTTGCGGAAATCGACCACCAGGTTGTTGTAGCCGAACGAGTTGCCGCGTTCGGTGAGCCACACCTCGCGAGCCCCCGCGTCGAGTGCCTTCTCGTAGGGGTACTGCATGTCGGTCCCCGAGAGGAACTGCGCCTTCTTGATGTTCACCGTACGCCCGGTCTTCGCCGCCGCAACCACCAGATCGGTCTGCCGGCAGAGGAAGGCCGGAATCTGGATCACGTCGACCACCTCGCCCACCGGCGCGGCCTGCCACGATTCGTGGATGTCGGTCAGGAGCTTCAGCCCCCATTTCTCGCGCACGTCGGCCAGCATCCGGAGCCCCTTTTCGAGTCCCGGGCCGCGGAACGAGCGAATCGACGTACGGTTGGCCTTGTCGAACGAGGCCTTGAAGAGGATATCCGTCCCCAGACGGCGGTTGATGGCCACGAGCCGTTCGGCTACCGTGTCCAGCAGCTCGGCGGATTCGATGACGCAAGGTCCTGCTATGAATATCATGACTTTATCGGTTGAATTCGGGATGTTGTCTGAGGAACTCCTCGGCACGGGCCAGATCCTCCGGCGTGTCGATCCCCACGGTCTCGACCTGCGAGATGCCCACACCGATGCGGTAGCCGTTCTCCAGCCAGCGCAGCTGTTCGAGCGACTCGGCCAGTTCGAGCGGCGACTGCGGCAGTGCGGTAACGGCCCGCAGCACCTCCGTGCGGAAGGCGTAGATGCCGATGTGTTTGTAGAAGGTGTGCCGCGAGAGCCACTCCTCGCGCGGAACGCCCCGCAGATAGGGGATCACCGAACGCGAGAAGTAGAGTGCCTGCCCCTGAGCATCGACAACCACCTTCGGCGAGTTGGGATTCTCGAGCGCCGCGAGTCCGTCCGCCTCCGCGAAGGGCTTGACCAGCGTGGCGATATCGGTCTGCGGGTTGTCGAAGCACCCCTTCAGCGCCTCGAGCTGCTCGCGGCGGATGAAGGGTTCGTCGCCCTGCACGTTAACCACCACGTCGTACGTGCGGCCCTGCTTGCAGTAGGCCTCCCAGCAGCGGTCCGTGCCGCTGCGGTGGGCCGTCGAGGTCATCTCGACCCGCCCGCCGAAGGCCCGCACTGCCTCGTAGATCCGCTCGTCGTCCGTGGCCACCACGGCCTCGTCCAGCACGCCGGCCACCTGTTCATAGACCCGCTGGATGACGGGTTTGCCCCCCAGCCGGGCCAGCGGCTTGGCCGGGAAGCGTGTCGACGCATAACGCGCCGGAATGATTGCGATGAATGTTCGGGACATACTTCTTTTCTGCTATTCTCCAGCTCTCTATTTCTCCAGGGCCAGCGCCAGCACCTCGTCGTTCGTGCGCACGTAGTGGAACGTCAGACCCTCGACATACTCCGCCTTGATCTCGGCGATATCCTTGCGGTTCTCCTCCGAGAGGATCAGCTCCGTGATGCCGGCACGCTTGGCCGCCAGGATCTTCTCCTTGACGCCCCCCACGGGCATCACCCGTCCGCGAAGGGTCGTCTCGCCCGTCATGGCGATGCGCTCCTTCACCTTGCGGCCCGTGTAGGTCGAGACGATCGAGGTCACCATCGTGATACCCGCCGAGGGGCCGTCCTTCGGGATGGCACCCTCCGGAACGTGGATGTTGATGTCGTTCGTTTCGAACATCTTCGGATCGATGCCCAGCTCCCTGTAGTGGGCCATCACCCACTCGTGGGCAATCGTTGCCGACTCCTTCATCACGTCGCCCAGGTTGCCCGTCAGGCTGATCCGACCCTTGCCCGGCGTCAGACACGACTCGATGTAGAGGATGTCGCCGCCGACCTCGGTCCAGGCCAGGCCCGTCACGACGCCCGTCATGCCGCCCACCTCGTACTCCTCGCGCAGGAACTTCGGCATGCCGAGGATCTTCTCGACATCCTCGGCCGTGATCTCCGGCCGGTGGGGCTCCTCGAAGGCGATCTGTTTGGCACGCGCCCGGGCGATCTTCGCCAGATGCTTGTCCAGCGAACGCACGCCCGCCTCACGCGTATAGCACGAGATGACCTGTTCGATCACCGCGTCGCTCATCGTCATCTCCTCGGGCTTGATGCCGTGGGCCTCGCGCAGCTTCGGCAGCAGGTGATCCTGTGCAATGCGCACCTTCTCCTCGACCAGATAGCCCGGGATGTTGATCATCTCCATACGGTCGCGCAGCGCCGGGGCGATGTTGCCCACGTTGTTGGCCGTGGCGATGAAGAGCACCTTCGAGAGGTCGTACTCCATGTCGATGTAGTTGTCGTGGAAGGTGGTGTTCTGCTCCGGGTCGAGCACCTCAAGCAGGGCGCTCGACGGGTCGCCGTGGTTCGATACGGTCACCTTGTCCACCTCGTCGAGGATGATCACCGGGTTCGACGAACCGCAGCGCTTGATCGTCTGGATGATCCGGCCCGGCATGGCGCCGATGTAGGTGCGGCGGTGTCCGCGGATCTCCGACTCGTCGTGCAAACCGCCCAGCGAGATGCGGCCGAACTTGCGGCCCAGGGCCGTGGCCACCGATTTGCCCAGCGACGTCTTGCCCACTCCCGGAGGTCCGTAGAGGCAGAGGATCGGGGACTTCAGGTCGCCCTTCAGCTTGATGACGGCCAGATGCTCCAGGATCCGCTCCTTGACCTCGTCGAGGCCGAAGTGGTCGTGGTCCAGCTGTTCGCGGGCGCACTTCAGGTCGAGGTTATCCTTCGTCACGTCGTTCCACGGCAGCTCCAGCAGCAGCTGCAGGTAGGTCATCTGCACCGAATACTCGGCCACGGCCGGATTCAGCCGCTCGACCTTCTGCAACTCCTTCTCGAAGGTCTCGGCAACCTCCTTCGGCCAGTTCTTCTTCTTGGCCTCCTCGCGCATCTTCTCGATGTCGGCATCGGGACCCTCGCCCAGCTCGTCCTGGATCGTGCGCATCTGCTGCTGCAGGTAGTAGTCGCGCTGCTGCTTGTCGATCTCCTGCTTGACGCGCTCCTGGATCTGGCTCTTCAGCTCGACGAGCTGCTGTTCGCGGATCAGGATCTCGAGCAGCTTGCGCGCACGCGCCAGCAGTCCCGGCGCCTCGAGCAGCGTCTGGCGATCCTCGTCCGTGAGCTCCATGTTCGAGCAGATGAAGTTGATGATCCCCCGTTTCGAGTCGATGTTCTTGATGGCGAAGGCCGCCTCCTTGGGCATCGACGGCGAGACGTTGATGATGTTCAGCGCCACGTCGCGGATCGAGTCGACCAGCGCCTCGAACTCGATGCTCTTCAGGTCGGGCGTCGAGTCGCGAAGAGGCACCACTCGGGCCTTGAAGTAGGGTTCCGTGGCGATATATTCCGTGATTTCAATCTTTTCCAGTCCGTTCAGGATCACCGTCAGGTTGCCGTTCGGCATCTCCAGGATCTTGATGATGCGGGCCGCCGTGCCGACCTTGTACATGTCGTCCGGCGCCGGGTCCTCGACGTCGCTCTCGCGCTGCAGCACCGCACCCAGAATACCCCCTTCGGCATTCACCGCGCGGACCAGCGAGATGCTCTTGTCACGCCCCACCGTGATGGGGGTGATGGCGCCCGGAAAGAGCACCGACGAACGAAGCGTCAGAATCGGGATGATCTCCGGGACTTCGACCTCCTCGACCGGCTCGTCGCCTCCCGTCACGATGGGGATGACGCGGTGTTTGCCGTCGAGAAGCTCGGGGACGAGGTTTACGTCGTCCACTTCTACGGTTTCGATCTTATCCTTTTTGCTCATGTTTTTTCTCCTTTCCTATATATAATGGTTGCAAAGGTAACGATTTTTCGCCGAATTTATTTCATCTTTGACAGAATGTTAATAACTTTGCGGCTTCGGAAACACGTTAAATCTCCAACGAGCCATGCAAATCGCAGACAAATACGCTCCCCAGCAGATCGAATCCAAATGGTACGACTACTGGATCGACCACAAGCTCTTCCACTCGGAACCCGATGAACGCCAACCCTATACGATCGTCATCCCGCCCCCCAACGTCACCGGCATGCTCCACATGGGACACATGCTCAACAACACGCTCCAGGACGTACTGGTGCGCCGCGCCCGCATGTCCGGCAAGAACGCCTGCTGGGTCCCCGGCATGGACCACGCCTCGATCGCCACGGAGGCAAAGGTTGTCGCCATGCTCCGCGAAAAGGGCATCGAGAAGTCCTCGCTCTCGCGTGAGGAGTTCCTCCGCTACGCCTGGGAGTGGAAGGAGAAGTACGGAGGCGTGATCCTCCGCCAGCTGCGCAAGCTCGGCGCCTCGTGCGACTGGGACCGCACCTGCTTCACCATGGACGAAATCCGCACCGAGGGTGTCCTGCGCGTCTTCTGCGACCTCTACGACAAGGGAAAGATCTACCGCGGCGTGCGCATGGTCAACTGGGACCCCGCCGCGCAGACCGCTCTCTCGGATGAGGAGGTGGTCTTCAAGGAGTCGCACGGCAAGCTCTACTTTCTGCGCTACCGCGTCGAGGGCTCGGACCGCACGATCATCGTCGCCACGACCCGTCCCGAGACCATCCTCGGCGATACGGCCCTCTGCGTCAACCCCAACGACCCGCGCTATCAGGATCTGCCGGCCGACGCCCGCGTCATCGTGCCGCTGGTCGGCCGCTCGATCCCCGTCATCCGCGACGAGTATGTCGACATCGAGTTCGGTACGGGCGCCCTGAAGGTCACCCCGGCCCACGACGTGAACGACTACATGCTCGGTGAGAAATACGGTCTGGAGACCATCGACATCTTCAACGACGACGGCACGATCAACGACAAGGTCGGCATGTACGTCGGCATGGACCGCTTCGACGTCCGCCGCAAGATCGAGGGCGATCTGGCCGCCGCCGGGCTGCTCGAAAAAACGGAGGACTATACGAACAACGTCGGCTATTCGGAGCGTACGGGCGTGGCCATCGAGCCCAAACTCTCGATGCAGTGGTTCCTCTCGATGAAGGAGCTGGCCGAGCCCGCCACGAAGGCCGTCATGGAGGATGCAATCCGCTTCGTCCCCGAAAAGTACAAGAACACCTACCGCTACTGGATGGAGAACATCAAGGACTGGTGCATCTCGCGTCAGCTGTGGTGGGGTCAACGCATCCCGGCGTGGTATCTGCCCAAGGGCGGCTTCGTCGTCGCCCCGACCCCCGAAGAGGCCCTCGAAAAGGCCCGTGCCAAGAGCGGCGACGCCTCGCTGCAGCTCTCGGACCTGCGTCAGGACGAGGATGTGCTCGACACATGGTTCTCGTCATGGCTCTGGCCCATCTCGGTCTTCGACGGAATCCGCAACCCCCACAACCCCGAAATCGAATACTACTACCCCACCAACGATCTGGTCACCGGCCCCGACATCATCTTCTTCTGGGTCGCCCGCATGATCATGGCCGGGTATGAATACCGCCACGAAAAACCCTTCGCAAACGTCTACTTCACGGGCATCGTCCGCGACAAGATTGGCCGCAAGATGTCCAAACAGCTCGGCAACTCGCCCGATCCGCTCGACCTGATCGCCCAGTACGGCGCCGACGGCGTCCGCATGGCGATGCTCATCAGCTCGTCGGCCGGCAACGACGTGATGTTCGACGAGGCGCTCTGCGAACAGGGCCGCAACTTCGGCAACAAGATCTGGAACGCCTACCGCCTGGTCAACGGCTGGTCGGTCGATGCGGCCGCCCAGCAGAGCGAAAACAACCGTCTGGCCGTCGCCTGGTTCCGCGAGGCCCTCTCGCGCTCGCTCCGCCAGATTGACGAGGATTTCCGTTCGTACCGCATCTCGGAGGCCTTCAAGGAGGTCTACCGCCTCTTCTGGGACGACTTCTCGAGCCTCTATCTCGAGATGGTCAAGCCCGCCTACGGAGAGCCGATCGATGCCCCCACGCTCGAGGCCACGAAGGGCTATTTCGATGCGCTGATGCGCGTGCTGCACCCCTTCATGCCCTTCGTCACGGAGGAGATCTGGCAGGCCCTGGCCTCGCGCCGCGACGGCGAGTCGATCTGCGTGGCCCGGATGCCCGAGGCCGGTGAGGTCGACGAGGCGATGCTCGCCCGCTTCGAACTCGCCAGGGAGATCATCTCCGCCGTGCGCAACATCCGCAACCAGAAGAACCTCCCGCAGAAAGAGGCCCTCACACTGCACGTCATCGTCGACGAGAACTACCCCGCGGAGTTCGCCCCCGTGGTGATGAAGATGGCCAACCTCTCGTCGATCGAGGCCGTCACGGAGAAGGATCCGGCGGCTGCCGCCTTCCTCGTCAAGACGACGCAGTACTTCGTGCCGCTGGCCGGGAAGATCGACACCGCAGCCGAGATCAAGAAGCTCTCGGACGACCTGAAATACTACGAGGGATTCCTCGCTTCGGTGATGAAGAAGCTCTCGAACGAGCGTTTCGTACAGTCGGCCCCCGAGAAGGTCGTCGCCAACGAGCGCGCCAAGCAGGCCGATGCCGAAGCCAAAATCGCCGCACTCAAGGAGCAGCTCGCCGCGCTGAAATAGCCCACAGGAGCGATCTGCCCCGTTTCAAATGCCCCGCACAAACCCCCGTCCCTCGTGGCGGGGGCTTGTCGCTAAGGGAAGACAGACAACCGGAAACCGCACGCAACCAAACAGATGCCATCGATCACGATCTACACCGACGGCTCGGCCCTCGGAAACCCCGGCCCCGGAGGCTACGGCGTCGTCCTGCTCTCGGGCCCCCACCGCAAGGAACTCGCCCAGGGCTTCCGCCTGACGACCAACAACCGCATGGAACTCACGGCCGTATGCGTCGCCCTCGAAGCCCTCAAATTCGAGGGTTCGGAGGTGGTGATCTACTCCGATTCGAAGTATGTCGTCGACGCCGTTACGAAGGGTTGGGTCTTCGGCTGGGTGAAGAAGGGCTTCGCCGGCAAGAAGAATCCCGACCTGTGGATGCGGTTCCTGCGCGTCTACAACCGCCACAAGGTCCGCTTCGTCTGGGTCAAGGGGCATGCCGATACGGTCGAGAACAACCGCTGCGACCAGTTGGCCGTCGCCGCCGCCAACGACCGCTCCCGCTGGCTCGAAGATACGGGCTACACGCCGGAATAAGCCGCACGGAGCCGGTTCGGACGGACAAGACCGGCGCAGTCCCCGAAAAGGACGGTTCCGGTCCGGATGGAAAAGACCGGCGCAGTCTCTGAAAAGGGCGGTTCCGGTCCGGACGGGCAAGACCAGCGCAGTCTCCAAAAAGGGCGGTTCCGGTCCGGATGGAAAAGCCGGCGCTGACTCCGAAAAGAGCGGTTCCGATTCGGACGGGCAAGCCCAGCGCAGTCCCCGAAAAGAGCGGTTCCGGTCCGGGCGATTCCCGCCGGCAGGCCGATCGCCAATTCGCTGCCCGGCACGTCAAAAATGTTGTTTTCTCCCTATAATTGCCCGAAATTTCGCGCATTTTTCGCTTTTCGGGTTATTATCACTATATTTGCGCGAAATTAATTTCCGCACCTGCGCGGCAATTCCAGACCTCCGACCCTTCCCCAACTCCAGAGGATCGGCCCGCGGAATTCCCTGCGACCTGTGTGCGATTGCGCAACCTCCAAACCTTACGGAATGTACAAAATCTACATGCGGTTGTTGGGCTTCGCCCGTCCGATCAAGCGTTACGCCATACCCTACGGAATCTTCTCGCTGCTGTATGCCGTCTTCAATACCCTGACGTTCGGTCTGATCATCCCGATTCTGAACACGATGTTCGACGCCAACTACTCCTTCGAGTATGTGGAAAAGCTCCCTCCGCTGCGTCTCGACGGCGATTATGCAAACATTCTGTTCAACTACACCTATTCACACCTGTTTGACACCTACGATCCGCGCAACGTCCTGATGCTGCTGGCCATCGTCGCCGTCATCGTCAGCTTCCTGAGCAACCTGTTCCGGTACCTCGGCGCCTGGACCATCGAAACCATGCGCGCCCGTACGCTCCAGCGCATGCGCAACGAGATGTTCTCCCGCGTCATGGACATGAACGTCGGATACTTCTCCGACCAGCGCAAGGGCGACATCATCTCGAAGATCACCTCCGACGTCGGCGTCGTCCAGTTCTGCATCACAAACACGCTGCAGGTCTCCTTCCGCGAACCCTTCCTGATCATCGGCTACATCGTCATGATGATCGCCATCTCGTGGGAACTCGCCGTCTTCTCAGTGCTGTTCCTGCCGGTCGTGGCCCTGCTCATCGGCAACATCGTCAAGAAACTCCGCCACCCGGCCCGCACCAACCAGCAGCGGACGGGCGAAATGGTCGCCACGCTCGACGAATCACTCTCCGGAATCAAGGTCATCAAGAGCTACAACGCCACCGACTACGTCAAACAGAAATTTTACGAAATCAGCGCCGACCTGGCCCGCCTGACCCTCTCGATGGCCCGCCGCCAGCAGCTGGCCTCGCCGATGAGCGAATTCCTCGGTATTACGGCCGTCGGCGTGGTCCTCATCTTCGGCGGCACGCTCGTCGCCTCGGGAACGCTCGACCCCGGCGGCTTCATCGCCTTCGTGGCCATCTTCTCGCAGATCACCCGCCCGGTGCGGACCTTCATCGACCAGTTCGCCAACATCAACCAGGGTATCGCCGCCGGCGAGCGCATCTTCTCGGTCATCGACACCAAGCCCGAAATCGAGGACAAACCCGATGCCCGCGAACTCACCGGCCTGAAGGACAAGATCGAATTCCGCAACGTGCATTTCTCCTACGACGGCTCCCGGGAGGTGATCGACGGCATCTCGTTCGAGATCCGCCGCGGCCAGACCGTGGCGCTCGTCGGTCCGTCGGGCGGCGGGAAATCGACCCTCAGTGAGCTGCTGCCCCGCTTCTACGACCCCACCTCGGGCGAAATCCTCATCGACGGCATCTCGCTGCGCGACTACACGCAGGAGAGCATCCGCGCCCACATGAGCGTCGTGGCCCAGGATACGATCCTCTTCAACGACACGATCGAAAACAACATCGCCATGGGTCGCCGCGGCGCCTCGCACGAGGAGATTGTCGAGGCGGCCAAGGTGGCCAATGCCGACGCCTTCATCCGCGAATGCCCCGAAGGCTACGACACGAACATCGGCGACCGCGGCGTGAAACTCTCCGGCGGCCAGCGGCAGCGCCTCTCGATCGCCCGCGCCGTGCTGAAGAACCCCGACATCCTGATCCTCGACGAGGCTACCTCGGCCCTCGATACGGAGAGCGAAAAGCTCGTGCAGGATGCACTGAACAAGCTGCTCAAGGGGCGTACGTCGGTGGTCATCGCCCACCGGCTGTCGACGATCCACAACGCCGACCAGATCATCGTCGTGGACCACGGCCGCATCGCCGAGCAGGGCACCCATGCCGAGCTGATGGCCCGAAACGGCATCTACGCCAAACTGATCGAAATGCAGTCGTTCGACTGACGCGGAGGAGTGTCCGCAAGAGCATACGGAATCGGGGCGCCTTCGGTGGAGGACGCCCCGGTTCCGTATCAGCCCCCCCGCCGTGCCGGCCGCAGGCGGCAATCGACTGCTGCACAACGCACCGTCAGGCCCGTTTCGGTCGAAAAAAACGACGCATTTCTTTATTTTCCCTCTTTTTTACTATCTTTGCAGATTGTCAGAAAACAGCGAAAATTTTTTTCTTACCGATATGAAGTTCAAGGAGTATAAAGGCCTCGACCTGGCCGCCACAGCCGCCGAAGTCCTCGGCCAGTGGGATGCCCACGACACGTTCCACAAAAGCATCGAAACCCGCGAGGGTCATCCGACATTCGTCTTCTACGAGGGTCCCCCCTCGGCAAACGGCATGCCCGGCATCCACCACGTCATGGCCCGCACCATCAAGGACGTCTTCTGCCGCTACAAGACCCAGCAGGGGTATCTCGTCCACCGCAAGGCCGGCTGGGATACCCACGGTCTGCCCGTCGAATTGGGCGTCGAGAAGAAACTCGGAATCACCAAGGAGGATATCGGCAAGAAAATCTCCATCGAGGAGTACAACCGCACCTGCCGCGAAGCCGTCATGGAGTTCACCGGCGTGTGGGAGAACCTCACCCGAAAGATGGGCTACTGGGTCAATATGGACGACCCCTACATCACCTACGACAACAAGTACATCGAGTCGCTGTGGTGGCTGCTGAAGCAGCTCTACGAAAAGGGGCTCCTCTACAAGGGATACACCATTCAGCCCTACTCGCCCGCCGCCGGCACCGGCCTCTCGACCCACGAGCTGAACCAGCCCGGCTGCTACCGCGACGTGAAGGATACGACGGTCGTGGCCCAGTTCCGCATCCGCAACCCCAAACCCGAAATGGAGGGTTGGGGTACGCCCGTCTTCCTGGCCTGGACCACCACGCCCTGGACCCTGCCCTCGAATACGGCCCTCTGCGTCGGCCCGAAGATCGACTACGTCGCCGTGCGCAGCTACAACCCCTACACCGGCGAAAAGATGACCGCCGTCGTAGCCAAGGCGCTCCTGAACACCCACTTCAACAAAAAGGCCGAAGGGCTGGCGCTGGAGGAGTACAAGCCAGGCGACAAGCTGATCCCCTACCAGGTGGTCGGCGAATGGAAGGGCCCCGAGCTGGTCGGCATGCAGTATGAGCAGCTCATCCCGTGGGTCAAGCCCGTCGAGCTGGACGAGGAGGGCAACTGGCGCGATGCCTCGCAGAAGGCCTTCCGCGTCATCTCGGGCGACTACGTCACCACGGAGGACGGTACGGGTATCGTCCACATCGCCCCGACGTTCGGTGCCGACGACGCCTTCGTCGCCCGCGCCGCCGGGATCCCCTCGCTCTTCATGATCAACAAGAAGGGCGAAACCCGCCCGATGGTCGACCTGACGGGCAAGTTCTACCTGCTCGACGAACTCGACGAGCGTTTCGTCAGCGAGTGCGTCGACGTCGATGCCTACAGGGAGTACGAGGGCCGCTGGGTCAAGAACGCCTACGACCCGCAGTTCACCGTCGACGGCAAGTATGACGAAAAGGCCGCCCAGGCCGCCGAGTCGCTCGACATCTACATCTGCATGAAGCTCAAGAGCTCGAACCGCGCCTTCCGCATCGAAAAGCATGTCCACAACTATCCCCACTGCTGGCGGACCGACAAACCGGTGCTCTACTACCCGCTCGACTCGTGGTTCATCCGCACGACGGCCTGCAAGGAGCGCATGATCGAACTCAACCGCACGATCCGCTGGAAACCCGAATCGACCGGTACGGGCCGCTTCGGAAAGTGGCTCGAAAACCTCAACGACTGGAACCTCTCGCGTTCGCGTTTCTGGGGCACGCCGCTCCCGATCTGGGCCACCGAAGACCGCTCGGAGCTGAAGTGCATCGGTTCGGTCGAGGAGCTGATGGCCGAGATCGAAAAGTCGATCGCCGCCGGCGTGATGACCGAAAACCCCTACAAGAACTTCAAGGTCGGCGACATGTCGAAGGAGAACTACTCCACCAAAAACATCGACCTGCACCGCCCCTATGTCGATTCGATCGTGCTGGTTTCGTCGAAGGGCGAACCGATGCACCGCGAACCCGACCTGATCGACGTATGGTTCGATTCGGGCGCCATGCCCTACGCCCAGGTCCACTACCCGTTCGAACACAAGGAGGACTTCCGGGAGGTCTACCCCGCCGACTTCATCGCCGAGGGCGTCGACCAGACCCGCGGCTGGTTCTTCACGCTGCACGCCATCGCCTCGATGCTCTTCGACTCGGTGGCCTTCAAGAACATCATCTCGAACGGTCTGGTGCTCGACAAGAACGGCAACAAGATGTCGAAGCGGCTGGGAAATGCCGTCGATCCGTTCGACGTGCTCGATACCTACGGAGCCGATGCCACGCGCTGGTACATGATCTCCAACTCGCAGCCCTGGGACAACCTCAAGTTCGACCGCGACGGCGTCGACGAGGTGCGCCGCAAGTTCTTCGGAACGCTCTACAACACCTACTCGTTCTTCGCCCTCTACGCCAACGTCGACGGCTTCACCGGCCGTGAGCCCGAGGTGCCGATGGAGAAGCGCCCCGAGATCGACCGCTGGATCATCTCGCTGCTCAATACGCTCGTCAAGCAGGTGACCGACTCGCTCGAGAACTACGACCCGACGCCTGCGGCCCGCGCCATCCAGGAGTTCGTCGGCGAGAACCTCTCGAACTGGTACGTCCGCCTCAACCGCAAACGCTTCTGGGGCGGCGGCATGACCGAGGACAAACTCGCCGCCTACCAGACGCTCTACACCTGTCTGGAGACCGTGGCCATGATCTCGGCACCCTTCGCACCGTTCATCTCGGACCGCATCTTCTGCGATCTGAACGCCATGAGCGGCCGCCACACGGAGGAGTCCGTCCACCTGTCGACCTTCCCCAAGGCCGACGAAAAGCTCATCGACAGCCGCCTCGAGGAGATGATGGATCTGGCCCAGAAGGTCTCGTCGATGGTGCTGGCCCTGCGCCGAAAGGTCTCGATCAAGGTGCGTCAGCCGCTGATGAAGATCCTCATCCCGGTGCTCGACCCCGCCATGGCCGAACACATCGCCGCCGTCAAGAACCTCATCATGAGCGAGGTCAACGTCAAGGAGATCGAACTCATCCAGGATACCACCGGCATCATCACCAAGCGCATCAAGCCCAACTTCAAGACCCTCGGACCCCGCTACGGCAAGCAGATGAAGCAGATTGCCGCCCTCGTGGCCGGCTTCTCGCAGGAGCAGATCGCCCGCATCGAGGCCGCTCCGGAAACGACCCTTGAGGTCGGCGGCGAGCAGATCACGGTCACCCCGGCCGACTTCGAGATCACCTCGGAGGATATGCCCGGATGGCTCGTGGCCTCGGAAGGCAAGCTCACCGTGGCCCTCGACATCACCCTCACGGACGAACTCCGCGCCGAGGGCGTGGCCCGCGAACTGATCAACCGCATCCAGAACATCCGCAAGGACTCCGGATTCGAGGTGACGGACAAGATCCGCGTCGAGATCGAGCAGAAGCCGCTGGTGGCCGACGCCATCGCCCGCTATGCCGACTACATCGCCTCGCAGACGCTGGCTGTCGAGGTGCGCGCGGCGGCCGAACCCGCCGGTGGCGTTGTCGTCAACTCCGACATCGACGAGGAGCCCCTGCGCATTGCCGTCACGAAGATCTGATCCCGATCTCCTCCGATAAATTTGGTTATATCGGAAATATTGTTTAATTTTACATTAAACCAATAGAGAGGACTGACTATGGCAGACGAAAGAACCCGATACAGCGACGCAGAACTCGAGGAGTTCAAGCAGCTTATTCTGAAGAAGCTCGAAAACGCGCGGGCGGATTACGAACTGCTGCGCGCTACGATCACCCACACGGCCGACAACGACACCGAAGATACGTCGCCGACCTTCAAGGTGCTGGAGGAAGGTGCCACGACCCTCTCGAAGGAGGAGAGCGGTCGGCTGGCCGCCCACCAGATGAAGTTCATCCGCAACCTCGAGATGGCTCTCGTGCGCATCGAGAACAAAACCTACGGAATCTGCAAAACCACCGGCAAGCTGATTCCCAAGGAGCGGCTGATGAAGGTTCCGCACGCCACCGAGTGCATCGAAGCCAAGGAGCACCGCAACAAATAACCCCGGGGGCCAGAGAGCTCAGGGGCGAGGAGCGAGGAGCGAAGGAGACAGAAGGCTGGAGGCTGGAGGCAAGAGGCTGAAAGTAGGAGACAGAAGGCAAGAGGCTGAAAGTAGGAGGCTGGAGGCTGGACGTTGAAGACGGAAATTGAAGGCTGTAAGGCTGAAGGCTGGACGTTGAAGACGGAAACTGAAGGCAGTAAGGCTGAAGGTTGGACGTTGGAGACCGGAGGCAAAAGGTGGAGGCTGGAAACTGGAGACTGGAGGCAGTAAGGCCTGGAGTCTGAAGCCAGAAGGAGCCGAAGTCGGGAGCCAAAAGGTAGAAAAGCCGGAAGTCAGCCAGAGAGCCTGAAACCAGCAGAAAGCCGGGAGCCAGCCAGAGAGCCTGAAACCAGCAGAAAGCCGGGAGCCAGTCAGAGAGCCGGAAACCAGCAGAGAGTCTGCCCGAAAGCCGAAAGCCAGAACCCAGAAGCCGGAAGCCGAACTCCCGAACGACCGGTATGCCTCGGAAAACTCACCTCTTCCGGGATACTGCTCCTACCGGATTGCTGGATTCCTGTGTGAATACACTTGTAAAAGGTTCACCCGCGAGGGTGGACCTTTTTTTGCATGCCGGGAACTCTCCTGCCGTTTTTTCATACGTTTTACGCAATTTTTGCGTTATCTTTGACACATGGTCTGCCTGGCCCGCATATTCGTTCTCCTGATCCTGACGCTGATCTCCGTTGCCCTGGCCCCTGCGGCCACCGCCGCCCTTCCGTCAGCGGGCCCGAACATGCAGTCCCCCGAACGATTCACCCCGGACAGCGCCCGGATCCGCAATCCCAGAGCCCGCGAACGCAACAAACGACTCTACGACAGCATCGAATCCAAAACCAGCCGCCGTGCCGTGCCCCGCCTGCTCTATCAGATGCTCTTCGTCCACCCCGTGCTCGACACCACGGCCAACGGACAGGTCCTCGATGAGACCCGCGAACTGAGACCCTACACCGGAAAAACCATCGGTGAGATCAGGATCACCCGCCAGAAGGTCTTTGACGACGACGGCCGCTGGATCGAACGCGCCGCCAACAAGCTCCACATGATGACCCGTGAACGCGTCATTCGGCGCGACCTGCTCTTCAAACCCGGCCAACGGTTCGATCCCGAACTCGTCGTGCGCACCAAACAGCTCATCCGCTCACGCGACTACATCGCCGATATCGACATCCGGGTCGAACCCGATTCGGTCGATTCGACCCGCGTGAACCTCGTCATCGCCACCCACGACAGCTGGACCATCACGGCCGACGGCGGTATCCATTCCGAGGGGCGCACGATGGTCTCCCTCTCCGATGCCAACATCTTCGGATCGGGAAACAGCCTCAAGTTCATGACCAACTTCAGCCGACAGGACTTCTCCTACGGCGGCAACATGGTCGAATATGCCATCCCCAACGTGCTGGGGACCTTCTACACGGCCGAATTCACCGCCGGACGCAGTTTCTACAGCTCGACACTCGACCTCGCGCTGCGCAAGGAGTTCATCAAACCGACCGACTATGAGATCGGTCTGACCTACAACGACATCAAGGACCGCCACTACCTGATCGACCGCGATTCGTCGCTGCTGGTCAAGGAGCGCAATCTCGATGCCTGGGGCGGATACTCGCACCTGCTGCCGCGTCTCAATTCGAGCATCTACCTCACGGGGCGTTACAACTATAGCCGCGTCAGCCGGCGTCCCGAGGTGGGGCCGAAGCTCAACCCGGCCCTGCACGATCAGGATGCCCTGCTCGTGGGGCTGGGACTCTACCGCGAGCGGTTCTACACGGCCAACATGATCTACGGCTTCGGCCGCCGCGAGTACCTGGCCACCGGATACAAGGCCGAAATCACCTCGGGATACACCTGGGGCGAGTTCAGCGACGATGTCTACCTCGGACTCACCTACGAAGCCGGCGGTTTCTGCCGGATGGGCTATATCATGGGCGGCTTCACCCTCGGCAGCTACATCGATCCCGTCGACGGCATGTGGCAGCGCAGTGCCGTGGATGTCGACCTGCGCTGGTTCTCGAACCTTTTCATGCTGCGCCGCAGCCGGATCCGGCAGTTTCTGGCATTCAACTACACGCAGGGCTGGAACCGCTGGGAGGGCAGCGACGAAAGCATCCGCTTCACCAGCCAGAACGGACTGCAGGCCCTCAAGGAGTACGCCATCGGCACCAACCGCATGATCCTCAACACCGAGACCGTCTTCTTCTCGCCCTACCAGCCGCTGGGTTTCCGTATCGCCTTCTTCGGGTTTGCCGATTGCGGGCTGATCGGCTACTCACCGAACATCTTCAAAAACAACTTCTACACCTCGTTCGGCCTCGGGGTGCGGCTGCGAAACGAGCGGCTGATCTTCAACACGATCCAGATCCGTCTCGGGCTGGCCTTCGGCAAAAACGGGCTGGTCGACTGCGACTACTTCCGCGTGTCGAACTCCACCCGGCTCGAGCAGTACCGCTACCGGCCGACACGCCCCGAGATCGTCGAGTTCAAGTAGACCGACAGCGGACGGTCCGGTTCGACAAAAAAAGCGGGGAACGGATCACTCCGCTCCCCGCCGGGGACTTTTCATCTTATTCCAAAAAATCGGTTTCCGGCCGTATCTCCGTCCGGACCCGGTATATCTCCGGCAGCCGGCCCGAACCGAATCGGCTCAAACCGAACCGCCCGAACCGAACCGGCTACTTTTGCTTCGCCTTGTCCACACGGACATCCAACGCCCCGCCACGGGCCTCTTCACCCAGGCGCCGTACGGCATCCTTTCCCGAAAGGACCGTCACACTGCGGATCTGCTCGGGATCAAGCTGTTCGAATGCCTCCCGTGTCGAGCGTTTGCCGTTGATGTAGATCACAGGATCCCCCTCGAGCGTAAAGTTCTCGACGCGAAGCGAATTCTCCAGTTTGGCCACACGCTTCTGCGCCTCCTGCCATTCGTCGCTCTTGAAATAGTCTTCCATCTCCGAGATACGCTTCTGGGCTGCCTGCCACTCCTCACTCTGGAAGTAGTCCTCCATCCCGTCGGAGAGCTGTTTCATCTTCTGCTGCCATTCGTCGCTCTTGAAGTAGTCTTCCATCTCCGAGATACGCTTCTGGGTTGCCTGCCACTCCTCACTCTTAAAGCAGTCCTCCATCTCGGAGAGCTGTTTCATCTTCTGCTGCCATTCGTCGCTCTGGAAATAGTCGCCCATCTCGGCAAGCTTCCGCTGCGTCTCTTTCCACTCCTCGCTCTGGAAGTAGTCTTCCATCTCGGAGAGTTTCCGCTGCATCTCCTCGCTCTTCCTATCCATCTCCGAGAGCCGCTTCATCCCTTCCTTCCAGGTGTCGCTCTCGAAGTAGGCATTCATGTCGTCCAGCCGCTTCTGCGCCTGCTGCCACTCCTCGCTCCGGAAATAGTCGTCGGCCACCGACGGATCGCCCGGCTTCCGCGATTCGATCACGATCACCGACTCCTTTCCGGGCTTGAGATACGGACGGTACTCCTCCGGGATGTTGCTCTTGTAGATCGACATGCTACCGATCTGATTGACGGGAAGTGCGTTGACATCTCCCGTATAGAGCTTGCCGTCGAAGACGATCACTGCCTTGTCATTGAGCGATGACTTCGGCCGGGGATCCTCCGACGCGTAGGAGATGACCACCACGTCGTCCATCGCGGTGCTGTCCCCGGCCGGCCGGGAGGCCGTCACCTCGTCGGTGCGGGGCTGCAGGGCCCGCTGGGCCTCGGTCGCATCCTTCGTCTGGACGTAGATCACCCCATTACGCGCCTCCTCGCCGTAACGCGGCATCCAGGTCGAATCCTTCAGCACCCAGATCTGCTCGATATCCTCGGTCGGGATCTTCTTAAACTGCTTCTGCGTCACCCGTTCGCCGTTGACAAGGATCAGCGGCGCCTTCTCCGGATCCCCCTTCCACTTCGTTCCCTGGATGACGATCGGCGCTTCGCGTGCAATTTCCGTCTGTTTTTCGAGTGCTTCTATCCGATTTTGCGTATCTTTGTACGCATCCCTGCCCGCAGGTACATAACGGGTCTCGGCAAAGGCTCCCAGAGCCACGCCGGCAAGCGGCAGCAGCAGAAGCACACGCGCTTCGGCCCACCGCGACGATCTTTTTCGCAACATCATGGTAATACGGTTTTTAAGTTTACTGTGATTGAGGCTGTTGGCGACTGAGTACCACCTCCCGCCAACGGCCTTCTTTATTAACAGCATCTGGTAACTCCGCGCATCGACGCCGCTCCTAAGCACCGCCTCGTCGGCCTCGTACTCGTGGATGGCCCGCAACTCACGGCGCAGGAGCCACATCGCCGGATTGAACCACTGCAGGCATCCGGCCAGATCGGTCACCAGCAGATCCACCGAGTGGTGCAGCTGCAGGTGGGCCCGTTCGTGGGTGAGGATCGCCTCCCCGTTTTCGGCCAAGTCGCGGTCCGTCATAACGATGCAGCGACCCCAGCTGAAGGGCGCCACGTCGCGGTCCGCATGGACCAGAATCACCCCGTCCGGCTGCCGCTCACGGCGTCCGCGGCAGATCAGCCGCACCACCGCCCCCAGCGAGCAGAAGGTCCGCAGGCAGGTAACTGCAACTCCCGCCACGAAGATCCCGCCGACGAGCATCCGCCACGGGAAGGGTTCCGGAGCGGGCGCTGCGGCCGGCACGTCGGGAAGCGTCCGGGCCATCACCGCGAGGGCCGGCTCCACGGGGAGCTCCCGCTCGACCGTAATCACGCACAGCGGCAGCAGGAACGACACGACTATCGCCGCCAACACGACTATGCGGTTGAAGCGGTGGAAGGTCTCGCGGCTCAGCAACAGCTTGAAGAAGAGGTAGAAGACCGCCAGGCAGGCTCCGACCTTGAGGCTGTAGAGGGTCAGTTCGTACCACATGGCTCGTTCGGATTTTGGTGTTCGATGCGGTCGATCAGCTCGCGCAGCTCCTCGACCGAGATCTTCTCCTCCTCGACCAGCGCCGAAACGGCCCCCAAGTAGGAGTTCTCGAAATAGCGGTCGATGACGCTGCCCAGCTTCCGGCGCGAAAACTCCTCCTCGCTCACCAGCGGGTAGTACTGATAGGTGTTTCCGAAGGGTTTATGCCCCACGTAGCCCTTCGCCTCGAGCGCGCGGACCATCGTCGAGAGGGTATTGAAATGGGGTTTCGGTTCGGGAGCCAGCGCCACCAGTTCCCGCACAAACAGCGGTCCGTGGGCCCAGAAGCACTGCATCAGCTCCTCTTCGCGGCGTGTGAGTCTTTCCATGGTATCGGTATCGATTGTTCCGACCGGCCGGCCTCCATCTGTCGGGTCCGGCCCCTGTCGGATAGTTATTCGGAGTTCTTTTCCACAAAGGTAACTAAAAAAAATTCACATGCAACTATTTTTCATAGTTTACTAACTATAAAATTTAGTTGCTTGGTATTTTCTTCCGGAATCCATCGATAATATGTACCTTTGCAATATGGGGACACGGCAGACCGGACTCGAAGTGCGTGAACCGCGCCGCCCCACCGAAAAACCGAGAACGATGATACTCCTTGCAGACAGCGGATCGACCCAGTGCACGTGGATTGCCGACGACGGCTCCCGCATCCGGAAGCTGCGCACGCGCGGCATCAACGCCGTGCAGCACACCGACGAGCAGATTCGCGACACTCTGTCCGAACTGCCCGAGCTGGGCCCCGTGACGGCCATCCACTTCTACGGAGCCGGTGCGGGCGACTCCTTTCCCGAAGCCTCGCAGCGGCTGTGCGGGGAGCTCCGCCGGCGGTTCGCACCCCGAACGATCACGATCGATTCCGACCTCACGGCGGCCGCCCGCGCCCTTTGGGGCCGCGGCGAGGGGATTGCCTGCATCCTCGGAACCGGATCCAATTCGGGAGTGGCGCGCGACGGACGGATCGTCCGCCAGGTGCCCCCGCTCGGGTATATCCTCGGCGACGAGGGAAGTGGCGCCGCGCTGGGACGCGCCCTGCTCAACGGGCTCTTCAAGGGGCACATTCCGCTGCGTCGAGAGTTTCTCACCCAGAGCGGCCTCACCTACGAGGAGATCATCCGCCGCGTCTACCGCGAACCCTTTGCCAACCGCTTCCTCGCCTCGCTGGCCCCCTTCCTTCTCGCCCATCTCGACTGCCCGCAGGTGCGCGAAACGGTCATCAGCGCCTTTCGCGAATTCGCCCGCCGCAACCTGAGCCGTTACCCGACAGGCCTGGCCGTCGGATGCATCGGAGGGGTGGCCGCGCACTTCGAGGAGCCGCTGCGCGAGGCGCTCAAAGCAGAGGGATACCGCATCGAAAAAATTGTCGAATCGCCCGCCGAAGGGCTTGTTGCCTACCACCATGGAGAAGAGAATCACGGAACAGAGTTCGGAATACGATAACCTGCAGGAGATGTCCGTACACGACATCCTTGTCGGCATCAACCGCGAAGATGCCCGCGTGCACGAGGCCGTGCGCAAAACCATCCCGGTCATGGAGCAGCTGGTCGAGCGCATCGTCGAGCGGATGAAGCGCGGAGGGCGGCTCTTCTACATCGGCGCCGGGACGAGCGGACGGCTCGGGGTGACCGACGCCTCGGAGCTTCCGCCGACATTCGGCGTGCCGTTCGATCGGGTCATCGGGCTGATTGCCGGCGGCGACGGTGCACTGCGCCGGGCCGTCGAACACGCCGAGGACGACACTCAGGGGGCATGGCGCGACATGGCCCCCTACCACCCTACGGCCGACGACACGCTCGTCGGGATCGCCGCTTCGGGTACAACCCCCTACGTCATCGGCGGACTGCGCGAGGCCCGGCGCCACGGTCTGCTGACCGGTGCCGTGGTCTGCAACCCCGGCTCGCCCGTCGCCGCCGAGGCCGACTATGCCCTCGAGGCGGTCGTGGGTCCCGAATTTGTCACCGGATCGACCCGCATGAAGGCCGGAACAGCCCAGAAATTGATGCTCAACATGTTGTCGACGGCCGTGATGATCCGCCTGGGCCGCGTCGAGGGGAACCGCATGGTCAACATGCAGCTGACGAACAACAAACTCATCGACCGCGGGACCCGCATGGTCGCCCAGAGCACGGGCCTCGACGAGGAGGAGGCCCGCCGCGCCCTGCTGCACTGGGGATCGGTCAAGCAGGCCCTCGAACACCTCGCCAAAAAATCCTGAAAGCCATGCCCCGACTCTTTTCCGAACGAGAAATCCGCGCCGTAGCCATCTTCCTGCCGCTGGCCGTACTGGCCATCGCGGCCATCGCGCTGCTGCGCCCGAAAGGCAACCCCGAAGCGGCCCGCCGCGTCGAACGTCAATACGAAGAGCGCATCGCCAGGGACAGCATCGTGATGCGCCCGTTCGACCCCAATACCGCCACGTTCGACGAACTGCGCGCCCTGGGACTCTCGAAATACGAGGCCGTCAGCCTGCTGAAGTTCCGCGCCGCAGGCAAGGTCTTCCGCATCCCGGAGGACGTGACTCTCTGCTACGGCATCGACGACTCGCTCTACCGGCGCCTCGCCCCCTGGATCCGCATCGGACGAAAATACGCCATCGCCCCGCGCGAATACCGCAGCGGACGCATCCTCCCCGAACCGCTGGCCCCGACACCGTTCCGCATCGACACGGTCTCGGCCCGGTACCTGCGGGCGATCGGCGCCCTCTCGAAACGTCAGGCCGAGACGTTCATCCGCTGGCGCGATCTGCACGGGATCCGCGACATGGAGGAGCTGCGCGAATGCTACGTCATCGACGATTCGGTGGCCACGGCCCTCGAACCCTACGTCATCTTCCCCGAGCAGCGTCCGCACCCCATCGAGCAGCCCGTGGAGATCAATACGGCCGATTCGGCCACGCTGCGCTCCGTCGTCGGGATCGGTCCGAAAACCGTTCAGACCATCATGCACTACCGCGAACGCCTCGGCGGTTTCGTCCGCGTCGAGCAACTCGCAGAGGTTCCGGGAGTCACGGAGAGCAATTATGAAAAAATTTTGAAACAAATTTACTGCGACAGTTGCAAAATTCGGAAAATTGATATTAACTTTGCAAGCCCGAAAGAGTTGGGACGCCATCCCTATATCGCGCCCCGAACCCTGAGGAGATTACTCAAGCAAAGACAGTTGAAAGGAGGTTGGAGTACCGCTGAAGAGATGATCGAACAGAACATATTGACCCGCGAGGAGGCAGCACGGCTGGCTCCCTATCTGCAATTCGGGTCCGACAGCGGAACAGCCTTCGAATAGACCTCTTTTCGGGATCAGCACCTCCGGGCGGGGCGCTACCCGCAGAAATCCTTGAGAAAACACGAATACAACAACAAAAAAAACAAAGAATACTATGATTATCATGCCGGTAAAAGAGGGCGAAAACATCGAACGCGCCCTGAAGAAGTTCAAACGTAAATACGAGCGTACGGGTGTCCTGAAGGAGCTCCGTCGTCGCCAGTACTTCACCAAGCCTTCGGTTGCGAAGCGCGAGGCGATGCAGCACGCCATTTACGTCGAGCACATGTACCGCGACGAGGAATAAGACCCGGAAACGAGTCCGAGAGAGGGGGGAGTGAGAAACACGTCCCCCTCTTTTTGTCTCCATCCCAAGACGGGCGGAGCGGAAGAAGCAACAGGAGCAGCAGGAACAGCAGCGATCACTTCGGATCGGAATCCGGCCACTCTTCCGCCAGACGGACAACCATCGAATCCGGTCTCCTTGATCCCTCACTACCGCAGGAACCGCCTTCCGACCCGACAGGGCACTTCGCCGCACTGCCAGCAAATCCGAACACACAGGAATCGCCGCCACCGCAGGGAACCGCCTTCCGACCCGACAGAGCACTTCGCCGCGCTGCCAGCAATTCCGAACATACAGGAATCGCCGCCACGGCAGGAACCGCTTTCCGATCCGACAGGGCACCTCACCGCGCTGCCAGCAATTCCGGGCCAACCCGTCAAAATCCAACCCAATAACATCGGAATCGGCCCGTCAACCTTGATTCCAACCAGCTGCCGCGCCCCACACCCCGACACAAAAAAATCGGACACAGCCTCCCACAAGGCTGTGCCCGACCCAAAACTCCGATACAGGCTTACCGGATGAAAAGCAGTTCGCGATACTTCGGCAGCGGCCAGATCTGATCGTCAACGATCTCCTCCAGCTTGTCGATATGACGGCGGATCTGATCGAAGTAGACCGCTACCGTATCGTGGTAGGCGATCGCCTTCTCTCGCTGATCCTCAATCTTGTTGGCCACCTTGCGGGCGTCGATCATCTCGGCCGTCAGACGCTGGATCTCGGCCGTATGGTCCTGGATCTTCTTGATCAGGCGGATATCCGGATCGGCATTCAGACCCGGAATCTGCGACATCTTGTAGACCTTGTCCAGCAGCTCGGCTTCGTACTTCGAGGCGATCGGCACGATGTGGTTCATCGCCAGGTCTCCCAGCACACGACCCTCGATCTGGATCTTCTTCGTGTAGGTCTCCCACTTCACCTCGGTGCGGGCCTCAAGCTCCACCTTCGAGAAGACGCCCATGTCGGCAAACATCTTCAGGCTCTCGGCATCCAGATAACGGTCGAAGATCAGCGGCGTCGAGGTCTCGCAGTCCAGTCCGCGGCGGGCAGCCTCGGCCTTCCACTCGTCCGAATAGCCGTTGCCGTCGAAACGGATCGCCTTGCAGGCCTTGATCATCTCCTTGAGCACCTCGTAGATAGCCTTCTCCTTCTTCATGCCGCCCTCGATGCGTGCGTCGACGTTCTTCTTGAACTCCGTCAGCTCGTTGGCCATCGCCGTATTGAGGACGATCATCGCCTCGGCGCAGTTGTCCGACGAACCTACGGCACGGAACTCGAAACGGTTACCCGTGAAGGCGAACGGCGAGGTACGGTTGCGGTCGGTATTATCGAGGAGCAGCGTCGGGATGTGCGAAATGCCGCTCATCTTGAAGACGTTCTTCGCATCGAAACGGATGGCATCGTCGCTCTTCGAAGCCTCCAGCTTGTCGAGCACGGCCGAAACCTGCGAGCCAAGGAAGGTCGAGATGATGGCGGGAGGTGCCTCATTGGCGCCCAGACGGTGAGCATTCGTGGCGCTCATGATCGACGCCTTGAGCAGGCCGTTGTGCTTGTAGACGGCCGAGATGGCATTCACCAGGAAGGTGATGAACTGCAGGTTCTCGGCGGCCGTCTTGCCCGGACCGAGCAGGTTGACACCCGTATCCGTACCGAGCGACCAGTTGTTGTGCTTGCCCGAGCCGTTGATCCCCTTGAAGGGCTTCTCGTGCAGCAGCACCCGGAACTGATGGCGGCGGGCAATCTTGTCCATGATGGTCATCAGCAGCTGGTTGTGGTCGTTGGCCAGGTTGACCTCCTCGTAGACCGGAGCCAGCTCGAACTGATTGGGAGCCACCTCGTTGTGACGCGTCTTGACCGGAATACCCAGCTTCAGGCACTCATACTCGAGATCCTTCATGAAGGCCATCACGCGGGCCGGAATGGCACCGAAATAGTGGTCTTCGAGCTGCTGGTTCTTGGCCGACTCGTGGCCCATCAGCGTGCGGCCCGTCAGCACCAGGTCGGGACGAACGGCCCACAGGCTCTCGTCAACCAGGAAGTACTCCTGCTCCCAGCCCAGGTAGGAGAAGACCTTCTCGACGTTCTTGTCGAAGTAGTGGCAGACCTCCGTGGCAGCCGTACCGACAGCCGTCAGCGAACGCAGCAGGGGCACCTTGTAGTCGAGCGCCTCACCCGTGTAGGCGATGAAGACGGTCGGGATACAGAGTGTCGTATCGACGATGAAGGCCGGCGAAGTGGGGTCCCAGGCCGAATAGCCGCGGGCCTCGAACGTGTTGCGGATACCGCCGTTGGGGAACGACGAGGCATCGGGCTCCTGCTGTACGAGCAGCTTGCCCGAAAACTCCTCGAGCACACCCCCCTGACCGTCGGGTTCGGCAAAGGCGTCGTGCTTCTCGGCCGTACCGCCCGTCAGCGGCTGGAACCAGTGCGTATAGTGGTCGGCGCCGTGTTCCAGGGCCCACTGGCGCATGCCTGCCGCGATGCTGTCGGCAACCTCACGCGTCAGCGGCGTGCGGTTCTCCATCGTATCGAGCAGTGCGGCGTAGGTCCGCTTGTCGAGGTACTTGCGCATGGCGGCACGTCCGAAGACCTTCTCACCGAAGTAGTCCGAGGGGCGCCCCTCCGGGGCCTTTACCTCAACGGCCGTGTGGTTGATCGCCGCATCGACCATCTTGAATCTGAGCAATGATGACATATACCTTTATCAGTTTGTGGATTTGGATTCTTAAAAAAACGCGCGGGGCAAAGTTCGACAATTGTAAACTAAAACCTAACCTGAAACTCTGACTAACCACTGCCATCCCGGCAGAGACCGTTAACCCAACTAACCTGGAACTTCGCCTCGCGCGGTACTTCGTTCTTTCTGGTTGCAAATGTAAAAATAATTCCAATATCTTGTTTTCACAAAAATGCATTTTTTCAGCAAAATTGCATTTTTTCGAGCCATTTTCCGGAAATTTACCCTATTTTTTCAGCCAACACGCTGTTTTTCGAAGCCGTTTTCCGAAAAATAACCTGAAAAATTCAGCAAAATCGCGAAAACACTCATTTTTGCAAATTCGGCGAATCGGAGGTCTTTTCGGATTATTTTGGTCGAAACAGCCGCAAAAACAATCCCGGACACAATTCTCATCCCGAATGCGGACACAAAGTCCGAACCCATATAAATATAGGTATAAAAAGGGTCGTATGTTATTTTGTTAACAATTTCTTGTAACAATTCCCCAATTATTTCTTACCTTTACGTGCAATTTCGAAACTAAGAGCATTAACACTCATACTAATCTCTAAACAGTTATGGCAAATACCAAACGTGAAAAGCTGTTCACCGAATTCCCCCCGGTCCCGACCGAGGTATGGGAAGCGGCGATTACAGCCGACCTGAAAGGTGCCGATTACGAGCGTAAACTGGTATGGCGTACGGGCGAGGGATTCAATGTCCGCCCCTACTACCGTGCCGAAAACCTCGAGGGCATCCGGTTCCTGGGCTCGCAGGCAGGCGAGTTCCCCTACGTGAGAGGTACGCGCGCCAACAACCGCTGGCACGTGCATCAGACCATCGAGGTCAAGTGCCCCAAGGAGGCAAACGCCGAAGCGCTCAAACTCCTCAACTCGGGCGTAGACTCCCTGGGATTCTCCATCGCCAAGGAGGACTTCTCGGCCGCTGACCTCGATCAGCTCCTCGCCGAGATCCATATCCCGGCCATCGAGATCACCTTCTGCGGCCTCCACACCGGAAAGGTCGCCGAGCTGGTCATCGACAAACTCGAAAAGGAGGGTGTGGCTGCTGAAGCCAACATCGCCTTCTGCATCGACCCCATCGTCAAGGGCCTCTCCCAGAAGGGCGACTTCTGCTCGCCCAACGGCGAGAAGTGCTTCGCCAAGATCAAGTCGCTCATCGAGCGCACCCGCGAATACAAGCACATCCGCATCGTCACCGTCTCGGCCGGCATCTTCGCCAACTCGGGTTCGACCATCGTCGAGGAGCTCGCTTTCGCCCTCTCGGCCGGTAACGACTACATGGCCCGCCTGACCGACGCCGGCATCGACGCCAATATTGCGGCCCGCAAGATCCGCTTCTCGTTCGCCGTCACGTCGAACTACTTCATGGAGATCGCCAAGTTCCGTGCCGCCCGCATGCTCTGGGCCAACATCGTCAAGGGCTACAACCCCGAAAAGGAGTGCGCCGGCAAGATGATGATCCACGCCCGCACGGCCGACTGGAACCAGACGGTTTACGACCCCTATGTGAACATGCTCCGCGGTACGACCGAGGCCATGTCCGCCGCCATCGCCGGCGTACACTCGCTCGAGGTTACCCCGTTCGACGCATCGTTCGAGGATCCGACCGAGTTCTCGAAGCGCATCGCCCGCAACGTCGAGCTGCTGCTCAAGCACGAAGCCCACTTCGACCAGGTCGTTGACCCGGCCGGCGGCTCGTACTACGTCGAGAACCTCACCCAGTCGATCGCCAACGAGGCCTGGAAGCTCTTCCTCGAACTCGAGGAGAAGGGTGGCTACACCGAGGCCTACAAGGCTGGCTACATCAAGGAGCGCATCGAGGCTTCGGCCGCAGCCAAGGACAAGGCCATCGCTACGCGCCGCCAGATCCTGCTGGGTGCCAACCAGTACCCCAACTTCACCGAAGTGGCCGGCAAGGAGATCACCGCAGAGGCCGTAACGCGCCACATGGCCGAAGGCAACACGCTGGCTCCCTACCGCGGCGCCATGGCTTTCGAGGCCATGCGTCTGCACGTCGACCGCTCGGGCAAGCAGCCCAAGGCCTTCATGCTCACCTGCGGCAGCCTGGCCATGGCCCGCGCCCGCGCCCAGTTCTCGTGCAACTTCTTCGGCTGCGCCGGTATCCGCGTGATTGACAACACGTTCTTCAAGTCGGTCGAGGAGGGCGTCAAGGCCGCTCTCGAATCGAAAGCCGAGATCGTTGTGGTCTGCGCTTCGGACGACGACTATGCGGAAGTTGCCCCGAAAGTCAAGGAGATGCTCGGCGGAAAGGCAATCCTCGTGGTTGCCGGTGCCCCGGCCTGCATGCCCGAACTCGAGGCACAGGGCATCAAGAACTTCATCAACGTGAAGTCCAATGTCCTCGAAACCCTGAAGTTTTACCTTAAAGAGATGGGAATCTAACGATGAGAGCTAAATTTTCAGAACTCAAATACGAAGGAGACGCTCAGCAGAACTGCTGCGCCTCGAAAGGCTGCGGTCAGGTGGAACCGTGGCTCACGGCCGAGCGTATTCCCGTCAAGGGAACCTATACGGCCGAAGACCTCGAAGGCATGGAGCACCTGAACTATGCCGCCGGTATCGCTCCGTTCCTGCGTGGCCCCTATTCGACGATGTACGTGATGCGTCCGTGGACGATCCGTCAGTACGCCGGCTTCTCGACCGCCGAGGAGTCCAACGCCTTCTACCGCCGCAACCTCGCCGCCGGTCAGAAGGGTCTGTCGGTGGCCTTCGACCTGGCTACGCACCGCGGCTATGACGCCGATCACCCGCGTGTGGTGGGCGACGTCGGCAAGGCCGGTGTGTCGATCTGCTCGGTCGAGGACATGAAGGTCCTCTTCAACGGTATTCCGCTGGACAAGATGTCGGTGTCGATGACCATGAACGGCGCCGTGCTGCCGATCCTGGCCTTCTACATCGTCACGGGTCTCGAGCAGGGATGCACGCTCGATCAGCTCTCGGGTACGATCCAGAACGATATCCTCAAGGAGTTCATGGTGCGTAACACCTATATCTATCCCCCCGAGTTCTCGATGCGAATCATCGCCGACATCTTCGAGTACACCTCGAAGAACATGCCGAAGTTCAACTCGATCTCGATCTCGGGATACCACATGCAGGAGGCCGGCGCTACGGCCGACATCGAGCTGGCATACACGCTGGCCGACGGTCTGGAGTACCTCCGCGCCGGTATCAACGCCGGTATGTCGATCGATGCCTTCGCTCCGCGTCTGTCGTTCTTCTGGGCCATCGGCATGAACCACTTCATGGAGATCGCCAAGATGCGCGCCGCTCGTATGCTGTGGGCCAAGATCGTCAAGCAGTTCAACCCGAAGAACCCCAAGTCGCTGGCTCTGCGTACCCACTCGCAGACCTCGGGCTGGTCGCTTACGGAGCAGGATCCGTTCAACAACGTCGCACGTACGGCCATCGAGGCCATGGGCGCTGCTCTGGGCCACACCCAGTCGCTGCACACCAACGCCCTGGACGAGGCTATCGCCCTGCCGACCGACTTCTCGGCACGTATCGCCCGCAACACGCAGATCTACATCCAGGAGGAGACGTCGATCTGCCGCGAGGTCGATCCGTGGGCTGGTTCCTACTACGTCGAGACGCTCACCAACGAGATCGCTCACAAGGCCTGGGAGCACATCCAGGAGATCGAGAAGCTGGGCGGTATGGCCAAGGCCATCGAGACCGGTATTCCGAAGATGCGTATCGAGGAGGCTTCGGCCCGCAAGCAGGCCCGCATCGACTCCGGCGAGGAGAAGATCATCGGTCTGAACGAGTACCGTCTGGAGAAGGAGGCCCCGATCGATATCCTGGCCGTGGACAACACCGCCGTGCGCGAAAGCCAGATCAAGCGTCTGAAGGAGCTGCGCGCTACGCGTGACAACGAGGCCGTGAAGAAGGCGCTGGCCGCCATCACCGAGTGCGTGAAGACCAAGCAGGGCAACCTGCTCGAGCTGGCCGTCGAGGCCGCCAAGGTCCGCGCTACGCTGGGTGAGATCTCCGATGCCTGCGAGGTTGTCGTAGGCCGCTACAAAGCCGTTATCCGTTCCATCTCAGGTGTTTACTCTTCGGAAGTGAAAAACGACAAGAACTTCGAGCACGCCAAGGAGCTGTGCGCTGAATTCGCCAAGAAAGAGGGCCGTCAGCCGCGTATCATGATCGCCAAGCTCGGCCAGGACGGTCACGACCGTGGTGCCAAGGTAGTCGCTACGGGTTATGCCGACATCGGCTTCGACGTCGACATGGGTCCGCTGTTCCAGACCCCGGAAGAGGCTGCCAAGCAGGCCGTCGAGAACGACGTTCACGTTGTGGGCGTTTCGTCGCTGGCCGCCGGTCACCTCACCCTCGTGCCGCAGATCATCGCCGAGCTCAAGAAACTCGGCCGTGAGGATATCGTCGTCATCGTCGGCGGTGTGATTCCTCACCAGGATTACGATGAGCTCTACCGCGACGGTGCCGCCGCCATCTTCGGCCCCGGTACGCCGATCGCTACGGCAGCCATCAAGATCCTCGAGATCCTGCTGGGTGAGTAATTGCACACACAACTTGTTCGATCCCCTTCGGCCCCGCGGTCGGAGGGGATTTTTCGTGAAGATGGGAGAGAGGGGGGCAGACAGAGGAGAGAGGAGAGAGGAGAGAGGAGAAGAAAAAAGAAGGGAGGAAGAGAAGGAGACAGAAGAAGACAGAAGAAGACAGAAGAAGACACAACCCGGTCTGAAGTGACAGCAATCGGCAGCGATTCGATTCGAAAGCGGTTTCAGGAAGAAGACTGTCTCACGAAGCAGATTGTTTCACGAAGAAAACGGTTTCACAGAGCAAACGGCCGGGAGAAACCAGCAACCCGCCATGAAAAAGCCGGGTATTCCGATCGGAATACCCGGCTTTTCAGTTCAGAACCCGGTTACAGACAGGCCTCAAGGATGCGGCGGGCCATCGCGCCGTCGACATTCCCGGCCTCGCCGTAGTGAACACCCGCGGCGTTGAAGCGGCGCTCGATCTCGGCAATCGTCTCCTGGCCGATCCCCTCCTCCGAGAGGTGCGTCGAGAGCCCCAGCGAACGGAAGAACTCCTCGGTGCGGACCAGCGTCCGGTCGATACGCTCCTCTTCTGTGCCGCCCGTGATGCCCCAGATCCGCTCGCCGAACTGCAGCAACTTGCCGTGCTTCTGCTCACGCAGCACACGCAGCGTACCGTTGATGACGATGGCCAGCGTTGCGCCGTGCGTCAGCCCGTGCAGGGCCGTCAGCTCGTGACCGATCATGTGCGTCGCCCAGTCCTGCGTCACGCCCATGCGGATCATGTCGTTCAGAGCGAGCGTTGCCGAAAGCATGTATTCGGACATCGTGTCGTAATCACGCTCGTCGGAGAGGGCCTTCGGCGCCGTCTCTACGACCGTGTGGAGAATTCCCTCGGCCCAGCGGTCCATCAGCAGCGACTGTCCGGGCGTGGTCATATACTGCTCGAGCACGTGTACGAACGTATCGGCCAAACCGCAGGCAATCTGCCGCTTGGGCAGCGAGAAGAGAGTCTCGGGATCGAGAATCGAGAAGACCGGGTAGTTGCTGTAGAAGGCATACTTCTCCTTGGTCTCGTAGCGCGAAATGACGGCGCCGCTGTTCATCTCGGACCCCGTGGCGGCCATCGTCAGGACGGTAGCCAGCGGCACGGTCTTCCTGCAGCTTCCCTTGAGAACCAGCTCCCAGGCATCGCCTTCGTAAAGCAGGCCGGCCGAGATGAGTTTCGTGCCGTCGATCACCGAACCGCCACCCACGGCCAGCAGGAAATCGACCTTGTGCTCCTTGCCCAGAGCGATGGCCTTGCGAAGGGTCTCGACCGAGGGGTTGGCCTCGATTCCCCAGAACTCGATGAAGTTGCGCCCGTCAAGCGCCTTGACGACCTGATCGTAAACGCCGTTTCGCTTGACGCTGCCGCCGCCAAAGGTGATCATGATCCGCCGGTCGGCAGGAATAAGCTCCGGAAGGCGGGCGATCTGCCCCTTGCCGAAGACCAACTTGGTAGGATTCTGATAGATGAAGTTGTTCATAACAAAAATATTTTGGGTTTTCAACGATCGTCGGACACAGGAAACCGTCATCGGAACTCCGCAGGTAAAACCGGCCCTCGGTTCCGCGCCTCTTTTCACAAAGATACGAAAAATCGGTGAAAACCGCAGCAGCCGTTCTTACGGCGTGATCAAAACCGAAAGCCGAAGGAGAACCGAAAGAATCGAACGGAACGAACAAATCCCGAAATGGCTTAAGATCTGACGGTTCACGGACGGACGGGCCGACAGGGCGGAATGAGGCGGGAAAAACAAGCCCCGAAAAAGTGTTCCAAAGGGATCGGAAATTAGGCTGAAATGGCGTGTAAAAACAGACATTAAAAAACACAAAGCCTACTATAAAAATACGCTAATACCCTTCCGGAGCAATCCAGAAGCGCTTTTCTTGGTTTTTAAATTTTTTCACGTAACTGGTTAACCAAAAACGCATATTAGGTCCATATCGTTCACTTTTCGAAAAAAATTTCTTATATTTGAACTATATGACGGGGGATAAAATATTAAATTTTAATAAAACAACCCAAACAGTACAACTTACATCTGAAAACTTCCCTCCGGTAGCCCCGGAACTCTCTCCTCCCACTGTCGAAAAAAACGACACAGGAAAACCTTAACTCATGTTCAACCTAACCTAAAGTAACCATGACGAAACTTATCCAAAAAACGCTATTCGGTTGCTGCGCATTGCTGTTGGCAATGTTCGCCATCGAACCTGCTATCGCTCTGAAGGCGAATGCCCAGGGGGGAGGTACCCTCAAAGGAATCGTTAAGGACGAAACCGGTCCCCTCGTGGGCGCCACGGTCGTCATCGTCGGAACCAGCCGCGGTACGTCGACCGATGTCAACGGTGCGTTCTACCTCGAAGATCTCCAGAACGGAAACGTCCTCCAGGTATCCTACATCGGCTACAACCCCGTGGAGATCACCTATCAGGGCCAAACCAATGAAGAGATCCTCCTCAAGGCCAATGCCAACGAACTCGATGCCGTGGTCGTAACGGCCCTCGGTATCGAACGACAGTCGAAAACCCTGACCTACGCCGCCCAGACCGTCGGCGGGGAGGACGTGGCCGACATCAAGTCGATCAACATGATCAACTCCCTGCAGGGCAAGTCGGCCGGTCTGCAGATCACCCCCAACTCGACCGGCGCCGGAGGTTCGTCGAAGATCCTCTTCCGCGGTAACAAGTCGATCAACGGTTCGAACCAGCCGCTGATCGTTGTCGACGGTGTGCCCCTGATGATGAACATCACCAGCGACCAGGTCAACGGAAACTGGGGCGGTCAGCGCGACGGCGGCGACGCCATGTCGACGATCAACCCCGACGACATCGCCTCGATCTCGCTGCTGAAGGGCGCTTCGGCCGCCGCCCTCTACGGTGCCGTCGCCGCAAACGGCGCCATCATGATCACCACCAAGTCGGGCTCCGAAGGCCGCTTCGCCGTGAGCGTATCGAGCAATACGACCGTCGAGACCCCCATCTCGCTGCCCGAGTTCCAGACCACGTACGGCGGTACGGACCAGTACAGCTGGGGCGACAAGCTCGCTTCGGCCGCCAAGAACTACGCCAAGGAGTTCTTCCGCACGGGATACACCACCAACAACTCGATCTCGATCACCGGCGGTTCGAAGGACATGCGCGCCTACTTCTCCTACGGTAACGTCACCTCGGGCGGCATCACCCCCGAGAACGACTACTCGCAGCACACCCTCAATTCGAAGGTCGGATTCGATCTGTTCAACGACCACGTGAAGATCGATTTCAGCGCCAAGTACGTCAACCAGCACATCACGAACCAGCCCGCCGGCGGTTACGTCTTCAACCCGCTCGTCGGGGTCTACACCTTCCCGCGCGGTGCCGACTGGGACGGCTACAAGAACAATTTCGAGGTCTTCAACGGCGCCATGAACACCTACGTGCAGAACTGGGTGACCACCACCGACGAGACCAACTCGAACCCCTACTGGCTGCTCAACCGCGAACGCCCCATCGTGGAGCGCAACCGTTATGAATTCGGCGGATCGATCAAGTATGAAATCATCGAAGGTCTCTCGCTGACGGGCCGCATGCGCTACGAGCGCGCCGACGAGCACTACGTGCGCAACCACTACGCATCGTCCTACGGCAACAAGTACACGATGGGCAAACTCGACGACAACCGTTACTTCAGCGAGCAACTCTACGCCGACATCCTGGCCCAGTACGAACATGCGTGGGGCGACTTCTCGCTCAACGTAACGGCCGGTTCGAGCATGACCCGCACGCAGTCGAACAACGTCAGCCTGCTTTATGAAAAAAACGAATTCAAGTCCCCCGGTGACGGCAGCGCCTACTTCCCCAACGTCTTCGACCCGAAGAACTACTACGAGAACGGAGCGTCGCTCGGTCTGACCCGCAAACGACTCAATTCGGTATTCGGAACGGCCACGTTCGGATTCAAGGAGGGGCTCTTCATCGACGTAACGGCCCGTAACGACTGGTCGTCGGCCCTCGCCTTCACCGACAGCTACTCGTTCTTCTATCCGTCGGTCGGCGCCAGCCTGCTGCTCGACCAGTTCGTCGACATGGGTCCGAACATCGATCTGTTCAAGTTCCGCGCTTCGTACTCGATCGTCGGTAACGACGTGCCGGTCTACAAGACCAATCCGCTCTACACCATCGGCGACCAGGGTGCCATCGCTCCCCCCGACGCCGTGCCGTTCCGCACGCTGAAACCCGAGAAGACCCACTCGTTCGAGGCCGGTTTCGACGGCGAATTCCTCCAGCACCGCCTGCATCTGAGCGCTACCTACTACAAGACCAACACCAAGAACCAATACTTCGAGGTGACGCTTCCGTGGGAGAGCGGCTACAAGACGCAGTTCGTCAACGCCGGTAACGTCCAGAACCAGGGCTTCGAGCTGAGCGCCGGCTGGTTCCAGGATTTCGGCCGTGAGTTCACCTGGTCGACCGATCTGAACCTCTCGTACAACGACAACAAGATCATCGAACTCTTCGAAGGCATCCAGGACGGCGTGACCATCTCGAACATGGGCGGTGCCAAGGTCATCCTCACCGAAGGCGGACACTACGGCGACCTCTACGTCCGCACGCTCGAGCGCAACGACGACGGTTCGCTGAAGACCACCCAGCCCGAAGGCACCGACTACCTGATCCCGGTGAACGGCAGCGACGAAAACTCGAAGATGAAGTACGTCGGCGACATGAACGCCAAGTGGAACCTCGGCTGGAGCAACACGTTCCGCTACAAAGATCTGACGCTGAGCTTCCTGATCGACGCCAAGATCGGCGGCAAGATCGTTTCGATGACCGAAGCCACGCTCGACGGCTACGGCGTTTCGCAGCGCACGGCCCGCGACCGCGACCGCGGTTACGTCATGCGCGACGGCGTGAAGTTCACCAACGTGAAGGCCTACTACGATACGGTCGGCGCCACGAGCTTCAACTCGGTCTACAACGTCGAGGATTACGTCTACGACGCCACGAATGTCCGCATGCGCGAAATCTCGCTCGGATACACCTTCCGCGACCTCTTCGGACAGTCGAAACACCTCACCGTGGCCCTCATCGCCCGCAACCTCTTCTTCTTCTACAAGGATGCTCCGATGGATCCCGATGTTTCGATGGGTACGGGCAACGGCCTCCAGGGCTTCGACATCTTCAACCTGCCCACGACCCGCAGCTTCGGTCTGAATGTGAAACTGAACTTCTAATCAAAAGCGTCTGAACACTATGAAACTCAAAAATATATTCAAATACGCCGCAACCCTGGTACTCCCCATCGCCCTGCTGAGCGGTTGTACCAGCGATTTCGAGGAGTTGAACACCAACCCCTACCAGGTGGATCCCGGAACGCTGCCCTTCGATGCGCAGTTCTCCACGCCGCTCACCTACAGCTACCCGCCTCACCAGAACCTCTTCCAGTACTGGACCTCGCTGTCGATCGACAACTACGGCGGCTACTTCGAGGTGCCTCACAGCAACTGGACCATGGCCCGCTACAGCCTCAATCGCGGATTCTGCGGCGGCATGCACGAGAACTTCATGCAGAAGATCTTCAACAACACGCGCCGTCTGACCAAGGAGTGCGATGCGAAGGAGCAGTATGACTTCGCCGCCGTGACGCGTATCGTCGAGGTCTACAACCTGCTGCAGTACACCGATACCTACGGACCGGTGCCCTATTCGTCGGTACTGGCTGCCGACGAGATGACCGAACGCCCCAGCTCGTATGCCTACGACAAGCAGGAGGACATCTACAAGGCGATGTTCGAACAGCTGGACAAGGCGATCGAGGGGCTCGACACGACGACCGACGGTCTGGCCGCATTCGACCTCTGGTGCAAGGGTGACCGCGCACTCTGGAAGAAGATTGCCAACCAGTTGAAGCTCCGCATGGCGCTGCGCATCGTGAAGGTCGATCCGACGAACGCCGAGAAGTATGCCAAGGAGGCCATCCAGGCCGGCGTCCTCGACACGCAGGACATTCTGGTTTCGGACTACTCGAACGAGTTGCGCCGCATGATGGACTGGTGGGATTCGGGTATCGGCTCGACGATCGTCACCGTGATGAACGGCTTCGAGGATCCGCGTCGTCCGCTCTACTTCACCACCAACGTGCGCGATCTGGTCAAGGAGTCGGCCCAGCCCGACAGCGAGGGTGAATACAAGAAGGAGGATATCCTCATCGCGAAGGGTTCGCAGTATATCGGCGTTCCGGTAGGTTGCGAACTGGGCAACAAGAACGGCGGTAACGACAACCAGCGCGTCTACTACTCGTTCCTGGCCGGATCGTACGCCACGCCGCTGCCGATCATGTTTGCCGCCGAGGGTTGGTTCCTGCGCGCCGAGGCCAAACTCCGCTGGAATGATGCTGATACAAAGTCGGTTCAGGAGCTTTACGAAACGGGTATCCGCACCTCAATCAAGAACCAGTATGCCTACCGCCAGTCTACGGCCAAGGCGGCATGGACCGATAAAGAGCTGACGGCGCCCAATATGGACAACATCACCAGCGAGGCTACGATCAATGCCTACATCAATGGTGAAACGACGCAGGAGAATTATGTCGATCCGTGGAATTCCAACTACAATTTCGAAGCTCGCAACAAGCTCTGCGTGAAGTGGGATGACAACGCCTCGAACGAGGACAAACTCGCCCGCATCATCATGCAGAAGTGGCTTGCCAACTTCCCGCTGTCGGTAGAGGCCTGGGCCGATTATCGCCGCACGGGTTACCCGAAACTCTTCCGTCCGAAGAACAATCTCGATCCGACGACCATTGACACCGAACTTGGCCCGCGCCGCCTGCTCTACAGCGATACGGAGCTGAGCGCCAACACCGACGAGGTGAACAAGGGTATCGAACTGCTCAAGCAGGAGTCCTCCGAGGTGAAGGGTTCGGGCGATACGGGCGGAACCCGCCTCTGGTGGGACCGCGCCAATGTCGGCAACTTCTAACCCAACCGTCAAAGCGGTTCCGACCGCATCGACCGCAAGCAAAGACCTGCCCTTCGTGGGGCAGGTCTTTTTTCTGACCGGACGAGGAAAAGAGTGCAAAGCCCCAGAGGGTTGCGGAATGGAAAGAGGTCGATTGCGTCCCATCCTGTCATTGAAAACGTCGACGGAAACCTTCGGGAGCAATCCGAGCAGCAGAAACGGCTTCGCAACCACGACCGCCGCCAAATTCTGGCCCTTCACTACTCCACAACAATCCTTATACTGCATAGCGACTCCCGAATCCAGCCCCGCCTATTTCACAACGGCTCCATATCGGACTGACTTCCCCGAATCCGGCTTTCCATCACAACGGTCTCTTGTCGGGCTGTCTCCCTTGAATTCCGCACCCTATTTCACAGCAGAAGTCAACCTGACTCACCCGAATCCGGTTTATCCCCCCACAACGGCCCATGTCGTACTGACGTTCCCGAATCCCGCACCCTATTTCACAGCAGAAGTCAACCTGACTCACCCGAATCCGGTTTATCCCCCCACAACGGCCCATGTCGTACTGACGTTCCCGAATCCCGCCCACCACAACAGACCCCATGTCGTGCGACCTCCCTCGAATTTTGGTTCCTCTTGTTCCACTGGTACCCTCCTATATGCTGTCACCTCCTGCCTGCAGGTATACCCCTCTGCAGCTACCAGCCCCGTTGGCCCGCTCGGCCGCACACCATTTTCTCCCCCTCCCCTCTACCTCGCAATCCGGATCCGACAGACCCAAAAAAGAGGCCGGTGCAACAAATGCACCGGCCTCTTTACCAAACGCAACGCTGTCAACTAAAAGTACTTGCCGCGCAGATCCTGAATCTTGGCCATCTGCTGAATAGCCGGGAGGACAAACTGCTGAGCCATACCCTCCGACATGGCCTGAGCACGTACCTTTTCACCCTCGGTGGTCTGCTTGTCGGCGGTCTGCACATCCTCTACCTGGAAGACGTAGACTCCCGAGATGCCCTTTACAGGGGTCGAAAGCACACCCTTCTCCGACGAAGCGATGGCTCCGATCAGACGCGGCTCAATACCCACACCGTTGATGTAGAACGAAGCCAGGGTGACATCCGAGAAGTCGCCAACCTCCGAACCGAGGCTCTTGGCCTGATCGGCCAGGGTCGATCCCGACAGCTCCTTGACGATGTAGTCGTATTTCTTGTCACGAAGTACCTGCGTACGGATCTGGGCAGCCACCTTGTCCAGCGAAGCATAGTCGTTGTCGTCAATCTCCGACAGACGGGCCACCACGTAATCCTTGCCCACGGAGAAGATCTCCGAAACGTCGCCCTCCTTGGCACCGTAAGCCCAGCGGGCCACGTCACGCGAATCCTCCAGACCGCGGATCGTACGGTCGCCCTGAGCCAGCGTTGCCACACGCGGCGTCACGGCAGCCTCCGAAGCGGCATCGGCAAAAGCCTCCGACGAGCCCTTGGCATTGACCATGAACGAACCGGCCTGGTTGTGGATATCGCGGCGCGTAGCCTCCGAAGCCTCGACCGGATAGGTGATCGAAGCCACCTGAAGCTGCTTGGTCGGCTTGCCGGCACGGTAGATCTGCATCAGCTGAATGGCATCGCCCGAAGCGATCTTCACGATGTCGCCCGTCTTCACGTTGGCCAGCGTCTCGGCAAATTCGCCCGTGAAGGCCGAGAAGGGCAGCACGCCCACCTCACCGCCGTTGGCGGCCGTAGCGTCGTAAACCGAATACTGGGCGGCCGTAGCAGCGAAGTCACCGCCATTCTTCAGCACCGTCAGCAGGCTGTCGGCCAGCGACTCCTGCGTATAGGGCAGTACGATGTGGCGAACGCCGATCGAATCGGGAGCCACCTTCGAATCCAGTACGCGGGCCATTGTCCACTCGTTGTTCTTCAGCACCGGACCGTACATCTCGCCCTCCATCAGCGCCTTGGCCTCCTCCTCGGAGAGCTGGGCTGCCGTGACGTAGTTGTCGGCGACGTGTCCGTTGCGGTTGCCGCGCACGAAGCTCTTGATCTCGGCTGCGGCGGCAAACTCCTTGCCCACCTCCGTAACCTTCTTCTCCAGAGCCAGCAGGTCATCATCCGTCGGAGCCACCTCGAAGACCACGTAGGTCAACGTACGCGACGGCGTCTGCTTGAACTGATCCTTGTGGCTGTTGTAGTAGGCCTTCAGGTCGCTCGACGAAACCTCGAAGAGCGAATCGGGCACCGAAGCGTACTTCTTGCCGGCCCACTTGCCCGAGAAGGTCTCGTTGGCACCCTTCACACCGCGGGCAACCTCCAGCGAGTTGACGTAAACACCGCCCTTCACCAGACCGAAGTATTTCTGCATCTCACGCTCCATGCGGGCCTGCTCGTTGAGCTGAGCCCAGGCCTGAGCGGCCTGCGGGTTGGTCTCGGCCTGTGCCAGGAACTGGCTGATGGCATCCACGTTGTACTGACCCGTCCGGGGATCGGTGAAGGCGTTGATGAAGACCTGCGAAGGCTGCTGTCCGCTGACCATTGCCATCCGCTCGGGCTCCGTCACGCGAAGGCCCATCCGGTCGAAGCCCGGCGTGAGCACATACTTCGAGATCAGCGACTGCCACACGGCATTGGCCAGCATGGCCGACTGCTGCTCGTCGCTCTCCTGGACGTTGTTCTGCGACTTGATCCGCTCGTACTCGTCGTAATACTCCGAATAGTTGATCTTCTCGCCGTCGATCACGCCGACGCGCGGATCATTGCCCGAGAATCCCATCTCGGTTTTCAGTGAGAGGATGAATGCCAAGAGGGCCAGTGCGATGATAATCGAGAGCACCACGCCGAACTTGGTACGTAAGGTGTTTAAACTTGCCATATAAATGTTAATTTTTCGTATTGTTTCGAAAGATCAGCCAAAGGTAGTAAAATATTCGCAAATAGACTCCTATATGCGTTACAATTTTTTCACCCTGGCCAGCTCGATCCGCGACCGGGTCGTGCGCAGGATCCGCAGCTGCAGACCGTCGATTACCACCGTTTCGCCCGCATTCGGAATCCCTTCGTAGTTGTAGATGATGAAGCCCGCCAGCGTATCGTACTCGCGGCTCTCCTCGATGCCCAGTCCGTAGCGTTCGTTGAGATACTTCACCTCCAGCCGGCACGAGAAGACATATTCGTCGGGACCCACCTGTTTTTCAACCAGATCCGGCACATCGTGCTCATCCTCGATCTCGCCGAAGATCTGCTCCAGCACATCCTCCAGCGAGATGATCCCCGCCGTCCCGCCGAACTCGTCGATCACCACGGCGATGTTCGACCGGTGCTTGATGAAGTTCTCCAGCACCAGCTGCAGCGGCATGGTCTCCGGCACGAAGTTCACCTCCATCATCACGTCGGCAATCCGGGCCGGACGCGTGAAGAGGCTCTTCGAATTGACATAACCGATGATGTTGTCGATCGACCGCTGCCAGACGAAGATGCGCGAATATTTCGTATCGACGAACCGCGCGGTCAGCTGTTCGATCGTCGTATCGTCGATATCGACCGCCTCGATGTCCACGCGCGGCACCATGCAGTCCCGCACGCGCAGGTCGGCGAAATCCAGCGCATTCTGGAAGAGTTTCAGCTCGTTGTCGGGTTCCGCGTGGGTCTCCTGGTTGCTCGAGTCGATCAGCGAGGCCAGATCCTCGCGGTTGAAGATCGGCGTGATGGTCTTCTCCTCGACGCGCCGACCAACCAGACGCAGGATCCCGTGTGAGAGCAGCGTCGTGAAGCTGGCGATCGGATAGAGGATGATGTAGAAGAAGTAGATCACCGGAGCCAGTGCCCGGTAATAGAAGTTCGGGTCGTTACGGAAGACCGATTTGGGCAGGAACTCCGCGAAGAAGATGATGATGATCGTCGACACGGCCGTATCGATGGCCACCGATCCGTCGCGGGAGAGCTCCTCCCATCCCAGTGAGGCATAGATCTCCCTCAGCAGCAGAGACATGGCCAGCGAATAGACCACCAGTGCGATGTTGTTGCCCACGAGGATCGTCGTGATGTACTGCCCCGGATGGCGCGCAAAGACCTCGGCAATGCGGTCGAACATGCGGTTCTGCTTGCGGTCGATCTCCAGTTTGAGTCGGTTCTTGCTCGTGAAGGCGATCTCCATGCCCGAGAAGAAGGCCGACAGCAGCAACATGACGACAATCAGTATAATCGAAGTCACCATGGAACTTATTTTTTGTTTTCGGACTCTTTGGCGGCGTTCGGGCCCTGGGCCGCGGGAGCGGTCAACAGCGGATCGATACGCGGACCCTCGAGCGTCGGGATGTTGCGCTGCTGGGCCGGAGCCTCCACACCGGAAGCTGCGGCGGCAGAGCCATATTTCGAAGCGCTTCGTGCGGCCGGACGTTTCTGGCCGGAGGCCGGTTTCGCACCCCCTTCGACAGGGGTCGACCGGCGTTCTGCGCCGGACCGTCCGTCAACCTGCGGCCGGGCAGCCGGCCGTGAATCTTCAGCCCTCTTCGCCCGCAGCGATCCGCCCGCGCCCTTTTCATCCGCCCGATCCGTTGTCCGCGGCGTTTCGCGCACCGTGGTGGAATCCGCCGCCAACGAATCGTTCTGCGGCTTGACCTCGACCTCCATACGCCCCTTCATGCGTCGGAAACGCCAATCCTTGAACTCCTCGTCCGATTCGAAGCCCTCACCGATGAAGACATCCCGTCCGTTGTTCTGCACGATCTTCGAATCGACGTTCGAGTAGATCTTGCCCGTACGCGCATTCCAGAAGAGCTGCTGCGTATAGAGTTTCTTGCCGTCCGACTTCTCGACCACGACATTGCCCTTGGCCTCCCACAGCTCGCGATTCTCGTAGTTGATCGCGTAGTTGGCCGTCAGAACGGCATCTACCGTCGAGAGCGAATCGTCGAGATAGGTCGTGATCTTGATTCCCTTGCGGAACTCGCGATAGGGTTCGCGGGCCAGCGTATAGCCCTCGAGCAGCGGCGTGACGAAGTGATACGAACGGCGGCCGTTCTGCGAATTGACGATCGAGAGGTTCTCGCTGTACTCGGTCATCATCGTCTCCTCGGCCGACGAATCCGTTTCGGCTTTCTGTTCCGAACACGAGAATAGCAAGATAGCACTCCCCACTGCGGAGAGTGCTACCCTGGTGTATCGGTTCATGCGTTTCCCCATGGAAATGCGGTTCGGATGGGCTTAGCGCGGGCGTACCGTCGTCGAAACGCCGGCGGCCGTACCACAGGTCACCGTATAGCGGGCGCCAGCCTGCAGCTCGTTGAAGAAGCACTCCTCCGAGCTCGGGAAACGGTTGCGGAACGAGGCGAGCGACGTCTTGGCGTGCTCCATGTACTCCGAGTCGCTCGGCAGCAGCTCGACAGCCTTGGCCATCGTGTCGTAAGCGGCCCAGAAGGTAGCCTGACCGGCGAAACCGCCGCAGGCGGCAGCCGACGAAGCGTAGCACTGTGCCAGCACGAAGTAGGGAACACCGTCCTCGGGATTCAGATCGCGAGCCTGACGGGCAGCCGATGCGGCATCCGCAATATCGTTGGCAACCAGGCCGACCAGTGCAACGCGCACGAGCAGTTTCTGACGCTCGGCGGGGTTCTGCTCAACGGCAAGGGCCTCGTTCAGATAGGTCTTGGCCTTGGCGTAGTCACCCTTGTTCTGGAAGGCCTGAGCCAGGAACATGGCCGTCTCCGACGAAGGCTTCACCTGATAGTAACGCTCGGCGGTGTTGAAGTAGAAGTCGCTGCTGCACTCGGCGCGCGACATCAGGCCCACGGCCTGAGCAAGCAGCGTCTCGTTCTCGGGATCGGCCTCGAGTTTGGGCTTGAAGAGGTTCTCGAGGTTCTCGCAGCTGGCGGCGCCGCTCATACCGAAGGCGGCATCGAACTGGCTCTTGTACTCCGAAGCCTCGGGGTGCTTCTCGAAATAGGCCTCCAGACGCTCGTACTCCGAAAGAATCTCGTCGGGCATCACCTCGTCCGTATTCTTGTAGTCGTCGCAAAGGTTCGAGAAGTAGGCCACAACGGTCTCGGGATCGGTGTTGTCGCCGCCGGCGGCAATCGCCTCACGGAAAGCCTCGCGGATTCCGGCACGGTCATTGGGCTTGTAGGTCAGATACTCGCGGGCCTTGCGGTCGAGGATGTAGGCCGAACCGCGCTTGGCGTGGTTGCCGAAGTACTGGTTGCGCAGGTCGTAGACCAGCATCAGCGAATCGACGTACATGTTCTTCTCGTCAACCGACTTGGCACGGTTGATCTTGTTCTTGTAGAGCGTGATACCGCGGACATAGGTATTCTCCGAAGCCTTCGGACACTTGTCGACCAGCTCCTTGAAGTAGTGGGCGGCGGCATCATAGTTCTTGTTGTCGCACGACTCCTTGAGGAAGTTGCTGTTCAGGATGTTCTGCTGACGCTCCTCGGGCGTATCGCCCCAGATCGCGTACTTCGGATCACTGAAATCTTGGGCCAACGCTGCGAAAGCGAAGAGCGAACATGCAGCGGAGAGCAGGAATTTAAAGTTTTTCATCGGTCAGATTAATTTTTGTGTATTGTCGTTTGCCTGAAATTTACCAGTCAGCAGTCAGTCGGGGGTCTCACGTCCGGTATCTCTCTTCATCCGCAGGTTTTAATCGTACTTGGGTCTCATGAACCAGTACTCGCCGTTCTCCTGTCCGGCGAAGAGCGTAAAGCCCACGGCGATCTTGAAATATTGCTGGCGAACCAGTCCGAGACGCTCCGCCACATTGTAGCCGCGCCGGCCGTACTCGACACCCACATCGATGCCCGAAACGGCCCACAGCTTGACCGGAATCCCGAAGCCGGCCGTAACGGCCCACTGCCCGAGGCGTTCGCCGTTGAACGACTGGTTGTGGATTCCGTAGCGGAATCCGGCCCGGTAGGACCAGCGTTTCAAGAAGTTACGAATATCGTAGCGGTTCGGGGTGAACTCCACGCCCACCTTGACCGTACTCGTATTGACATATTCGACCAGATAGGCCGTGCGATCTGCGCCCAGCCCCGAGACACCGGTCATCTCTGAACCCTTGTTGCGGCTGCCCCAGTTCTGGTAGACGTAATCCACACCCATGGCCCACTTTGCGTTCTGGTAGTAGAGGCCCACGGCCAACTGACGCGGGAGCACCATGGCCATATGCGTCGTATCGCCCTTGGCCGTCGAGTTGTAGAGGTCGTTGACGTAGATTGTCCGGTTGACCTCGGGGTTGAGATCGCCGCCGAAGTCGTAGGCCGCACCGACCGTCAGGATCCGTCGCTGGTTCAGGATCGGGCTCCACTGCACGCCGACCTGTCCCTTGATGCTCGAGATCGTGTAGACGTCGCTGCCCACCGCCGAGGCGTAGGTGCCCTCACCAGTGATGGCCGTCGCCACCGACGTATAGGAGCGCGTGATCGAGCCCCAGTAGTACTGGGCGGCCACGCCGATCGAGAAGTTCTTGAAGACCTCCCAGCCCAGACCGAGTTTCACCTCCGTGATATCGCCGTCGCCCTGGTAGTTGTACTGCACGTTTCCGATGTTTCCGTAGACCGGATCCGACGGATCGTATTCGTTCGTGCGGTAGCCGACCGAGCTGTAGGGGGTCAGGCTGAAGCCCAGGCCCAGCTTCTTGGCCACGGGCATCTGGAAGGCGATGTCGTGGAAGTTGAACGTATTGTAGACGGTGCTTTTCGATTCACCGGCCACTTTCTGCGAATTGTAGTAATTCTGGCCTTCGAGTCCGAAGTTGAAGAGGAAGGTCTTCTGGGGAGCCGCACTGAAACCCGCGGGGTTGAGCAGGTTCACCACGCCCGACGAACGCATGGCCACGCCCACACCGCCCATCGAACGCATCGGAAGCGTTCCGGGGGTATTCACCTCACCGATTCCGTACATCGTATAGGGCGAGAAGGCATTGATACTGCTTGTCTGGGCCGAGACGGCGACAGGGAACAGCGCCGCAGCCGCGACAAGAAGTTTAATCAAGGTGTTCTTCACTGGCATTGTACTCTAAAATTCGATCCAATCCGCAAAAGACCAGATTACAATTTGCAAATATTGTATTTTTAATTCTTTTCGCAAAGTATTTTGCATCTCCACCGGTGAAAATTACGCACAAATCGTCGATTTTCTCCCGCATCCGGCTCATGTAGCCCTCGATTTCGAACGTCATCGAGTTCATCACCCCGAGCCGGATGGCCTCCTCGGTGGAGAGTCCCTGCAGCGCCTCGCTGTCGGTGGCCGAACAGAGCGGCAGTTTGGCCGTATAGTCGTGCAGTGCCCGGAAGCGGGTCCGCATCCCGGGGGAGATGCACCCTCCGCGGAAGGTGGCGTCGGCCGTCACCAGGTCGATCGTCACGGCCGTACCGAAGTCGACGATCAGCACGTTGCGGCCCGGATAGAGCACCGTCGCCCCCACGGCCGCCGCCATCCGGTCGCGTCCCAGCGTCTCGGGGGTCCGATAGGCGTTGGCGATCGGGACGGGGGTCTGCGGCGTGAACTCCAGCACACGATCCGCATGTTCGCGCACCATGGCCACGATCTCGTCGGCATCGCCGCGCGTCGACTCCACGATGGCCCGTTCGGCCCGCTTTCCCTGCAATAATTCCTCGAAAATCGACGGCTGGAGGTACTTCGTACTCTGTTGGGCGACGAGTCGTCCACCGTCGAACACGGCAAGCTTCACCAGTGAATTGCCTATGTCCACAACCAGATTCAAAGCTGTTGTAAGGTTTTGTATGCGTCCTCCACGTCTTTGATATTCCTAACGGTCATCGCCAACCGATTATTGTGTTGCTTGAGCACAAATCGATCGGGGTGCTGCGTAACGCGCTGCAGCAGCGTCATGAAGGTGTCGCTTTTATAATAAGGTGAATTCTCCTCGCCCACGAACTGCACGATCATCAGGCCGTTCTTGACCTTCACGCGCTCCATGCCCAGGCGGATGGCCTCCCAACGCAGACGCACCACGTTAAGCAGCTCCCGGGCGGCACGCGGCAGCGGTCCGAAACGGTCCACCAGCCGGCTCTCGAAGGCCTCGAGCGCCGCTTCGTCCTTCGTCGAGTCGAGTTCGCGGTAGAGTTTCAGGCGTTCGGCCTGCTGGGCGACGTAGTCGTCCGGCAGCGAGGCCTCGACCTCGATATCGATATGGGCATCGTCGATGAAGGCCATGCGACCCACGACCTGCTGCTCGGCGGCACCCATGCCCGGTACCTCGAGCCCCTCGGCACGCAGTTCGGCGATCGCCTCGTTCATGATCTTCTGGTAGGTCTCGAAGCCGATATCGGCGATGAAGCCGCTCTGCTCGGCCCCCAGCAGGTTGCCCGCCCCGCGGATGTCGAGATCCTGCATGGCGATGTTGAAGCCCGAGCCCAGATCCGAGAACTCCTCGATGGCCCGCAGCCGGCGCCGTGCGTCGGGGGTCAGCAGTTCGTCCGGCGGAGAGAGCAGGTAGCAGTAGGCCTTCTGGTTCGAACGGCCGACGCGGCCGCGCAGCTGGTGCAGGTCACTCAGGCCGAAGTGCTGGGCGTTGTTGACGATGATCGTATTGGCATTCGGCACGTCGATGCCGTTCTCGACGATCGACGTCGACAGCAGCACGTCGAACTCCCCGTAGATGAAGTCCATGATGAGTTTCTCCAACTGTTCGGCCGGCATCTTGCCGTGACCCACCCCGACGCGGGCCTTCGGGCAGAGGCGCGTGATCATCCCCTGCAGCGTCGGCAGATCCTCCACGCGGTTGTGGACGAAGTAGACCTGACCGCCGCGCGCCAGCTCCGTCTCGATGGCGTCGCGGATGATCTCCTCCGAGAAGACGTGCGACTCGGTGATGATCGGCTGCCGGTTGGGCGGCGGCGTCGAGATGACCGACAGGTCGCGCGAGCCCATGAGCGAAAACTGCAGCGTCCGCGGGATGGGCGTTGCCGTCAGCGTCAGCGTATCCACCGAGACGCTCATCTGCGTGAGCTTCTCCTTGGCCGCCACGCCGAACTTCTGCTCCTCGTCGATGATCAGCAGCCCCAGGTCGTGGAAGACCACCTGTTTGCCCAGCATCTTGTGCGTACCGATCAGGATGTCGATCTTTCCGGCGGCCAGATCGGCACAGATCTGCCGGACCTCCTTCGCCGATTTCGTGCGGTTGAGATACTCCACCCGCACCGGGAAGTCGCGCAGCCGCTCGCTGAACGAGCGGTAGTGCTGCAGCGCCAGGATCGTCGTCGGCACGAGCACGGCCACCTGCTTGCCGTCCGTCGCCGCCTTGAAGGCCGCGCGGATGGCCACCTCGGTCTTGCCGAAGCCCACGTCGCCGCACACCAGACGGTCCATCGGCTGATCCGACTCCATATCCTTCTTGATGGCCGCCGTAGCTGCCTGCTGGTCGGGGGTATCCTCCCAGCGGAACGACGCCTCGAGCTCGTGCTGCAGGTAGCTGTCCGGCGAGAAGGCGAATCCCTTCGAGGCCTTGCGCTTGGCATAGAGGGCGATCAGCTCGCGCGAGATGTCCTTAACAGCCTTCTTCGTGGCGTTCTTCAGCTTCTGCCAGGCTCCCGTTCCGAGCTTGTAGATCTTCGGCGGCTCGCCGTCGCCCGACTTGTAGCGCGAGATGCGGTGCAGCGAGTGGACGTTGACGAAGAGCACGTCGCCATCCTTGTAGACCAGTTTGATCGCCTCGTGGGTCTTGCCCCCCTCGTTGATCTTCACCAGTCCGTCGAAACGCCCCACGCCGTGGTCGATGTGGACCACGTAGTCGCCCGGCCGCAGCTGGTTCAGCTCGGCGACGGTCATCTGCTCGTCGCGGCGGATCTCGCCGTTGATGCGGTAGCGCTGGTAGCGGTCGAAGATCTGGTGGTCGGTATAGAGACACAGCTTCAGATCGTTGTCCACGAAGCCCTCGTGCAGCGTCAGCGCCAGCGACCGCACGACGGCCTGTCCGCGGCCGATCTGGTGGAAGATGTTTTCGAGACGCTCGACCTGGGCCCGGTTCTCCGAGAGGATCCAGGTCTCATAGCCGCGCAGCGCATTGCGGATCATGTCGTCGGCCAGCATCTCGAAGTTCTTGTTGAACTTCGGCTGGGGCGCCGTCGAGAACTTCACCGCCGCCTCGGCCGGACGCTCCGCCAGGCTGTCGCGCAGCTCGAAGATCCGGCATCCGTCCAGATCCGCCAGCAGGCCATTGCGGCTCGTCAGCAGATCATCGACCTCCTCCGGATGCTCCATGTCGGCCAGCGCCTTGCGCCGCACGTCGTTGACCTTGCGCAGCACGAAATCCGCATCGTAGAACCACCACGACGCCTCCCCGCCGGCGAACTTCGCCAGCGAGACCTTCGCCGCGGCCGCCACACCGGCATTCAGGTCGGGGATGATCTTCACGCTCTCCAGCTTGTCGGCCGACAGCTGGCTCGAGATATTGAAACGGCGGATCGAGTCGACGTCGTCGCCGAAAAAGTCCAGACGGTAGGGTTTGCTCTCCGAGTAGGAGAAGACGTCGACGATACCGCCGCGCAGCGAGTACTGCCCCGGTTCGTAGACGAAGTCGACCCGCGTAAAGCCCGCATCGACCAGCTCCTGCTCCAGCACCTCGATCGAGATCCGGTCGCCCACCCGCACCTCGATCGTCCTGTGTTGCAGCGCCTCGGCATCGGCCACCCGTTCGGCCAGCGCCTCGGGATAGGTGCAGACCACCAGGTAGTCGCCCTTCGCCGCGCCGAAGCCCCGCAGGGCATTCATCGTCGCCGTACGCTGGACCACCCCCTGGGCATCCTCCGCGCCGTAGACCACCGACCGCTTGTAGGACGAGGGGAAGAAGCAGACCTTCTCCTCGTCGAGCAGGTTGTAGAAGTCGTTGAGCAGGTAAGCCGCCGCATCGCGGTCCTCGGCCACAAAGAGATGCACGCCGCCGCACCGCGCAATGGCGGCAGCCGCATAAAACGACAGAGCCCCGCCGACCAGCTCCTGGAGATGGACGGTAGCGCTCCGTTTCCGGTATTCGCGGCACAGCTCCCCGAGCCTCTTCGACCCGGCGGCGAACTGCGCCAACTGCTCACGGGGATTTGCCATGGATCTATTTTTCGATCAGGTCGTTGTCCTTGCGGTCGTGGTAATGGACATCGACAATGCCGGTGCTCTGATCCTCGACGATCTTCAGCCGCACCTTGTATTTCCACTCCCAGCGGCGACGCAGCGACCAGAGGCCCTTCTTCAGATACGACGCCACGTAGGGGCTGACGACCAGTTTGATGAACTTCTGCCCGCGGTCCTCCGTGAGGAACGAGATCTGATTCTCGATCTTCTTGTCCAGCAGCACCGTAGGTTCGATCTTGCCCGTGCCGTTGCACGTCGGGCAGACATCCGAAACATTCTCCACGGCCACCGGACGCACCCGCTGGCGCGTGATCTGCATCAGGCCGAACTTCGTCAGCGGCAGCACCGTATGTTTGGCCTTGTCCGTGGCCATGAGCTTGACCATCTCGTCGAACAACGCCTGCTTGTTCTGCGCCTTGTGCAGGTCGATGAAGTCGATGATGACGATGCCGCCCAGGTCGCGCAGACGCAGCTGGCGGGCGATCTCCTTGGCAGCGGCCAGGTTCACGTCCATGGCCGTCTGCTCCTGGTTGTCCTCGGCCTTGGTGCGGTTGCCCGAGTTGACGTCGATGACGTTCATCGCCTCCGTATGCTCGATGATCAGGTAGGCGCCGCGCTTCAGCGACACGTACTTGGCAAACAGCGACTTGATCTGCTTCGAGATGTCGAAGTTGTCGAAAATCGGCACCGTGCCCTTATAGAGCTTGACGATCTTCTCCTTTTCGGGATCGATCTGGCGGATGTAGTTGCGGATCTCGTTGAACATCGCCTCATCGTCGACGGCGATCTGCGAGAAGGAGCCGTTGAGCGAGTCGCGGATGATCGTATTGGCGCGGTTCATCTCGCTCATGAGCTGTGCCGGAGCCTGCGCCCCGCACTTCTTGATCGCCCCGCAGGTCTTGCGCCAGCGGTCAATCTGGGTCTGGATGTCGTGGGCCACATCCTCATCCTTGGCCTCCATGGCCGCCGTGCGGATGATGACGCCGAAGTTCTTCGGGAGCACCTCCGTGGCGATGCGTTTCAGACGCCGCTTCTCCTCGGCCGAGCGGATCTTCTGCGAGAGGAAGACCTTCGACGAGAAGGGGACCAGCACCACGTTGCGGCCGGCCAGCGAGATGTCCGACGTCAGACGCGGGCCCTTGGTCGAGATCGCCTCCTTGGCCACCTGGACCATGATCTGCTGTCCGACCTGGAGATAGTCGCCGATCTTTCCCGTCTTCTCGACCGGAGCTTCAAGCTTCATGGTCTCGACCCGCATGCCGCGCTTGCCGGGCTGCTGCGAGGCGACGAGCTTCTGCAGCGACGGAAACTGCGCGCCCAGATCGAGATAGTGGATGAAGGCATCCTTCTCGTGGCCGATGTTGACGAACGCCGCGTTCAGGCCGGGCATGATTTTTCGCACCTTTCCGAGATAGATGTCTCCCACGGCAAAACCCGTCTGGCACTGCTCCTTGTTGAGCTCGACGAGCACCTTGTCCTCGCACAGGGCGATGGAGATCTCGGTAGGGTTGACGTTTACGATTAACTCTCTGTTCATTTATATATCTTGTACCGCGCACCGGGGAGCGGAGGCGGCTGGGCTGAAATTAGTAAATCGGCGCCGCATTTTGGGATGAAGTGGCGGCAAACTCCAATGGAAAAGTCCGACGCCCGACGGGGCATGGACCACATGGGCGGCTCCCGATCCAGGGGGAGGATGATCCGCACCGGAGGGCCTCGATTCGGCCCGAAAAAACTGATTCCGAAAAAATAGGTAAAGCTAAAAGAACCCTTGGGCCCCTTTAGCTTTATCTATTCGTTAGCACTAAGGTGCTACCCTACTTTTTCTTGTGACGGTTCTTGCGAAGACGTTTTTTCCGCTTGTGGGTAGCCATCTTGTGCCGCTTATGCTTCTTTCCGTTTGGCATAGTGGTTAAATTTTAGAGGTTCTTTAATTTATCGTTATTTCACCTTCGCTGCAAAGCTCTTGGCGGGCTTGAAAGCGGGGATGTTGTGCTCGGGAATGGTGATTGTCGTATTCTTCGAGATGTTGCGGGCAACCTTCTTTGCACGCTTCTTCACGATGAAACTTCCGAAGCCGCGAAGATACACATTATTCTTCTCGGTGAGCGACGTCTTGATGCTCTCCATGAAAGCCTCGACGATAGCCTGTACCTGCACTTTCTCCACTCCGGTGCTCTTAGCGATTTCGCTTACGATATCAGCCTTTGTCATATCTGTTTACTAAATTAAAATTAAGTTCTTCCGATCGATTCGGAGTGCAAATATACGCTTTATTTGAATTTCCGCCAACAAACCGCCATTTTTTTTCATTTTTTTATCCGGGGTCTACGGCGCACGAATCCAGCACGATACCGGGATCCGAACAAATCCCGGGCCAAACCCGCGGCCCCGTCGTTCGCCGCGACACCGTCCTTGCGGGCGTGCACCCCGTACGAAACAGACAAAGCGCTGACTCGCAAACACATGACTCTCCATCAGACAAATTTCCGCCCGCACTCCGGAATTTTTCCAAAACAGACCGAAATTGCTCCGTTTTGCCGCATCCGCCCAATAAAACGCATGTTTTTTGCGTTTGATGGTAAAATCACTATTTTTGTAATCCCAAAACCGATAACAGGTATGGTCAAAATACTCTGGGTCGACGACGAAGTCGAACTGCTCAAGCCCCACGTGCTGTTCCTCAAACAGAAAGGTTACGAGGTCGATACCTGCAACAACGGGTACGACGCCATCGACATGGCCTCCGAAGGGGCCTACGATCTGATCATCCTCGACGAGATGATGCCCGGCATGACCGGCCTCGAGACCCTCCCCAAGATCAAGGAGGTGCGCCCGACGACCCCCGTCATCATGGTCACCAAGAGCGAGGAGGAGAACATCATGGACAAGGCCATCGGCTCGAAGATCGCCGACTACCTCATCAAACCCGTCAACCCGAACCAGGTGCTGCTCTCGATCAAGAAGAACGTCCACCAGCAGCAGCTCGTCACCGAACAGACCACAGCCGACTACCGCTCCGAATTCGGACGCATCTCGGCCTCGCTGCAGATGGCCGAGAACTTCGCCGACTGGTGCTCGCTCTACCGCAAACTCACCGCCTGGGAGATCGAACTGGGCGAATCGACCGACGAGAGCATCAAGGAGGTGCTCACCTATCAGAAAAGCGAGGCCAACCAGGAGTTCTGCAAGTTCGTGCGCCGCAACTACTACAACTGGATCAACCGCCGCTCGGATGATACGCCCGTCATGTCGCACACGCTCATGCGGACGAAGATCTTCCCCGTCGTCGACGAAAACCCGAAGACGACGCTGCTGCTGATCGACAACTTCCGCTACGACCAGTGGCGGTCGATCTCGTCGCTGCTCCGAGGCTACTACGACGTCGTGCAGGACGACTTCTACTGCGCCATCCTGCCCACCGCCACGCAGTATGCCCGCAACGCGATCTTCGCCGGACTGATGCCGCTGGCCATCGACAAGCTGATGCCCCAGAAGTGGCTCAACGACAACGAGGAGGGGGGCAAGAACCAGTACGAGGAGGAGTTCCTCCGCCGGCTGATGAGCCAGAACGGCAAGTCGTGGCGCTGCACGTTCGACAAGCTGGTCCGCCCGGAACAGGGCCGCAAACTGGTCGACAACATCCAGAAGGTCTACGACGCCGACTTCTCGGTGATCGTCTACAACTTCCTGGACATCCTCTCCCACGCCCGAACCGAAACGGACATCATCCGCGAACTGACCGAGGACGAGGCGGCCTTCCGTTCGCTGACCCGCTCGTGGTTCGAACACTCGGACCTCTACACGATCCTGCGGCTGCTGTCGGAGCGCGGCCACACGGTGGTCATCACCTCGGACCACGGCACGATCCGCGTGGACAACCCCGTGAAGGTCACCGGCGACCGCGAAACCTCGACCAACCTCCGCTACAAGACGGGCCGCAACCTGGCCTACAATTCGCGCGAGGTCTACGAGGTGCTGCGTCCGGAAGACATCCAGCTGCCGTCGAGCAACCTCACGTCGAGCTACATCTTCGCCTACAACACCGACTTCCTGGTCTACAACAACGACGCCAACCGCCACATCCGCTACTATCGCAACACGTTCCAACACGGCGGCATCTCAATGGAGGAGATGCTCGTCCCCTATATCGTCCTCAAACCGAAACAATAACACACCATGAAAACCATCCATATCACCTCTCAGGAGGAGCTTCCGCAGGTCGCCCGCGCCATCATCGAGTCGCTGGGCCGCCGCACGGTGGTGGCCTTCCGCGGCGAAATGGGCGCCGGAAAGACGACCCTCATCCGCGAAATCGCCGCCCAGCTGGGTGCCACGGATACCGTCACCAGCCCGACGTTCGCCATCATCAACCAGTACAAGGGCCATGGCAACCGCCGCATCTACCATTTTGATTTCTACCGCATCAACGATCTGCGCGAGGCGTTCGATCTGGGCTACGAGGAGTACTTCTATTCGGGAGACCTCTGCCTGGTGGAGTGGCCCGAGAAGATCGAGCCGCTGCTGCCGGACAACGTCATGACGGTGCGCATCACCGTCGACAGTGCCACGTCCCGCACCTTTGAGATCGACTGACCGGGGCTTTCCCCTGCCCCAGCCCCGCCAAGGAAGATCCGGAGCGGCTGCCGGCGACATAAAACAACATCCGGACGGGAGGACTCGGCAAAAGGGTTCTCCCGTCGTTCGTGGAGGAGGCGGACGAAAAGCAGCGGTCGGATTTGTCCCGGCAGGCGACATTTCGTATCTTTGCCGCCGGATCGTCAGACAAGCCAGTCCCGAACGGGGCCATCAGCCGATTGACTGACCCCTATCGGCAGAAGCGGCTTCCTCTTCTGCAAGAGGTCCCCGGCAAGGCTGTTGATCCGGTCCTAACCCAACAAACGCAAGAACCAACAAACGCATACCATGAAGGAATATATCTCGAAACAACACCAGATTCTGCGCCCCGCGGAGCAGATCTACGCCCTGATCAGCCGCTTCGACAACCTGACGCCGGCCCTGGCCGACCGTGTCGAGGAGTGGCAGGCCACCGAGGACCGCTGCTCGTTCAAGGCCAAGGGCTTCACCGTGAAGCTGCGCATGGAGGAGCGTGTCGAACCCAAACACGTCAAGATCGTGGGCGACGAAGGTGGCGTGCCGCTCGACTTCGCCTTCTGGATCCAGTTGCACAAGGTCTCGGATACGGATACGCGGATGCGCCTCGTGCTGCACATCGAACTGAACATGATGATGAAGATGATGATCGGTTCGAAACTGCAGGGAGCCATCGACCAGATTGCCGAGGGGATTGCCAAGGCGATGAACGCCGCCCCGCAGTATTGATCGCCACGAAAGCGCGGTGGCTTCCGACCGGGGGAGTCCTCCTCCGCCGGCCGGGGCTGATCGACAACGGCACGGCAGCCCGAAAGGCCGCGCGAGCCAAGGGGGAGAGTTGCTGACAGTTCGAACTGTCGAAACAGCCTGTTCAGGCGGTCTTCGGGTTACAGCGAAGACCGCCTTTGGCTGTTTATATGTTTATAAACGTTGAAAAACAAGTTGATAAACCGGCTCCGATGGGAGTTATCAACAAAAATGTTGATTATTTTGTTAATAAATCGGTTAATAACCCGGATAGAACCTGTTGATAACTCCTCCGGGGATTATTAACATTTTTGTCAATAATTCTGTCAACAAATTGTCAAAAAGAGGTTGATAACCGAAACAACCGAACCGGAAGAGCGGTGGAAAAAAGGGCGAGAAAAGGGCTTATGCACAGACAGGCGACCCCGTCATGACCGTGCAGCCAGCTGATAATCCGCACCATCCGAATGGAGACAAACATGCCGAAACTCCCGCCCCGTCAGGACAGAGGGGTGTCAACAAGTGCCCGGCACTCCGCCGGTCAGCGCGCCATCGCCTCGGCAACCCGCCGGATCGTCGGGAAGGCCTCGCGGAGGTGTTCGGCCGCCTCGGAGGGCGTGCACCACACCACCTGCTCGATCCCCTCCTCGGTCTGCGGATGGAGCTGCGCGGGGCCTTTCGCCCGGAGTTCGAACCAGTGGGTCCGCTTCAGCTCCCAGCGCTCGGTCTTCGGAAACCAGTAGGCGTGCAGCGTCTCGCACAGCGGGCGCACCGTCTCGCACGCCACACCCGTCTCCTCCTCGACCTCGCGCGCCGCACACTGCTCGATGCTCTCGCCCGCCTCGAGATGCCCCTTCGGCAGGTCCCAGCGGCCGTTGCGGTGGATCATCAGCCAGCGCCCCTGCCCGTCGACAACCACCCCGCCGGCCGCCTCGACCGGCGTGAACTGCGCCGCAAAGGCCGCAAAAGTCGCATCCGGATCCGCAGAAACCACCGCCACGGAGTTGTGCGATTCGAGAAAATTCAGTATCTTGGCGCGAGATACGCCGCCGTCGGCCTCCGCCGCCACGACGTACCACTCCGATCCCGGTGCCGACGGCGCAAAGGTCACGCTACGGTCGGCAAAATAGAGGGTATGGATCATATGTTATGCACTTTTGTTTTTCGGAATCCAAAAATACGAATAAATAGGATAACCTCAACGAAAATGAAAAAAATCATCCTGATGATGGCTATTGCAGCTGTGGGGCTGGGCGCCTGCGACCGGCAGCGTCCCGAACCCCTGAAGATCGACAACGCGCTGACGGCCGAGGAGATCGCCGCCGGACGCCTGACCCCCGAGGTGATGTGGAAGATGAGCCGGGCGGGCTCGTCGTCGCTCTCGCCCGACGGAACCACGCTCCTCTACCAGCAAACGGACTACAACATGGCCGAAAACCGCGGCGTGACGACTCTCTGGGTCGAGGCGCTCGACTCGAAGGCCGTCACGCGGCTGACCGACCTCACGTCGAACAGTCTGGCTCCGCGCTGGAGCGCCGACGGGAAGCGGATCTACTTCCTCTCGGACCGCAGCGGTTCGATGCAGGTGTGGGAGATGAACCCCACGGGAGGTGACGTGCGCCAGTTGTCCGATCTGAAGGGGGGCGTCGAGGGATTCGGCATCTCGCCCCGCGGCGACAAGGCGTGGTACGTACAGCGCGTGCAGGCTGCCGACCGCCGTTCGTCGGACGTGCACAAGGATATGGACAAGTCGAAGGCACGGATCTACGACGACCTGATGGTCCGCCACTGGGACTACTGGGACGAGGGCGAATATATGCACCTGTTCGTCGGTGACTTCGGGGCCGACGGTCTGAAGCCGGGCATGGACATCATCGGCGCCGACGCCGCGTGGGATACCCCGCTGGCCCCCTACTTCGACATGGCCGAAATCGCCTGGAACAACGCCGGAACGATGCTGGCCTACACCTGCAAGCCGCTGACCGGTACGGCCTATGCCGTCTCGACCGATTCGGACATCTTCGTCTACGACCTCGCCTCGGGCCAGACGCAGAACATCTGCAAACCGCTCGCCGGTCAGCCGGCTGACGAGGGAGAGGCCACACTCGATGCCGCCGAGCTGGTCGGCTATGACAAATACCCGGTCTGGTCGCCCGACGATACGAAGATCGCCTTCCTCTCGCAGCGCCGTGCCGGCAACGAGTCGGACAAGTCGCGGCTGTTCCTCTACGACTGCGCGACGGGCGAGATGCGCGACCTGACGGAGGATTTCGACTACAACGCCCAGAACGTCGTCTGGGAGGGCAACGACCGCGTGTGGTTCATCGCCCCGATCGAGGGTACGTATCAGATCTGCCGCGTGGCCACGACCGACGGCGAGGTGGAGGTCCTCACCAAGGGTGACCACAGCCTGACGGCCTTCACGACGGGCGGCGGCCGCATGGTGGCCGAACGCTCGACCATCTCCTCGGCCACGGAGTTCTGCGAGGTCGACACGACGAGCGGCAACCTGACGCAGATCTCGGCCATCAACGACGCCATCTACAAAAACATCCGCATGGGCGAGGTGCAGAAGCGCTGGGTCGAGACCACCGACGGCAAGCAGATGCTCACGTGGGTGATCCTGCCGCCCGACTTCGACCCGGCCAAAAAGTATCCGACGCTGCTCTACTGCGAGGGCGGTCCGCAGAGCGTCGTGGCCAACGGCTGGAGCTATCGCTGGAACTTCCAGCTGATGGCCGCCCAGGGCTACATCGTCGTGGCCCCGAACCGCCGCGGCGTGCCGTCGTTCGGCCAGGAGTGGCTCGACCAGATCTCGGGCGACTACTCGGGGCAGAACATCCGCGACTACCTCTCGGCCATCGACGACGTGGCGCGTGAACCGTGGGCCGACGAGTCGCGCATGGGCTGCGTCGGCGCCTCGTACGGCGGCTACTCGGTCTACTTCCTGGCCGGCTGCCACGAGAAGCGCTTCAAGGCCTTCATCGCCCACTGCGGCATCTTCGACTTCGACTCGATGTACGGCGAGACCGAGGAGCTGTGGTTCGTCAACAACGACTACGGCGGCTCGTACTGGGACAAGACGAATGCCACGGCCCAGCGTTCGTATGCCAATTCGCCCCACAAGTTCGTCGACAAGTGGGACACGCCGATCCTGATCATCACCGGCGAAAAGGACTACCGCATCCCCTACACGCAGTCGCTCGAGGCCTTCACAGCAGCCCGCGTACGGGGTATCCCGGCCCGTCTGCTCGAGTTTGAGGACGAGGCACACCAGGTATTCAAACCCCAGAACTCGATGGTCTGGAACCGCGAGTTCTTCGGCTGGCTCGACCGCTACGTCAAGCAGGCCGAATAGAGGCAACGGCAACGACCGGAATGAAGACCTCCGACCTGCGGGTCGGGGGTCTTTTTCGTTTGAAACAACCGAAAAAAAACGTGAAAAAAGGGAGGATTCGTGATGAAAAACCGACGGTTCGTTGAATTTATTTCCGGAAACGGACTCCCGCACCTATTTTTGCAGATATTCAGATAAAAGAATTCGTACATGATGAAACGATGGACAACCCTGTTGCTCCTGCCCGTGCTGCTGGGCGCCTGCTCCCAGGCCCCCGGCTCCGACACGGAACCGGCAGCGGGCACCTTCGAGGTCGCAATCGGCTCGGGCCCGCGGCTCGATATCGCATCGAATGCCGCTACGCGGACCGCGCTGGGCGACGACGGCGTAACGGTACAATGGAACGAGAATGACCGCCTCGCACTCTGGGCCGTCAACTCCGCCGCACAGACCGTACTCGACAACGTACCCTTCAAACTCTACCACTACAACGCCTCCTACAATACGGCCAGCTTCCGCGGCTCGGTCCCGGAGATGGCCAGGGAGACCTATACGTATTATGCCGTTTCGCCCGTACCGGCCTCGGCCAGCGGGATGAAGGCCTCGTACGAGATCCCGGCCGTGCAGGACGGTGCGTTCCACGGCGAGTGGGACGTGATGGTCGCCTCGCCCGTCGTTGGGGCCCAGGCGCTGCGCAAACGCGACCAGCAGGATGAACGCGGCGTGAGCGACAATTCGGACATCGTCAACCTGCAGTTCCGTCACAAGGTCCATGTGCTGAAGATCTCGATCCCGAAAAACGACCTCGGCGAGCCCATCTCGCAGATCGAGCTCACCTTCCCGCGCGAGGTGACGGGACAACTCTCTGTCGATGTGACGGATCCCGCGGCCGCCATGGAGCTCGGACAGGGCAGCAACCGTCTGACCCTGCGTTTCGACACGCCGAAAGAGGCCGGAGACGTGGTCTATGCGATGATCGCCCCCATTACGCTCGGCGAGGGCGAATCGGTCTCGATCGTGGCCGCCGGCGAGTCGTGCGAATCGGAGGTGCGCAGCTTCGCACCGCTGAACGCCGACCGCAGCTTTGCCGCAGGTCACACCACGCCGATCGCCTACAACATCCCGACCGCCGGACGACACTTCACCCGTCTGAACTTCCACCTTGCCGAAACAGGCGTCAATACGCTCGGCGAGGCGATCAACAGCTTCACGGTGACCGCCCCCGCGGGATGGAGCTTCGAGGATGGCAGCCAGAGCCGCACGTTCCAGGTTACGGGCACGGGCGACTACCCGGTCATCTTCCGCGAATATACGAACCCGACGGCCGAACTGGGCGGCTTCCAGGTAACCTACGATTCGGCGAACGCCCGCTTCACCGAGAATTTCACGATGCCGACCGTCACGGTCGAGGGGCAGACCCAGGTGGCAACGTTCAGCGTGCCCTGGCTGCTGTACGAAGATTTCGCCACGATTGCAAGCAACACCAACGGTGACAACCCGGCCGTGGGCGGCACGACGATCGCCAGCGGTGACGGTACAGGCATCGACCTGAGCCAGTGGGGCCTGCAGACGCAGGGCTGGACCGCAGCCCGCGTCGGAGCCGAAGCCGGCAAGGCCGTGCGCATCTGCGCCCGCGTCGAGAATCAGAGCATCGCCTCGAACACCTACAACGCCCGTCTGGATTCGGCACCGTTCAGCGCCCTGAAGGAGGGCCGCACGCCCCGCGTCAAGGTGACCTTCAACTACAAGGGAGGCCGCTGGTCGGTCGAGCGCAAGTTATTCGGCGGCGACGCCGGCCCCGGAAACGGCGACGCCATCTACAGCTGCGGCTACACCACCGAACAGGGCTGGCAGCCCGGATCGACGGCCATCCCCTTCCTGCTGCGCACCAACGTCACCATCCCCGGAACCTCGGGTGCCGACCGTAACCAGAACCAGAACTACGACAACATCTCCTACGAGGATTCGTTCGTCATCCCCGCGGCAGGCAACACCACCCGCGCCTCGTGGATGGTCACCTCGACGACGGATACCGCCCCCTTCGGAGGATTCAACGGCAACTACTGGCTCTACCTGGACAACATCCGCGTCTCAATCGCCAAATAACGATCGCCATGAAACATACAACACTGATCACTCTGCTTGCATCGGCAGCCCTCGCGGCCGGCGGATGCACCAAACAGGAGGCTCCGTCGACGGCCGACGGTGTCGGCACGCTCCGGATCGACACCCGTCCCGATATCACGATGACCACCCGGGCACAAATCGAAATCACGCCCGCCCCGAGTGCCGAAGAGTTCGCCCTCACGATCACCGGTACGGACTACAACCGCTCGTGGGAGAGCATCCCGGCCTTCAACGAGGCCGACGAGAGCCTCAAGGCCGGCAACTACACCGCACGGATCGTCTGCGGCGACGCCAAGGCCGAGGGCGTCGACAAACCCTGCTACGAAGGCGAACTCGACTTCACGATCGTCGCCCGCCAGGAGAGCCGGGAGACCATTCCCGCCCGGATCGTCAATTCGCAGGTGGCCGTCACCTCGACCGAGGCCTTCCGCCAGTACTTCCACGAGGCCACCTTCACGGTGACCACTTCGGCCGGTAACCGCTTCACCTTCACCCCCGGCTCGGGGGATGAAAAGGCCGTCTTCGTCGAGGCCGGCACGCGGCTGACCCTCACCGGTACGGCCAAACTCCAGAGCCAGACCGGTACGGCCTTCGACCGCACCTACACCTTCCCCGAACAGACGCTCGAGCAGACCGTCGCCCGTACGCGGCACACCTTCTGCTTCGATGCCCGCGACAACGGAAGCGCCACGGTGACGATCAACCTCGACGACAACTACCTCGAAGAACGCACGATCACCGTCGAACTGAACGGCGACGCACAGTAACCTCCACAACGCATAAAAAACGATACACGATATGAAAACCTTTACCGGATTATTCACGGCCCTGGCACTGGGTGCCCTCGTCCTGACGGGCTGCGTGAACGAAGAACCGCCCTACAAGAAGCATGAAAACGGCGGCAGCGAATCCGCCGCAACGGGCTTTTTGAGCGGCAGCATGAGCCTGCGCGTCATCTATGACAGCGAAACCGACCTGCGTCCCGAAGATGTCGGCAAATCGGAGCAAACGGCCGCAGCAGCAACCCGCACGGCCCCCGACACGGAGAACTACCGCGTGAAGATCGCCACGGCCGACGGCTCGAACATCCCCTTCGAAGGGAGTTATGCCGAACTGAAGGCCCGGTTGGCCGAAGCCCCGATGGAGCTCCCGGCCGGCAGTTACGAGATGAAGGTCTGCTCGCACCGCGACGAGGAGATCGAGGCCGCGGCCTGGAACAACCCCGTCTACGGAACAACCTACCCCTTCACGATCACCAAGGGCAACACCACCCCGATCGAGGAGATCGTCTGCACGCTGCAGAACATCAAGGTGACGCTGCTCTGCTCGGCCGATCTGGCCGACCAGCTTAGCGACGAGACGAAGGCTACCGTTTCGCTCGCCGAGGCGAAGATCGACTTCACGAAGGCTCAGTGGGACGGTCAGCAGGCCGCCTTCTTCATGCCGGCAGCCGCCGAAAACGAGCTGGAGTTCCACCTCAGCGGTACGTTCGTCAGCGGCGGCGACGTCTCGTTCACGAAGACCATCTCGGGCGTCAAGGCCGGCCAGTGGCGCAAGATCCAGCTGGTGATCGCCCACGCCGACGAGGGCGACATCAAGTTCGATATCCAGGTCGACAACTTCGTCCTCGACGAGACGATCACCATCAACGGCACCGAGGGGCTCTGGGAACCCCTCTACGAGGAGCAGCCGCTCGTCGGCGCCCCCACGCTCTCGTGGACCGGACACTCGTTCGACGAAAAGTTCCAGCTGAAGGCCTCGATGTTCGACGAGAAGCACCTCTGCTCGGAGCCCTTCGAGATCATCGCCACGGTCCCCGGCAAGGTGGCCAGCTTTGAGATCGCCATCTCGTCGACCAACGAGCAGTTCGCCCTCGCGCTCCGCGACATGAACATCGAGTCGTTCGACCTCTGCACGATCTCGGGCGTCGAGGCTTCGGTCCTCGAGCAGTTCGGCTTCCCGGTCGGTGACGCCGTCAAGGGGGCCACGTCGAAGAGCTTCTACATCGGCGGCGAACTGCCGTGGATGCTCTACACCTTCGAAGGGACCCATTCGTTCGCCTTCCGCGTCACCGACGAGGAAGGACAGCAGAGCGCAGCAACGCTCACCATCGTGGTCGACAAGTCGAACGAAAGCGGCGACAGCCAGGCCCCGACGATCGTCATGGTCACCGACAACCACAACCTGGCCGAGCCCTACGTGATGAACGAGGTCAAGGATATCGAGATCACGATCTCGGCCCCGAACGGCGGCATCAAGGAGCTCTTCGTGACGGTCGAGTCGCCGGCCCTGGGAACGCTACTCAACGCAATCGGCCTCTCGTCGCTCCTCTCGCCGGGTGTCGACCTCTGCCATCCCGATGCCACGGCCGCCGAAGTGCTCGGCTCGGTTGTCGGCTTCCCGGTCGGCGACGAGGTTCTCAACCAGACGTCGATCCCCTTCAAGGTGGGCGCCGAGTTCGTCGGCATTCTCGCCGGAAGCGATATCCCGTCGGATGTCGAGGGGCAGCCCAATACCTACAAGTTCCACCTGCGGGTGACCGACAATGCCGGCGCCTCGACGACGGCGACACTGACCCTCGTTCAACCCTCCAAATAGCAGAAAGCCATGAAACGATTGATTTGCTGTCTGCTTCCGGCAGTGGCGCTGGCCCTGGCCGGATGTTCGAAAGGCTCGGAGAACCTCGATGCGGAGGGTTCGACGGGCGGTGTGGCCATGACATTCACGACGCGTGCCGAGGCTGCCGACGGCGGCTACGACCCGATGCAGCACCTGACCGTGCGCCTCTACAACGACAAGGGAGAGTTGATCCGCAAATATACCTCGCAGGAGCGGCTGCCCGAACGGCTCGAACTGCTGGCCGGTACGTACCGTGCAGCGGTGGAGGCCGGCGAAGAGGAGGCCGCCTCGTTCACCAAACGCTTCTACCGCGGCGAGGAGCCCTTCACGGTGACGGCCGGGCAGACAACCCCCGTCGAGGTGAAGTGCACGCTGCAGAATGCGGCCGTCGCCGTCGCCTTCGAGGCCAGCGTGGCCGAGAACTTCGGTTCGTCGTACTCGGTGAGCGTCATGCCCGGCGAGAGCTACGACGAAGGCCGCGCCAACGACCCCTCGACGCTGCGCTATACGACCGACGCTACGGGTTACTTCACCCTGGCCGAAGGGGTTGACGCCCTCTCGTGGCACTTCAGCGGCAAACACGCCTCGCGCGGAGAGGTCGAGCAGAGCGGCACGATTACCGGTGTCAAGACTCCGGGCCGCTACACGCTGACGTTCCGCTACTCGCCCGACCAACCCGGTCTGATCGAGGCGGTGACGATCCGCGTCGACGACTCGACGGACGACTACGACGATACGATCATCTGGAGCCCCGATCCGACGATCGAGGGCGTCGGCTTCGACCTCGACCAGACGCAGCTCTATGCAGGCGGTCAGAAGCAGTTCCGCATCACGACCGTCAAGCCGATGACCTCGGCCCGGCTGACCCTCAACAACACGCCTTACGATCTGCTGGCGGCCGTCTCGTCGCCCGTGGCGGGTCTGCAGGTCGTCAAGGAGTCGGAGACGGCCCTGACGGTGACCCTCTCGGACGATTTCTTCGCCGGATGTACGGGCGGCGACCAGACGCTCCGTTTCGAAGTGCGCGACAATACCGGCGGACGCGCCGAGGCAACGTGTCTGTTCGCCCTGGAGGGCCTTGTCGTGCCCACGTCGTCCGATTACGACCTGTGGCACAATACGCTCAACCTGCGGGCCCGGATCTTCGACTCCTCCGCAACGGTCACCTTCGGCGTCCGCACGGAGGGCGGCTCGTGGATCGAAAAGGAGGGCTCGAACAGCGGTGACGGCCTCTGGAGCGCCTCGTTCGGCGTCGAGTGGGAGGAGTCGGCCAACGAAAACGGACAGACCGTCTACACGCCGAAAGAGGGCACCGGCATCTGGGCCGGCAAACGGTACGAATGCCGCGTGGTGGTCAACGGCAAGGAGAGCCTCGCCTCGTTCTCGACCGCCGACGGACAGACCATCCCCGGCGGTGACATGGAGGACGGCTCGATGAGCTGCTTCAACAACGGCCACGGCTCGTTCTGGGACAGCGGCAACAACTCGATGAGCGACCCGCTCTGCGTCCAGAGCTCCTACACCGGCATGCAGGGCAGCGCCTGCGCCCGTCTGCAGGCCAACAAGCCGATCCTGCTGGTCAACCTGGCCGCCGGCAACCTCTTCACCGGCAGCTTCGCCCAGTCGGGAACCAGCGGTACGGTCTCCTTCGGCCAGCCCTACGACTGGCAGGCCCGCCCGCAGAAGATGCACGTGCTCTACTACGCCGAAACCCTCGGCCAGGTCAACCAGAACCAGCACGGCGGTCCGCTCGCTACGGGCGAGCAGGATCAGGCCCGCATCTTCGTGGCCATCGTCGACTGGAACGCCACCCACGCCGTCACCTCGGGATCGAGCGCCCCGAAGGGGATCTGGGATCCCGCCAAGGGCATCTACGGCGGCGACAACGCCACCCAGGCCGAAGGCAAGATCATCGGCTACGGTTCGCTCGTGATCGACCGCCAGTCGACCGAAGGCAGCATGATCTCCGTCGACATTCCGATCCGCTACTACGACACCGAGACCCGTCCGTCGGGCCGATACACGCTGGTCATCTCGTGCGCCACGAGCGCCTACGGCGACTACATGAACGGCTGCACGTCGAATGTCCTCTACGTCGACGACTTCCGATGGATTTACTAACGACTAAACGCAAACCGATGCGCTCAATCCTGATTCCAATCCTTGCGCTTGCGCTGTGGCTTCCTGCGGCAGCGTCGGCCCAGCAGAGTCCGCAAAGCTCCGCGACGGAGAGTCCGCTCCCCGTCGCGGGCGATGCGCCGGCGCCGGCGGCCCGGCAGTTCGACGGACAAACGGCCGAGCCCTCCGCCGCACCCCGCTCCGCAGCGGCCGAAACCCAGACCGGGTATACCGCCGGCAAGTCGGCGGAACACCACCAGCCCACGATCAACGAACTGCGCAGCCAGCGCGGTCTGACCGATACGCACAACCTCTTCATCCCGAAGGGACAGTGGATATTCGGCGGTACGGCCTCCTACTCGACCCACACCAACAAGAGCTATCAGTTCCTGGTCGTCGAGGGGATCAACTCGACGGGCTACACCTTCAAGGTCAGCCCGATGATCGCCTACGCCTTCCGCAGCAACATGGCCCTCGGCGGACGATTCATCTACTCGCGCACGCTGCTCAAGCTGGACAACGCCTCGATCAACTTCGGCGACGAGGATTCGAACGTCAACCTCAAGGCGCAGGACTACTACGCCCTGCAGCACTCCTACCAGGTGGCAGCCATCTGGCGGCAGTACATCCCGCTGGGCCGCAACAAGCGCTTCGCCCTCTTCAACGAGATGTCGCTCGCGGGCGGCGGCACCGAGGCCCGGTTTGCCAACGGATCGCCCGTCAAGGGAACCTATCAGACCGGATACACCTTCTCGCTGGGTATCTCGCCCGGCATCATCGCCTTCGCCACGAACAACATGGCCGTCGAGGTGAATGTCGGCGTGATGGGTATCACGTTCAACCACACCGAGCAGGTCCACAACCAGGTCACTGTCGGCGAACGCAACCTGAGCCAGATGAACTTCAAGGTCAACATCTTCTCGATCGGCCTCGGTATGGCCTTCTATCTCTAAACCCGGAACGCCATGAAACGCATACTTATCCTGCTCCTGATCCTCGGAACGACGCTCCCGGCCGCCGCACTGACCCCGGCCGAGGCCACGCCCCGACTCTTCGAATCGCACTCGACCGATCCGTCGCCGTTCGACACCCCGTCGTTCGCCCCGAAAAAGGCCGAGAAACGCTCCGTGCTGACCGATACCCTCATCCGTAAGACCCAGCCCGTCAAACAGCACTTCCTCCCCACGCGCCGACGCATCGACCGCGAAATCAACAAGCTGAAGTTCGCCTACAAGGGGGAGGTGATCATGGGTCTGACGGCCTCGTACGGAACCCTCTCGAGCGACGACACCGACGTGCTGCTCATCCTGGACAACATCAATGCCGACGGTACGATGGCCACAATCCGCCCCTTCGTCGGATACTTCTACCGCGACAACCGCTGTCTGGGCGCCCGCTTCGGATACACCCACATGAGCGGTACGCTCGACAAGGGTGCCATCTTCGATCTGGGCGAAAGCAACGACGTCTCGCTGAATATCCCCTACCTCGACTTCAAGAGCGACAACTACTCCTACGGCATCTTCCACCGCTCGTATGCGGGTCTCGACCAGAAGGGCCGCTTCGGACTCTTCGCCGAGTTCGAACTCTCGGTCTCGACCGGTACGTCGCGCTTCTCCTACGAGTCGGAGGGAAAGATCAAACAGACCTTCAGTGACAATACGCAGCTCAAACTGGCGTTTAATCCGGGAGCGGCGGTCTACATCTTCCCCAACGTCTGCGCGACCCTCTCGTTCGGACTGGGCGGTATTCAGTACACCTCCGTCACCCAGAAGGACGAACTGGGGAACAAGATCGGCAGCCGCGAGGCCTCGAACATGAAGTTCAAACTCAACATCCTGGCCATCAACATCGGCATGACGATCCACATGTGGGACAAGAAAAAGAGATAACGCATGAAACGACTGATCAGTTACCTGCTCGCCGCTGCGGCCCTTGCGGGCGTGTCGTGCATCAAGAACGACATCCCCTATCCGACGGTCGAGGTCGCCATCAACGAGATCCGCGGCGAGGGCTTCACCGTCGCGTCGATCGACCTGACGACCCGCACCGTCACCCTCACGCTCGACGAAGCGACCGATATTCAGAACGTCCGCATCGACAGCGTCGCCTACGCCGTCACCCCCCACAACACCAACATCGACCGGCAGACGTTCCTCGACAACATCCGCCCGTCACGCGAGTTGGTCGGGACGTTTGACCTGCGGACGCCGATCTACGTCACGCTCCACCTCTACACGGACTACGACTGGCAGATCACGGCCGAACAGACCATCACGCGCAGCTTCCGCGTCGAGGGACAGGTCGGCACGACGGAGTTCGATCTGAAGAACCGCATCGCCAAGGCCTACGTCGCCAAGGAGGCCGACCGCAGCCGGGTGAAGATCACCGAGCTGAAGCTCGGACCGGCCGATACCGAAACCGTCAAGACCACCTACTCGCCGACGATCGAGGAGCTCTCGACGCTGGACTACAGCTCGCCCGACGCAGGTGATCCGACGCTCGGCACGCCCCACTTCGTCGATGTCACCTGCCACGGACGCACCGAACGGTGGGTGCTCTACGTGCTGCCGACCGACCGCACGGTGACGACCGAAGCGGTTGATGCCTGGTCGGGCGTCGTCTGGCTGCGCGCATCGGGCGTCGAGGGTCAGCAGATGGGCTTCCGCTACCGCGTCGGCACCAACGGCGAGTGGAGCGAGGTGCCCGACGTGAAGATCGACGGCGGCAGCTTCTCGGCCGCCTTCGAGGCCGAACCGCTGACGACCTACCAGTTCAAATCCTACTGCGGCGACGACGAAAGCGACCCCACGACCGTCACCACCGAGCGCGTCGAGCAGCTGCCCAACAGCGGCATGGAGGATTGGTCGAAACCCGGCAATCCGTGGCTTCCTTTCCTCTCCGACCAGAGCGGAAAGGGGATCGAGCCCTTCTGGGGATCGGGCAACAACGGCGCCGTGACACTCGGCGACAAATACAACGTCACCACCCCCGACGAGACGCAGACCCGTCCGGGAACCTCCGGCACGAAGTCGGCCAAACTCGCCACGACGAACGTCCTGGTCAAGCTGGCCGCCGGCAACCTCTTCACGGGCGAATTCGCCGCCACGAAGGGCACGAACGGCATCGTCAACTTCGGCCGTCCCTTCGCACTGCGTCCCACGGCGCTGCGCGTCTGGGTGAAGTACAACCGCGGCAACATCACCCAGCTCGGGTCGAACATGCCCGCGGGCGAGAACCTCAAGAAGGGTGACCCCGACAACGGCTCGATCTACATCGCCCTCGGCACCTGGACCAAGGAGAAGTACGGCATGGGCAAGGACGGTGCAGGAAACGACTCGAACGGCGGTCAGCCATTCGGTTCGGACAACTGCCCGGTGAGCATCGACACCCGCGACGTGAAGACCTTCTTCAACCCGCAGGGCGAGGATGTGATCGGCTACGGTGCGAAGATCTTCACCGAAAGCGTCGACGAGTGGACCCAGATCACCATCCCGATCGACTACCGCTCGACCGACCGCAAACCGACCCATCTGATGGTGGTCTGCTCGGCCTCGCGCTGGGGCGACTACTTCATCGGCAGCGACCAGAGCGTCATGTGGGTCGATGACTTCGAGTTGATCTACACCCCCGTTACCGGCTCGAACTGAGCCGGCCGGCTTTTCGGCCGGTTCGGCTCTGCATCCGGGGGCTTTCAGGCCCCACCACTGCCAACCGCACAAAAAAAGCAGCGCTTCGGAGATTCCGAAGCGCTGCTTTTTTTCGTATGGTCTGTCAGGGATTACCTCCCGGCAATGCGACAGTACTTGTCGTAGCGTCCTATCACGTCGTTCACATAGGCCAGCGTCTGACGGCTACCGGTGAAACGTCCGCACTTGACCACCTCGTTCTCATAGTACTCGGGCTGAGACTTCAGGGTCAGATAGCGGGCCACGACCTCCCACGAATTGGGGTCTTCGCCGTTCAGACGAGCCAGGCGCCGCGCATCGTTCACATGGCCGATGCCTCCGTTGTAGGAGGCCAGCACGATGCTCATGCGGTCCTTCTCGGGGGTCCCCTCCGGAATGCGGAGGGTCGACTGAATCTCCGTCATCAGCTTGTTGGCCAGCCAGACATTGGTCTCGGGATCGGCGATCCGATCCGTCGGGACCTCGAACTGCCGGGCCACCGAAGGCATGATCTGCATCAGCCCGCACGCCCCGCTGCGCGAGGTGAGATCGGGCTCGAAACGCGATTCGTGATACGCGATGGCGCTCATCAGGCGCCAGTCATGTCCCTCCTGTTCGCTGATGCGGCGAATCAGGTTGTCATAGGCCGAAATAACGTAGCAGCCCTCGGCAAGAGGAGCATTGCTCATTTCGGCCTCTTCGCTCAGCACATCTTCCGTCACGGAGGTGCCGAGATGGGCGTTAAAGCCGTAAAAAGTTGTTAAAATGGTTAAGAACGCAAACGTTAAAACAGTCTTTTTCAGCATAAAAGGTTGTTTTGCGGGCAGTTCATACCGCGCAGAACAGCACGCTAATCATAGAACCCCCAGGAGATGCCGATCTTGAACATACCCGGATTCAACGGGTAACGGGCTGCCGAGAAATACTCTCCGTTTCCGAACAGTCCCTTGTTCACATGCTGATACTTCAGGAAGATCCGCATTCTCTTCCACTTCGCCATCACGAAGGCGTCCATGTAGGGATAATTCCCCACCTCCTCTTCGCGCTGGTTGTAATACACCGACAGTGCCGGATTGTAGCCGGGTGCGTAGTAACGCGTATTGTAACGGCCGTCGAGTCCGATCTGCAGGCGCAGTACGTCGCGCACAACCCAGAACTCGTAGTAGTACGAGAGGAAGGCGCTCAGAAGCGGCACGGGTACAACTTCTTGATTCGTGCTCCACTGCAACAATACCCTGTGGTCCAAATGAAGTCCGCCGAGGCGGAAATCCTTGCGGGCATACACGCTCGTGAGGCTGACGCTTCCGTCATACTGGGCGACGTTGCTGTCCGACGCGTAGTAGATCTTGTTCGTCGCAACGCCCTGCCAGGCCCCGACCTCGAAAGCATAGTCGGGGACCGAAAACTTCACCTCTAACCGAGTCTCATTCTCCTTGTCCAAAGGAGTGTTCCATACATAATGGTTCGAGAATAGATTCTCCTGCCAGTAGGTCGGCGAGCGCCGCTCCAGCGAGAAGCGGCCCTCGAGAATCAGGGGGTGTCCGCGGAGATAGCCCGTCAGTGCCAGGTGGGCACCGACCGAGAGGTCTCCGCCTCTGTATCCCGACGGGTAGAACTTCAGGTTCCCGTCCCAGTCGACATACTTCTTTATCTTTCCGCTGACGGAGCCGTAGGCGAACCAGCTGGTCCGGTGTTCGGTCGTATAACGGCCCGTCAGATAGTCGTTCAGTTCAAACTGCGAGTAGGTGTGCAGATCGAGGCCGATGCCGGCGTCGATCGTTCCCACCACCCCGTTGCGGTCCCAGGGCTGGGCCTGGATGAAGACCCGGTTCGAGATGACCCGCTCGTAGATCGAGTCGCGCGTCTGGACCGGGTTGATGAACCAGTTCTGGTAGTAGTTCATCGTATCGGCCACGAAATCGCCGTTCTCGTCGCGATGGCCCCGTTCGTTGATGAAGGGGGCGTTCTTGTCGGAGTAGACCTTGCTCCACGAACTGTACTCGAACGAGTGGCCGATGTAGACGGCCGAGAGTCCGGCCATCGAGAAGTCGCTCTCGGTCAGCCGCTGCAGCGGGATACCGTACGACTGTGTGACGAAGAAGGCGTTGTTGCGGTAGGTGTTCTGCGCCTCGGCGTCGGCCAGACGCATCGGAACGCCCGACGCCATGCTGAACGTCGTATCGGCGATGGCCCACTTGCCGACCACGCCGCCGTTCTCCTGCTGTTCGATGTGGTTGTTGTAGTAGGCCGCGTGGATCGAGTAGCGGCGCCCCGTATGGCTCACCGCCAGCGAGAGGTTGTGGTTCTTCGTGCGCGACCAGATGTACTGCCCCTTCGTGCCGCGCGACTTGTAGTCGACGTTGAAGCCCGTGGTCGGCGAGATGTTCTGGGCGACCATGATGCCGAAATTCTCCTCGCGGTAACGCTTCTGCCCCGACTCGGCGTAATTCATCCGGATGAGCGGCCGCTTCGTGTTGTAGAAGGGGACGTTCTCCATGTTGTACGTATAGGCGTAGTAGGGACTCGCAAAACTGAAGTCAAAGAACTGCGGCCGTCGGAAGTAGTTCAGCGGCAGCGATGTCTGCCCGAGGGCGCCCTGGGCGATGTCGCCCACATCCTCGCGATAGAACGGATAGTCGATCCGGTAATCGGTGAGCATCGTGTCCAACGGTCCGATCTCCACCCGGTTGTAGTCACGCTTGACGTGCCACATGAAGTTGTTCAGCGCGCGGATCGAGTCGCTGAAGAAGTACGACTCCAGCGGCTTGCGGATCTTGCGCTTCTTGGTCGAGTCCTGCGTCTGCTGCTGTTCCCCCTCGCCCTCCTCGCCGGTCTGTTCGTAGGGGTTCGAGCCGTAGAGCGAGCCGCCCTGGCCGTTCTGCATGGCGCGTTGCAGGGTGCTTGCATCGAATCCCTGGGCGTGCAGCACCGCCGGGGCGGCGAGCAGCACGCCGAAGAGGAAGAGGAGCCGTATGCGCTTCGTGAGTCTCGACATCACAACAAACAAAGAGCGGAAATCCGCGGCAAATATAATTAAAAATTTTTAATTTTACAAATCTCCCTTACCCTCAGCCTTTTGCTGGAGACGGATCCCCCAGCGGACGGCCGAAATGAGGATATAGAGGAGGATGATGGCGGGGATGGAGTAGAGGCGCAGCACGACGATCAGCACCACGCACAGCGCCAGGAAGAGGTAACGGATCCCGTTTCCCTTCCAGCCGAAACCCCGGAACTTGAGCGAGAACATCCTCACGGGCGAGATCAGCAGCCACGCCATGACGGGCATGATGCCGATCAGAGCCTCGCCGCCGAAATCGAAGCCCGTGCGGGCGGAGATCAGACCCAGCGAGGTGAAGAAGAGGGCGTTGGCCGGCGTCGGGAGACCGCAGAACTCCTCGTGCTGCGAGTCGTCGATGTTGAACTTGGCCAGCCGCAGCGCCGAGAAGGCCGCCAGCAGGAAGCTCGCCAGTGCATAGACGTAACGCAGCACGACCTGCTCCTCGCCCATCGTGCGGGTGGTCATCGTGTAGAGCACCGCCGCGGGGACGAATCCGAAGGAGATCATGTCGGCCAGCGAATCGAGCTGCAGCCCGATCGGCGAACTCTGGTGGAGCAGCCGCGCCGCAAAGCCGTCGCAGAAGTCGAACAGCGCGGCCAGCACCACGAACCAGAAGGCCCATTCGAGGTTGCCGTAGACCAGCGCCGAGAGTGCCGCAAAGCTGCCGCACATGAGATTCGAGAGCGTCAGCAGATTGGGTATGGTAAAGAATTTGACTTTCATGGCCCGTATGTTTTTCGCTTCCGGCACGCATCCGGCACGCAGCGGCCCGTGGCCGCCACCGCCCGCATGGTTTCCGGCTTGGGGATGAAATTTAATCCCCGATAGGCGGCAAAGTTACAAAATATTTTTATCTTTGTCGTAGTTAACTCCATATAATAACTTATGGCGAGCAATAAATATTGTGTTATCATGGCGGGAGGTATCGGAACCCGCTTCTGGCCCAAGAGCCGGCAGTCGATGCCCAAACAGTTCCTCGACATCCTCGGAACGGGCAAATCCTTCATCCGCCACACCTACGAACGCTTTGCAAAAATCGTCCCCCCGGAGAACTTCCTTGTGGTGACGAACGACAAATACAAGAAACTGGTCCTGGAGCACCTTCCCGAACTCGACCCGCGGCAGGTGCTCTGCGAACCCGTCGGACGCAATACGGCTCCGTGCATCGCCTATGCGGCCTACACGCTGATGAAGGTCAACCCCGATGCCGAGATGATTGTCACGCCGTCGGACCACCTGATTCTCAACGAGGACGACTTCCGCGCGATCATCCAGGAGTGCATGGCCTTCGCCGCGGAGCACGATGCGCTGATGACCGTGGGCATCAAGCCCACCCGCCCCGAAACCGGATACGGATACATCCAGGTCTCGGACTCGAAACCCATCAGCAAGGTGAAGTGCTTCACCGAAAAACCCAATCTCGAACTGGCCCAGACCTTCATCCAGTGCGGCGAGTTCTTCTGGAACTCGGGCATCTTCATCTGGAAGGTGCGCTCGATCATCGAGGCCTTCGAAAAGTATCTCCCCGAACACCACGCCCTCTTCAGCGGGGTGATGCAGGCCGTCGGGACCGACGACGAACGCCGCGTCGTGGAGATCGCCTTCTCGGAGTGCCGCGCCATCTCGATCGACTACGGCATCATGGAGAAGGCCGACAACGTCTATGTGCGCTGCGGCGAGTTCGGCTGGAGCGACGTCGGGACGTGGGGCTCGGTCTACCAGCACTCGCGCAAGGACCGCTATGCAAACGCCATCCCCGACGAGGGGTGCTACCTCTACGACACGCGCTCGTCGATCGTCTCGCTGCCCAGGGGCAAGATCGCCGTCATCAGCGGACTGAAGGAGTACATCGTCGTCGATACGGACGACGTGCTGATGATCTGCCCCCGCGCCGAGGAGCAGAACATCAAGAAGTTCATCGACGAAGTCAAGTTCCACAATGGAGACAAGCATATCTGATCTGTACGATCTCTACCGTGCCCATCCGCACGTTTCGACCGATACCCGGCACATCGAGCCGGGTTCGATCTTCTTTGCCCTGCGGGGTGCCAACTTCGACGGCAACCGTTTTGCCCGCGAAGCGCTCGACAAGGGGGCCGTGGCGGCCGTCTGCGACGATCCGGCGGCGGCCGTCGATCCGCGCATCCGGCTGGTCGGCAACACCCTCACGGCGCTCCAGCAGCTGGCCCGTCTCCACCGCCGCACGCTGGGGATTCCGATCCTCGCCATCTCGGGCAGCAGCGGCAAGACCACAACCAAGGAGCTGATCAGCCGCGTGCTGGCGGCGCGGTTCCGGATCTACGCCACGCACGGCAACCTGAACAACCACATCGGCGTACCGCTGACGCTGCTGGCCATGACGCCCGAAACGCAGTTCGGCATCGTCGAGATGGGGGCCAGCGCCTGCGGCGAGATCGCCCTGCTGGTCTCGATCGCCGAACCCGACTACGGAGTGCTGACCAACATCGGGCGGGCCCATCTCGAAGGGTTCGGCGGACCGGAAGGGGTTCGCCGCGGCAAGGGCGAGCTGTTCGACTTTCTGGCCTCGCACGGCGGACAGGCTTTCGTGCGGGAGGAGGACCAGACGCTGTGCGAAATGGCGGCCGAACGGCCCTCGCTGGCCGTCGAGTACTACGCGACGTCGCTGGCCGACGGCGTGGAGAGCCACCTCGAAGGGGGCTACAACCGCTTCAACATTGCGGCAGCCGTGGCGGTCGGCCGCCGGTTCGGGGTTGCGGAGGAGGCAATCCGCAGAGCCGTGGCCGACTACGTGCCGGACAACCACCGTTCGCAACGCATCGAGACCCGCCGCAACACGGTCATCGCCGACTGCTACAACGCCAATCCGGGCAGCATGCGGGCGGCCGTCGAGAACGTGCTGAACGAACCCCTCGGGGAGCGACGGCGGCGGGTGCTGATCCTGGGCGACATGCTCGAACTGGGGGCCTGGTCCACGCCGGAACACGAGACGGTGATCCGCCAGGCCACACAGGACCGCTCGGCGGAGGTCATGCTCGTCGGCGGGGAGTTTGCCCGGGCGTGGGAGGCGATGGACGCAAAGCCCGAAAGGGTGACGCTCTGCGCCTCGCAGGAGGAGTTGCGGCAGCGGCTGGAGGAGCAGCCCGTCGACAATGCGCTGGTGCTGGTGAAGGGTTCGCACGGCATCGGACTGGAGAAGGTGCTCGACCGGCTCTGAATCCGGAGGGCGAAACGGTGAAAATCCCCACACCCGCCACAATTCCCGGGGACAGGTCGCCGCAATCCGACGCGACACCGCCATCCGACACGAAAAGAGTGAAAAATCCGGTATCCGTACCGGATTTTTTCGTATATGGACAAAATATTTGCAGCAAACCGCTTCCGAAAAAATTTAAATCCGTATATTTGCATAATACGCACAACAAAAAAACATTTGCCTATGGAGAAATAACCAGCCGACTCTTCACGACATGACACCATCCCGTACCGTCACCGCACGAAAAGCGCCGGTACAAAACATATAAAAAGCGTTATCTTTATTTCTTGCTTTTCGAAACTTAGGACCTTTCAGAAAGTAGTACAAGGAATGAAGTTTGACGCTCACGTCTCTGACGTGGGCTTCATTCTGTATTTGTACTACACGGTTTCCTAAGGCCTCGAAAAGCAAATCCAGACAAGTCCACGTTTTTTATGTGTCTGTTCTAAATCCTTCCACCCTCAAACCCACCAAAATGAAAGCCTTGAAAATCACGCTGTTGATATGCGTACTATGCGGATGCAGCTCCTGCGCCACGATTTTCTGTGGAAGCAAAAAACAGATTACGTTCGAAAGCTCGTCCGAATCGGAAACCCCTCCCGTCACACTCAGGATCGGCGAAGAGATCCACCCCGACGTCTCACTCCCCTACGCAACCAAGATCAGACGGAAAAACCTCCCGATCACCGTTACCTCCAGCGCCCGCAACTACGCCTCCGACTCGCTCCAACTCCAGAAAAAATTCAATGCGGTCGCCATCCTCAATGTCATACCCAGTCCGCCGCTGGCCGTCATCGGATTCCCGGTCGATGCCATTACGGGAGCCCTCCGGAAACCCGCCGATCCGGCCTGGCCGCTGGTCATGAAACCGATCGGCGACACCTCGAAAAAAGAGATCGTCATCAACATCCGGGTCCGCAAACGGCAACACCAGTCCAACTATGCCAATCTGTTCCGCGTCGGCGTCGGACTGGCCAAATGGACCGGAATCGACGCCCCGACCAGCCGCTTCGCCTTCAACGCCGGATACGGCCGCACCTTCAATCTCTGGAAAAAAGAGATCGTACTGGAACCTACACTCGGAATCGCCCTGAAAGGCATGAAATACAAGGAGGAACTGGGCAGCATCGGCAATGCCAACCTGACCCGGAACGAAACCGGAACCGCCTGGTATGTCGAAGCAATCATCCCGGCTCGGTATATTTACGGAGATGAGAAAAAAAATCTGAGCATCGGAATCGGCCCCTATTTCGGCGTCGGAATCGGAGGCCAGATCTCCACAACCGTCGAGGGCAGCAGCTCCTCAAAACCGAGCGAACGTGATTATTTCGGAGACGAGGGCGCCGGCATCAAGCGCTTCGACATGGGTTGGGCCACGGATTTACGCTACAGCGTCTCACACATGGCCATCGGCGTGGAGATGCTCCGCGGATTCCTCGCCCTGAGCGAAAATGACACCTCGGTGAAAAACTTCGCCCTGCGCCTGTACATCGGCTATCGATTCTGACAGACACCCCCAGCGGATGCCTCTTTCCCGGCCCGGCAGCCCCGATTTTTCGGTCGTCTGCCGGGCTTTTTACGCAATTCTTACAAAATTTTGCTATTTTTGTTACCCGGATTCACTATCCGGATTACAAAATAAAAACATTTCATACATGACACTGAACGAATACCAGCAGCATGCACTCGAAACGGCCATCTATCCCGAAGACAGCCGCATCGTCTATCCCACGCTCGGCCTGACGGGCGAAGCCGGCGAAGTCGCCGACAAGGTCAAGAAGGTCATCCGCGACGGACACAAGGAGTTTACCGACGAAAAACGGCTCGAAATCGTCAAGGAGATCGGCGACGTGCTCTGGTACTGCGCCACCCTCTCGCGCGACCTGGGCTATGACCTCGAGGAGGTGGCCCGGATGAATGTCGACAAGCTCCGCTCACGCATGCAGCGCCACCAGATCTCGGGCAGCGGCGACAACCGCTGATCCCCGGCCGGCAGCCGGGCGACAGAACCCCGGGCCGTCGATCCGGATCCGTCGGCCCGGCCGTCCCTGCCGCTCCGACAGGGACGCAGGAGCTCAAGAACACTGAGCCCCGGGACACAGGCTTTCCGCCCGCCGGGAAATGACACCACCGGATACAGGCATTCCGGCCGCCGCAACCCAGAAACCTGCAGTTGCGGATGCAGGCCTCCACGCTCGATCCCGCAATCCGAAAACCGCAGTCCCAAACACGCAACGTCAAACGCTTCAAAGCATACTCTCCATGACACAGGAAACACCCAAGACATCGCTACCCGAGAACGCCTACCGCGAACTCAAACCCGGCGAGGAGTACACTCCCGTCATGCCGGCCAGCTCCTCACCGCGTGAGGTGACCCCCTACTCCGTCACGATGGGCGTCGTGATGGCCATCATCTTCTCGGCCGCCGCAGCCTACCTCGGACTGCGCGTCGGCCAGGTCTTCGAGGCCGCCATCCCGATCGCCATCATCGCCGTCGGCATGGGCACCCTGCTGGGCAAGAAAAACATGCTCGGGCAGAATGTCATCATCCAGTCGATCGGCGCCTCGTCGGGCGTCATCGTCGCCGGCGCCATCTTCACACTCCCGGCCCTCTACATCCTCGGTCTCGATGCCGCCTTCTGGCAGGTCTTCCTCTCGTCGCTCTTCGGCGGTCTGCTCGGCATCCTGCTGCTGATCCCCTTCCGCAAGTACTTCGTCAAGGAGATGCACGGCAAATACCCCTTCCCCGAAGCGACGGCCACCACCGAAGTGCTCGTCTCGGGCGAAAAGGGCGGCAATCAGGCCAAACTGCTCGCCGTGGCAGGTCTCGTCGGCGGCATCTACGACTTTGTGGTCGGAACGTTCGGACTGTGGACCGACGCCGTCTCGACCCGCATCTGCGCCTGGGGACAGGTCGCGGCCGACAAGTTCAAGGTCGTCTTCGGACTGAACACCTCGGCCGCCGTGCTCGGCCTGGGGTACATCATCGGTCTGAAATATGCGCTGATCATCACCGCCGGCTCGTGCCTCGTGTGGTTCGTCATCGTGCCGGTCGTCGGCTCGCTGGCCGAGGCGCTCGATCCCGCGGCTCTCACCTCGCTGCTGGGCGTGACGAATGAAAAACTGCTGGTCAACCCCTCGGAACTGCTCTCGGCCGAAAACCTCTACACCTTCATCGGCAAACCGATCGGCATCGGCGGCATCGCCATGGCCGGCATCATCGGCATCGTCCGCCAGTCGAAGATCATCCGCCAGGCCGTAGGGCTCGCCGTCTCGGAGTTCGGCGGCGGCAAGAAGGGCCAGGCTACCACCGAACGCACGCAGCGCGACATCTCGATGAAGCGCATCCTCACGATCCTGATCGCCACGCTCATCTGCATCTTCGTCTTCTTCCACTTCGGCCTGCTCGACGGCTGGGTACAGTCCGTCACGGCCATCCTGATCGTCTTCATCATCTCGTTCCTCTTCACGACGGTGGCCGCCAACGCCATCGCCATCGTGGGTTCGAACCCCGTCTCGGGCATGACGCTCATGACGCTGATCCTCTCGTCGCTGGTGCTGGTGTCGGTGGGGCTGAGCGGCACGACGGGCATGACCGCCGCGCTGATCATCGGCGGCGTGGTCTGCACGGCCCTCTCGATGGCCGGCGGATTCATCACCGACCTCAAGATCGGATACTGGCTCGGCACGACGCCCCGCAAACAGGAGGCGTGGAAGTTCCTCGGGACGTTCGTCTCGGCGGCTACGGTGGCCGGCGTGATGATCGTGCTGAACAAATCCTACGGCTTCGTGGGTGAAGGGGCCCTCGTCGCTCCGCAGGCCAACGCCATGGCGGCGGTGATCCAGCCGCTGATGACCGGCGGCCAGACCCCCTGGATGCTCTACTTCTGCGGCGCGGCGCTGGCACTGGTGCTGACGGCTATCGGCGTGCCGGCACTGGCCTTCGCACTGGGCATGTTCATCCCGATGGATCTGAACGCCCCGCTGGTGGTCGGCGGTCTGATCGCCTGGTTCGTCTCGACCCGCTCGAAGGATGCCGCCCTGAACAAGGCCCGGCTGGACCGCGGTACGCTGATCGCCTCGGGATTCATCGCCGGCGGTGCGCTGATGGGCGTCGTGAGCGCCATCCTGAAGTTCTGCAACGTCGACTGGTTCCTCTCGGGATGGGCCTCGTCGAACGCCGCCGAATGGACCGGTCTGGTGATGTATCTGGTGCTGATCGGCTACTTCTCGTGGCATACGCTCCGCGCCAAAAAGGAGGAATAATCGCGTAAAATACCTAAAAACAAGCAGATATGGATCTCAAAGAACGATTTCTGAAATACGTCTCCTACGACACCCAGTCGTCGGAGGAGAGCACGACCTTCCCCTCGACCGAAAAACAGAAGGTGCTGCTCGATGCCCTGCGTCAGGAGATGATCTCGCTCGGCATGACCGAGGTGACGATGGACCAGTACGGCTACGTGATGGGGACGGTGCCCGCCTCGGAGGGGTGCGAAAACGCCCCCGTGATCGGCTTCATCGCCCACGTCGACACGTCGCCCGACATGAGCGGCAAGGATGTCAAACCGCGCGTGGTGGAGGATTACGACGGCGGCGACCTGGTGCTGAACGGCCATCTGACGATGCGCGTCGAGGATTTCCCCGAACTGGCCCTCTTCAAGGGGCACACGCTGATCCACACCGACGGCACGACGCTGCTCGGCGCCGATGACAAGGCCGGCGTGGCCGAGATCATGACCGCCGCCGAGTACCTGATGGCCCACCCCGAGGTCAAGCACGGCAAGATCCGCATCGGATTCACCCCCGACGAGGAGGTGGGCCGCGGCGTCGACTTCTTCGACGTGAAGGCCTTCGGCGCCGACTTCGCCTACACGGTCGACGGCGGCATGGAGGGCGAACTCGAGTATGAAAACTTCAACGCCGCCAGCGCCAAGATCGAAATCCAGGGCCGCAACGTCCATCCGGGCTACGCCAAGTCGAAGATGATCAACGCCATCGACGTGGCCTGCGAGCTGCAGACGCTGCTGCCCGCCGCCGAGCGCCCGCAGTTCACCGAAGGATACGAGGGTTTCTACCACTGCGTCGGGGTGAACGGCACGGTCGAGAAGGCCTCGCTGAGCTACATCATCCGCGACCACGATGCCGACCGCTTCGAACAGCGGAAGGTCTTCATGTGGGCGTGCGTCGACCTGCTGAAGAAGAAGTACGGCGACGAGGTGCTGACCCTCACGATGAAGGACCAGTACTTCAACATGCGCAAGATGGTCGAGCCCCATCCGCAGCTGATCGACCGCGCGCTGAAGGCCATGGAGATGGCCGGCGTGAAGCCCCTGGTGCGGCCCATCCGCGGCGGTACGGACGGCGCACGCCTCTCGTTCATGGGGTTGCCGTGCCCGAACCTCTTCACCGGCGGCATGAACTTCCACGGCAAGTTCGAATACTGCTCGCTGACGACCATGCGCAAGGCACAGCAGGTGATCCTGAACCTGGCACAGCTCTGGGCCGAATAACGCGGCGGAGAGGATGGACAAGTTCGGATTTCTGAAGGTGGCGGCGGCGATCCCCTCGCTGCGAGTCGCCGACTGCAACGGAAACATGGAACGCATGGCGGCGCTGGCCGAGGAGGCCGCCCGCCACGGCGTGGAGATCGTGGCCTTCCCGGAGCTGGCCGTGACGGCCTACACGTGCGGCGACCTGCTGCTGCAGCCGACGCTGCTCGACGCCGCCGAGGAGGCGCTGGCACGGCTGGCCCGGGCGACGCGCAAACTGCCGCTGGCGGTGATCGTCGGCGCCCCGCTGCGCCACGGTTCGACGCTCTACAACTGTGCCGTGGTGATGTCGCAGGGGAAGATGCTGGGCGTCGTCCCGAAGAGCTACATCCCCAACTACGGCGAATTCTACGAAGACCGCTGGTTCGCCTCGGGGGCCGGCATCACGGAGGAGCAGATCCTCATCGACGGCCGGGAGGTGGATTTCGGCGCCGATCTGACGTTCGAAATCAACGGCGCGGAGTTCGGCGTGGAGATCTGCGAGGATCTCTGGGCCCCGATCCCCCCGTCGTCGCAGCTGGCGCTGAACGGCGCCAAGGTGATCTTCAACCTCTCGGCCTCGCCCGAAATGGCCGGCAAGCACGCCTATCTGCGGAGTCTGGTGGCGCAGCAGTCGGCCCGGACGCTGTCGGGCTACGTCTACGTCTCGGCCGGCTTCGGCGAGTCGTCGACCGATCTGGTCTTCGCCGGAAACGGGCTGATCGCCGAAAACGGCACCGTGCTGCGCGAAGCCGAACGCTTCTCGATTGAGGAGCAGCTCGTCGTGGCCGATATCGACATCCAGCGTCTGGAGTTCGAACGGCGCCGCAACACCTCGTTCCGGCTGAACGAGGCCGCCTCGGAGAACACCGTCATCGAGATGGAGATCCCCGAAGGGCTTCGCTCGGCGGTGCCTGACCGCGACATCGACCCGATGCCGTTCGTGCCCAGGGACGAGGAGCACCGCAGCGAACGCTGCGAGGAGATCTTCCGCATCCAGTCGCACGGTCTGGCCCAGCGGCTGCGCCACACCCGCTGTTCGCGGGCCGTGGTGGGGATCTCGGGCGGGCTGGACTCGACGCTGGCGCTGCTGGTGACGGTCCGCACGTTCGACCTGCTGAAGCTCGACCGCACGGGGATCATCGGCATCACCATGCCGGGATTCGGGACCACCGACCGCACCTACCGCAACGCCCTGGAGCTGATGCACGGACTGGGCGTCACCGTGCGCGAAATCCCGATCCGCGACGCCTGCATGCAGCATTTCCACGACATCGGCCTCGATCCCGCGGACCGTTCGGCCGCCTACGAAAACGCCCAGGCTCGCGAACGGACCCAGATCCTGATGGATGTGGCCAACATGGAGGGGGGACTCGTCATCGGCACGGGTGACCTTTCGGAACTGGCCCTCGGCTGGGCCACCTACAACGGCGACCAGATGTCGATGTACGGCGTCAACGCCTCGGTGCCCAAGACGCTGGTGCGCCATCTGGTAAGGTGGGTCGCCGACACGGAGAACGACCCCGCGACACGCGCTACGCTGCTCGACATCATCGACACGCCCGTGAGCCCCGAACTGCTGCCGGCCGACCCCGACGGCAAGATCGCACAGAAGACCGAAGATCTGGTGGGTCCCTACGAACTACACGACTTCTTCCTCTACAACTTCGTGCGGCTGGGATTCGGGCCGGAGAAGATCCTCCATCTGGCCGAGGTGGCCTTCGACGGAAGCTACGACCGCGAAACGATCCTCAAGTGGCTCCGGGTCTTCTTCCGCCGCTTCTTCGCCCAGCAGTTCAAGCGTTCGGCCATGCCCGACGGCCCGAAGGTCGGTACGGTGACCCTCTCGCCGCGCGGCGACTGGCGCATGCCCTCCGATGCCGCGGCCGAGGTGTGGCTCCGCGAAATCGACACGCTGTAAAACACCCGGAGCCCCACCTGTTCGTTCGTGCGGGGCTCCGTTCCAAAAACCGATAACGATGAGAAAACTCCTATTCACGGCGGTCGTGCTGCTCGTGGCAGCCTCGGCCGCAGCTCAGGACTGGAAGGATGCCCTGAAGAAGATCGCCACCACGGCCGTCGACGAGGCTACGGACGGCAAACTGACCGAATTCGCCCTGGCGGGAACGTGGAACTACACGGGCCCCGGCGTCAAGTTCGAAGGCGAGGACATCACCTCGCAGCTCGGCGGTGCCGCCCTCGAGGCTACGGTCACGGGACAACTCGAAAAGGCCTATGCCCTGATCGGTCTCAAGCCCGGAGCCGGCAGCTTCACCTTCGAGCAGTCGGACAAGAGCTTCACGGCACAGCTGGGCAGCCGCGAACTTTCGGGGACGTACGATTACGACGCCTCAACGCACGTCGTGACGCTCCATTTCGCCAAGGGCAAGTTCAACCTCGGCTCGGTCGAGGGACATGCCTACATCAGCGGTACGGATCTGCAGCTGGTCTTCCCGATCACGAAACTCGTCGATCTGGTAACCGAACTCGGCAGCAAGATCTCGGCTCTCTCGACAGTTTCCAAACTGCTCGAGAAGTATGAGAACGTCTACCTCGGATTTGCCTTCTCGAAGTAGCCGGCAACGCGCATCCCAAGAGCCGGGCGGCTTCGGTTCCCCAAGCCAGGCCGGGGCAAAAGAGGCTCCGGGAAAAGGCTTTCCCTCCGCAAACAGCGATGAAGTTGGAAGAGCGAGCTCCGTCTGGGAATTTCCGTTCCGGGGACAGACAACCGTCCGTCCAGAGATGAAAAAACCGACTCTCTTACATGGAGAGTCGGTTTTCTTTTACGGTCCGGATTCCTCTACAGGAACAGCACGGCCAGCAGCGCCACGGCAAAACCTCCGCAGAACCCGGCCAGAACTACCTTTTCCGTGTCCGAAACTCTGAAGGTGTACACCCGAAATGAGCCTTGAATAGCTTTCCAAAGTACTGCAATGAGTTAATTCCTACCCGGTCCGCTATCTCGATAATTTTCAAATCGGTATTTTCTTGCAACATTCGTGCAGCCTCCCGCAGCCGAATATTCTGGATCAGCTCAACAGGTGTTTGCCCGAATACGCCCTTGATCTTTGAGAAAAGAGCAGTACGGCTCAAAGCCAACTCGCGGCACAAAAACGGAATACCCAGTTCCTCACTGTCCAGATGCTCCTCTATGAGTTTCAGAGTCTTCGAAACAAAGGCTTCATCCATCGAATTACTCGACAAACTTTCAATTTGAACTGGTTCAGCACGAGACTCAAGAAATTTTTTCTGCAACAAACGTCGGTTTCGGACAATACTGTTACACTTTACCAACAGTTCATCCATATCGAAAGGTTTGGTTACATAATCATCCGCCCCACACTCAAAACCGGTAATACGCTGTTCCAAGGAGTTCAATGCCGTGAGGAGAATAACTGGAATATGACAGGTTGCAAAATCCCCCTTCAACGCTACGCACATCTCCGTACCTGACATCTCGGGCATCAATACATCGCTGACGATCAAATCGGGTTGCAACTCCCGAGCATAACGCAACCCCATGGCCCCGTTGGACGCCAGAATCACACGATAGGACTGCGAAAAAATCGTAGCGAACATCTCCCGCAATTCCTCATCATCCTCGACAACCAAAAGCTGCGGCAAATCGTCATCACCAGGAATTCGCTCGGCCGTGGGGACAAAACCAGAAATGGAGTGAGGTTTGACATACTCCTGTTTCTCTACAACCTCAACATTGTTTCGACCGGTAAAATCAGGATTACAGAAAAGGGTCACCGTAAAAATTGAACCGACTCCGACCTCGCTTTCAACCCCAATATGACCGCCATGCAACTCAACAATTCCTTTCGTCAACGCCAGACCAATACCTACTCCCGTATCCTGCAAAGAGGCATCGTGATGATAAAAACGCTCAAAAATCGTATCAAAGAACTGGGGATCAATGCCATGTCCCGTATCACGAACCCGTATGACCGCCTTATTATCCACTTCATCAAGCGTCACCTCGATATGTCCACCTTTATCCGTATGCTTGAAAGCATTACTGATGAGATTATAGAACACCTTCTGCAATTGAACCGGATCAAAATAAACAGGCAGGACTTCCATTGCTGGCCGATAGGTCAGTTCAATCTCCTTGATCCGGGCATACTCCATGAAGGCATCGCATACATCGCGAAGATATCCAACCAGGTCCTGCCGACTTACTTTTAACGACATGTAACCTTGCTCCTGTTTCCGGAAATCAATCAGTTCATTCACCAGATCCCTCAGCCGAAGGGCATTGCGACGGACGCTCATCAGATAATTCTGCAACGTAACCGGCAACTGCTGACGTACAATAAGATCCAGCTGGCCCAGTATTAACGTCAAAGGTGTACGGAATTCGTGAGAGATATTGGTAAAGAAAACCAGCTTCCATTGTGTAACCTGATTCTGATGCTCTTTCTCCATCCGTTCCATGGCCAACGAATGCTCGAGTTGTTTGCGAGCATAATAGGCCCGAAAAACAAGCGCCGTAACCCCCATGATCAATAAGACATAAAATACATAGGCACCAACACTTGCATACAAGGGAGGATAAGCCCGGATATCAAGATGTATAGGCTCGACTTCTCCAAAAAGTTTGGTCGGACGGCTACGCACCGACAGCGTGTAATGTCCCGGAGGCAAATTCATATAACGAATGGTACGGCCATCAAGTACCCGCCAATTTTCGTCAAATCCTTCCAGCTTATATTGATAATCGCGAACGTTAAAGAGTCCCGAGTTGTCCGTACCGAGGCTGATATCAACCAGGCTGTGTCTGTGTCGAAGCGAAATAGCCCGTGTATATGGCATTGCATCCTGCAAAATTCCCGTACGGTCTCCTGCATGCACAATCTGTTCATTCACTGCCAGTGATGCAAAATAGATTTGAGGAGATCGTCCGTAACTCGTTGCCTCCTTTGCATCAAAAGCCGCAAGGCCATCCACTCCACCACAAAGTATCACCCCATCCGTACTGCGACGCAGACAACCGTTTTCGAGTGAGAGCAATGGAAAATCGCCCTGTGCATTGTAGTTTTCACTCTTTTCACGGACCATATCCAACAGCGAAAGTCCCGCGTTCGTACCCAAGACAATCCACCCCTCACTCGTCTCGGAAATCGAACTTACATGATTACTTTCAAGTCCACAGGACGCTTTGTCAAAACATCTGAACCGTTGCTGCTCGGCCTCATAAAGCAAAGCCCCGCTACGAGTTGTTCCGATCCAGATCCGCCCCTTACTGTCTCGGAACAGTGACGTGATCATGTTTCCACGAATGATCTGACTAAATTCAGGCTGATAGTGACCCGTTCCATCGAGATGATAAACTCGGAAATTAGTCTGTCCCGTCACGACATACAGATATTGCTCATCCACCAGCACGTTAAAAACCCTCGATAAATCAAGGATCTTTTCCGAACAGCCACTCCGCATGTCAATACGATAAACTCCCGCATATGTTCCGGCATAAAGCATTTCTCCCGCTACGGCCAAATCATGTACAATCTCCGTATTCTCGGAACGGCCATTCTCATCAATCATCGGGATGGATGTAAAATGATCCGATGAAATATCATAAACGCACACTCCGCCCATAAACATTCCCAGCCATAAACAATCCCGTTGTGCATCATAGCAGACGCGTTTGACGTTATCACTCGGAATGGCACTATTGCTCATATTGTAGAAACGGCTCTGTCCGGAGATCCGATTGTAGAAATAAAGACCTTTGTCAGAGGTCGCCACCCAAAGATTTCCACGTTTGTCGGATGCGACATCCGCGACAATGGTCCATGTCGTATCATCCCCCTCGAGTGGGATCGCCTCAAACATAGCCTTTCCCGGATTAAAATAGGAGACTCCCGTATAGAAAGAACCGAACCAAATAGTTCCACGCAGATCCTTCATGATACATTCGACCGTCAGGTTACGCATACCGTAGAGGGGATTCTCCGATCGGCCGAAATGATAAAAGGCATCTGTTTGAGGATCGTAACAGTCCAATCCGAACATCATACCAATCCACAGACGCCCGGCATCGTCCTCACAAATGCATCGCACATAATTATCAGCCAGCGACCTGTGATCGGACGCCGCATGAACAAATCTGCGGATATGACCTTGAGGATCGAGTCGGTAAAGCCCCTCGCTGCGGGTACCGATCCACAGATTATGCCGACTGTCCTCAAACAAAGATATGATCTTGCTGCCCGTACGCAGGACACATTCAACCTGTCCCTGCCGACAAATCCGATAAAGGCCCGAATAGAGAGTTCCCAGATACAAATCACCCGTAGAGTGTTTCGCAAGAGCCGACACCTCACTCATGGCCGGCAAAAGCAACTCCTCCTTTTCATTGTCAGGCCCCGACATCAACACCCGGTCTCCGGCTGCAGCATAGAGCCATCCATCGCGAACACAAACGGCTGAAATCTGACGTCCGTCCAGTTGCTGCTCGGTGAAGAGTTGACGAAAAGTCTCCCGCCGAATATCATACTCGACAACATCCCGAAGCTGATAGAAATAGATGCGCCCCTTTTGCTCCCCATAAATTCCCCGGACATTCATCGGTTGCAAAAACGGCACGGAATCCTGGTCCAGGAACGGATCCTCGGGGAGAAGTCCCCTGTAACGTGAAACACCGCCGGTTCCCGCAGTCCATATCGTTCCCGTTTCGTCTTGGTACATGGCCGTAACATTAGTCTGCTTAAACCCTTCGCTGATACCCAGATGGCGAAATACGGTTTTCTGAGGGGGCTCAGCAGCAGACTTTTCTCCAAAACTTACGCACAGGATCAACAGCAATATGACGAATGCTTTCTGCATCACATGGTAATAATCAGTCATGCAAGATACGATTTTTGGACGCAATTATGAAATCATGACCCGGATTTTGCCCGAAACGCTGTCCGGATCAGTTCCGGACAGCGTTTCTTAGAGGCTCAAAGATTGAGTCCAAAACTACTTGGTCCGATATCTCTCCTCGAGCTCCCGGTACCACCCTTGCATCACAAAGAACGCTTTCTTCTTGCCACCCTGGTCCGATATGAGCCCCTTCCGGTTGAAATCATCCTGAATACCGACCATCTGGCGACGGGGCGAACGGAAATCCTTCAGAACCCACGGAGTCACACCGGCCAACCCCGGCATTCGTTCCAACATGGCTATGCTGCGGCGATAGAGATCTTCCATGTACTCCTCCGTAAACCGTTCCGTTACCGCACCATGACGTCCGTAAACAGCCCCTCCGCCAAATTCAGAGATAAACACCGGTTTTTCGATATCAAACGTCCAGTTCACACGGTCACATTTCTCGGACGTACCGTCATACCAGCCCACATACTGGTTAAAACTGATCAGATCCACCCAGTCAGCCAGATCATCCTTCACGGTCAGCAAATCCGGTTTGATCGGAGTCTTTTCCATGGCGGCACTCACCAAACGGGTCGGATCCAGTTTCCGGGCCTGTGCGATCAGTTTACGCAGGAACTCCAGACGGGCCTCACCGTGCGGCGTCTCATTGGCAACCGACCATACAACCACATTGGCCCGGTTCTTATCCCGTGTGATCATGTCGGTCAACTGCGCCTCGGCGTTGGCATAGGTTTCGGGGTTCTCCCACTGAATCGTCCAGTAGACCGGAATCTCCGACCATACCATAAGACCCATCTCTTCGGCAGCACGAACCATGGCCTCGTTGTGCGGATAGTGGGCCAGACGTACGAAATTGCACCCCATCTCCTTGGCCCAGTTCAGCAAAATACGGTCCTGTTCTTCACTGTAGGCCCGACCGCTGGTTGCATAGGGCATCTCTTCGTGAATCGCCACGCCGCGGCAAAAGATCTCCTTCCCGTTTAACAGAATCTTAGTCCCGCGGGTTTCAATAGTACGGAAACCGATCCGATCCTGCACCGTATCGGTCTCAGCCACGATCCGGACATCGTAAAGTTTGGGATTCTCCGGCGACCAATAGGTCGGGGAAGCCTTCACCTCAAAAGCGGCATATCCGTTGGCATCGGTCTGGAGCCGGTGCGAAATCTTCAGCTCGGGAATCTCCAGTACGACAGTCTGTTCGGCCTGTTTGCCGTCCAGTTGGATCCATCCGAATATCTTCCGATTGTCGTCCCTCTTCAGCTGCACGTAATAATCCCGGATAAAGGTCAGCGGCGTCTCGACAATCCGCACACTGCGGGTCAAACCGCCATAATTCCACCAGTCGGAGTTCAGCGTCGGAACACCATCCGCACGCCGTTTATTGTCGACCTTCACCACCAACGAGTTTTCGCCCGCCATTACCCGGTCCGTAATTTCGAAATTAAACGGCGTATATCCGCCAACATGTTTGCCGATTTTGTGACCGTTCAGGCCGACAATCGTCTCATAGTTGGCTGCGCCGAAATACAGGAAGGTTCGACGATCCGCACGTGGTTGATAATCGAACAGTGTACGATACCAAACCGTTCCTTCGTAGTAGTAAAGCTGCGGACGCTGCGTGTTCCAGTCTCCGGGGACAAGCAGTGTACGATCCGTATTGAAATTGTACTCAAAGAGTTTGGTCCGGTCCTTGTCGAAATCCGCATCTGCAAAATACGAGGATTTGTCACTCAACGGTTTGCGGCGATAATCGTAATAACCGTTTTCGTAGGGATCGACAATACTGCGCCACAATCCGTCGAGCGAGAATCCCTCACGAGCATCCACATTGACAATCTGCGGAGCCGGAGCCTCCTCTCCCGCTGCAGCGGGCAATGCCGCTCCCAAAGCAGCCGAAAGCATCAAATACCAAAGTTTCATACCAGATTTCATTTATCGTTAGTCTTAGTTAGTTATCCAATCAATTCAAAAGTAATACGTTGACCATTTACCTCCAGGATATACGTGCCGTTTTCCAGATGTCGGTTCCCCTGTGCATCGGGATACGACAAGTCGCGTTCAGGATCAATCTCAAAACGGAACAGACGACTCTCACCGGTCGCTATGAACTGTTTCTCGAAGTGTTTAAGCTCCCGAACCGGCCGGGATATGTCGGCTACCGGATCCGATACATACCACAATACGGTCTCCTTACCGTCATACGGGCCCTCGTTGGACACCTCGATCTCAGCCACGAGTCGTTCACCACGATGCAGCGACGTCCGGTCCAGGCGAGGTTCCCCGTAGGAAAATTTCGTATAGCTCAATCCATATCCAAAAGGATACATTGGGGCATCCGGGAGATTCTGATAACGACCCGCATACGGACGCGCCGCCTGCCGCTGATTGTAATAGACCGGCTGCTGCTCGGCGCAAAGCGGGAAGGTGATGGCCAAACGTCCCGACGGATTCACCTTTCCCGAGAGCAACTGTGCAACCGCATTGCCCCCTTCGGTTCCGGGTTGCCAGATCGCCATCATCGCATCAACCTTCGATTCGTACCCGCGCACGTCAATCGGACGTCCCGACGAAAGCAGTACCACGACGGGACGCCCCGTACGGGCCATCTCGCGGATAAACTCCTCCTGAATATCCGGAAGAGCAAGACTGGCCCGCGAGGCATTCTCCCCACTCCAATTTTGCCTTTCACCCATACAAAGCACAACCAGATCAGCACTCTGCGCCAAAGCCCGGGCCTGCGCAAACTGGGAACGATCATTGCCATCAAAATCACACCCTTTACAACAAACGATCTCGGCCTTCCCCGCAAATTCGGCCTGCAACCCTTCAAGAATGGTCACAACATCATCGGCCTCGCCCTGTCCCCACCAGGAGCCCATCAAATCGACCCGATTATCGGACATCGGCCCTAACAACGCAATACGTTTCACCTCACCGCGCACGGGAAGGAGCTCACCGTCATTCTTCAACAAGACCATGCTTTCTGCCGCCAGTTCCCGTGCCAGGGCACGCGCCTCGGGCCGCAGGTAGCGCACCGAATCGGGAAGTTCCTCGATGTACGGATGTTCGAAAAGGCCCATCCGGAACTTGAGTCGGAGAATACGACGTACAGCCTGATCGAGAGTCTCCTCCGAAAGGGTTCCATCCGCAATCAACGCCGGTAATGAGCGTCGATAGACATCATCCACCATATCCATGTCCAAACCTGCCGTCAGAGCCTTGAGGCAGGCCTCTGCATCATTTGCAGCCACACCTTGCGCCTTGAGCTGGTCTACCGCGTTCCAATCCGAAACCACAAATCCATCGAACTTCCACTTACCACGCAGAATATCGGTCATCGTATACCGATTGGCCGAGGCCGGAATGCCGCTAATATCGTTGAACGCACTCATGACCGTTGCGGCACCAGCCTTGACCCCCATTTCAAAAGGAGGCAGCGCCGTATCCCAGAGTGTCTGAGCCGAGATCTCCGTATAATGGTAATCGCGTCCGCCCTCGGAGTAGGCATATCCCACAAAATGCTTCAGGCAGGCAGCCATGGCATCACTCCGTGACAGATCATCGCCCTGGTAGCCCCGCACGGCCGCCGCCCCCATAACTCCATTCAGATAGGGATCCTCGCCATAGCTTTCGCTGACACGACCCCACCTCGCGTCACGAGCCACATCCAACATCGGAGAAAAGGTCCAATGGACCCCCGACATGCGAGATTCGCGCGCCGCAATCCGGCAGGATTCCTCGGTTTTCTCCACATTCCACGCACACGCCTGCCCCAATGGAACAGGAAAAATCGTACGATAACCGTGAATCACATCAAAACCACACAAAATGGGGATTCCCAACCGGGACTCCTCCATGGCCTTACGCTGCACCTGGTTGTAAAAAGCAGCACTCGTACTGCGATAGAGCAACGACCCGATCATCGGACTCACAGCCTTTATCTCCTTCTCCACATTATTGACATTCATGTTCTTGCCATAGCTCCACTGGGTTACCTGCATCACCTTCTCTTCGAGGGTCATTCGCGAGAGGAGATCCTCCACCCGCCGCTCAACGGCGGCCGAGGCATCCTTATACACGGGTTGATCCGAACATGAAACCAGACAGGCTCCAAATATCAACAAACAGACAGCAATCGCTTTCTTCGTCATGTTTCCGATTACAAATTTAACCAAAAAGGTCTCCGTCCGTCGCGGGACGGAGACCTGATTCCATTTTTAAGACAAGGCCCTGTTACTCCAGGAACTCGATATCGTCGTAGTAGACCGTCCGATTGTTGGTCGTTTCATCGAATCCGCTGCAATTCGATCCATCAATCTGCGACAGCGGACGGAACTGCACGGAGGTGATATTCTCAAAGTTCTCGGCTCCGAATCCGCAATCGATCAGATCGTAGACCAGGATATTCCAGTCGTCGGTCTTGATCAACGACCGCCACTCCGACTCGGAAGCACTGTTGCTCGGGAAGGCCACGCCATTGATCGAACTGGGCAGTTTGTTGGGCGAACCGGCCAGAGTGGCAATCTTCAGACGCGGATAGTAGTGATTCCCGCCCAGGTAGACCTTCACGCGGATAGCCCGGTATTTCGACCGGTTCTGGAGGTGCGAGAAGCCCATATCGAAATACCCCGACGTCCCCGTCTCCTTGAGCAGATGGTCGCTGAGGACTCGGTTGCTCGGATTGATCGCCGTCTTGTATGGATTGTCCTTGACCGTTGCGCCCTCGATCGCCGCATTGCCATTGATAAAGTGGCCGGGCAGTTCGTCCCGCATCTCAAAGTCTTCGAACATATATCCCTGATTCTTGTCCACAACGGTAATCGTCCATGCATGTGTCACCCGTTCACCTTTGCCATTGCATCCCGTATAGGTCACCGCATGGGATCCGACCTGATCAAACGTTTGACGGAACTCTTCCGTCGTAGAGACGATCTGATCGTCGACCTTCCACTCATGGGTGACACCCGTGGAACCACCGGCAGTCACCGTCGCCCGAATCAGCACCTCTTCGTCCTGCTTGCAGGTGATCGTCGCATCCGTTACGGAGAAATCGATCGCCAGAGGCAACTCCTCCACCTCAACCGTCCAGTTCCGCACGAGGGTTTCACCCTTTCCGTTATGAGCTTCATAGGCGATACCAAAAGTTCCGGCCTCGACAAATTCATAGTTGAATTCGGACGTCTCGGATACCGTCTGATCTCCAACCTTCCATGTCTGGGAAAGCCCCGTGGCACCATTTTTCGCCGTGGCCACGATCGTCACCCGACCGCCTTGCTCACAACGGATCGTCTCATCCGTCACCGAGAATTCGATCTCCAGAGGCAACTCGTCCACCACGACCGTCCAGCTTCTTCCGGCCGTCATTCCGTCGCTGTTCACCCCTTCATAAACAATCTCGTAAGAGCCCATCTGCTCGAAAACATGGGTAAATTCAGCCGTCTCCGAGATCACCTCGTCTCCAATCTTCCACGTATGACGGACCTGCTTGTCACCGCTGACAACCGTAGCCGTCAACCGGATCTCATCACCCGGCATGCAGGACAGCGTCTGCTCGTCGTTCGAAAACTCCACTTCGAGCGGAACCCCTGTCGCATGCACCTGATAGCTTTTTCCCATGCTGCCGGCCTCGTTGACGGCTTCAAACCGCACCGTGTAATCACCGACCTTCCGAAAGACATAGGTCATTGTTTGTGTCGTGGCCTGCAACTTGTCATCGACATACCAGTTGCAATGAACCGGTCCCGGCGTCTCCACCCGGGCCTCGAAACGTACGGCCGAATCAACAACCACGGAGAACTCCTCGTCCATCACTGGAAACGACACCTGCGGAGCGACCGGGACATCCGTCGTTTCGGTCTGATCGTCGCTGCATCCCCACGCCAAACAGAGAGCCAGCAGCACAAATACCTGTTCTATGATATATTTCATAATTGTACGTTTTTGATTTTACTCCAGGAATTCGATATCATCGATATAGACCTCACGCGTATTGGTCTCCGTCACCGCTCCCGAAGCGATGTTGCTGCCGTTCTGCTGCAACAACGGGCGGAACTGAATGATCTTCGTCGGATCAATGTTGAACGGGAAACGATACTCAAGCACCTCCCATTCGCCCTTAAACTGAGGCTCGCTGACCGGAGCATACTTCGTTCCGCCGATATCCACACGGGGATAGTACTTGTTCTTTCCCAGATAAACCTTGAAACGGATGCCCGTACATTTCGAAACATCAATTCCACGGCCTTCGAGAATCTTCGAAGTCTCCAGCGTAAAATACCCCGACGTGGATCCCGTTCCGTTTACCTTGTCCCGCATGACCTTCGCGCTGGTGTTGATTCCCGAGGGATTCGGATTGTCCTCGACCGTGATGCCGGGATCGTTTTCACCCGTACGCCACCAGGACGTCAATGCGGTATAACCTTCGAAATCGTCCAGCAACAATCCCGAAGCCAGAATATTCACCGTCCATTGACGCGTTACGGTCTCGCCCTTGGCATTTTCGCCGTAATAGCCGATCGTGAAGGGACCGTCTCCCCAGAACGTATGGCTGAAAACCGCATCCGTCGAAACCACCTCACCATCGACCGTCCACTGATGACGGACGCCCGTAGCACCAAAGGTCACTGTCGCCGTAATGGAGACCGTCTCTCCCTGCTTGCAGCTGATCGACTCGTCCGTGTTCGAGAACTCCACCTCCAACGGACGTTCCATCACCTGCACGTCGAACTCCTTCGAAAAACTTCCGGCCCCGTTCTCGCCCCGATAAGCGACCTTGTAGACCTTGGCCTGCGCCAGAACAAAGGTATCGAAATAGGCCTTGTCGGAAAGTTTCTCTCCGTCAACCGACCATTCGTGCCGCACGTCGGAACCCGCCGTCACGATAGCCATTACGCGCAGATTATCCATCTGCAAACGCTCGATCCGCGTCGAATCACCCACCGAAAGATGCATCTCCAGTACGTCGGAGGCTGTCACCTCATACTCCCTTGAAACCGAACCGGCTCCGTTGCGGGCCTCAAAACGGACCTTGAACGTACCCGGTTTGTGGAATACATAGGTAAATGTCGGCGTCGAGGCCTCGAGCGTTCCGTCGACATACCAACTGCACGTCAGACGATCTCCCGCCTCGATCCGGGCCTGGAACTCGACCTCCTCGCCGACGGTTACCCGCATCGTCGGATCTTCAACCGGAAAGCTCACCTGCGGAGCCGTATGGTGCAGAGGTTCAACCGACTCCTCACATCCGCACACCAAAGCCGTTACCAACGCCAAAAGTGCCGGAAATCTGAATATCGTTTTCATACCCGAAGTCTTTTTATTGTTTGTCATAAAAGCGCGTCAACAGATAGACATTGTCATTGATGGCCTGCATGTTCTCCTGCAGCGGCACATAATCCTCAAAATCCCAGGTCACCATTCCCTTGTTCGAATCGCGATTCGAAGGATCGGTATTCTCATTCTCAGGATCATTGTCCATGTAAGTGAACCAGTGCCATCCCACGCAGACCTTGCTCCGGATCAGCCCCAAAACAAAGTTCTGATAGAAATACCCCCGCTCGGCCTGCGTACGTACATTCCATCCAGCACCCGTATTGTTCGGGAGTTCCGAATCCTCTCCCTTGACATAGAACTCCGTCACCAAGAACGGGCGGCCGGACCATGAGGCCCAATTCTGCATGGCCACAGCATCCGGCTCCCATTTCTGATAATGGTTGATCGAAATGACATCCATATACTTCCCGGCCACGGCAAAGATCTCATCGTTCTTGAGTTCGTAGTTCCACTGGTTGAAACGGCACCCCAGATAGAGATGGTTGGGATCGTATTTCTTGATGGCTGCAGTCACCTTCTGCAGGTAGATCTCCATGCAGTAGGCAATAAAGGCCCGACGATCGGCATCCGTCGCCTCCGACAGTTTGGCATCCTTCTTGCCTTTGCGCGCATCGAGCCATTCCTGAGCCTTCTGGTGGTTGACGTGCGTCTCGGGCCAGGCCTCCAGACAACGGTCCAGGGCATAATCTTTCCACGGAATTTCGTTGTCGGTAAAGTATCCGATGCAATAGGGATCATCCTTGTACTTGGCAATGGTCGAGATTTCACTCTCGACATATTCATCGAACTTCGGATGGAATACCATGGCAAAGTCATTGGGATAGCCTTCCCATCCCGACCACGAGGCATCGGCCTCTTCGCCCGATGACTTGATGTAACTGTTGAGCTTGCCCATGGGACTGACAATCACCGTATAAGGCATCGGTTCGCTGAGGTTGCGCACCGTCTCGACATTGGACCATGCACCCAGCGAATTAAAGCCCAACGACTTGAGCTTCGAACTCTCCTGCTTGGCCCAGGCTCCGACCGAGCCGAATTTCTCCTTCAGGGCTACGGCCTGACGATCCGAACCGCCGGTCGAAAAGACAGCCACACCCTTCGAAAGATAGAGGTTACCGTCGGGAGTCACCAGCCACCAACGCCCCGCAAACTGCTCCACGCGAAAGAAACCGGTTGCCGCCAACGAGGAGACCTTCCATCCTCCATACTTGTCCGTTTCGGGATCCTGACCGGGGACAAAGCCCGAAATACGATCCACCGTATAGGCCAGGTAATCGCCCCACGCCGAATTCTTGTCCTTGCGGGCCCGCACCTCGTGAGGAGGATCCACATCCACCGGGACATCGGGTTCGGCCGGGTAAACCTCAGGTATTGCATAAGTTTTGTCCTCGGTACAACCGGCACAAGCCAGCATGGCACCCAAGAACAGCAACGAATATTTCAATGTCTTGATCATAAGATTATCGTTTATCGGTTCTATTCACGTTTCGCTTTGGCACGCTGCGCATCGAAATACTGCGTCAAACGATACGTACAGTCGTTGAGCTGCTTCATCTCGTCGAGCAGGGTGGTATAGGGCGTGAAGTCCCAAGCCACGACACCCTTGTTCGAATCCCGGTTCGAAGGATCGGTCTTCAGATTCTGCGGATCGTTATCCATGTAGGTAAACCAGTGCCACCCCACGCAGTTGCCGCTACGCAGCAAGGCAAGAACAAAATTCTGATAGAACCACCCTCGATCGGCCTGTGAGGGGACATTCCAGCCGGCCCCCGTATTGTTGGGTAATCCGGAGTCTTCGCCCTTGGTGTAGAACTCCGTAATGAGGAAGGGTTTTCCCGACCACTTCTCCCAATTGGCCATCCACTCCGCGTTGGGTTCCCACAGGCGATAGTGGTTGATGGAGATCACATCCATGTACTTCCCGGCCACGGCAAAGATCTCCGGACTGGCCATCTCCTCGCGATGCTGGTTGAAGCGACATCCCAGATAGAGGTGATTGGGGTCATACTTGCGCAGTGCGGCCGTCACCTTGCGCATGTAGGTTTCAAAATAAAACGCCCGGAAGGCTCGACGATCCTCGTCGGTGATCTGATCAACTCCGGCCCCCTTTCCCTTCCGCTCTTCGAACCACTTGCGCACGGCCAGATAGGCATCCTCATCGTGAGCCAGCAGCGTCAGATGCCGATCCAGCGCATCGTTGACCCACGGCAACTCGTTATCGGTAAAGTATCCCACCAGATACTTGTCGTCGCGGTACTTGGCCACCTGACTCATGACGCCATCGATTACGGCATCGAATCCCGGGTCAAAAACCATTGCCAGATCGAACCGGTAACCCTGCCAGCCTGCCTGTCGGTACTTTCCTCCGAAATGCCGGCGATGCTGGGACCGATAGGCTCCCATCGGACTGACAATCACCGTATAGGGCATCGGATGTTCCGTCTGCCGCACAACGTCCACCGCGGACCAGGCTCCCAGAGAATTGAATCCATAGGAACGCAACATGTCCTGTTGTGATGCAGCCCAGGCCGCGGGAGTCGAGAACTTCTCAACCAGCGCCTCCCGCTGACGATCCGAACCGCCCATCGAAAAGACAGCCACCCCCTTGGCCAGATAGGGATATCCTTCGGGATCAATCAGCCACCAACGGTCTCCGATCTTCTGCGTACGGAAAAATCCGGTAGCCTCCTGCCGATCAACCATCCAGCCGCCAAATTCATCCTGACGGGGATCGGCCTTACGGGTGTTGAAGCCGGCAAGACGGTCGACCGTCTTCGCTTCGTAACTTTTCCACTCCTTCGCCTTGGCATTCTCACGTGCCTGAACCTGCCGGTATTCGGGCGTTTTGGCATCGAGACTCCCCATTGCCAGCAGGGCCGGGAGCAGCAGCAATCCATATTTTTTCAACATCTTCATCGCTATTCGTAATTTTCGGGGTTCTCGTCCTGCCACTCGTTCACACCGTCGCGGACTCGGTTACGGAAGGTCAACGTGTCGGTCGCATGATAGATCAAGCCCTCCTTTTCGTATTTGTACTTGAGATAGATTTTACGCTCCTGCAGCAGTTTGGCCCGGTTAAACGAGCACTCACCGTCGGGCTGCACCTCGTAACGGGCGCCATCAACCGCCGCTACGGTAATCTGACCGTTCTCGCCCTGGATGATTTTCAACTGAGCGTCGTTCCCGTTGAGCTCGCCGCCCACGGCATTGGCCGTCAAGGCCAGCGGTTCAACCGTGGTCAGCGTCCACACCTTCGTATCGGTCTGCGGAATGGTGGTGTAATAGCGAATGCGGTTCACCTCGGCTCCCGAAGCGTCACACACGACAGTCTCTCCGCCATGCCAATAGTTGCCGAAAAGCATGTTCTCGTAACGAACTCCGATCACGGAGGTCGTCCGATCCTCGATCAGACCGGTCTTCTCATCCCCCGCTGTCAGACGGAACGGAATGACAAAACGGGGAGTCGTCCGTGATACATCGGACAGGAACTTCACCGAATCAAGCTTGATTACGATCTGCCCCAAATGCGAACCTTTGCGAATCAGCACCACCCCATCGACTCCGCCGTCGGGATACAGCCGGTATTCGTCGGCAGAGAGGGCCTCCAGGGCATCGATCGGCCGACACAGGTCCTGAATATAGGTAAACAGATGAGACTTCATGGCCGAGAGGGTTTCGTCATTGACCAACGAATAGTCGATCTCATAACGGATCTGCCGGTCGCGATCATTCTCAATGATGCCGCCCAAAGCCACACCCGTCGAGAATTTCATTCCTTCGCCAACAATCACCGAACGCACATCGGTCTGATTGGCAAAGCCTACGGCCTGCGTCGGATTATCCTTGACATAGTCGTCGTAGCACGCAGTCAGGCCCAACAGGGAGGCTAACGATAAGATCAGGTATTTTTTCATGTCGTTATAAACGGTTTGATATTTTCTATTGCCAGTTTTCCCAGCCTTCATTCTGGATCATTCCCTTGATATTCAGCATCTCCTTATAGGGGATAGGAAGATAGGCCGAGGTAAAGAGCCGGGTCTCGATAACCTTGTTGAAATTGTACTCGAAGTCTCCGTTATCCTTGCGTGTCACCTCAACACCGTGGACATCGCGATTCAGGTCTCCGAGCGTCGTTGACCAACGCCTCAGATCGAAGAACCAGGTTCCTTCAAAGCAGGTTTCGATGCGTCTTTCATTGCGCAGGAAACGGTCAAACGCCTCCTTGCCCGAAAGGGCAATCTGATCCAAATAGGGATCCTCGATGATTCCCTCGGCACCGTCATAGGTCGTACGGCTCCGCAGATAGGCAATAGCCTGCTTGGCGGTCAACCCGTCAATGGGGGCATTCGGACCTCCAACCTGGTTGGCAGCCTCGGCAAAAGCCAGCACCATGTGTGCCCAACGAATGAAGAACTTCGAATGAGGCATCCGGTTCACGGAACTTTCCGACCAGTTGAGCCCCATGTAGACGAATTTCTTGATGTGATAGTTCGTCAGCGAATTCTTCGAACTCGTTTCGGCCGCATCCTTGCCGCCATTGGTCCAGTTCTCAAACGTATAGGTTTTGCCCGTGGTTCCGGTCACCACCGAACGGTTGTTGTAAAAAATAACACTGTAAAAACGCGGATCCCGGTTCTCGTAGGGATTGGCCGGATCATATGCGTAATTGGGCGATTCGCCGACCGGGTAGCCGTCGGCCATGCCAAAGGCATCGACCAGCTCCTGAGTCGCCCCCATCGTACCGTTGCCCTGGAAGCCTCCCGGATAGAAAGCACGTTCCATATCGTCGTTACCCGACTTGTAGCGCGACGCGAAGATAATCTCCGGATTGTTCGGGTCGCACCAGTCAACCTGACGATTCACCGAGAAACCGCCCGACACGTTGTCGACCGTCATTTTGAAATCCATGACCTGCTTGGCATATTCGGCAGCCTTCTGCCAACGCGTCATGTCGCCCTCGGGATTGAAGCGGGGACTGGCCCATGTCAAATAGACCAGAGCCTTGATGGCCACGGTTGTGATACCATCCATACGGCCCCAGTTCTGAGATCCGAGCACCCGTCGATCGTCCTGATTGGGAACCAGAAAGTCGCGGTGAGCAACAGGCAGATACTTGTAGGCCGAATCACAATCCCGAAGAATCTGAGCCACACACTCATCATACGTATTGCGCTCCACGGTCAGATCGCGAATCTCTTCGGGAGTCATCTCCCAAATCTTCATCGGTTCGAGCAGAATCGGATACCCCAGCAGCCGGCCGTCCGTACCGCGTCCGCCGAACTTCTGCAACAAATCCCACTGGAACCAGGCCCGAAGGGCATAGGCCTCTCCCCAAAGCCGATTGCGAAGCAGCTCGTCCAGATGATCGTCGAGCATATAACGCATATTCAGGCCCCGGTTGTCCTTGAGAAACATATTGGTGTTGTAGATTCCCTGGTAATCCCGCTCCCAATAGGTCTGAAACGGATCGTTCGTCGGACTGGTCACACCGATGGCAAATCGACGAATCACATCCGTTGTCGAGGTCCGCACGGCATTATCCGTTGCACAGTCCAGATAGGCCCCTTCGTTGTTGTCATAATTCTGCGACATGTAATCATAACATTTCCCGATAAGTCCCTGCATGGTCGTAGGATTCGACAGCACGTACTCCTCGGATCGGATCGCCGAAGGATAGGGATCCAGAAAATCGCTGCAGGCGCAGAGTCCGCCCACGGAGACAATCGTCAATATCTGATAGAATCGTTTCATCGTCATCACTTTAGAAGGTTAACTTGATACCGGCCACGAAGGTTCGCATGAGCGGGTAGTTTGTCAGACCCGAGCTCATGGCCTCGGGATCGACATCCTTGATCTGCGAGACGGTACACAGATTGTTCCCCCGCAGATAGATCCGCATGCGGCGAATCGTCGAAAGATTCAGGCGTCGCACGGGCAATTCATAGCCCAGCTCAAGGCTCTGGATCTTGAAGAAACCTCCGTCAGCCAACCAATAGGTCGACGTCTTGTAATTATTGTTCACCTTGTTGTAGGTCAGGCGGGGATGCGTCGGATCACCGGCATGGTCGCGCGTATATTTCGAATAATTGCCGTCACCCCATCCGTTCCAGAAATAGTCATTCGTCAACGCCAAATCGTAGAATGCCCGTCCCGTACCGGTCACCGTAAGGTCGAAATCCCGATATTTCAGATTCACGTGCACGCCATAGATCAGCTTCGGCACCGAGTTGCCGATCACGCAGAAATCATTGTCGTCGATCTGACCGTCGCCGTTCATATCCTCGTATTTCAGATCTCCGGCCTTGAGTTCGTCATCAAAGAGTTGCGGGACAAGCAGCGTCTCCTCATCCGAGGAGAACTGTCCCAGACAACGCAGGCCCCAGATGGCGGAATCCGAATAGCCGACCTTCGAACGATAAGCCTCCTTGTAGGCGAGCTCATCGGCCCGTAATACCTTGGAGGCCTGCACGGATGCCCAACCACCGATCGAATAGGAGAAGTCACCGCTGCGATCGTGCCATCCCAGCGAGAGTTCATAACCCTGATAACGCGTCCTCTCGTAATTCATCCACAGAGAACCGCCCGACACACCGGCCAGAAGCGGCAACATATTCTCCAGCTCCGAGATCGGGCCGTCTCGCAAAATATTATAATAGCTCAGTGAAAAATTCAAACGGCGGCGGAAGGCCAATGCATCCACTCCGACAGTCAGCTCTTTGCGTCTCTCCAGCCGCAGATTCGGATTTCCGAGCATCTGGGGATAGAGACGGTCCACAGCATCACTCACCGTGCTGCCGAACCATTGATTATTGGCATACGGACCAAACTTCTGGCCCGAATTGTCCCATTTGTAGTTATCCACATCGCGATTGGCCGAAGTGGCACTGTCATAGTAAAGAATACCGGCCTCGGCCCGCAGCTTCAGGAAATCAATGGCCCGCACATCGCGCATAAACTCCTCCTCCGAAAGGATCCACCCCAGACCTACCGAGGGAGAGGTCGACCAGCGGTTGTTCAGCAACGAATAGGTACCCTGCAGATTGCAGGCCGCCTGCAGCAGATATCGGCCATCATAGGCATAGCCGGCACCAAAGGCAAAGTCCATTTCACGCCGATGCTCGGTAATGAATTTCTGGGAGCGCTTCGTAATCAGATAGGAGGCCGAAGCCTGTACGGCATGGCGTCCGAAGGTTCGATCGTACGAGAATTTCTGCACGAAATAGAAGCGGTTGGAAAAATAGTCCAACAGGCGCGTCTTCTGCGACATGGCCTTCACGCTATGGCTGCTGCTCTGCTCGGGAATCATCGCATCATAGCCATTGTCATCGATTCCCTTGTTGAGAATATAGGCGGCATAATCCTCAGCCGTACCCAGGCGCACGAGATTCGTTGCGTCGTAGGCACCGTAACTCATCGACTTGAGGCCCGGCGTAAGGAACGACAAATCGATATCAATACCCACATTGACCAATCCCTTGCGAATCGTCTCCGTATAGGCTCCGTTCTCGAGGATGTTGGCAATCGGATTTTGCTTGTAGAGCGACGATACGGCATACCACGGCGATTCGAGCTGAGGATCGTTGTTTGCATAAATCGGGAACGACAAGGCCGGAATCGTATTGATATCGCTGATCACGTCGGGAAACTCCGTTACACCCAGCGTCGTATTCGATGAAGCGTCTTCCGACGAGTAATTCGAACTGTAACCGTAATTGGCCGAGCGGCGGATACCCATTGTGGAAATCAGACCGATACGGGCCTTGATGTAACGGTGCAGCTTGATATCGAGATTGGCATTGATATTCACACGATTGTATCCGGCCTGCGGTCCGATCTTGTAGATATCGTCCTCTCCGGCATAGCCCAGATAGGCAAAATAACGCAGGTAATCGTTGCCTCCTCCCGACGAGACATTGGCCTTCGTGTAATACATCGTGTTCTTGAGCATCATGTCACGGAAGTTCACACTCGGATGCCACTTGTCATAAGCATCATTCCGTGCATAGGCCGCCACATCGTCCCGCGAATAGAGCATCTCCAGACCGCTGTTGTTGCGGGCAATATTGTTCAACCGAGCATAATCCGCACCGTCTACATACTCCGGCATGCGATCCACCGTATTGACACCGCCCTCCACCTCAACGTTCAGATACCGATCGTTGTATTTGCCACGTTTGGTGCGGATGTAGACAATGCCATTGGCCGCCGAAGGCCCGTACATTGTCTTCTCCAGGACATCCCGTACGATCGTAATCGACTCGATCTGTTGAGGATCAAGCGGCGTTTCGTCGATCTGCACCGGAATATCGTCGACCATATAGATCATCTGATTGCCTCGCGAAGTGACCGACACGCGTGTCGACGCCCCATATTGGCCGATATGCTCCAGGGGATTGACACCCGGTCCTCCGAACCGCTCGGTGACCTCCACGCCGGCGGCAATGGCCGTCAGGGCATTTCGGATGTCGGTCGAAGAATACTTCTCCAGCTCCTCGCCCCGGATAACGATGGTGCTGCCCACCGACCAACGTTGTTTCTGCAAACCGAAAGGTAATGGCAATTCATCAGACTCACTGGCCAACAGCAGTTCATCGGAAAGAATCACCTTCCCGGACTCCACAAGAGTTCCGGCCTGAGCATGACTCGGCGTATAACCCTCCTTCGAAATGGAGACCATATCGCGTACCGAGGCGGTGAAGCGAACCCGGCCGTCTTCATCGGTCGTAAAATGCATTTCTCCTTCGTTCACCGAGACCTCGGCCTGAGGAATGGCCTGGCCGTCGCGGTCGACAATCGTCAAGGCGATGTCAACCTTCCGAGGCTCTGCCGCACGCACCTGAACCAACGGACTGCACGTCCCCAACAAAGCAACGAGCAACAGGCACGGCCATGTACGGAATTTCGATTTTAAAGATATTGTATGTTTCATAATCTCTCTCTTTACGATTGACACTACCACGCTTCGTTGGGAATATAGTTCTTCATCTTCAACAGATCACTCGTCTGGAATTGAATGTAGTACATGCCATCGTTCTTCCAGGCAATCTGTCGGTTTGAAGGCAATTCGAAACGTTCGTAACGGAATCCCGTAGGATAAGCCTCCGAGGCTCCGGCAGCGAGTTTGGTCACCCGCATGCCCATCAGGCGCGTCCGGCCCAAATCCGGGGCATCCTTCCACCGACGAATATCGCAGTAATAATGATAGCCCTCGAAACAGAGTTCCACGGCCCGTTCGTTCTTGATCCGCGGGCGGAGCGCCTCCGTGCTGCCGGTATATTCAGCATGTACGGGAGGCATGTCAACCCGTGCCCGCACCGCATTCAACGCATCCAATGCCGTCATATCGGCCCCCGGAGCCGCACCCGTCGGTCCCCAGGCCTCGTTGGCCGCCTCAGCATAGTTGAGCAGCACCTCGGCCAGACGAATGATCGGATCCGTAAGGATCACGTTCTGTTCACCCTTGTTCGAAAGATTGCCCGTACGCTTCTGTTCGTAGTAATAGGTCTCCGAAACACCGTCCGTGCTGTTGTCCTTCTTCTTGAGCAACGATCCCGACGGCAGACTTCCGTCTTCATTGACATAAAGCGAAGCATTGCCATAGCCCCGAAGCGGTTTCTGATTATAAATCACGACGAAATCAAAACGCGGATCCCGGTTGACAAAGGGATTCTGTTCGTTGTATTCACCGGCGGCCTCCGCCACGGCCCGCTCTTCGGGCGTATTGAGGGGATATCCGCCTGCCGTCTCGAACTTGTCCACGAAATTTTGCGTCGGGCACTGTCCCGAACTGAAGCCGTTATTCGAGAAACAATACGGAACAAATGCCTGAACACGCTCGTTGTTATAGTTGGTCGTGCTCCCCGTCGAATACCCCCAGAGCTGCTCATTGGTATACTTCGTTCCATAGAAGTTCTTGGTATATTCCGCCTTCGAGAGCAGCCGATAGCCATACTCATAGGCAGCCTGATAAGCCTCCCAGTTGGCAACGGCCGCCTCCTCCCAGAGGGTCTTGTCCTGTTGAGCGTTGCTCAGCGGGCTGGCCGCATAGAGCAAGGCTCGCCCCCGCATGGCCAGGGCCGTCACGCCATTGGGCTTGTCCTGATCGGGAGCCGCCAAATGGCCCGATCCCGAGGCCGGATCACGCCGCATGAGCCCCGCCTTGTCGAAGTGTTCGGCCGCAGTCTTGAAATCGGCAGCCACCCGCTGGCAATAATCGTAATCCGACAGTCGGGGCAGATCCCATTCGTCATCCGACCCCAGCACCTTGTCAATGTAGGGCAGCGATCCATACAGGCGGAAGAGCTCAAAATGGGCATAGGCCCGCACGAAATAGGCCTGAGCCAGCAGATCCTCCTTCTCGCGCTCGGTAGCATCCTGCAGCATGTCGATCTTTTCGATGGCCATGTTGCAGACTCGGATCACCTTCCACGAATAAGGCACTTTGGCCGTTTTCGAGGCTGCATCCGAGTTGTACCCCACGGCCCACGTCACCTGCGAACCATCTCCCATCTTTCCGGGCTGACACCGCTGAATACGGGTCATGTCGCAGATGTCGGTCAAGGCCTCCATCGTGAATTTCTGATTGTTGCCCGCAAACCACAACGGATAATGAGCCTTGATGTTGAAATTGGCTCCGTCGTAGACCGCATAAAAATAACTTTTGAAGTTGGCGTATTTCGAGAAGACCTCCTTTTCATCGAGTCCGGCATCCGGCGCCTTATCCAGATACTCCTCCAGGCACGACGTCATCCCGACTGCCATAAAGAGCATCACCGATCCGATAAACAGATGCTTCAATATCTCTTTTCCGGTTTTCATTGTCATTTAGGATTTAGGATTAGAACGAAACCTGAAGACCCAGTTTGATCGTCATCATCTGCGGATACTGACCCCACACCAGGTACTTGCTTTCGGGATCACCTTCGAGCAGATCCGTAAAGGTCAGCAGGTTATTACCCGTGGCATACACCTTCAGGGCCTGAACCCCCAGCGCGCGATTGATCTTGGGACCTCTCCAGGTATAACTGATCGAAACCTCCTTGAGTCGCAGGAAGTCGGCCCGACGCCACGAACGTCCCTGCAGCTTGGCATTGTAACCGCCCGTCGTGGCACTCTCGTTATAACCCGACCAGCTCATATTGGCAAAATTCGATGACGAATAGTGTACCGCAGCGTGGTTTCCGCCAGGATTCGACGGCGACCAATAATCCAGCGACGAAAGGTGCGTACGGTAGTTGCCCTTATAGAACTCCCACTCGTACATCTGATCGAAATTGACCCACTTCTTCGCATAGCCCTGAAAGAGAATATTCACATCCAGACCCTTCCATCTGAAGCCGGCATTGAATGCATAGGCAATGGGCGGATAGATCGAACCCTCCATACGGGCAAGGTCATCCTTGTCGATCTTGCCGTCAGCCGTAAAATCGAGGAACTTGTAGTCGCCCACGACGACGTCGCTCACCGAACCCGGCAGGAAATTGCTGTGAATGTCATCCACGGAGGTCAGATAACCGTTGCCGATCAGATAGGCTCCGCTCAACTGGGCTCCCAGAGCCGTTCCGATCTCCTTTTGATGAGGCAGGGCATAGAGCGGATCATCCGTATAGAGAATACGGTTCTCGTTGAACGAGAAGTTTCCTCCGGCAAACAGCGTCCAGTCGCGGTTGAGCTGTTTCCGATAGGAGAGTTCGAGTTCCAGACCGTGTTTCTTGATCTCACCCTTGTTCAACTCCTTGGAGGTGTTTCCGATCCACATCGGCGTGGTGTTGTCCACGGAAATCAGCATCTTGGTTCGTTTCTCGTCGAACAGATCGACCGTCAGATGAAGATCGTCGTTGAAAAAGCCCATCTCGATACCCAGATCGCGCTTCATGGCCTGCTCCCACTGAACCGAACTGTTGGCAATCTTGTCCTCCACGATATGGCCGTTGCCATCCTTCGAATACTCGCTCATGTAGAGCCATCGGTTGTTGGCGTAGTCGCTACCTACCAGACCCTGCGAGTAGCGGATCTTGAACTTGCTGAACCAGGGTTTCAGCGGTTCAAAGAAGCGCTCCTCGGAAAGCACCCAACCCACGGCGCCCGAAGGGAAGAATCCAAAACGGTTTCCCGGGGCAAACCGCTCCGAACCCGTATAGCCCATATTGAGTTCGACGAGGTATTTATGCGCAAAATCATACGTCGCACGTGCGACAAGCGCCTCGTTGTAATACGGGAAATCGGATCCCTTATCCTGTTCCTGACGGTTGAAAAGGAAGAGTCCGGTAACGGTATGACGGCCGAATGTGCGGTTGTAATTGAGCGAAAGATCGTAGTAAAGATCCAGATAATAGCCATCCTGCAGCGCATTGCCCGCCGTCGTGTACATCGGATTGGGAACATAGAGATACCCGTTGTCGCCGGTCCGCCGCCAGGGATTCTCATCGGTCCCGATCTTGTCGAAATCCAGATACCAGGCCGGACGGTCGTACTCCGTACGCAGGGTCGTATATTTGTAATAGGTGCTCAACGAGACCTTGCCCTGCACGGAAAGCCCCTTCGTAATAAAATCAAGCTTCTGATTGATGATCAGGTCCGAAAAGAGTTTCGAATCCGTCAACTGAATAAAACGGCCGCGCATCATCTGATAATAGGGGTTTCCGGTCGTCTGGTCGGCCTCGCTGATCAGGCGGTCTCCCGTTGCATCGGGATAATCCAGGTCGGGAACCTCCTCAAGCACCCACGAAGGATAGTACATCGGATATTTGGCCGTACTGCTGCCAAATATGTATTTCCACATACCGTCATCTCCATCCTGGGGTTGGGGCTTGTTCTTGATCCCCACATTGCCGCCCAGTTTGAACGATACGGTGGTTGACGAAGTGACGTTGAAATCAAGATTCACCCGGTAGTTGAAGCGGTTGTAATAATAGCGCGAATCGACTTTTCCATCCTGGATTCCCTTGAAGATCGAACCTTCGTGCGCATAGCCTACCGAGGCGAAATATTTCACGAAACGCGTACCTCCCTGAATATTGAAGTTGGCATTGATCGTCGATGCAAACGAATCGGTCATCTCGTCGAGCCAGTTGACATCGGGATAACGCAACGAATTGAGCCGGGTCGAAGGGTGACGATACTCGTTGAGAATCTCCTGAGAAGTCAATGACGAGAACTGCTGGTCATTCATCTTGGCCACGTTCATCAACGACATCGTACGGTAGGAATCAATATGCTCAGGGGTGTTTATCGGGACTGCAAAACCGGTCGAAAACGAGAAATCCATCTTGGGCTTTCCCTCCTGACCGCTCTTGGTTGTCACGATGATGACACCATTGGCACCCTTGGCTCCGAACACGGCAGTTGCCGAGGCATCCTTCAAAACCGAAATATTGGCAACCTCCTGGGGATCGATCGTTGAAAAATCACGTTCGACACCGTCGACCAACACCAACGGATTCGAGTTGCTGAAGCTCGACACGCCTCGAATCAGAATCTCGGCATCATTCTGACCAGGCTGTCCCGAAGTCTGGATCGTAGTCACACCGGAGAGCTTTCCGGCCAAAGCATTCGTAATGTTCGACACTCCGGCATCGACCAGAGCATCTCCCTTTACCTGAGAAATGGCACCCACAACACTCTCCTTGCGTTGCACTCCGTAACCAACCACCACAACATCCTGCAATGTTGTGGGATTCTCATGCAACGTAACAATATATTGGGTCTGCCCGGTAAGGGCAATCGTTTGCGTCCGATAACCCAGATAAGAGACCTGAATAGCTCCCTTGGGAGGCACGTCCAGTGTAAAAGCGCCTTTCACATCGGTTGTCGTTCCAATCGTTGTTCCCTGCACAATGACGTTGGCCCCAATGATCGGGAGACCCGTCGGATCGACAACAGAGCCCGTAATGCGATACTCCTTTCCGGCCTGCGCCTTGGCCGGAGGAGTCGCTCCCACAGGCGCGGAGATACCCTCCTTGACCGGCAGGACACACAAGACCAGAACGAACGATAATAGCAGCAAAAAGCCACACCGCTCCGTTCCGGAATCCGTTAGCTTAGTAGTTTTGTTCATACAGATTAGTTTAGGTTGCAGTTAGTTCTCGAGCCAATTCGAGATTCGAATGGCCGTCAGCGTCTCAGTTTCGTCATTTCATGGTAACAGGTTGGTATAATGGTAGTACAAAATTAAGGTACCCGGTGACGAAGAGGTGAAAATAGCGTACATCTGATTGAAACAATCATACATTTATACACGGTGTGTGCGCACACACCGTGCAAAACAGCCATGAACATGCAAAAAACGAAGAAGAGAAGACATCTCTATCTTCCCTTCTTCGTTTTTCGGATTTTCTTGTTGACAACGGGGATAAATCAACCCGGCTGTCATTCTACAGGAACAGCACGGCCAGCAGCGCCACGGCAAAACCGCCGCAGAATCCGGCCAGAACCTGCGCCCCGTTGTGACAGCCGAGATAGAGCCGTGCCGAGGCCAGGGCTCCGGCACAGAGAATCGTCACCATCAGCGGGAGCAGCATGTTGCCCACCCCGACGATGTTCATCACCACGAGCAGTGCCACCAGCGCACCCATACCCGTCAGATGGAGGCTGATCTTCCAGCGCAGCGACACCACAAGGCACATCGCCTCGCAACAGGCCGCCGCCACCATGAACTTGCGCAGAAAGATCGCCGACGGAATCTTCGCGAAGGTCAGCGCACAAAGTACATAACACGCCGTTCCGATCAGCAGCGGCCAGATGCGTTCGCGACGGTCATCGACCTTGAAGCTGGAGATCCGCCCCAGCGAACGCAGCACCCCGAGTGCCAGGAACGGGATGATGATCGCATAGAGTACCACCACCCACATCAGGTAGAACTTCACCCCGACGGGATAGTGGGCAAAGGTGGTCATCGTCAGCAGCACCACCATCAGGTAGATCGGCTGCAGGAAGGGATGCAACACCCACGAAAGCGTATTGGCTATTTTTCGGTAATTCATCAATATTTCCATCATTGCTGCGCCCCATCCGTAAAAGGTCCTCCCTTTCCCGGCTTCCGACGCAAATTTCCAGTCCGGTCCTGCACGGTCTCCCACCCACCCGGATCGCATGGCTCTCTCGTTCTCCCGGATCACACGGCTCTCCGTCCTCCCACATCTCGCGACTCTCTGCCTCCCGGATCACACGGCTCTCTGGCCCCGGATCGCATGGCTTCTCTCGTCCACCCTCGTCACATGGCTCTCTGCCCCCGGATCGCGAGGCTCTCTCATCCTCCCGCATCACGCAACTCTCTGCCCCCGGATCGCACGGTTCTCTGGTCTCCCGGCCCATGCGCCTGGTGGACAGCCGGATCACTCGCCGCTCCATTTCCGGGCCCGACTCCGGACCCGCACCCCGCCGCCAATCAGATCTGCTTGCGCAGACGGGCGACCGGAATACCCAGCATCTCACGATACTTGGCCACCGTCCGGCGGGCGATGCGATAGCCTTTCGAATTGAGGATATCCATCAGCGTCTCGTCGGTCAGCGGGTGGCGCTTGTCCTCCTCGTCGATGCACTGCTGAAGGATATGCTTGATCTCGTAACTCGACACCTCCTCGCCCGATTCGGTCTGCATCGCCTCCGAGAAGAGCGACTTAAGCAGGATGATGCCGAACTGCGTCTGGACATACTTGCTGTTGACCACCCGCGAGATGGTCGATACATCCAGCCCCGTACGGTCGGCAATGTCCTTGAGGATCATCGGGCGGAGTTTCGAACGGTCGCCGTCCTTGAAGTACTCCTGCTGGTAGTCCAGGATGGCCTGCATCGTGCGCATCAGCGTATCGTGGCGCTGCTTGATGGCCGAGATGAACCACTTGGCCGAATCGAGCTTGCTCTTGACGAACTGCAGCGCCTCGCGATCCTGCGCCTTGACCTTGCCGTCGGGCCCCACCATGTCGCGCATCATGTCGACATAGCGGCGGTTGACCCGCACCTCGGGAACATTATAGGAGTTCATCGAGAGGTTGAAGTGGCCGTCCTGATAGTCGAGGATGAAGTCCGGAATGATATAGGGCGTCGTATCCGTACCGCCCTCGGCATAGAGGTTGCCGGGTTTGGGCGAGAGGTGGCGGATCTCGGCGATCGCCTCGCGGAACTCATCCTCGGAGACCTGCAGACGCGCCATCAGCTTCTCGTAGTGCTTCTTGACGAACTCGTCAAAGTAGTCGGTCAGGATCTTCCGGGCCAGCCTGCGTGCCGGCGTATTGAGCTCCAGCTGATCCAGCTGCAGCAGCAGACATTCGCGCAGATCGCGGGCCCCGATACCGGCCGGCTCCAGTTCGTGGATGATCTTCAGGATGCGTTCCAGCTCCTCGGCCGAGGTCTCGATTCCGATCGTAAAAGCGATGTCGTCGGCCACGGACTCCAGATCGCGGCGCAGATAGCCGTCCTCGTCGATGCTGCCGACCAGATAGACCGCCAGCCGCATGTCGCGTTCCGAGAGATTGCGGAAGCCCAGCTGCTCGACAAGATACTCCTGCAGCGAACGCCCCTCGGTCAGATAGACCGGACGCTGTTTGTCATCCTTCGAGAAGTTGTTGACGTGGCTCTTGTAGGAGGGTGTTTCGTCCTCGCGCAGATATTCGTCGACCGAGATCTCCTGCGGCTGCTGATCCTCGTCCTCGGGGGTTCGTTCCTCCTCTTCGAGGACGATGTTGTCCTCGATCTCCTGCTTGATACGCTGTTCGAGCTGCACGGTGGGCAGCTCCAGCAGCTTGATCATCTGAATCTGCTGCGGAGAGAGCTTCTGTTGAAGCGAAAGTACCTGTTTCTGATTGATTGCCATAGCGAATCCAAATTAAGAATCTACTTCCAATTTGGTTCCTTCATTTTCGGGTTTGTTCGGGTCTCACGGTTCGGTTCTGCACCCCCGAAAGCCTTGCGGACGGACCCGACGGCCCGTCCGCAGCGGCGTACGGCGGTTACAGGTTCTAGAAATCGGCGTGCAGCGGCGTACGCGGGAAGGGCTGCACGTCACGGATGTTGGTCATGCCCGTGACGAAGAGCAGCAGCCGGTCGAAGCCCAGGCCGAAGCCCGAGTGGGGAGCCGAGCCCCAGCGGCGCGTATCGAGATACCACCACAGTTCGCGTTCGTTCATGCCGAGCTCCTTGACGCGGCGGTTGAGCTTCTCGTAGTCGGCCTCGCGCTCCGAACCGCCGATGATCTCGCCGATGCCCGGGAAGAGGACGTCCATGGCGCGTACGGTCTTGCCGTCGTCGTTCTGTTTCATGTAGAAGGCCTTGATATCCTTCGGGTAGTTGATCAGGATCACCGGGCGCTTGAAGTGCTCCTCGACCAGGTAGCGCTCGTGCTCCGACTGCAGGTCGCAGCCCCAGTCGCACGGGAATTCGAACTTGCGGCCCGAGGCCTTGAGGATCTCGATGCCCTCGGTGTAGTCCAGCCGCTTGAACTCGTTGTGCAGCACGAACTTGAGGCGCTCGATCAGCCCCTTGTCCCACATCTTGTTCATGAACTCGAGGTCCTCCATGCAGTGGTCCAGCGCATACTGGATCAGGTACTTGAGGAAGTCCTCGGCCAGCTCCATGTTGTCCTCCAGGTCGTAGAAGGCGGCCTCGGGCTCGATCATCCAGAACTCCGAAGCGTGACGCGGCGTATTGGAGTTCTCGGCGCGGAACGTCGGGCCGAAGGTGTAGATGCGGCCCAGCGACAGGGCGCCCAGCTCACCCTCGAGCTGTCCCGAGACGGTCAGGTTGCACGACTTGCCGAAGAAGTCCTTCGTATAGTCGACCTTTCCATCCTCGGTCTTCGGGAGGTTGTTCAGGTCGAGGGTCGTCACCTGGAACATGGCACCGGCACCCTCGCAGTCCGAAGCGGTGATGATCGGCGTATGGAAATAGTAGAAGCCGTGGTCGTTGAAATACTGGTGGATGGCGTAGGCCATGGCGTGGCGGATACGCAGCACGGCGCCGAAGGTGTTGGTCCGGGGGCGCAGATAGGCGATATCGCGCAGGAACTCCAGCGAGTGACCCTTCTTCTGGAGGGGGTAGCTGTCGGGATCGGCCGTACCGTAGATCTCGATCCGCTCGGCCTGCACCTCGACGCCCTGTCCGGCACCGGGCGAAGCCACCAGCCGGCCGTCGACCCGGATGCAGGCACCCGTCGTGACGGGCTTGAGCTGCTCCTCGGGGATCTTGGCCAGATCGACCACTACCTGTATGTTATTGACGCACGATCCGTCGTTCATGGCGATGAAGGCCACGTTCTTGTTGCCGCGCTTGGTGCGCACCCAACCTTTGACGACAATGTCGGTGTCGACGACACCCGCTTTCAGGATTTCCGAAATTCTCTGCGTTTTCATATGGGGATATTCAGTTCACACGTTTTTCCGAATTGCCAAAGTTAGCCATAATTTGCGATTTGACAAAAAAAAAGTACCTTTGTCCGAGATATATATCCCATCACACGATGAAACGAACGCTATGGACGGCTGCACTGGCAGCCTGTACGTTGACGGTCGCGGCCCAGGAGGAGCAAACCGCCGTTCCGATGGGCAAGGCCGGCCGCATCTACCGCACCGAGGTGGTCCCCTACGACGCCCGCCACGACGCCGATGCCCGCAACCGCCAGGCCGGCGGATACTGGATGGAGTTCCGACCCGAACTGATCGTCGAATCCCAGGGCGACATCCGCGCCTTCTACGGTTTCGAGACCGAGATCCCCTTTGCCTGGACCGACGGCCGCATCTTCCTCCACCTCGAGAATCCCGGGTCGGGCTACTCGCTGTGGCTCAACGACCAGCCCGTGGCCGAGGTCGACGATCCGAAGACCCCCGCCGAGTTCGACATCTCGCCCTGGGCCCGCGAAGGGAAGAACAGCTTCCGGGTGCTGATCCACGCCCGCAGCCTGCCCATCGACGGAGAGGCCTCCGGCAGGCCGCTCTTCGAGGGGAGCTACCTCTACTACCAGAACAAGCGTTCGATTGCCGATTTCGAGATCGCCCTGGTGCCCGACACGCTCGGCCGCGACTTCGGCATGCTCGACCTGAAGATCATCGCCTGCAACGCCTACAACTACGACGAGCCCGTCACCGTGGGATATGACATCTACTCGCCGCAGGGCAAGCTGCTCGACTTCAACATGACGGAGATCACCATCCCGGGACGTTCGACCGACACGGTGCGCTACAGCCCCTTCATCTACCACACCTATGAAAACAAGTGGGAGGCCGGCTCGAAGAATCCGCCCCTCTACCGCGTGATGCTCTTCACGCGCCGCAACGGCGTCTACAAGGAGTACATGCCCCTGAAGATCGGCTTCGGCAAGACGGAGCTCGTCGACGGACGGATCATGCGCCTGGGCAAGGAGCTCCGCCTGGTCAAGGCGGCATACGACGCCGCGGCCGACCGCAAGACCACCCTCGCCGAACTCAAGGCACTGAGGGCCAAGGGCAAGAACACGATCTGCCCGAGCTGTCCGCAGCCGGCCTGGTTCTACGAGGTGTGCGACGAACTGGGGCTCTACGTGATCGACCGCGCGGCGATCGATGCCCCGGAGAAGCGCGACGACCGTCGTGTCGGCGGTACGCCGTCGAACGATCCGCGGCTGGTCGACGAATACCTCGAACGGGTGAAGGCGATGTACTACCGTTCGCGCAACTTCACCTGCGTGATCGCCTACGAACTGGGCTGCCCGTCGGGCAACGGCTACAACATGTACAAGGCCTACGAGTGGCTCAAGTCGGTCGAGAAGTCGCGTCCGGTGATCTACTCCGATGCCGCCGGCGAGTGGAACAGCGACCTTTAGTCCAATCGGCCCCCCAAACGACCGGAAAAAGCGAAACGGCATAAGAGAGAAGAGAGGAAACGAATCCCGCAGTAGGCATGAACATCGAACTGATCGTCGTCGGCAAGACCGACTCGAAGGAGATCGCGGCGCTGGTCGAACTCTACGTGCGGCGGGTGAACCACTACTGCCGCTTCGCGGTGACGACGCTTCCCGATGTCCGCAACACGAAGAGCCTGAGCATCAAGCAGCAGCAGACGGCCGAAGGAGAGGCCATCCTGCGCCAGCTGACGGACGGCGACTTCGTGACGCTGCTCGACGAACGGGGCACGGAGTACAGCTCGACGGAGTTTGCACGATGGCTCCAGAAGCGGATGAACAGCGGCGTGAAACGCCTCGTTCTGATCATCGGCGGCCCGTACGGATTCTCGGAGGAGGTCTACGCCCGGGCCGACGCCAAACTCTCGCTCTCGCGCATGACCTTCTCGCACCAGATCGTGCGGGCGATCTTCGCCGAACAGATCTACCGCGCCTTCACCATTCTGAACAACGAACCCTATCACCACGAATAGCGATGTCCGCCTCAAGCCACCCGGACCGGATGCCGGACCACGCCTCTCTCCACCCCTCGCAAACACAACACATCCCTCACCCCGAACCGTCCCCGGCGCCCATGCCGGGAGCCCGGCAATCGCCGGCAATCGCCGTGCTGACCTCGAACATTCTGGTGGGGACGGGGCTGCGGTCGATCCTCGAGAAGGTCGTCCCGCAGGCCTCGGTGGAGCTTTTTCGCAGCTTCGCGGAGTACCTGGCGGCGGATCCCGACCGCTTCATCCACTGCTTCGTGGCCGGGCAGCTCTTCGCGGCTCACGCCCCGTTCTTCCGCGAACGCTGCCACCGCACGATCGTCCTGACCAACGGCCGCCCCTGCCTGGGGATGCACAGCCTCGACATGCGCACCGACGAGGAGGAGTTCGTCCATGCGCTGGTGCAGATGCAGCGCCGCGTGCGGCGTCCCGAACACGCCCTGCCCGACCGTGCCGCCGCCTCGCAGTGCCTCTCCGAACGCGAAACCGAGGTGCTGACACTCGTGGCCCGGGGGCTGATCAACAAGGAGATTGCCGACCGGCTGGGAATCGGTCTGACGACGGTCATCTCCCACCGCCGCAACCTCATGGAGAAGCTCGGCATCCGCACGGTGGCCGGACTGGTGGTCTATGCCCTGACCGAGGGGCTGGTCGATCCGGACGAACTCTGATCCGGACGAACTCCGGCCCCGACAAACACGGATCCGGACGGACTCCGGCCCCCGATACAGCTTGCGGCCGCCGCTCCTCATAAATTAGGATTGCGGCATCCGAAATAAAAACGTTACTTTGCAGCCGAAAAACGCCGATAAAGCCGAAACCGAGATCACGACCGCACGATGCAGCTACGAAGACTCCTCACACCGCTCCTGTTGTTCACACTGGGCACTGCCGCCCCGCTCCGGGCCACGTCCGGGCCGGAACCGGCCGAACGCCCCGCAACGGAGAGCACCTCGCGACCCGCTTCCGCCGCCACATCCGAAGCCGAAATGGCCGATACGACGATCGTCGTCGACCGCGTGCAGGTGACGGCCATCAAGCAGGGGCCCGTGCTGCGCTCGACGGCCGTGGCCTCGACGATCCTCGGCAGCCGCGCCGTCGAACGCGGCGGCATCACCGCCCTGAAGGAGATCTCGCTGACGGTCCCCAACTTCCACGTCCCGGACTACGGTTCGCGCATGACCTCGTCGATCTACGTGCGCGGTCTGGGCGCCCGCATCGACCAGCCGGTCATCGGCATGAACATCGACAACGTCCCGCTGCTCAACAAGAACTCGTTCGACACCGAACTGGCCGACATCGAACGCATCGAGGTGCTGCGCGGTCCGCAGTCGACCCTCTACGGCCGCAACACGATGGGCGGCGTGGTCAACGTCTACACCCTCTCGCCGCTTACGTACGAAGGGGTGCGCCTCTGGGCCGAGTACGGCAGCGGCAATACGATGCGGCTGCGCGCCTCGGCCTACACCCGCCCGCGAGAAAACGTAGGATTCGCCGTGACGGGATTCTACACCCGTTCGGACGGACTCTTCGAAAACGACTATACGCACAAGAAGTGCGACTGGGAACGCCAGGCCGGCGGCCGCTGGAAGGTGCAGTGGGACAACCGCCGCGGCGTACGGCTCGACAACACGCTCGCCGTCACGCGCCTCGAACAGGGCGGGTACCCCTATGCCTACACCGGCGAAGCGATCGTCGAGGGGGATGAAACGGTGATCCGCCCCGGAGAGATCGCCTACAACGACCCCTGCGGCTACACCCGCACGTCGATCAGCGACGGACTCACCGTGCGCTACGACGCCCCGCGGTACAGCCTCTCGTCGATCACCAGCTACCAGTACATCGACGATGCCATGACGCTCGACCAGGACTTCACGCCGCTCTCCTACTTCACGCTGCGGCAGGCCATCCGCGAACACGACCTGACGGAGGATCTCGTCATCCGTTCGCGCGGATCGGAGCGTTACGGATGGCTCTTCGGCGCCTTCGGCTTCTACCGCCACGAGACGATGGATGCCCCGGTCAACTTCAAGCGCACGGGCATCGAGCGGCTGATCCTCGACAACGCCAACTCGACCCCCGACCTGCACTATGCGATGGATGCGGACGAACTGCTGCTCTCATCCGAGTTCCGGATGCCGGCCTGGGGCGCCGCACTCTACCACGAATCACGCCTGACGTTCGGACGCTGGCACCTGACGGCCGGCATCCGCGCCGATTTCGAACGCACGGCCCTCCGCTACCGCAGCCAGGCCACGATGGACTATACGCTCAGCATCCGAGGCGGCGACCCCATTCCGCAACACATCGCCATCGACAACACGAACCGGGTGGCCCACTCCTACCTCGAGGTGCTGCCCAAGGTCTCGCTGCTCTACGCCTTCGACCCGAACCGCAACCTCTACCTCTCGGTCTCGCGCGGATACAAGGCCGGAGGGTTCAATACGCAGATGTTCTCCGACATCCTGCAGGAGAAGATCAAGTGGCTGATGGTCTCGGGACTCACCTACGAGGAGCCCGACCTGATGTCGTACAAGCCCGAATACAGCTGGAACTACGAGTTCGGAGGCCACTTCTCGTGTCTGGAGGGGGCCGTCCGCGGCGACTTCGCCCTCTTCTGGATCGACGTGCGCAACCAGCAGCTGACGGTCTTCCCCGAGGGGCAGGCCACCGGCCGCATGATGACCAATGCCGGCCGCACGCGCAGCTGCGGCGCCGAGATCTCGCTCCAGACCACCATCCGCCGCGAAGTCGACCTCAACGTCAGCTACGGATACACCGACGCCCGCTTCCGCCGCTACCGCAGCGGACTGAACGACTATGCCGGCAAGCGGGTCCCCTACGCCCCGCAGCACACCTTCGCGGCCCGCGCCACGTGGAGCCATCCGACGGGAGTCGAGTGGCTGGGCGACGTGGTGCTGCAGGCCGGTGTCGAGGGGGCGGGGCCCATTCAGTGGAACGAGGAGAATTCGCTCGAAGAGCCCGTCTACGCCCTCGTCAATGCCTCGCTCAGGCTGGAACACCGCCGGTGGTCGCTCGGCCTGTGGGGGCGCAACCTGGCCGGAACAACCTACAACGTATTCTATTTCAAGTCGATGGGCAACGAGTTCGTCCAGCGCGGACGCCCCCGTACCTTCGGCATTACCTTAACCCTAAACATCGATTGAACATGCTGAAAAAACTGCTGCTGCTGAGCTTTGCGGCCTTTGCGCTGGCCGCCTGCAACGACGAAGCCGAAGATGGCGTCCAGTACGCGACGAGCAATCCCGAGATCGTCGACGGCGTCTACTCCGGACGGAACATGCACTTCTACGGAACGGCCAAGGTGACCAACACGACCGACGGCTCGACCTACACCGATCCCGAAGCATGGTTCGAGTTCGCCGGCGGCGAGACGCTGGTCATCTACATGCACCAGACGCGCTTCGCCGCCGCCATGCCGGCCCTCGAGATGCGCCTCTACCGCCTCCCCTACACCGCCGGCCAGGGGGCCTCGCTCTCCTACACGGCCGACAACTGGGTGCCGCAAGTCCAGCTCCCGAACCAGGAGGGCGGCGGTTACAGCTATCAGGACATGCCCGCCTATACGCTCACCCAGATCGAAGGAGCCGTCAGCGACATCCTCTGCCACATGAGCTTTTCGTGCGACGTACCCCGGCTGGGCAGCTACCGCGTGGAGTACGACGGCCGGCTGCTGGTAAAAAAATAACCCTCCGGGGGATGGAGTTCGCCTGCGAAGTGTTAACTTTGCAGGCGAAACCATAAACATGCACGAAAGATGAAGCCCGAATACAGACCCTTTGTGGACGAATTGATCGAACTCTGCATCAAGGAGGATATCGGCGACGGCGACCACACGTCGCTCTGCTGCATCCCCGCCGACGAACACGGACGCATGCGCCTGCTGTGCAAGCAGGAGGGGACGATCGCCGGCATCGAAATTGCACGGATCGTCTTCCACCGCCTCGACCCCGAGATGCACCTCGAACAGGTGCTCAACGACGGCGACCGCGTGAAACCCGGCGACGTGGCCTTCTACGTCTCGGGACGCCTCCGCTCGCTGCTGCAGGCCGAGCGCATCGTACTGAACATCATGCAGCGCATGAGCGGCGTGGCCACCCAGACGGCCGTCTACGTCAAACGCCTCGAGGGGCTCCACACCCGGGTCCTCGATACGCGCAAGACGACGCCCGGCATGCGCGTGCTGGACAAGATGGCCGTGAAGCTGGGCGGCGGCGAGAACCACCGCATGGGACTCTTCGACATGATCCTGCTGAAGGACAACCACATCGACTTCGCCGGCGGCATTCAGAAGGCCATCACCGGCGCCCGCGAATACCTCCGGGCCAAGGGCAAGAACCTCCCGATCGAGTGCGAGGTCCGCACGCTGGAGGATATCGACGAGGTCTTCGCCGCAGGGGGTGTCGACCGCATCATGTTCGACAACTTCACGCCCGAGATGACCCGCCGCGCCGTCGAGAAGGTGGCCGGACGCTGCGAAACCGAATCCAGCGGCGGCATCACCCTCGAAACGCTGCGCGAATATGCCGAGTGCGGTGTCGACTTCATCTCGGTGGGAGCACTGACCCACCAGATCCGCTCGCTCGACATGTCGCTCAAGGCCTGCGAATAACCCGAAGGGGTGAGAGAAGAGGGAGAGGACAAGAGAGAAAGAGAGAAAACGAGAGGAGAGGGAGAAACCGAAGGGGAAAGAGAAACCCGGAGGGAAGAGAGAAAACAAGAAGAGAGGGAGAGAATAGGGGTCGCACGCCGGAACGAACCGAATCATCATGGAACGAACGATCCAGAATCAGAATATGCCGTCACGCCTGCTCCACACTCCGGTGGGGATGCTGGTGTGGCGGCTTGTTGTGCTTTATGCGGTGCTGCTGCTCTGCCGGGTGGTCTTCTACCTCTACAACGCCCAGCTGATCGGACCGATCCCGGGCAGCGAGGTGATGACGCTGCTGGCCGGAGCCCTGAAGTTTGACACCGCCTCGGTGGTCTACGCCGACGGAATCTTCATCCTGCTGGCCCTGCTGCCCCTCCGCCTGCGCCAGCGACGCTGGTACCGGCGCCTGATGTTCGGCTACTACGTCGTGATCAACTCGCTGCTCGTCGTGGCCACAAACCTCGCCGATACGGTCTACTTCCGCTACACGCAGAAACGATTTACGGCCGACGAGATCTTCTTCGCCGACAACGACAACTCACTGCAGCTGGTCGGCAAGTTCATGGCCGAAAACTGGTATCTGGTCGTGGTATGGGTCGTGCTGACGGCGCTGCTCGTCGTCGGATACCGCCGCCGGGTGCGCGAAGAGAGCCTGTTGCGGAGCGGCTGGCCCTACTATGCGGGCGGTGTGGCGATCCTCGCGCTGGGAGCCGGGCTGAGCATCGCCGGCATGCGCGGCGGCATGACCCGCATGACCCGCCCGATCACCCTCTCGAACGCCACGCTCTACACCTCGGAGAGCGGCAAGGCCAACCTCATCCTGAGCAATCCATTCTGCATCCTGCGCACCGCCGGAAGCTCTTCGAGCGTCAAGTTCCGCACCTTTTACACGGCCGATGAACTGCCGCGGCTCTTTACGCCCGTCCACCAGCCGGCCGACTCGACGGCCGTGAACCTCGCGGGACGCAACATCATGATCTTCATCCTCGAAAGCATGTCGGCCGAACACTCCGCCTACCTCTGTCCGGAGATCTACGCCGACCTGCCGCAGAAGGGCTTCACGCCGTTTCTCGATTCGCTGATGCGGCAGGGACTCACCTTCCGGCGGATGTACGCCAACGGCACGCGGTCGATCCAGGCCATGCCCTCCGTCCTGGGGAGCATCCCGTCGTTCCGCACCCCCTTCGTGCTGATGCCGCAGTCGCTCGGCGAAAGCCGCCAGCTGCCCGCCATCCTCGCCGACAAGGGCTACTCGACCGCCTTCTTCTGCGGTTCGGAACACGGCTCGATGGGATTTGGCGCCTATGCCCGTTCGGCCGGGGTCGAACGGCTGGTCAGCCGCGAGGATTACGAAGCCCGTCACAGCCGGGAGGATTTCGACGGATACTGGGGCATCTGGGACGAACCCTTCCTGCAGTTCCTCGGCGAGGAGCTCGGGACGATGCCCGAACCCTTCTTCGCCACGCTCTTCACCCTCTCGTCGCACCATCCGTTCGTCGTACCCGAGAAGTACGCCGCAACGCTCCCCGACGGGTACACCAGGATCCACAAGGGGGTAGCCTACGACGATCAGGCCTTCCGCCGCTTCTTCGAACGCTACGGCAGCGAGGAGTGGTTCCGCCGCACGATCTTCGTCTTCGTGGCCGACCACGTCTCGTCGGAGAAGTTCGCCGAACAGACCCGCTCCTACCCCGGAAACATGCACATCCTGGGATTCATCTATACGCCCGACGGCGCCCTGCAGGGCGAAGTGACCGGCATCACGCAGCAGCTCGACCTGATGCCGACGCTGCTGGGGATTGTCGGCAACCGCGAACCCTACTTCGCCTTCGGGCGCGACGTGCTCAACGAATCGGACCGTCCGCAATGGTCGGTCAGCTACGACGGCGAGTTCCGGGCGCTGACCGACGAGGGGATCGTCCGCCTCGACGACTCGGGAGCCGGTCTCACCCAACAGCCGACCCCAGCGGCCGACACGCTGGCCATGCGTTTCCGGGCCCTCCTCCAGCAATACTACGAGCATATCGAAAACAAGAATTACACGGTTCATGATTGAATTTCATCCCGTACGGCTCGAGGACCGCAGTCTCATCGAGCGTTACACCATGCCCTCGGGCATCTGCAACTGCGACCTGGCCTTCGCCAACATGTACTGCTGGCAGGAGGTCTACCACAGCGCCTGGGCCGAAATCGAGGGCTTTCTGGTCATCCGCTTCCGGATCGACGGCGGCGACCGCATCGGCTACATGCAGCCGGTCGGCAAGGGCGACTTCGGACCGATCATCCCGCTGCTCAGAGAGGATGCCCATGCCCACGGACAGCGGCTGCGCATCATCGGACTGACCGACGAGGGACGTGATATGATCCGGCGGATGCACGTCGGGCAGTTCGCCTTCGAGTCGGACCGCGCGCTGGAGGACTACGTCTACAACGCCGAGGATCTCCGTACGCTCCCCGGCCGCCGCTATCAGCCCAAGCGCAACCACATCAACCGCTTCACGGCCGAATACCCCGACTACCACTACGAGGTGCTGACGCGCGACCGCTTCGGCGAGTGTATGGCCCTCGAACGCGAATGGCGCAGGGCACACGAGGGCCACACCTCGGAACTCTGCGCCGAACAGCGGGCCATGCTGCGCGGATTCGAACACTTCGAGGAGCTGGGGCTGCTGGGCGGCTGCATCTACGTGGGCGAGCGGCTGGTGGCCTTCACCTTCGGGTCGGCGGTCAACGACCACACCTTCGACACCCACATGGAGAAGGCCGATACGGAGTACGACGGCGCCTTCACGATCATCAACAAACTCTTCGCCGAGCATCTGCCAGAGCGCTTCACGCTGATCAACCGCGAAGAGGATCTCGGACTGGAGGGGCTGCGCCGCGCCAAGCTCTCCTACCATCCGGCCTTCCTGCAGCACAAGTTCCTGGCCATCCATCTCCACCCCGATGAACTGGCCTGCAAGGCGCTGTGGCAGGAGGCATTCGGCGACGGGGATGACTTCGTCGATTCGTTCCTGATCCGCTACTATTCGCGGCGGCGGGCCCTGACCGTCGAGGAGCAGGGGCAGACCGTCGCAATGCTCCACCTCCTGCCCTTCGACACCGAACTGGGGCGCACGACCTATATCTACGGCGTTGCCACGGCCCGTTCGGCCCGTCACCGCGGTCTGGCGTCGCAACTCATGCGACAGGCCATGACGCTCATCGCCGAACGCGGGGATGATGCCGCCTTCCTGATCCCGACACCGGGCGAGGAGTGGCTCCGCACCTTCTACGAAGGGTTCGGACTGGCGGGCGAGATCCCCGTCAGCTTCGTCTCGGAGGATGGATTCGACTTCGGGACGGGCGACGCGGCCACCGACCGGGCGATGGTCTGGCGCCGCGACAACACGACTCCGCTGCCCGAGCAGCTGACGGCCACCTTCCGCAAGTAGATCCCGCCGTCACACAAAAAAGTCCGGAAACCTTCACGGTATTCCGGACTTTTCCTTTTGCACTCCGACTGGCGGCAACCCGCTTCGGAGTTCACGATGTCACGCTTCGGAGGTTCTCTTCCGACCCTTTCGCGGATCAGCCCGAGCCTTTTCCACCCGAGCGCCCTCCCGTCGCGGACCGGTCCAGGGCTACTCCACCCGGACCCCCGCCGTTCACGCCCCTACTTGCGGCGCTTCAGGAAGCACTCGATCGTGTTCTCCATCAGGCAGCAGATCGTCATCGGGCCGACGCCTCCCGGCACCGGCGTGATGACCGAGGCCTTCGGTTCGATGGCCGCAAAGTCGACGTCGCCGCACAGTTTGCCCGTCTCGGGATCGCGGTTCACACCCACGTCGATCACCACCGCACCGTCGGCCACCATGTCGGCCGTCACGAACTTCGGACGCCCGATAGCTACCACCAGAATCTCGGCCTGACGCGTCACCTCGGCCAGGTTGCGCGTACGGCTGTGGGCGATGGTCACCGTGGCATTCTCGTCGAGCAGCAGCTTCGAGACGGGGAGTCCGACGATGTTGCTGCGGCCGATCACCACGGCCCGCTTCCCGGCGATCTCCACCCCGGCGGCCTTCAGCATCTTGATGATGCCCTTCGGCGTACAGGGCAGCGTGCAGGGCTGTTTCTGCCACAGAGCCGCCACGTTCAGCGGATGGAAGCCGTCCACATCCTTCGACTTGTCGATCGCCTCGATCACCTTGTTCTCGTCGATGTGCTTCGGCAAGGGCAGCTGCACCAGAATGCCGTCCACCTCGTCGTCGAGGTTCAACGCCGTGATGATGTCCAGCAACTCGGCCTCCGTAATCGACTCGGGCTTGCGGATCGTCGTATTGCGGATTCCCACCGCCTCCGAGGCCTTCGCCTTGCCCGTCACATAACTCACACTGGCCGGATTGTCTCCCACGAGAATCACCACCAGATGGGGCACACGCCCGTATTTCGCGGGGAAGGTCTTCACCTGCTCCGCCATTTCGGCCTTCAGTTTGGCCGACAGTTCCTTTCCGCTGATTATCATAGTTTTCTGCTTCGCTTACTTGTTGTCAAATGCCCAATGGCCGATATCGGTCCGGTGGAAGAGGTTGTCACACTCGATGCGGGCCACGTCGCGCAGCGCCGCCTCGCGGGCTTCGGCCAGATCGCGGCCCCGTTCCACGACGAACAGCACACGTCCGCCCGCCGTCAGAATCCGGTCGCCGTCGGCCTTCGTACCCATGTGGTAGACCGTACCCTCGACACGGTCGAGACCCTTGATCTCGTGCCCCTTCTCGTAGCTGCCGGGGTAACCCTTCGAGGCCAGGACGATGCCCAGCGTCGCGAAGTCGTGCCACTCCAGCCGCGTATCCCGGCCGTCGGCCACGGCGCAGAAGATGTCGACGATGTCGCTCTTCAGGCGCGGCAGCACCACTTCCGTCTCCGGGTCGCCGAAACGGGCGTTGAACTCGATGACCTTGATCCCCTGCGCCGTCTTCATCAGACCGCCGTACAGCACCCCTTCGAAGGGGCACCCTTCGGCGACCATCGCATCGGCCACCGGCTGCAGGATCCGCTCCAGCGCATAGCGCTCGTCCTCGGCCGTGATGAACGGCAGCGGCGAGTAGGCACCCATGCCGCCCGTATTGGGACCCTCGTCGCCGTCGTAGGCGCGCTTGTGGTCCTGCGCCAGCACCATCGGCCAGACGCGGTGCCCCGAGACGAAGCACATGAACGAGAACTCCGGCCCCTCGAGGTAATCCTCGACGACGACCTTGCCCTCGCCGAACTTGTCGTCGAGCAGCATCTCGCGCAGGGCCTCGTCGGCCTCCTCCATCGTCCGTGCGATCACGACCCCCTTGCCGGCGGCCAGACCGTCATATTTCAGCACGGCCGGGAAGGGACGTCCGGCCACGTAGTCCCGCGCGGCGGCATACTCCGTAAAGGTGCGGAATCCGGCCGTCGGGACGTTGTATTTGGCCATCAGCTCCTTGGCAAACTCCTTCGACGACTCGATGCGTGCGGCGGCCTTCGTCGGGCCGAAGATCCGCAGACCGGCCGCCTTGAAGCAGTCGACCACCCCCGCAGCCAGTGCCACCTCGGGACCCACGACCGTCAGGCCGATCCCCTCCCCGGCGGCAAAGTCGCGCAGACGCTCCACCTCGGTCTCCCGGATGGCGACGCATTCGGCCTGCCGGGCAATCCCCGCATTGCCGGGGGCGCAGTAGATCTTCTCGACCTGTGCCGAGCGCGACAGCGCATCGACAATGGCATGTTCGCGGCCTCCGCCGCCGATCACCAGTACCTTCATAGCCATATGCGTTTCGGGGATCAGTGTTTGAAGTGACGTTCGCCGGTGAATACCATGGCAATACCCTTCTCGTCAGCCTTGCTGATCGAGTCGCCGTCACGCACCGAACCGCCCGGCTGAACGATGGCCGTCACGCCGTACTCGGCAGCCAGCGCCACGCAGTCGTCGAACGGGAAGAAGCCGTCCGAAGCCAGCACGATACCCTCCGTCACACCGGCGGCACGTGCCTGATTCAGCGCCAGTTCGGCCGAACCGATACGGTTCATCTGACCGGCGCCGACACCCAGCGTGCGGCCGTCCTTCACGGCCACGATGGCGTTCGACTTCACATGCTTGACGATATGCCAGCCGAAATTCAGGTCGTCCATCCGCTCCGGAGCGGGCTTCACCTTCGTGACGCACATGTCGGCCGTTACAGTTTTGGTCGCGATGTCGAGATCCTGCACCAGCAGACCGCCGTTGACACTCACGTACTGCTTCTGATCCACGGCTCCCTTCTCCATGTTGACCTCCAGCAGGCGCAGATTCTTCTTCGTGCAGAGCACCTCGAGCGCCCCCTCGTCGAACTTCGGGGCCATGATGATCTCCAGGAAGATGGGCTTCATCAGCTCGGCCACCTCGCGCGTAACGGTGCAGTTCGTGGCGACGATACCGCCGAAGATCGAGACCTTGTCGGCCTCGTAGGCCTTCGTCCAGGCGTCGACGACATCCTTGCCCACGGCGGCGCCGCAGGGGTTCATGTGCTTCAGACCCACACAGAACGGACGGTCGAACTCACGCACGATGCACAGCGCAGCGTTGGCATCCTGGATGTTGTTGTACGAGAGCTCCTTGCCGTGCAGCTGACGGGCAAAGGCCAGCGAATAGGGCACCTCGTGCTCCTCGCGGTAGAACTTCGCCCCCTGATGCGGGTTCTCGCCGTAGCGCAGCGACTGTACGAGGTCGAACTCCAGGAAGAGTTTCTCGTTCAGACCGGCCTGCTTGCGCATGTAGGTGGCGATCATCGCATCGTACTCGGCCGTATGGGTATAGGCCTTGGCCGAGAGCTTCAGACGGGTCTCCTTGCGGGTGTTGCCCGTCGTGCGGATCTCCGTAAGCACCTGCTCGTAGTCGGCCGGATCGCACACCACCGTCACGTCGGCCCAGTTCTTGGCCGCCGAACGCAGCATCGACGGACCGCCGATGTCGATATTCTCGATGGCATCCTCCATCCGTACGTCGGGTTTCGCAATCGTCTGGCGGAACGGGTAGAGATTCACGCAGACCATGTCGATGAACTCGATGCCGTTCTCCTTGAGGGCCTTCAGATGCTCGGGGTTGTCGCGACGGGCCAGCAGGCCGCCGTGCACCTTCGGGTGAAGCGTCTTCACGCGTCCGTCGCAGATCTCCGGGAAGCCCGTCACGTCGCTGATGTTGATCACCTCAACGCCGTTCTCACGCAGCAGCTTCATCGTGCCGCCCGTGGCGATCACCTCCCAACCCAGTGTCCGCAGTCCCTTGGCGAACTCCACAACACCGGTCTTGTCACTTACACTGATCAATGCTCGCATATTCCTTATTCTTTTTTTGTATTCAGTAATTTTCCAATTGTTTCGACATAAAGCGGATGTTCCACCGCATGGATCATCGATTCGAGCTCGCCGAGGTCGTGCCCCTCGTAGGGGAAGGCCCGCTGGGCGATGATACGCCCGCCGTCGAGCTCGGCATCGACGTAATGGATCGTCACGCCAAAGACCTTCACGCCGTACTCGAGCGCCTGTTCGATGGCGTGAGCCCCGCGGAACGAGGGCAGCAGCGAGGGGTGGATGTTGATGATCCGCCCGGCGTAGGCCCCCAGCAGCACGTCGCCCACGATGCGCATGTAGCCGGCCAGGCAGACCAGCTCGACCCCGGCCGAGTCCATCCGCTCGACGATCTCGCGTTCGTAATCGGCCTTCGAGGCGTACTCCTTCGGCGCGAAGGCGAACGTCTCGACACCGTGCCGTGCGGCGCGCTCCACCACCCGGGCTCCGGGTTTGTCGCACACCATCAGCACGACTTCGGCCGGCAGTTCGCCCCGTTCGCAGGCCGTCACGATGGCCTCGAAGTTTGTTCCGTTGCCGCTGGCAAAGACTGCAAGGCGATGCCGCATGGCCCTAACGGATCACGACGCTGCCCGAGTCCGTGACGCGGCCGATGACCGTCGCACGCTCGCCCTGAGCCGTCAGGATATCGATGGCCTTCTGCGCCTCCGACGCGTCGAGGGCGATGACCATGCCGATACCCATGTTGAAGATGTTGAACATTTCGCGGTGAGCCACCTTGCCGTACTTCTCCAGGAAGCGGAAGACCGGCAGGATCTCCCACGAACCCTCCTCGATCTCGAGGCCCTGGCCTTCGTGCAGGATGCGCGGGATGTTCTCGTCGAAGCCGCCGCCCGTGATGTGGCTGATTCCGTGGACGTCGCACTGACGGATCACCTCGAGGACCTGCTTGACGTAGATCTTCGTCGGCGTGAGCAGCACCTCGCCCAGCAGCTTGTTCGACAGTTCGGGATAGCTCTTGTGCAGATCGAGGTAGTTGTCGGCCAGGATCTTGCGCACCAGGCTGAAGCCGTTCGAGTGGACGCCGCTCGAGGCAATGCCCACCAGCACGTCGCCCGTGCGGACCTTCGATCCGTCGATGAGTTTCGACTTCTCGACCACGCCCACCGTAAATCCGGCAATGTCATACTCGCCGGCATCGTACATGCCCGGCATCTCGGCCGTCTCGCCGCCCACCAGTGCGCAGCCCGCCTGCCGGCAGCCCTCGGCCACACCGGCCACGATGGCCTCGATCTTCTGGGGTTCGTTGTGACCCACGGCCACATAGTCCAGGAACAGCAGCGGCTCGGCACCCTGGGCCAGCACGTCGTTGACGCACATCGCCACGGCATCGATACCGATCGTGTCGTGCTTGTCCATCTGGAAAGCCAGCTTGAGCTTCGTGCCCACGCCGTCCGTACCGCTCACCAGCACCGGCTCCTTGACCTGCAGGGCCGAGAGGTCGAACATCCCGCCGAAGGCGCCGATGTTGCCCATCACACCCGTCCGGGCCGTCGAGGCCACATGCTTCTTGATGCGTCGTACCACTTCGTAACCGGCTTCGAGATTCACGCCGGCCTTTTCATAACTTTGAGCCATAGTAGTTTATGGTTTTTAAAATTTCTATTTGTTGTCCTTGTTCGCGTCCTCCATCGACTGATACAGCGCCGTCGGATAGACCCCCGTGAAGCAGGCCGTACAGAGCTCCTTGCGGTTGCCGGCCCGGTAGAGCGACTCCGGCGAGAGGAATGCCAGCGAGTCGGCGCCGATCGTCTGGCGCACCTCCTCGACATTCTTGCGGGCCGAGATCAGCTCGTCGTAGGTCGACGTGTCGACGCCGTAGAAGCACGGGCCGATCATCGGAGGGCTGGCGATGCGCACGTGCACCTCCAGGGCGCCGGCCTCCTTGAGCATCGCCACGATCCGCCGCGAGGTGGTGCCCCGCACGATCGAGTCGTCGACCAGCACCACGCGTTTGCCCCGCACGATCGAACGCACGGCCGAGAGCTTCATCCGCACCCCCTTTTCGCGCAGCTCCTGCGTCGGCTGGATGAACGTCCGGCCGATATACTTGTTCTTGATCAGACCCATTTCGTAGGGCAGACCGCTCGCCTCGGCATAACCCATCGCGGCGCTCAGGCTCGAATCGGGCACGCCGACCACGATATCGGCCTCGGCCGGAGCCTCGCGGAAGAGCAAACGTCCCGACTCCTTGCGGTAGGCGTGGACGTTGCACCCCTCGATGTCGCTGTCCGGGCGGGCGAAGTAGATGTACTCCATGGCGCACATCTCGTGACGCTTGTACTTCGAGTAGTCGCTGCTGCGAATTCCCTTCTGGTCGATGGTGACGATCTCGCCCGGCTCGATGTCACGGACGAACTCGGCACCCAGCACATCCAAGGCGCAGGTCTCGCTGGCCACGACCCAACCCTCGCCCAGCCGGCCGATCGACAGCGGACGCAGTCCGTACTTGTCGCGGCAGGCGTAGATGCGGTTGGCCGTCATGATCAGGAAGGCGAAGGCCCCCTCGAGCATGTTCAGCGCATCGATGATCGAGTAGATGCGCGGACGGTCGTGATAACGCGTCTCCTTCTTGATCAGGTGGGCCAGGATCTCGCTGTCGGAGGTCGACTGGAAAAGGCTGCCCTTGTTTTCGAGATAGGTGCGCAGCAGCGACGAATTGACGATATTGCCGTTGTGCGCCATGGCGAAATCGCCCGTGTTGTGGCGGAAGAGGAACGGCTGGATATTCTCCAGACCGCCGCCTCCGGCCGTCGTGTAGCGCACGTGGCCGATGGCCATCGACCCCTTGAGCGTCGAGAGCTTCTCCTCGTTGAAGACCTCGGTCACCAGTCCGCAACCCTTGATGCGGCGGAACTGGCCCTGGTCGTCCACCGAGACGATACCGGCCCCCTCCTGCCCGCGGTGCTGCAGGGCGTGAAGTCCGTAATAGGTGAGCGAGGCGGCCTCCGGCACCCCGTAGATGCCGAACACGCCGCACTCCTCATGCAGTTCGCGATCGCGAATGATCTCCTTCATCTTATTCAGTAATTTTCTTCAGACGTGCCAGAATCTCGCCGTAGGCCTCGCGCACACGACCCAGGTCGCGGCGGAAACGGTCCTTGTCGAGTTTTTCGTTGGTCGTCATGTCCCACAAACGGCTCGTATCGGGCGAGATCTCGTCGGCCAGCACGATCTCGCCGTCCGACGTCCGGCCGAACTCGATCTTGAAATCCACCAGTTTGATGTTGATCCGGGCGAAGAGCGCCTTGAGCAGGTCGTTGATGCGGGCCGTCATCTTGTAGATCCGGTCCAGCTCCTCGTAGGTGACGAGGCCCAGCGCCACGGCATGGTGGTCGTTGATGAGCGGGTCGCCCAGTTCATCGCACTTGTAGCAGAGGTCGTAGATCGTGTTCGACGGCTGCATACCCTCTTCGAGACCCAGCCGGTGAGCCATCGAGCCGGCGATGACGTTGCGCACGATCACCTCCAGCGGGATGATCGACACCCGACGGCACAGCTGGTCGCGGTCGTTGAGCGTCTCGATGTAGTGGGTCTTCACCCCGGCCTTCTCCAACTCGCGGAAGATGATCGACGAGATGGCGTTGTTCAGCACGCCCTTGTTCTCGATCGTCGCCATCTTGATGTTGTTGAAGGCCGTCGCGGTATCCTTGTAGTGGATGATGATCCGTTCGGGATCGTCTGTCCGGAATACCTGTTTGGCCTTGCCCTCGTAGAGCATTTCGAGCTGTTTCATCTATTTGTTGCTTGTAGTATCCTTACTTTTGCGGAAGTAGGCCACGGCGTTCTCGAAGATCGACTGCCGCTTGTTGCCGGCGATGTTCTTGTAGAGGTTCTCCTCGTAGCGCTCCGTATGGCCCATCTTGCCGAGAATCTGGCCGTCCTTCGAGACGATACACTCGATGGCGTACGACGAGCCGTTGGGGTTGAACGGCGCCTCGGCCGTCGGATGCCCCTCGGCATCGGCATACTGGAAGGCCACCTGACCTCCATCGAAGAGTTCGCGGGCCAGCTTCTCGCTCACCACGAACTTGCCTTCGCCGTGGCTGACGGCGATCGAGTGCAGATCGCCGACATGGAACGAACTGAGCCACGGCGAGTTGACCGAGGCCACGCGCGTCGTGACGATCTGCGAGATATGGCGGTTGATGTCGTTGCGGAACAACGTCGGCGACTCCTTGGTCACCATGCCCAGGCGTCCGTAGGGCAGCAGACCCGACTTCACCAGAGCCTGGAAGCCGTTGCAGATACCCAGAATCAGGCCGCCGCGGTCGAGCAGGGCGTGGATCTCCTCGCTGATATCCTTGTTGTTCAACACGTTGACAATGAACTTGGCGCTGCCGTCCGGTTCGTCACCCGACGAGAAGCCGCCGCTCAGCACGAAGATCTGTGCCCGGCGGATATGCTCCTTCATCTCGGCGATCGAGCGCAGGATGTCGTCACCGGCAATGTTGCACAGCACGCTCATCTCCACCTCGGCGCCGGCGCGGCGGAAGGCCTTGGCCGTATCGTAGTCGCAGTTCGTACCGGGGAAGACCGGGATGTAGACCAGCGGGTGTTCGACGGCCTCGCCCGGATAGGTGAAGTGCCGCACGGCAGGCTCCGCAACCATCACCTCGGCCGTATTGTGCCCCTTGTCGGGGTATACGGCGGCGAACTTCTCGGTATTGGCGCGGTAGAGCTCCTCGAGGGGCATGCGCACCTCGCCGATCGTTATGGCCTCGTCGGCCACCGTGAAGCCCACGAGTTCGGCCGTGGGATATTCGAGCGTCCCTTCGCACTCGACCAGAATCGAGCCGTAGGCATAGTCGTAGAGTTTCGACTCCTCCATCTTGACCTCGACGCCGATGCCGTTGCCGAAGGCCATCTTGGCCAGACCCTCGGCCACACCGCCGAAGCCTACCGACCACGCCGAAAGGATCTTGCCCGAGGCGATCTCGTCGCTCACGAAGGCGAAGTTGCGTTTCAACTGGGCCGTGTCGGGCATCCAGTTCTCACGCGGCGTATGGCGCACCAGATAGATCCGGTGTCCGGCCCCCTTCAGGTCGGTCGAGATGACCGTCCGTGCATCGACCGTCGTGATGCCGAAGGCCATCAGCATCGGCGGCACGTTGATGTGCTGGAACGTTCCCGACATCGAGTCCTTGCCGCCGATCGACGGCAGCCCCAGCTCGACCTGCATCTTCAGGGCGCCGAGCAGCGCACTGAGCGGTTTGCCCCACGATTCGGCATCCTTGGTCATGCGCTCGAAGTACTCCTGGTACGAATAGCGCATCTTTTCGTAGCGGCCGCCGGCAGCCACCACCTTCGCCGCAGCCTCCACCACGGCATAGGCTGCTCCGTGATAGGGGCTCCACTTGGCTACGAAGGGGTTGTAGCCGAAGGCCATCACGCTGGCCGTATCGGTATATCCGTCGGTCGGGAGCTTCTGCACCGAGACCTGCGTTTCGCTGCGCTGCGTGCGTCCGCCGAAGGGCATCAGCACCGTCGAGCGGCCGATCGTCGAGTCGAACATCTCGATCAGACCGCGCTGCGAGACCACGTTGTTGTCCTTCAGATTGGCGGCAAAACGATCGGCCACCGTCTCACCCTCGATTTTCCGCGCGAAGGGGTTGCAGTGCTCCACGGCCCCGACCTTCGCCTCGGCATAGTGCTTGGCGCCGGCACTGTCGATGAATTCGCGGCTCAGATCGACCACCTTGCGGTCGCCGTTGAACATCCGCATGCGGCCCGTATCCGTCACGTCGGCCACGTGCACCGCCTCGATGTTCTCCTCGCGGCAGTAGCGCATGAACTCCTCCATGTCCTTCGCCTCGACGACCACCGACATGCGCTCCTGCGACTCGCTGATGGCCAGTTCCGTGGAGTTCAGACCGCTGTATTTCGTCTTCACCCGGTCAAGGTAGATGTCCAGGCCGTCGGCCAGCTCGCCGATCGCCACGCTGACACCGCCCGCACCGAAGTCGTTCGATTTCTTGATCAGCCGCGTCACCTCCGGACGGCGGAACAGCCGTTCGAGCTTGCGCTCCTCGGGGGCGTTACCCTTCTGCACCTCGCTGCCGCACGTCTCGAGCGACTTGGCGTTGTGCTCCTTCGACGAACCCGTCGCACCGCCGATGCCGTCGCGGCCCGTCCGTCCGCCGAACATGATGATCCTGTCACCCGGAGCGGGGCGTTCGCGGCGCACGTTCTCGGCCTTCACGGCGCCCACCACGGCGCCAACCTCCAGACGCTTGGCCACGTAGTCGTCGTGGTAGATCTCCCGCACGTGGGTCGTGGCCAGACCGATCTGGTTGCCGTAGCTCGAGTAGCCGGCGGCGGCCTTCTTCGAGATGACGCTCTGCGGCAGCTTGCCGGCCATCGTCTCCGAAACGGGCTGGTAGATGTTGCCGGCACCCGTCACGCGCATCGCCTGGTAGACGTAGCTACGGCCCGACAGCGGGTCGCGGATCGCACCGCCCAGACAGGTCGACGCACCGCCGAAGGGTTCGATCTCGGTCGGGTGGTTGTGGGTCTCGTTCTTGAACTGCAGGAGCCACTTCTCCGTCTTACCGTCGACGTCGACATCAACGTAGATCGAGCAGGCGTTGTTCTCCTCCGAGACCTCCTGATCGTCCAACAGCCCCTTCTTCTTCAGGTAGCGGGCGCCGATCGTGGCGATATCCATCAGGCAGAGGCTCTTGTGCTCACGGCCCAGTTCGCGGCGGATGCGCAGGTAGAGGGCCAGCGAATCCTCGATCTCATCCTTGACGAACGACTCCTCGACGGTGATGCCCTCGAGTTCGGTCGTGAAGGTCGTATGGCGGCAGTGGTCGCTCCAGTAGGTATCCAGAATGCGCAGCTCCGTCTCGTAGGGATCGCGTCCCTCGCCGCGGAAGTACTTGACCACCTCGTAGAGGTCGTCGGCATTCATCGCCAGCCCCATCCGCTGGCAGTAGGGTTCCAGTTCGTCATCGGCCATCTCGCGGAAGCCCTCGAGCACCCGGACGGGCTTCACCTCGGCCTGCTCCATGTCGCTGAGGATCGAGAGATCCTTTTCGCGCGACTCGACGGCGTTGATGTAGTAGTGGCGGATGCGGGCCAGCTCCTCCTCGGTGACGCTGTCATCGAAGAGCAGCACCTTGGCCGAGCGGATGTTCACCTGCGCCTCGGGATCGATCAGCCGCACGCAGTCCACGGCCGAAGCGGCCCGCTGGTCGAACTGGCCGGGAAGGCACTCCACGGCGATATATTTGCGGCCCGAGAGGTCGAACGAATCGCTCACCTCGTCGGTTACCACCTCTCCGAAGACACGGTAGCGGCTCTTTTCGAGCAGATCCCGCGAAAAGCCGAACAGGTCATAGACGTTCAGCAGACGCAGTTCGCGCAGCGAGAGGTTCAGGTTCGTGTTCAACTCGCGACGAAGACTCTCCGCCTCCACCCGGAAGCGCGGCAGTTTCTCGACGAAAATACGATAGTTGGTCGTGTTCATTTATTGTATTGTTTGTCTTTGCTCTGTTCTCATTTCAAAAGCGGCAGGCCCGCACCCTCGGCAATTCACCGCCCGGCTCGGCCTCGATACATTCCTGCCGGTTCATGCACCCTCCGCCGGTTTGTGCTTCCCCAGTCGGTTTATGCATTCCCCATCGGTTCGTAGCCCCCCGGTTCGTAGCTCCCCGGTTCGTAGCTCCCCGGTTCGTAGCCCCTCGGTTCGTACCCCCCGCTGGTTCGTGCATTCCTAGCGGACAAAACGATCGGCCCACTCCTTTTCGTACGTCTCACCCGTCATGCCGACAAAGGTGATGTGGCCCATCTTGCGTTTCGGACGGCTTTCGGTCTTGCCGTAGATGTGGACGTAGACATTCGGACGGTGTTCGCGTTCAACCTCGCGGGCCGCCTCGAGATCCTGCCCCAGGATGTTCTTCATCACCGTCGGGGCTACCAGACGCGGCTCCTGCAGCGGTTCGCCCACCAGATAGCGGACCAGTTCGCGGAACTGGTTGGTCGTGCACCCCTCAATCGTGTAGTGACCCGAATTGTGGGGGCGCGGCGCCATTTCGTTAAAGAAGATCTCCCGCCCGCGGATGAAGTACTCGATGGCCAGGATCCCTTCGTAGCCGCAGTCGCGCATGAAGCGTTCGCTCTGCACCTTCATCCGCTCGAGCACCTCCGCATCGGCCGCTGCCGGCACGATCGACAGGTCGAGGATGCCGTCGCGGTGGATGTTCCGCCCGACGGGGAAGCTCACGACCCGTTCCCGGTCGGCCACCATCACGATGCTGGCCTCCGAATCAAAGGCGATAAACTCCTCCAGGATGCAGGGGACCGACAGCAGCGGCAGGGCCCGTTCGATGTCGGCCTCGCTGCGGAGCACCATCTGTCCGTGCCCGTCGTATCCCAGCGTGCGGGTCTTCAACACGGCCGGCAGCCCCAGTTCGCGCACGGCGGCACGCAGCGAAGCCTCGTCGTCGACGGCAGCAAAGGCCGGCGTGCGGAGTCCGTGGTCGCGGGCGTTGCTCTTTTCGCGGACGCGGTCCTGCGAGTCGTAGAGCGGGCGGTAGCCCTGCGGGATGTTGTATTTTTCGCTCAGCGGGATCAGGATATCCCCCGGCACGTTTTCGAACTCATAAGTCACGGCATCGCTCATGCGGCAGAGCCGTTCGAGGGCCTCGGCGTCGTTGTAGGCGGCCACGATGTGGTCGTCGCAGACCCGGAAGGCCGGAGCATCCGGCGCCGGATCGAGCGCCACGGCCCGCACACCCAGCACATGGGCCTGCTCGGCGATCATCAGCCCCAGCTGCCCCCCTCCGATAATTCCGATCGTCTTCATTATTCGAGCTCGGCTTTCAGTACGTCGGCGGTCTGTTTGGTGCGGAAGGCCTCCAGGCGGGCGGCCAGTGCCTCGTCCTGCAGGGCCAGGATCGACACGGCGATCAGGGCGGCATTCTTGGCGCCGTTGATGGCGGTCGTGGCGACGGGCACGCCCGCCGGCATCTGCACGATCGACAGCAGCGAATCCAGTCCGTTCAGGGCCCGCGACTTGACGGGAACACCCACCACGGGCAGCGTCGTCATGGCAGCCACCATGCCCGGCAGATGGGCCGCACCGCCGGCTCCGGCGATGATGACGCCCAGACCGCGCGACTTGGCCGTCTTGGCATATTCGCACAGCAGATCGGGGGTGCGGTGGGCGCTGACCACCCGTTTTTCGAACTCCACGCCGAACGATTCGAGCATCCGGACGGCATCGGCCATCACCTCGTAATCGCTCACGGAACCCATGATAACGCCAACTTTCATAGTCATATCGAATTTACAAGTTTGTTCTACAACCAAAAACGGAGACCGCCACGACATCGCATGTCATGGCGGTCTTGTATCTATCCGAGGACTCCGCACGCGGAGAGCTGCTGCCCTCGGGATTGCGCACACTGCATCTGAATCCGACGCGCCGACGAATAGAACGCAGCGGCCTGGACCTGCTGTTTCTTACGTTCGCGCTGGTCGATCATGCAGTCTGGAGTCATCGGGAGTAACCTAACTGTTAAAACATCGTTACAAAAGTAGCGCTTTTCGCACAACTTTCAAAATTCCCGGACAGATTCTATCGACATTTTATCGACAATCTCCCGACTCCGTCCGGAAATCACCCGTCAACGGGCCTTGGCTTCGCAGTAGGCGCAGCGGCACGTGCCGTCGGGCATCCGTCGGAAGAGCTGGTCGACATCCTCCGTGGCCGAGATGCAGCGGCGGTTCGGGCACTCCAGCTCGTTGACGATGTACTCCTCGTTGAAGACCGGCGTGCGAGCGTAGGGACGGTTCTCGTCGGCCCAGCGCAGCAGCGTCAGGATCAGCGCCATACGCACGAACTTGCCGTTCTCCACCTGGCGGAAGTAGGCCGCCCGCGGATCGTTGTCCACCGCCCGCGTGATCTCGTTCACACGCGGCAGCGGGTGCAGGATCGTCATATCGGGCTTGGCCGTGCGCAGCTTCTCGGGATCGAGCACGAAGCTGTTCTTCACGCGGTCGAACTCCTCCTCGTCAAGGAAGCGCTCCTTCTGCACGCGCGTCATGTAGAGGATGTCCAGTTCGGGCATCACCTCCTCCATCGTGCGCACCTCGCGGAACGTGAGCTTCGAGTTGGCCTGCATCTCCTGCAGCATGTAGTCCGGCAGACGCAGCTCCTCGGGCGAGATCAGGATCACGTTGATCCCCTCGTAGCGCGACAGCGCCTTGATCAGCGAGTGGACCGTACGCCCGAACTTCAGATCGCCGCAGAAGCCGATCGTCATGTGGTCGAAACGGCCCTTTTCGCGCTTGATCGTCAGCAGATCGGTGAGCGTCTGCGTCGGGTGCGAGTGGCTGCCGTCGCCGGCGTTGATCACCGGGATGCCGGCATACTGCGACGCCACGAGCGGAGCTCCCTCCTTGAAGTGGCGCATGGCGATGATGTCGGCGAAGCAGCGGATCACGCGCACCGTGTCGGCCACCGTCTCGCCCTTCGATACCGACGACGAGTTGGCATCCGAGAAGCCGATGACCTGGCCGCCCAGCTCGAGCATGGCCGAGGTGAAGCTCAGGCGCGTACGCGTCGAGGGTTCGTAGAAGAGCGTAGCCAGCTTCTTGCCCTTGCAGGCTTCGCTGTATTTGGCCCGGTTGGCGATGATGTCCTCGGCCAGGGCCACGATCTGCTCGGTCTCCTGGACCGTCAGATCGGTAGGATCGATCAAATGTCGCATGGTATTCCGACGTTTTAGTGTTTCATCCACGATTCGTCCGAGGGGTTGTCGCGGAACTTCAGCAGACGCTCCTTGTCCTCGGGCTTGATGTAACCCTCCTCGGCGGCCACCTCAACCAGGGCGTCGAGATTCGAAAGGCTGTAGTTGACGACGTTGGCTTCGCGCAGGCGGTCCAGCCCCTTCTTCATCCCGTAGGTGAAGATCGACGCCACGCCCAGCACCTCGGCACCGGCCTCACGCAGGGCGTTGACCACCTCGATGCACGAACCGGCCGTCGAGATCAGATCCTCGATCACAACGACCTTCTGGCCCTTTTCCAGACGGCCTTCGATCTGGTTGCCGCGGCCGTGGTCCTTCGACCCCGAGCGCACGTAGCCCATCGGCAGATCGAGGATCGTTGCCGTGATGGCGGCGTGGGCGATGCCGGCCGTCGAGGTACCCATCAGCACCTCGGCCTCGGGATACTTCGTGCGGACGATCTCCGCCAGCCCCGCCTCGACATGCTTGCGCACCTCGGGGGCCGTCAGCGTCAGACGGTTGTCGCAATAGATCGGGCTCTTGATGCCGCTGGCCCAGGTAAACGGCTGTTCCGGACGCAGGAAGACTGCGCCGATCGACAGCAAATCCTTTGCAATAGCTTTTTCCATATTCGTTTGGTTTCTTTTCCGTGTTTCTTCATTTGTTTCAGTCAGTCCGGCGTCCCGACCGGGGCTCCACCGCCCCACCGTCCGGCTCCACAGACCGCCTCTCAGACCGGTTTCTCAAACCAGCCCCGTCTCCGGGCCCTCAGTACAGCCACTCAGACCGTCCCTCAGACCAGCTCCTCAGTGTGCCTCTCAGGCCAGTTCCTCAGAACACCCCTCAAACCAGCTTCTCAGAGCGTCTCTCAGGCCAGTTCCTCAGAACACCCCTCAAACCAGCTTCTCAGAGCGTCTCTCAGACCAGCTCCTCAGAACACCCCTCAGACCGTCTCTCAGACCACTCCTCGGACCGCCCCACAGGCCGCCCCCGCGGCCCGGCCCTACTCCAGGGCCCGGCGCAGGAGCTGCTCCACCTCTTCGGGGTAGATGCCGCCCTCGTGGACCTTCACACCGTCGATGTAGAAGGTCGGCACGTAGTAGTATTCATACTGATCGGCCACTTCGGGCTCCTCCGACTCCTCGATCATCTCGATTTCGATCGGGGCCAGTTCGGGATGGGCCGCCTTGGCCTCCTCGATGTAACGCAGCGCCTTCTTGCAGAAGGGGCACGTCTTCAGGTAGAAAAGTTTTACGGGTTTCATGACGATTTTTTTGGTTGTCCGCAACGCCCGCTGCAAAAAGCCGGCCAGAGCCGTTATCCCACGAACTCGGCCACGCAGCGGCGGTAGGCCGCCACGGGATCCGCAGCCGCCGTGATCGGGCGTCCCACGACGATGAAGTCCGAACCGATCTCGCGGGCCCGGGCCGGAGTCGTCACACGCACCTGGTCGGCCACGTCGCCGTCGGCGAAACGCACGCCCGGCGTTACGGTCAGGAAATCCCGTCCGCACGCCTCATGAACCATACCGGCCTCGAGCGGCGAGCAGACCACGCCGTCCAGCCCCGCCTCGCGGGTATTCTGCGCATACTTGACGATCGTATCGTTGATCGAGGCGCCGATGAGCAGTTCACGCTGCATGCGCTCCTCGCTCGTCGAGGTGAGCTGCGTCACGGCGATCAGCAGCGGACGCGTGCCGTCCTCGCGGGTGAGCCCCTCGCGGGCGGCCTTCATCATCTCGATCGTACCGGCGGCGTGGACGTTGCACATGTCGACGTCCAGACGCGACAGCACCGCCATCGCCTTCTTTACCGTATTGGGAATATCGTGGAGCTTCAGGTCGAGGAAGATCTTGTGGCCGCGGCGCTTGATTTCGCGCACGATGGCCGGCCCTTCGGCGTAGAAGAGCTCCATGCCGATCTTCAGAAAAGGTTTGCGCGCCTCCTCCTTGAAGAGGTCCAGGAAGCGGAAGGTATCCTCCGCCGACTTGAAATCGCACGCGATGATTACGTCTCTTTCCATCTTATTTTCTGCCATGTTTTTCTTGTGTTATGCTATACCGATTATCTCCGACAACTTCGTGATCCCCAGCCGGCGCATCTCGTCGGGCAGCGCCTCGACGATCTCCTTCGAGGCGTAGGGGTTCACCAGATTGGCGGCGCCGACCTGCACGGCCGTGGCGCCGGCCATCATCATCTCGATCACGTCGCGCGCCGACTGCACGCCGCCGCACCCCATGACCGGGATCCGGCAGGTGTGGGCCACCTGATAGACCATCCGCACCGCCAGCGGGAAGATGGCCGGACCCGAGAATCCGCCCATCGTGTTGGTGATCACCGGACGCCGCCGCGCCACGTCGATGCGCATGCCCAGCAGCGTGTTGATCAGGCAGATGCCGTCTGCACCGGCCTCCTCGCACGCCCGGGCGATCGCCACGATGTCCGTGACGTTGGGCGAGAGCTTGATGAAGACCGGTTTGGTCGTCACCCGCTTCACCGCGCGGGTCACCTCGGCGGCCGCCTCGGGGCTCGTACCGAACGACATGCCGCCGTGGCGCACGTTCGGACACGAGACATTGACCTCGATGATGCCGACCTGTTCCTCGCGGTCGATCCGCTCACAGCAGTAGGCATACTCCTCGACCGAGAAGCCCGAGATGTTGGCGATCACCGGCTTGTGGAAGAAGCTCCGCAGGCGCGGCAGCTCCTCCCGGATCACGGCATCGATGCCCGGATTCTGCAGCCCCACGGCGTTGATCATCCCCGCCGTGCACTCGGCGATGCGGGGCGTCGGGTTGCCGAACCGCGGCTCGCGCGTCGTCCCCTTGAACGAGAACGACCCGAGGATGTTGATATCGTAGAAATCCTTGAATTCGTTGCCGTAGCCGAACGTGCCGCTGGCCGGCACGACCGGGTTGTCCAGCCGCAGGCCGCACAGCTCCACCGAGGTGTCGACCCCGGCCGTCGACGCATTCCGCTGCGTATTGTTGTCCGCTACCATATGATCTCTCCTTTCTCCAGTACGGGTCCCTCCTTGCAGATGCGCTTGTTGCCGTACTTGGTTTTACACGAGCAGCCCATGCAGGCGCCGAAACCGCACCCCATGCGCTCCTCGAACGACAGCTGTCCGTCCTGCTCGACGGCCTCGCACAGGGCACGCAGCATCGGCAGCGGTCCGCAGGCGTAGAAATAGTCGAATTCGATTCCCGTTTGGGCGATGGCCGTCGTCACGAAGCCCCGCACGCCGCGCGAACCGTCGGCCGTAGCCACCGTCACGTCGCAGCCCGCCTGCCGGAACTCCTCCTCGTAGAAGATCTCAGCCGCGGTGTTGAAGCCCAGCACCACCGAAACCGGCTTGCCGGCCGCCAGCAGCTGCCGGGTCAGTCCGTAGAGCGGAGGGACCCCCACGCCGCCGCCCACAAGCAGTGGACGCCGGGCGTCGTTGCACGTCGAGAAGCCGTTGCCGAGCCCCGTCAGCAGGTCGAGCTCCGTACCCACAGTCATGCGGCTCATCTGGGCCGTGCCGTCGCCGACAACCTTGTAGATCAGCACGATCTCGCCGTCGTTCCAGTCGCACACCGAGATCGGGCGGCGCAGATAACGCCCCTCGAGGGCGATGTTGACGAACTGCCCGGGGGCCGTGATCCACCGCGTGTCGCCCGCCAGCCTCATACGCCAGACCGACTCCGTCAGCCGTTCGTTGGCCACGATGCGATAGATTCCCTTTTTGTACATCGTCTTGGAACTCATCATTTTGCGTCGATCGTCGAAACCCGCAGCGTGATCTCCTCCAGCACGTCCAGCAGTACCCGCACCGTCTCGAGCGCCGTGAAGACCGTCACGTTGTTCTCGACGGCCGTGCGGCGGATCTCATAACCGTCCAGTCGCGTATTGTGCTGGTTGATGTCGATCGTGTTGATCACGTAGCTGATATGTCCCTGACGCAGTGCGTCGATAATCTCCGTGCTGCCTTCGCTCAGCTTGCGGCGCGTCCGCGTGCGGATGCCGTGCTCGCGCAGGAACTCCGCCGTGCCGGTCGTCGCCTCGATGTTGAAGCCCAGGTCGTAGAACCGCTTCACCAGCGGCAGCGCCTGCTCCTTGTCCTGATCGGCGATCGTCACGAAGATCGTCCCGTAGTTCGAGACGTGCATGCCCGTGGCCTGCAGCGCCTTGTAGAGCGCCCGCGTCAGCTTGTCGTCGTAGCCGATCGCCTCACCCGTCGACTTCATCTCCGGCGAGAGGTAGGAATCCATGCCGCGGATCTTCGCGAACGAGAAGGCCGGCGCCTTGACATACCAGCGCTCCTTTTCGTGGCCGTAGACGCTCGTGTAGCCCAGTTCGCGGAGCGTCTTGCCCAGAATCACCTGCGTGGCGATGTGGGCCATCGGGACGCCCGTCGACTTCGACAGGAACGGCACCGTACGCGACGAACGCGGGTTCACCTCGATGACGTAGACGTCGTCGTCGCCCGCCACGATGAACTGAATATTGTAGAGGCCCACGATGCCGATCCGCAGACCCAGCCGCACCGTGTAGTCGATGATCTTCTCCTTGGCGCGCTGGCTCACGCTGAAGGTCGGGTAGACGCTGATCGAGTCACCCGAGTGGATACCCGTATGCTCGACATGCTCCATGATGCCCGGGATGAAGACATCCTTGCCGTCGCAGATGGCGTCGACCTCGAGCTCCTTGCCCATGATGTAGCGGTCGACGAGCACCGGCTGGTCGACGTTGACCTCGACGGCTGTCTGCAGGTAGTGGCGCAGCCGCTCCTCGTTCGAGACGATCTGCATGGCGCGGCCGCCCAGCACGTAGCTCGGACGCACCAGCACCGGATAGCCGATCCGTGCCGCAGCACGCACGCCCGCCTCGATATCCGTCACGGCCTCGGCCTCCGGCTGCGGGATGCCCAGCTCCTCCATGATCCGTTCGAAGCAGCCGCGGTCCTCGGCGTTCTTGATCGCCTGGCAGTCCGTACCGATGATGGGCACACCCAGTTCGTTGAGCGGTTCGGCCAGGTTGATGGCCGTCTGACCGCCGAGCGACACCACGATGCCCTGCGGCTTCTCGAGGTGGATGACGTTCATCACATCCTCGACCGTCAGCGGCTCGAAGTAGAGCTTGTCGCTGGTCGTGTAGTCGGTCGAGACGGTTTCGGGGTTGTTGTTGATGATGATGGCCTCGTAGCCCGCCTCGCGGATCGACCAGATGGCGTGTACCGTCGAGTAGTCGAACTCGACGCCCTGGCCGATGCGGATCGGGCCCGAACCCAGCACGACGATCTTCTTCTTGTCGCTCACCTTCGATTCGTTCTCACTCTCGTAGGTCGAGTAGAAGTAGGGCACGTAGGAGTCGAACTCGCTGGCGCACGTATCGATCATCTTGTAGACGGGGAAGATGCCGTTCTTCTCGCGCAGACGGTACATCTCCAGCTGCGAGAGGCCCCACAGCTGACCGATATACTTGTCGCTGAAGCCCATGCGCTTGGCGTCGCGCAGCGTCTCGAGATCCATCGGACGGGCCGCGATCACCTTCTCGAACTCGACGATGTTCTTGAACTTCTCGAGGAAGAACATGTCGATCTTCGTCTTGTCGTAGATCAGCGCCAGGTCGACGCCACCGCGGATCAGCTGGGCGATGGCATAGAGGCGGTCGTCCGTGCCGATCTTGATGTAGTCCAGCAGGTCGTCGTTCGACCACGAGTCGAACTTCTTGTGGTGGATGTGGCAGACGCCCGTCTCGAGCGAGCGCACCGCCTTCAGGAGCGACTCCTCCATCGTGCGGCCCACCGACATCACCTCACCCGTGGCCTTCATCTGGGTGCCCAACTTGTTCGAGGCATCGGAGAACTTGTCGAACGGGAAGCGGGCGATCTTCGTCACCACGTAGTCGAGCGTCGGCTCGAACGAGGCCGGCGTATTGGCGATGCGGATCTCGTCGAGCGTCAGCCCCACGGCGATCTTCGCGCTCACGCGGGCGATCGGATATCCCGAGGCCTTCGAGGCCAGGGCCGACGAACGCGACACACGCGGGTTGACCTCGATCAGGAAGTACTTGAACGACAGCGGGTCGAGTGCGAACTGGACGTTGCAGCCGCCCTCGATCTTCAGCGCGCGGATGATCTTCAGCGCCGAGTCGCGCAGCATCTGGAACTCCTTGTTGGTCAGCGTCTGGCTCGGGGCCACGACGATCGAGTCACCCGTGTGGATGCCCACCGGGTCGATGTTCTCCATGCAGCAGATGCTGATGGCCGTATCGTTGTGGTCGCGCATCACCTCGAACTCGATCTCCTTGTAGCCCTTGATGCTCTTCTCGACGAGCACCTGGTGGACGGGCGAGAGCGAGAGGGCGTTGCGCATCATGTCGCGCAGCTGGGCCTCGTCATCGGCGAAGCCGCCGCCCGTACCGCCCAGCGTGAAGGCCGGACGCAGCACCACCGGATAGCCGATCTTCTCGGCCACGGTCACCGCCTCCTCGATCGAGGTGGCGATCTGCGACGGGAGTACCGGTTCGCCCAGCGACTGGCAGAGCTCCTTGAAGAGTTCGCGGTCTTCGGCCCGCTCGATCGAGTCGAACGACGTGCCGAGGATCTCGACCTGGCACTCCTGCAGGATGCCCTTCTTGGCCAGCTGCACCGCCAGATTCAGACCCGTCTGTCCGCCCAGACCCGGAACGATGGCATCCGGACGCTCGTAGCGGATGATCTTGGCCACGTACTCCAGCGTCAGCGGCTCCATGTAGACCTTGTCCGCAATGTGCGTATCGGTCATGATCGTGGCGGGGTTCGAGTTGGCGAGGATCACCTCGTAACCCTCCTCCTTGAGCGCCAGACACGCCTGCGTGCCCGCATAGTCGAACTCCGCGGCCTGACCGATCACGATCGGGCCCGACCCGATCACCATCACCTTCTTGATATCTTTTCTCTTAGGCATTTTTGTACTCCTCCATGATTTTGGTGAACTTATTGAACAGATAGGTGCTGTCCTGCGGACCTGCGGCACTCTCGGGGTGATACTGCGTCGAGAAGACCCGCTCCTCCACGCACTCCACGCCTTCGGCCGTGCCGTCCAGCAGGTTCACGTGCGTCAGGGTCAGACCCGTACCCTTCAGCGAGTCGACATCCACGGCATAGCTGTGGTTCTGGCTCGTGATCTCGATCTTGCCCGTCTGCAGGTTCTTGACCGGGTGGTTTGCGCCGCGGTGGCCGAACTTCATCTTGAAGGTCCGTGCGCCGTAGGCCAGCGAGATGAGCTGATGGCCCATGCAGATGCCGAAGAGCGGCAGACGCCCCCGCAGCTTGCGCACCAGTTCGATGACCGGCTGCACGTCCTCCGGGTTGCCGGGGCCGTTCGAGAGCAGGATGCCGTCGGGATGGAAGGCCAGAATCTCCTCCAGCGTCGAGTTGTAGGGCATCACCGTGACGTTGCAGCCCACGCGGTTGAGCTGCCGCACGATGTTGTACTTGATGCCGCAGTCGATGGCCACCACGTCGTACTTGTGGTTGGGCACGCGCGACAGCCAGCGCTTCTTGCAGCTCACGCGGGCCACCATGTCGTGAGGCATCGCATAGGCCTTCAGGCGGGCCAGCGCCTCCTCGCGGGGGGTTGCGGCGTCGGTAACGATCACCTTCTGGCTGCCCTCGTCGCGGATGATACGCGTCAGAGCCCGGGTGTCGACACCCGAGATGGCCGGAATGTCATACTCCTCGAAGACCTCGTTGAGCGTCTTCGTGTAGCGGAAGTTCGACGGCAGGTCGTTGTACTCCCGGACGATCATGCCGCCGATGGTCGGGGTTTTGGTTTCGTAGTCCTCGTCGGCCATACCGTAGTTGCCGATCAGCGGATAGGTCATCACCACCATCTGGTCCGTGTACGACGGATCGGACATGATCTCCTGATACCCCACCATCGAGGTATTGAAGACGATCTCGTTGATGGCCTCGCGGTTGGATCCGAAACCGTATCCGTAGAACTCGCGGCCGTCCTCCAGGACGATCTTTTTCGTAAATGCTTTCATCCTTGTCTGCTTATCTGATTGTATTCGTTGTCAGCGTATCGTAAACCGCGCGGCCTCCCACGACGGTCATCGCGGCGCAACCCTCGACCTCCCAGCCGGCGAAGGGCGTGGCGTGGCCCTTCGAGCGGAACGTCGCCGGGTCGATCCTATAGCGGGACGCGAGGTCCAGCACCGTGAAGTCGGCCGGATCTCCCGCTTCGAGCCCCCCTTCGAGGTTGAAGATGCGGCGCGGGTTGACCGCCATCAGCTCCACGAGCCGCTCCAGCGTGATGACGCCCCGCTTGACGAGGTACGTGTAGAGCAGCGGGAAGGCCGTCTCCAGTCCGACGATGCCCATGGCGCTGCGTTCCAGACCGCGCGACTTCTCCTCGGCCGTATGCGGCGCGTGGTCCGTGGCGATCACCTCGATCGTTCCGTCGACGATGCCTTCGATCAGCGCCTCGCGGTCGGCACGGCTGCGCAGCGGCGGGTTCATCTTGAAGCGCCCCTCCTCCTGCAGATCCTCGTCGCAGAGCAGCAGGTAGTGGGGACCCGTCTCGCAGCTCACGCGCAGACCCCGGGCCTTGGCCGCCCGCACCAGCGCGACACTCTCCTTCGTCGAGACGTGGCAGACGTGATACTGGCAGCCTGTCCGCTCGGCCAGCGCGATATCGCGCTCGACCTGGCGCCATTCGCTCTCCGACGAGATGCCGCGGTGGCCGTGTTCGCGGCAGTAGACGCCGTCGTGGATATAGCCGCCGCGGAGCAGTTCGTCAACCTCGCAGTGGGCCACGATCGGCCGATCGACCGCTGCGGCCCGCCGCATCGCCTCTTCCATGAGTTCATCCGACTGCACACCGCGTCCGTCGTCCGAGAAACCCGCCACGAAGGGTGCCAGCGCCGCGAAATCGACCAGCTCGCCGCAGCCCCGCTGTCCGAGGGTGATCGAGGCGTAGGGCTTCACGCGCACCACGGCGTCGCGGCGGATCAGCGCAAGCTGCTCCTCGAGGTGTTCCGGCGTATCGGGGGCGGGGTTCAGGTTGGGCATCGAGCAGACCGCCGTATAGCCGCCGTGAGCGGCTGCGGCCGTACCCGTGGCGATGGTCTCCTTCTGGGGGAACCCCGGTTCGCGCAGGTGGACGTGGACATCAACCAGACCCGGCACCAGCGGGCGGCCGCCCAGATCGATGATACGGTCCCCGGCCTGCGGTTCGCACGCCGCCGCCACGCGACCCTCCTCGACGACCAGACGCCCCTTTTCGAAGCGTCCCCCGCGGTAGATCAGGCCATTCTCGTAAAAACTCTTCATCGGCTTCGTCGCATAAAAAAATAGGGCAACCGAAACAGTTACCCTAATAAAACAATAAATTCCGAATCCACCGGAGACTGAAACCCCGACCAATAATCCTTCTGCCAGAACATCTGAGCCATTGGGATATGGGGGTTACACGTCATAGGATTCGGATCTCGCTATAATTGGTACAAAGGTAGGGGTTTTTCGGCGGCCCTGCAAACCTTTTGGCTACTTTTTTTCAACAATCCGTCAACCGGCTCCGCCGGAATGGACCTTTCCGCCCGATGCCCGGTCTTCCGCCCGACACATCGCAACCGTCCACCTCCACAACCGTCCACCTCCGCAGTCCCGCATTCCGTCCGAACACCGCATCGAGCCGCTCACCTCCGTCCCGTCCCGCAATCAGCCGCCGCAATACCTCTATAAGAAATACCGATTCGGCGGGATCGCTTTTTTGCGGCGAATGCACTATCTTTGCACCAAAACCGAGGGACGCCGACTGCCGCCGACCAACGACGACAACCGCCACTGCCGCCCATCAGGCCGTGCCGGCCGACGAAACGTCAGCCGCGGATGAAAGCCCCTCCCGCAAAACGTACAAGCCATGCAAACCCACCAGATACTCGCACCGCTGCTGCTGACGCTCGGCGCCGGTCTGGCCACCGGAATAGGAAGCGCCATCGCCTTCCTGGCCAAACGCACCAACAAACGCCTGCTCTCCTTCTCGCTCGGACTCTCGGGCGGGGTGATGATCTATGTCTCGTTCGTCGAACTCTTCCGCGAGGCGAGCATCGCCCTGACGGCCGAATGGGGCCCCCGTGCGGGCGGCGCCGTCACCGTCGCGAGCTTCTTCGCCGGCATTCTGCTGATCGGCATCATCGACCGGCTGGTTCCCTCGGTCGAGAATCCCCACGAGGCCCACAGCATCGAGGAGATGGACAGCAAGCCCCGCAATCCGAAACTCATGCGCATGGGGGTGATGGCGGCTCTGGCCATCGGCATCCACAACTTCCCGGAAGGGATTGCCACCTTCACCTCGGCGGTCGACAACCTCACGCTCGGTGTCGCCATCGCCGTGGCCATCGCCATCCACAACATCCCCGAAGGAATCGCCGTCTCGATCCCGATCTACTACGCCACGGGCGACCGCGTGAAGGCCTTCCGCCTCTCGCTGCTCTCGGGGCTGGCCGAACCGATCGGGGCCCTGCTGGCCTATCTGGTGCTGATGCCCTTCCTCTCGCCCACGCTCATGGGGTGCATCCTGGCCGGGGTGGCCGGCATCATGGTCTTCATCTCGATCGACGAACTCCTCCCCGCCGCCCGCGAGTACGGCGAGGCCCACACCTCGATCTACGGCGTGGTGACGGGCATGGCCGTGATGGCCGTCAGCCTGCTCCTGCTCGCATAAAACTGCCAAAAATCCGATAGCAACAAAATGGATATTCTCTTTCTCCTGATCGGGCTGGCGCTGATTCTCGCCGGCGCCAATTTTCTCACGGACGGAAGCGCGGCCCTGGCGCAGCGTTTCCGCGTTCCGGAATTCATCATCGGACTGACGATCGTCGCCGTCGGTACCTCGACCCCCGAACTCGTCGTCTCGGTCCTCTCGGCCATCGCCGGGAAGAGCGACGTGGCCATCGGCAACGTCGTCGGATCGAACATCTTCAACGTCTTTCTGATCCTGGGCGTCTGCGCACTGGTGCGGCCGCTGCCCCTCACGGCCGGGAACATCCGCCGCGACATCCCGTTCGGCGTCGGCACGTCGATCCTGCTGATGATCCTCGCCGCCGACAGCCTCTTCCGCGCCGGTGCCGTCGACCGCATCGGCCGGCTGGACGGCATCCTGATGCTCGTGATCTACCTCCTGCTGATGGTCTACACCATCCGCGCCACGGGACGCACGGCCGCCCCGACCGGTGCGGAGGAGGGCTCCGCACACCGTCCGATGGCCGGATGGCTGATGGCGGTGATGATCCTGGGCGGACTAGCCGGACTGATCTTCGGCGGCGAGATGTTCCTCGACAACGCCACGGCTCTGGCCCGGCGCATGGGCATCAGCGAGTCGGTCATAGCCATCACGCTCGTGGCCGGCGGCACGTCGCTCCCCGAACTGGCCTCGTCGCTCGTCTCGCTGCTCAAGGGCAAGAGCGACATGGCGTTGGGCAACGTCATCGGCTCGAACATCGCCAACATCCTGCTGATTCTGGGTCTGAGCGCCACGATCAACCCGCTGACGATGGGCGGCATCACGATGGTGGATCTGCTGGTCGTGCTGTTGAGTTCGGTGCTGCTCTTCCTGGCGGCCTTCACCTTCCGGCGGCGGGCCGTCGACCGGTGGGAGGGGACGCTGTTTCTGGTGATCTACGCCCTCTACATCGCCTACCTGGTCAGATAGCCGAGCCCTCGAGATAGCGGTCGAGCAGGCGCGGCACGGCGTAGTCGCCGAGCGCCGAGGTCGGAACCGCCAGTGCGGCCGCGGCCGGGGTCAGCGTCTGAGTCTCGATGCGGTAGACGCGGGCGTGGATCCGCTGGTGGGAAAGCTGGTGGACGGGCAGCGTCTCCGTGCGCACAAGGCGCCATGCGGCGTCTCCGACCAACTCGGCAAAGCGCGGATCGCCGACCAGATCGGGCAGATCGGCCGCCGCCGGCGTCTCGATCATCGGGAACTCGTAGAGTCCCTGCCAGATGTCGCGCTCCTCGCGCCGGCGGAGCAGCGTCCGGTCGCCGGAGGTGAGGTGCAGGTAGTGGAACCAGCGGTCGCGGATGTGGGTGCGCCCCTGCTTAACGGGGCGTGCGGCGACCGTCCCGGCCGCAAGGGCCAGGCAGCGTTCGGCCAGCGGGCACACGTCGCAGCGGGGCGAAAGGGGCGTACACTGCAGCGCTCCGAAATCCATGATCGCCTGGTTGTAGCGTCCCGGCTGCCGGGGATCGAGCTGTTCGCGGGCCAGTGCGGCAAAGGCACAGCGGCCGGCCGTCGTGTCAATCGGCAGATCGAGATCGAACAGCCTCGCAAGGAGGCGGTAAACATTGCCGTCGACCACGGCGCAGGGTTCGTCGTAGGCGGCCGAACAGATGGCCGCGGCGGTATAGTCACCCACGCCGCGCAGCGAACGCACCTCTTCGAGCGTGCGGGGAAAGCGGCCGCCGAAACGGTCGACCACCTCGCGGGCGGCGGCCAGCAGGTTGCGGGCGCGGCTGTAGTAGCCGAGCCCCTGCCAGAGCTTGAGCACCTCGTCCTCGGGGGCGGCGGCCAGTGAGGCGATGTCGGGATAACGCTCCGTGAAGCGTTCGTAGTAGGCCATCCCCTGCGCCACACGGGTCTGCTGGAGGATCACCTCCGAGAGCCAGATGCGGTAGGGATCGCGCGTACGGCGCCACGGCAGATCACGCCCTTCGCGGTCGTACCACGCGAGCAAAATATCGGAAACTGCACTCATAACGGGGGCAAAAATACGACTTCGGAACCGAATTTGATACATTCGACAGGCAATCAAAACCGAAAACAATGGAAAAACGCTATTCTCTCATCCACAACACGGCCCGGCGGCGCTACGAGTTCCACCTCGGCGGCGAAGTGGCCTATGTCGAATACGAACCCGCGGCAACCAGGGGGGTCTGGCTGCTGACGCACACGATCGTACCCGCCCGGTTCGAGGGGCAGGGCATTGCCGGCGAGCTGGTCGAGGCGACACTCGAGGCCTTCCGCAAACGCGGTGAACGGATTATTCCCGAGTGTCTGTACATTGTCCGCTATCTCCAGCGTCACCCCGAATGGCAGACGCTGCTGCCCGTAGGGTTTCGGATCGAGGAGTAGCGACCCCGGCAACCGGCCCGACGCGGCTTGACTTGCCTCAACCCGCCCGATACACTCCGACCGATCAAGAACATCAAGGCCTGTCACAACCGGCCCGGACAGCCGCAACAGCCTCCACCGGCCCCTGTCAGGTGCGCACGATCCTACCCACTCCGGCCCGACGCGGCCGGAACGGTCTGCCGTCTTCCTGCCGCAGCCAGTCCCGCCGTCCGATACAACCGGCCGGCTTGCCCCTGCCGGCTCCAGATGCGCTAACGCCACCGGCACTTCCCGATCTGTCGAACCCAATCGACCTGCCACAATCAGGCCGACCGGCTCCAGCCCCGTGCCATTCAACCCCGGCTTACCCCCGACCGACCAACCCGTCCAGTCCGCTACGGCTGGTCCAGCCCGCTACGTCCACCCCTGCACGCTCCATCCGTTCTGACCGTTCCGACCGTTCCAACCACTCCAACCGCTCCAACCGTTCCGACCGTTCCGACCGTTCCAACGGCTCCATCCGTTCCATCCGGCCTCAACGGTCCGAACCGGCTGTCCGCCAGCAACTCAGCTCCTCGCCGTTCTCACACGGACTTTCCGCAAAAGAACCCAAAAAATTTTGGTGCAAAAATTTGGTTTATAAAATAAACTACTTTATATTTGCGGTAGAGAATCAATCCGAGGCCCCGGAACCGAGCAAGCAAACCACACAAAAAAACAGAGAAAATGGACGCTACCAACCGCATGGAATCCCTCCACGGAGGAGGATCCGCCCGCACCGATGAGAATCCGGCAGCCGCCGCGGCTGCCAAACGTCGCCGCTTCACACGGGGATTTGCCCGACAGGTCATCATCTGGGCCGCGACGTGCGCCTTTCTGGCCGTCGTCAACCGATTGACCTCGCCCCACTACTGGTGGGTGCTGTGGGTCATCGGCGGATGGGGGCTGCAACTGCTCCTTGCGCTGCTCTTCTACCTCTTCGATTTCGACGACGAGGAGTAGCCATCCCCCGGAGCGTCCCGGCCGAAGGGCTCGCGCCGTCGGCCGCGACACCCCCCGAACCATTCGCCAACAGACACTCAAACAATCTCGAAAACCTTAAAAAACGCCAACAACCATGGAAGAGAAAAGACTCGACGCGCAGGAGAGCATCGAACTCATCACGCGCATGATCCGCAACACCCGCCGGCGGCTCGAACGCCATTCGGGACGCCCGTACCTCGTCTGGGGCTACACGACCGTCGTCATCTCGCTGCTCAACTACACGCTGAACGTCGTCGGAGCCGCCCCGGAGTGGAGCCTCACGTGGTTTCTGATCCCCGTTCTGGGGTTCGTGCTGATGCGCCTCTTCCCCGAAAAGAAGAGCACGGAACCCCGCACCGAAATCGACCGCATCGTCAATTCGCTGTGGCTGGTCTGCACGCTGTCGCTCATCCCGATCTTCATCCTCTGCCTGTTCCACGGATGGAGCTACCGCCCGAGTCTCTTTGCCCTGATTACCCTCGTCATGTCGATCGGATCGACGGCTACGGGGCTGATCGTCCGCTCGAGGATCTATACCACGGCCGGGCTTCTCGGCATGGTCGGCACGGCCGCCATCGCACTCTGGGACTACTATCTCAAGCAACTCCCCGACCCGCAGTTGATCGACAGCCGCATGCTCAACAACGAAATTCTGATCTTCGCCGTCGTCTTCCTGGTGATGATGGTCATCCCGGGCCACATCATCAATTACCGGACCCGTCACGAATAACAGCGCCATGTTCAGAGAGTTGAATCCGCTGCTGCACTCGGAGTTGAGACTGGCCGTCATGTCGGTCCTCATCGGGGTCGAAAGTGCCGACTTCGTCTTCCTCCGCCAACAGACCGGTGCCACGGCCGGCAACCTTTCGGTGCAGCTCGACAAACTGGCCAAGGCGGGATACATCGACGTGGAGAAGACCTTCCGCGGCAAGATGCCCTGCACCGTCTGCCGCATCACCAATGCCGGCCGCGACGCCTTCGCAGAGTATGTCGAGGCGCTGCAGACCTACATCCGGCGATAATCCTCCCCTCCCCGGAATCCGACAAAAAAGGGGTGCCGACACGATGATCGGCACCCCTTTTTCCGTTTCACGACGGCCCGTCTACTGCTTGCCGGCCGTCAGTTTCTCGATCTGCGCCTCGGCTTCGGCCGTCAGTTTGTCGGCCTGTTTCTGCGCCTCCTCGACCAGCTTCTCGCCGGCCTTCTGAGCCGCCAGCTTGGCAATCATCCCCTTCTTCGAGGCCTCCTCGACCAGCTTGTCACGCTGCGACTCGGCCGCCTCGACCAACTTCTGGCCGGCATTCCGGGCCTCCTGACGCAAATTCTCGGCCTGCTTGGCAACCTCCTCCGAGAGCGATTCGTTGCCGGTAAGTTTCTGGATCTGCTCGTTGACCACGTTGGTCACGGCCTCCTGGACGGCCTCCTTCACGCCGAGCGTGATCTTCGGCGACGAGAACGTGCCGCCGATATTGACCGCCACGTTCTGCAGCACGCCGCTGCCCGGGATACCCACCTTGGCCTGGTAGTCGATCGTCTGGTCGAGCCCCGTCGAGCCCGAGAGGTTGACATTCACGTCACCGATCTTCAGGTCGAAGGGCGCGGTCGAGATCCGGCCGTCGCGGATCGCAAAGCGGATCGCAACATCCTTGGCCTCGATCGTGCGCAGCTTGTCGTTGCCCAGCGCCTCGGCCATCGCCTCGAAGGCCTTGATATTCTGGATGCGGATGTTTTCGGAACGGATCTCACCCGTTGCCGAGAGCGTTCCCAGATCGGGCGACATCGCCGCATCGAGAGCCGTCTGCAGGTCGAGCGAAAGCGAATAGTCGCCGCCCGTCTTTTCGAAGATCGGCACCAGTTTCTGCACCATCTCCAGCTCCTCGAAGGTCTTCTGGAACGAGGCCTTCGTGAAGTCGGCCTTGAGTTTCAGCGCGGGACGCGCCGGATCATCCGCCGTCGAGTAGCTTCCCGAGGCCGAAGCCTGTCCGCCGAAGAGTCCCAGCCGCAGGCCGTCGAGCGAAAGCCTGCCGTCGGCCATGCTCATCTCACCCGTGAGGTTCTCGATGGTCATCTTCTGGAAGAGGATCTTCTTCAGATCGGTATTGAGCGAGAGGCGCAGGTTGCGCGGAACCTCGAGGGCCGTAGCCGTATCGACGGCAGCATCGGCCGGTGTCTCCTCCTCGACCTCGGGCGTATCGGTTTCGTCAGCCGGAAGCGCCGCCATGATCTCGTTCAGATCGAGCAGTTCGGACTTCACGTAGAGACGTCCCGAAAGCTCTTCGCCACGCAGCAGGTAGCCCAGATACCCCGACAGCTGGCCGTTGGCCGAGAGATCGCTCCGTCCGACCGTCAGCCCGAACTCGCCGAGGGTCATTGCCGCCGGCGTGATCGTGGCGGCAGCCCGACGGATATGGACCGGCGGAAGCTTCTCGAGCGTCAGCCCCATCTCCTCGACGACGAGCGTACCCTTGGCGCCGAGCGCCTCGTAACGGTTCTTCTCGATGTCGGACATCCGTCCCGAAAGCTGCACGTCGGCCGTGATGACCCCTTCGAGCTCCATCCCCTTCTCCAGCGGGTAGACCTCCTTGACAGCGCCCAGATCGACCTTGCCGTCGGCCGAGACGCGGAACGTCGGGTCGCTGGCCAGGTTGGTGGCGTAGAAGGTGGCGGCCAGCGAGTTGCCGGCCATCCGCAGCCCGAATTTCGAGAGGTCGATCTCCGTACGGTCCATCACGCCGCCCGGATTGGCGATACGGGCCTCGATGTTGATATCCGTGACGGCCTTCGGCAGCGACGCATACTGGAAGCTGCCGTTGCGGACCGAGCTCTTCAGTTCGAAGGCCGGGAGCTGCGAGCCGCGCATCTCGCCGCGGGCCCAGAGCGACAGGGCGAGTTCGCCGCCGGCCGTCAGTTTCTTGAAGTCACGCGTGTAGAAGGCCGGGACGAGCGACAGGACATCCTTGAACTGCACGGCCTCGCAGCCGGCCTTGAGGTCCATCGCCACGGCGTCGTCCTTCATCTCGACCCATCCGTCGAGCCCCACCTGGATGGCATTCACACGCAGCGTGTTGCGCGAGAAGGCGAAGTGTTTGTTCTGCAGATCGGCATCGATATCGGCCACCAGCTCCAGCTCGGCATCGCTCAGCAGCGGAATCCCGCCCGAGACAAAATTCGTACGTTCGGTCTTCAGCCGCAGATCGAGCGTCGTGCGGTCGGCCGACATGTCACCGCGCAGGCGCAGCGTTAGCGGATCGGTCGAGAAGCTCATCCGCGTCGAGTCATCCTCATAGCGGATCGTGGCCCCCGAGATGCGGAAGTCGCGCACCGAGAGGCGGAACGACGATCCGTCCTCTTCCTCCCCGGCGGCAGCCTCCTCATCGGCCGCCGGCTCCTCCGAGGGGCGCATCACGTCCCAGTTGACGGCGCCGTCGGCCATCTTGTGCGCATGCAGCGCCGGATCGGCCAGGATCACCTTCGTCACCTCGAACCCGCTGTCGCCGAAGAGCGACATGAGGTTCACCACCACCGAGATACGCCGGGCAGCCACGATCGTATCCCCCGCGAAGGGCTCCTCTCCGCCGATGAGCGTCAGCCCCTTCAGCTCGACCGAAGCATTGGGGAAGTGGCGCAGCAGGCTGATGTTGAGCCGCTCGAAGTCGAGCCGGGCCGTAAGCATCTTGTTGGCCTCCGTCTTCACGATATCGGCAATCTTGCCGCGCAGGGCGATCGGCACGATCAGCGCGATCGCCAGAACAATCACCACGACCGTGGTCAGAATCTTGACGAACTTTTTCATTGTTTGCTATCCGTTTTACGGGCGAAAACCGTCGTTTCCGCCTCCTTGAATCCACATTTGCGATAGAGTGCCCGGGCAGCCTTTCGGGCGGCATTCGAGGTGAGCATCACCCGCTCCACGCCGGCCTCCGCCGCCACGTCGAGGGCCCGTCGGACCAGCGCCTCGCCCAGACCGGCACCGCGCGCCGCGGCATCGACGACGACATCCTCGATCCACCCCTTGCGACCCGACGGGAGGTCGTACCACACCAGCGTCAGCACCCCCACGATCCGCTCCTCCGCACAGGCGGCCAGCAGCACCGTCGACCCGTCGGCCAGCATCCGCCGCAGGCGCTCCTCCGACGGGGCCGACAGACGCGGCGACAGCTGCGGCAGCAGTTCGCCCAAAGCCTGCATCAGCGGCGCGGTGACCTCGGTCACCCGACAGATATGAAACGGTGTCATCCTCTTGCCTATTTTGTTACAAAGATAACCTTTTTGCGCGAAACGCACGTCGATCCGTCGAAAAAAGCGTACATTTGCCTCAACGACAACCGGACCCGGGCTTCGGCAACCGTACCCGTCCGGCCGCAAAAACCCAAAAGAGATGGATTTAAGTGAACAGCTCGTCGCCCTGGCCGACCCGGCCTACCGCGACTTCAATGCCCGGCTGATCCCCGGTGCGGGCGAGATGCTCGGCGTCCGGATCCCGCGCCTGCGCCAACTCGCCCGGCAGATCGCCCGCAGCGATGCGTGGCGCGAATTCGCCGCCCGGGAGGAGTGCCGCTGGTTCGAGGAGCGCATGCTGCAGGGGATGGTCATCGGCTACGCCCGCTGCGCAATCGACGAAAAACTCGAATGGGTCGCCCGCTTCGTCCCGCGGATCGACAACTGGGCCGTGTGCGACTGCTTCTGCTGGCGCCTCCGTGCCGACGAACGCGAGGCGATGTGGCGCTTCATCCAGCCCTGGTTTCGTTCCGGCAGCGAATACGGCATCCGCTTCGCCGTGGTCATGGCCACGGCCAACTTCATCGACGGGGAGCATCTCGAAGCGCTCCTCGCCGAACTGGGCGCCATCCGCCACGAGGGCTATTACGCCCGCATGGGGGTGGCATGGGCCGTCTCGGTCTGCTTCGTCCGCTTCCCCGAGCGGATGCGCCGCTGGCTGGCGGAGGAGTGCCCGCTCGAGGCGTGGACCTTCTCCAAGTCCATCCAGAAGATCACCGAATCGTTCCGCGTCGGCGAGGCCGACAAGCGTTTCGTGCGCTCGCTGCGACAAAATGCAAAATAATCGCGACAAAAAGAGGAATTCGGAAAATAATCGTATATTTGTTGCTTCAAACCATTTACGGCTGATTCGTCATGCGCAAACTCGTCATCATTCCGACCTACAACGAAAAGGAGAATATCTCGAAGATGATCTCCAAGGTCTTCTCACTGCCCGAACCCTTCGAAATGCTCGTTATCGACGACGGTTCGCCCGACGGAACGGCTGCCATCGTCAAGGAGCGGCAGAGGGAGTTCCCCGCGACGCTCCACCTGATCGAACGCTCCGGAAAACAGGGCCTCGGAACCGCCTATCTGACCGGCTTCCGCTGGGGACTCGAAAACGGTTTCGACTACATCTGCGAAATGGACTGCGACTTCTCGCACAACCCCGACGATCTGGTCCGCCTCTACCGCGCCGCCGTCGAGGGCCACTGCGACGTGGTCGTCGGCTCGCGATACGTCAAGGGGGTCAACGTCGTCAACTGGCCCATGTCGCGGCTGCTGATGTCCTACTTCGCCTCGGTCTACGTACGGATGGTCACCCGCATGCCGCTGCGTGACGCCACGGCCGGATTCGTCTGCTACTCGCGCCGCGCACTGGAGACGATCGATCTGGACGCCATCCGCATGAAGGGGTACGGTTTCCAGATCGAGATGAAGTACACTGCCTGGCGCCTCGGGCTGAAGCTCCACGAGGTGTCGATCATCTTCGTCGAGCGCTGCGAAGGGGTCTCGAAGATGTCGGGCGGCATCTTCCGCGAAGCCTTCTTCGGGGTGCTGGGCCTCCCGTTCCGCAAAATCCGCAAACGGCAGTAGGAGTCGATGACGCAATCCGCACTCAAAACCCAAACCCAAAACCCGCGCAGCCTCTGGCAGCGCATCGGCGCCTTCTTCCTCAATCCGCGCAACCTCTACATCGTCGGGTTGCTGCTCGTCGTGGCCCTCTCCTTCTCGGAGGTGACGCGCGGCCGGCACAAGAACTTCATGATCTTTGCCGAGTCGACCCGCCTCTTCTGGGACCACATCGCCCCCTACGGCCCGAACTGGACGCAGGCCGCCCCGCAGCTCGACTACTTCCTCTACGGCCCGCTGTTCAACATTCTCTTTGCACCGTTCGCCTACCTGCCCGCCTGGCTCGGACCCTTCGCGTGGAACATCTTCAACTTCACGATGTGGTTCGTGGCGATCTTCACCCTCCCGGGCCGCTTTACGCGCGACGAGAAGTGCAAGGCCTTTCTCTACACCTTCCTGATCCTGGCCTGCACGCAGCTCTCGTTCCAGTACAACGTCACGGTGGGATACCTGTTCCTCTTCGCCTACTCGCTGCTCGAACGCGACAAGGGGTTCTGGGCCGTACTGCTGATGATGATCTCCGGATTCACGAAGGTCTACGGCATCTTCCAGCTCGGACTGCTACTCTGCTACCCCCACTTCTGGCGCAATGCGGGCTATGCCGTCGGCATCGGCATCGTGCTGCTGGCCGCCCCGGCCGTCAACATGCCCTTCAGGGAGCTTCCGGACTACTACGGACAGTGGTTCGCCGCCCTGGCCGAACACAAGGATACCCGCACGTGGATGAACCTCTTCTACCTTCGTCCGTTCGGACTGCTACGCTACCAGCTGGCCATCCAGATCGGCGTTCTGGCGGCACTGGCGGTGGCGCTGGCCGCCAACTTCCGCAAGTGGGGGCAGCCCTTCTTCCGGCTTGCCGCACTGGCCGTGCTGATGGGATACGTCATCCTGTTCAGCAATTCGAGCGAGGGACACACCTATGTTATTACGCTCATCGCCTATCAGTTCTGGTACTGGAGCATGAAGCGGGGCGGGGCGCTGAACCTCGTCGACCGGATCGTCTACTGGGCGACGTTCGTCGTGGTGGTGGTCATGCCCGTCGACGTGCTCTGCCCGCCGCGCGTCATGCAGCTCTTCTACGGCTGGCAGATCAACCTCTGGCTGCTGCTCTACCTCTGGCTGCGGATGCTCTGGACGACCTTCATCCACACCCCCGGATCGCTTTCCGAGGAGCGGCCTCTCATCGGCGTGCGGTAAACCGAAGAACCGGATGACGGAGTCCGACCGGAGGGGGGGGGTGATGCAGGAGGGGAGGAAAAAAACAGACGATCGAAATCCTCGAAGGCTCCGCGCACAACCCCAAAGACACCGGCACACACCAGGGCACCGGCACACTATGCCCCTCGAAAGGCACTGACACACAAAAAAAGACGCATCGGAGAGATCCGGTGCGTCTGTTGTTTTCAGGGGCGCGGCGGGCGTCAGAAGGTGAAGAAGTAGTTCATGAAGAAGTTCCAGAAGGTCACCACGCCGATGGCGAAGAGCTTGGCCAGGTAGAAGTTCAGCCGGAAGCGTCCGTGCAGCACGTAGATCGTGGCGTTGTTGATCACCAGCCCGATCAGCGAGATGCCCAGGAAACGCAGGTACTGCCCGGCAATGTCGGGGTTCTCGTTGTGGAAGGTCCACACGCGGTTGAGAATGTAGTTCGTGGTGGCGGCGCAGAGGAATCCGACCGAATTGGCCACGTATTTGTTCAGCCGCAGCCACTCCTTGCAGGCGTAGGTGATGCCGAAATCGACGAATACGCCCGACCCGCCGACCACACAGAATTTCAGAAACTGCTCAATCATCGTTATTCACTCACCCCGCCGACCTCGGTCGAGACGGGTTTTCCGTTAAACCAGTTCGTATAACCCGCGCGGCGCAGGGCGAATCCCGCGTCGAACGTCTCGCCGGCCAGCTGCGCCGGGACGACGAAGCGCACCTCCTGCGTGAGGGTCCGGCCGGCCGGCAGCGTGAAGCGGGCCCCGGTCGGGAACTCCTCGACGCGGAAACGGCCGTGTTTCCAGATCATCGTCAGCTCCGTATCCCCCTCGCCGACGCGGATTTCGTAGGGATAGGGGTTCTCGACGCGCAGCGCAAGGCGGAGCGTATCGCCCGGAGCCACCTGCTGCGGCAGCCCCTCGAACGTCACCTCGACCCTCTGCACGGGGTGGAACGCCGGGTCGACGAACCACGTGAAGCTCCGCCCGTTGGCCAGACGGATCGTCCGCACGTCGCGCACGGAGTCGGCATCGGGCGTGCACTCGACGAGCACCTCGCGCCCCGTGAAGCGCGTATCGTCGTCGCGGAACTGCCACTGATGGGTCCTGTAGCGGACATTGGGCTGGCAGTAGGCCTCGCCGCCGGTGTAGAAGGCATATTTGGCCGCCGTGGCATAGCCGTGGCGGAAAACGACGGGACGGCCGGCCGCCTCGGCAGCGATGGCGCCGTAGCTCTCGGGGTTGTGGAAGACCTCGAAACGGATGCCCGTCGGGTTGAAGATCATCACCAGCCGCACCACGACCACCAGCGCGATGGTCACCGCCCCGGCCCGCATGACGTAGCGCCGCGTACGCGGGTGACGCCGGGCGTAGGTAAAGAGCAGGTAGAGGAGTCCGAACGAGGCGACGATGGCCCATTGCGGCTGGACATAGCCCCGCAGCGACGAGAGGAGGAAGAAGCCGATGAATCCGACGGGCAGCAGCCGCAGCAGCCGCTCCAGGGGGTTGTGGCTCCGCACCTTGCGCCAGGCCTGGACCCAGAGCGGCACGAAGAAGGGGTTGAAGACCACGAGCATGTTGGCCAGGAAGTCGGTGACGTAGCTCACGCGGAAGACGGCGTTGCGGCCCGAAAGGTGGTAGGCGAACGAGGCCCAGTCGTGGTGGTACTGCCAGAGCAGGTGCGGGACGAGCAGCAGCAGCGCCACCGCGCCGCTCAGGTAGAGCCCCGGACGCAGATAGAGGCGGCGGGGCGTCACCGCCAGGGCAAAGATCACCACCAGCGCGCCGTGGTACTTGCTGTAGGCCATCAGCGCCATAGCGATGCCCATCCAGAGCCACGCGCCGCGACGCTCCTCGGTGAAGCGGCGGAAGGCCACCAGGAAGAGGGCCGTCGTAAAGAGCAGCGGTCCGTCGGGCACGGCGATGAAGCCGTAGAGCTGCAGCATGAGCATCGCGGCCGAGATCGTCGCGAAGAGCGTGGCGTCGCGGCGCGTGGCCTCCGCCGGGCGGATCAGCCGCCAGAGGATCCACAGGTAGAGGGGCTGCAGCAGCGTGAAGAAGAAGCGCACGCCCAGTTCGCCGCCGAAGAGGTGTTCGCCGAGCCAGACGAGCAGCGCCGTCATGGGCGGATGGTCGAAATAGCCCCACGCGAGGTGTTCGGCGAACATGTGATAGTAGGCCTCGTCGTTGGCCAGCTGGGAGAGCCCCGCCTGGGCGACGTTGCAGAGCCACCAGCACGCCAGCCAGAAGAGGAGCAGCCCGTCGGGGCTCCACGAGGCGCAGAACTTTTTGAGCGATGCTTTCATACCGGTGGCAAAGGTAGGAATTTTTCGCGGGATTCCGCCGCCGGCCGCCGGTTTTGTATTCCCGTCCGGGCGGGAAACCGGGCGAATCGTCCCGACAACGGCGCAGGAGGGGTTCCGGGGGCGATGTTCATAACTTGTTGATGAAAAAATTCAGCCGGGCCGTTGCCGGATCGCAAACTATCCCTATCTTTGTTGCCGAGCAAGGTTCCCCGCCGGCGGCTGCCGGTCCGGGATCAAAAGGGAACTCCTGTGTGAATCAGGGACTATGCCCGTAGCTGTAAGCTCCGCGAAAGGCTGCACACTCTTTGCCACTGTTCCGACAGGAACGGGAAGGCGTGCGGCGGGAGCGAGTCAGAAGACCTGCCTTGCCCGGCATGGCCGAGACCCTCGGGACGTGGGGCGACGCCGCAACACTTTTTACACGAACATACCAAAAAACTCCGACGCGGGTGCGTGAGCGCTCCACATGCGGTATCGCCGCATGCAGGGGGGGGCGCAATGTCCGCAGCGGGGAGGATTACGAACCTTTTTCAAGACTGTGACCACTATGGGCATTTCGGAACTCTGCATCGTCAAGCGCGACGGGAAGCGCGAGGCCTTCTCCGTCGAAAAGATCAAACGGGCCGTCAGCAAGGCCTTTCTCTCGGTGGGCGGATACGCCACCGACGACGACCTCACGTCGGTACTGAGCCGCGTGCACGTCGCCGACGGGATGTCCGTCGAGGAGATTCAGAACCAGGTCGAGGTGGCGCTCATGGCCGAACGCTACTTCGCCGTGGCCAAGAGCTACATGCTCTACCGCCAGCGCCACACCGAAGATCGCGAGGAGCGCGAAAAACTCCGCTTCCTGACCGACTACTGCGCCGCCTCGAACCCCGCCACGGGGTCGAAATACGACGCCAACGCCAACGTCGAGAACAAGAACATCGCCACGCTGATCGGCGAGCTGCCCAAGCAGAACTTCATCCGCCTGAACCGCCGCCTGCTCACCGACCGCATCCGCGAAATGTACGGCCGCGAACTCGCCGACCGCTACCTCCACCTGCTCCGCAACCACTTCATCTACAAGAACGACGAAACGTCGATGGCCAACTACTGCGCCTCGATCACGATGTATCCGTGGCTGCTCGGCGGCACGATCTCGATCGGCGGCAACTCGACCCGCCCGACCAACCTCAAGTCGTTCTGCGGCGGATTCGTCAACATGGTCTTCATCGTCTCGTCGATGCTCTCCGGGGCCTGCGCCACCCCCGAATTCCTCATGTACATGAACTACTTCATCGAACAGGAGTACGGCGAGGAGTACTACCTCCATGCCGACGAGGTGGTCGACCTCTCGCGCAAGCACCGCACGCTGGACAAGGTGATCACCGACTGCTTCGAGCAGATCGTCTACTCGATCAACCAGCCCACCGGCGCCCGCAACTTCCAGGCCGTCTTCTGGAACATCGCCTACTACGACCGCTACTACTTCGAGTCGCTGTTCGGCGAGTTCCGCTTCCCGGACGGCTCGCGCCCCCACTGGGAGTCGCTCTCCTGGCTGCAGAAGCGCTTCATGCGGTGGTTCAACCGCGAACGCACCAAAACGGTGCTGACCTTCCCCGTCGAGACGATGGCCCTGCTCTCGAAGGAGGGCGACGTCATCGACCGCGAATGGGGCGACTTCACGGCCGAGATGTATGCCGAGGGGCACTCGTTCTTCACCTACCTGAGCGACAACGCCGATTCGCTCTCGTCGTGCTGCCGCCTGCGCAACGAGATCCAGGACAACGGATTCAGCTACACGCTCGGCGCCGGAGGGGTCTCGACCGGTTCGAAGAGCGTGCTGACGATCAACCTCAACCGCTGCATCCAGTACGCCGCCCGCAACGGCATGCACCATCTGACGTTCCTCGAGGAGGTGGTCGACCTCACCCACAAGGTCCAGACGGCCTACAACGAAAACCTCAAGGAGCTCCAGGCGAAGGGGATGCTGCCCCTGTTCGACGCCGGGTACATCAACCTCTCGCGGCAGTATCTGACCATCGGCATCAACGGGCTGGTCGAGGCGGCCGAGTTCCTCGGCATCCCCATCACCGACAACGACCGCTATGCCGCGTTCGTCGAGGAGGTGCTGGGGCTCGTCGAGCGCTACAACCGCAAGTACAGAAGCCGCGAACTGATGTTCAACTGCGAGATGATCCCGGCGGAGAACGTCGGCGTGAAGCATGCCAAGTGGGACCGCGAGGATGGATACGCCGTGCCGCGCGACTGCTACAACTCCTACTTCTACGTCGTGGAGGACCCCTCGCTGAACATCGTCGACAAGTTCCGCCTCCACGGGCGCCGCTACATCGAACACCTCACCGGAGGTTCGGCTCTGCACATGAATCTCGAGGAGCATCTCTCGAAAGAGCAGTACCGGCAGCTGCTGCGCGTGGCCGCCATCGAGGGGTGCAACTACTTCACGTTCAACATCCCGAACACGGTCTGCAACCACTGCGGACACATCGATAAGCGTTACCTGAAGGAGTGCCCCGAGTGCCACTCGACGGATCTGGACTACCTGACGCGCGTGATCGGCTACATGAAACGCGTCTCGAACTTCTCGGCCGCCCGCCAGCAGGAGGCTTCGCGCCGCTTCTACGCCCACAAACCGCAAGGCGATGCTCCGTTATCATAACTTCGACATCGTCTTCGCGGAGATCCCCGACGAGACGACCCTGGCGATCAACCTCACGGGCTGTCCGAACCGCTGCCCGGGGTGTCACAGCCCCCATCTGCAGCGCAACGGCGGGCGGCCGCTCGACGAGAAGGAACTCGCGGCGCTGCTCCACGCCTACGGCCGCACGGTCACCTGCGTCTGCTTCATGGGGGGGGATGCCGCGCCGGAGGAGGTGGCCTGGCTGGCCGGCCTCGTCCACCGCGACTGGCCCCGGCTGCGCACGGGCTGGTACTCGGGCCGCGCCGAACTGCCCGCCGGATTCGACCCCGCGGCGTTCGACTACGTGAAACTCGGCCCCTGGATCGAGGCCTGCGGCCCGCTGTCGGCCCCCACGACCAACCAGCGCCTCTACCGCATCGAACGCGACGGGCGGATGACCGACCTCACCGAACGTTTCCGCCGACGGCCCCTCTGATCCCGCAGCGGGAACGGCCCCGAACCGCAACAGATCCGAACCGCTCCCGGCAACTCGACCCGTAACAGGTCCGGACCGTTCCCGGCAACTCGGCGCGCAACGGAGCCACGTTCCCGGCAACTCGACCCGCAACACGCCCTCAGAAGCCGCCGTTCTTCCCCGCGCGGAGGAGAACGGCGCTTTTTTTCGACACAAGGAGTAACGTATTCAGCGAAAAAGGTTATTTTTGCCGTTGATTATGAAAACCAGACACGAACTGACCGAAATCCTCGACTTCATCTCGGAGTATGCCACCTATCTGATCGGATCGGGCGTGCACACCTCGCGTGCGATCCGCAACTCGCAGCGCATCGGTCAGTCGCTGGGTGTCGACGTACAGCTGTCGAGTTTCCAGCGCAGCACGATCCTCACCGTCCGCGACGACGAGTCGGGCGAGGCCATCACCCGCGTGGTGCGGATCCCCACCCTGCCGATCAGCTTCGAACGCAACTCCGACCTCAGCGCCCTGAGCTGGGACGCCCTCGACGACCACCTCCCCCTCGAGGAGATCCGCCGCCGATACGCCGCACTGACCGAAAAACCGCGCATCGACCCGATCTTCGTGCTGCTGACCGTCGGTCTGGCCAACGCCTCGTTCTGCCGCCTCTTCGGCGGCGACTGGACCGCCATGGCCATCGTCTTCACCTCGACTCTGGTGGGCTATGCCGCCAAACAGCGCATGCAGGCCCACGGCGTCAACCACTTTCTGATCTTCATCATCTCGGCCTTCATGGCCTCGCTGTGCGCCTCGGCGGCCCTGCGGTTCGAATGCACGGCCGAAACCGCCCTGGCCACGAGCGTCCTCTATCTCGTCCCCGGCGTCCCGCTCATCAACGGCGTGATCGACATCGTCGAGGGGCACATCCTGATCGGCTGCAGCCGTCTGATCAACGCCCTGCTGCTGATCATCTGCATCGCCATCGGCCTCGCCGCAACCCTCCTCATGGTCAAGGACAGTCTGTTATGATTGCACTGGATATCCTTCTCGACGGTTTCTTCGCGGCCGTGGCCGCCATCGGCTTCGGAGCCATCTCCGACCCGCCGATGCGGGCCTTCCCGCGCATCGCCCTGCTGGCGGCCGCAGGCCATGCCCTGCGCTTCTGCCTGATGCACTACGCCGGGATCGACATCGCCTCCGGATCGCTCTGCGCCGCCATGCTCATCGGATTCCTGAGCCTCTGGCTCGGACGCGGCATCCGCTGCCCGATGACCGCCCTCTACATCCCCGCCCTGCTCCCCATGGTCCCGGGAATCTACGCCTACAAGAGCGTCTTCTCGCTGATCATGTTCCTGCAGTCGCTCAACGACCCCGGACAGGGCATGCAGTACATGCAGCTCTTCTTCCTCAACACGACCGTCACGATGAGCGTCATCGCGCTGCTGGCGGCCGGAGCCACGCTGCCAATCTTCGTCTTCAAGGAGCGCGCCTTCTCGCTCACGCGCCGCAGACCCCGATCCGGAGAACGGACGGATGAGGCTCAAAAAGGCGTAATACCCGAAAAATAGCGTATAGCGATGAAAACCTTCTGGAATACGATAGCCGCCTACAACGCCGCCACGTGGCCCGTACAGCTGGTGCTGATCCTCACGGGCGTGGTGCTGACGGTGCTGCTCTACCGGCGGCCCGGACACGGCGTACGGATCGCCATGAAACTCTACATGGCGCTGCTCAACTTCTGGATCGCCGGAGTCTACTTTCTCGTCTACTGCGAACCGCGCCAGTACCACAGCCCGCAGGCCCTCTTCTGGGCCATCATGGGGTGTATCTGGATCTACGACCTGGTCGTCAAGCACGCCTCGCTCGCACGGAACGGACACCACTCGATCTTCGCCGGACTGCTCTTCGCCATGCCGTTCCTCTATCCGCTCTGCTCGCTGGCCCTGGGCCGCAGCTTCCCGGAGATCACCTCGCCGGTGATGCCCTGCTCGGTGGCGGTCTTCACCATCGGACTGATGCTGGCCTTCTCCGAACGGATCAACATCGTGCTGGCCATGTTCCTCTGCCACTGGGCGTTGATCGGTCTGTCGAAGGTCTACTTCTTCGGCATCCCGGAGGATTACCTGCTGGCCTGCAGCGTCGTCCCGGCTCTCTACCTCTTCTTCCGGGAGTATATCCGGCTGCACGAGTCTCAGCCCATGAAGCCCTCGCCCCGCGTGCTGAACAGCCTGCTCGGGGTGATGTGTCTGATCATCGGAGGCTTCTTCCTCTTCACGCTGGTGCGCCAGCTCGACCTCTTCACCGAAATCTGACCCGAAACGCGACAAATGGAGACGGCCGGAACCGGGAGCTGAAGCCCGAAAGGGGCCCCTCCACGAATCATGCAAAACCGGCCGGATGGCGATTTCTTCCACACCTGCGGCCGGATACCACACCCAACTGACGGTTCCATTCGGCGAACCGGACTCCATGCTACCGATATCCGGCAGCACTCCCGATCTCAACCCCGGCCGGAGGGCACTCCCGCAAAAGAGCGGCCCGATCGCGGCCGGAAGCGTGTTGCGCCCGCTTCGCTAGGACACGAAAAACCGGGTGCCCCTCGCCGAAAATCCCCAACGAACGCCTGCAACGAGGCAAAATTTCGGTTCGCCATCCCATCCGAAGGGAGTGCGGCACCCGATTTGCCCCTTGACGGTTCAGAGCCGGGGTTCGTTCGATCCGATGCCGAAGGGAATCCCCCAGCCGAATGACCGGGAGTCGGCAGCACCCCTCCGGACACGGGACGAACGCATCCCCCTCAAGGCTCGACATGGAGTGTAAAGTCGGTCAGATCCCGGACAGATGAACATTTCTTACCAGAAGCGTTCTGCAAACGTGATTGAATAAAAAGTCCCAATTAGCCCGAAATGTTCATCCGAGAGGAGCCGAGACGGTCATCCTCTCTTTTTTTTCTATTTTTTTCCGTACCCGCGGATCGGAAACTCCGAAGATGAAGATCCGCATGTCCGATTCCCCGTCCCGACAGACAATCGATGCAAACGGGCAAGGAGGGGAGCCTTCGGCAGGAACAATTGGGAATCAGTCGTATAGAACGATCTCTGCCGGCGGAACAGGCCTCCTTGACACCGGAATCGGAAAGGCGCGTGAACCCGCTGCGGCCGCCTCTGAACGATACCATTCCCGCCCCCGAGACAACGGCTCACGGCCCGCACATTTCTTAACGCAACGCATTTTTCGCTTGCAAATGTCGATAAATTTTACGAATATTGCATTCGGACACCAAAAACAAAGCCTTTATTTTTCCTGCCTGATGAAATATACACAACCAACCCCTGTGTACATCTCATTTAATTTATATTTTTACGGATTATTACTAAAATATCTTTAAATCGAAACAAATCTACGCTTTTCCCCTCGCAGACCGAATGTATGAAAACCAAAAAGGAGCGAAACTGAACGGATCGTAACCCGACGATCCCATCGTTCAACGGCCCCTTCCCCATCAAAAACCCTTATTCATTAAATCCCCGTTCTATGAAACAACGATTGCTGCTGGTTCTGGCTGCGATGATGCTCCTCGCAACCGGATGTGAGAAAGACAAGACAAACGACAACCCCGATCCGACGCCTCCCCCCGCATCGGTCAGCGATCTGAGCGCCGCGGGTACCGCCAACTGCTACCTGGTGCACGGAGCTGGCGACTACTCGTTCGATGCCACCGTCATGGGTAACGGCGTATCGACCGAATCGTTCTCCGCCTCGAAACTCGCCCCGACCCAGGCCGGACTGCTCTGGCAGGATACCCCCGCCCTGCTCTCCGACATCCGCCTCGACGCGGGACGCGTCTATTTCCATGCGGGCGAACAGCACGGAAATGCCGTCATCGCCGTGAGCGACGCCGAAGGCAAGATCCTCTGGAGCTGGCACATCTGGGCGACGGACTACAACCCCGCATCGGGAGCCCCGAAACTCAACGGGCTGGAGTGGATGACCCGCAACCTGGGGGTAGTGTTTCAAAAAGTGTGTCTGGGAAGGAGCCTTCAGATTCTTCAGATATGCAAATATAACAATTCTTGTTTTCAGATCCACACGCCGCGGCGTGTGGATCTTATTTTTGTGTTATAGTCTTCACTCGGGGAATAATTCCCGATCCAGGTCGATCCGCGGCACCGGCCTCAGATAGGATTTCTTAT
>CALLRW010000041.1 GCA_938014215.1 uncultured Alistipes sp. | reverse complement strand
ACTCTTTTTTTATTTAACTCCTTTTTTCTCTGTAAAGCTATTTCAGGACAAGACAGACGGTCCGACCCGGCGACCGGGTGACGGTCAACGTCGAGACCTTCTGCGGCGAGTGTTTCTTCTGCCGCCACGGTTATGTGAACAACTGCACCGATCCCGAAGGGGGTTGGGCTTTGGGGTGCCGCATCGACGGCGGGCAGACCGAATATGTCCGCGTTCCTCATGCCGATCAGGGTCTCAACCGCATTCCCGACGGCGTGAGCGACGAGCAGGCCCTCTTCGTGGGGGATATCCTGGCTACGGGCTACTGGGCGGCCCGGATTTCGGAGATCTCGGCCGAGGATACGGTGCTGATCCTCGGGGCGGGCCCGACGGGGATCTGCACGCTGCTCTGCGTGATGCTCAAACACCCGCGGCGGATTATCGTTTGCGAACGCGACCCGGAGCGACAGCGCTTCGTGCGGGAGCACTATCCGGAGGTGCTGGTGACGGGACCCGAGTCGTGTGTGGAGTTCGTGCGGCGACACAGCGACCACGGCGGAGCCGACCGCGTGGTGGAAGTTGCGGGCAGCGAGGAGACGTTCCGCCTGGCGTGGGAGAGTGCGCGTCCGAATGCGGTTGTGACGATCGTGGCGCTGTACGACCGGCCGCAGACGCTTCCGCTGCCGGAGATGTACGGCAAGAATCTGACCTTCAAGACGGGCGGGGTCGACGGCTGCGACTGTGCGGAGATCCTGCGGCTGATTGCCGAGGGTCGTCTCGACACGACACCGCTGGTGACACACCGCTATCCGCTGAGCCGGATCGAGGATGCCTACCGCCTTTTCGAACGCCGCGAAGACGGTGTGATCAAGGTTGCCATCTATCCCGACCGATGACCCTGTGAATCCTTCGCAGGGGGCGCTGTCGGTCCTTTATTGATCCTGCTTCCCCATTGTCAATTCCGTGTATTGATCCCCGGTCCCGATCCCTCTTCAGTCGGGGTCAACGGGACGGGGATACACCCCTTCGCAGGGTCGCATCGGCTCCATGCGCTGCGGACGGCTGGCCGTGCGGAGAAAGTTCCAGAAGTCTTCAGGGAAGTGGACCACCTGCCCCACCTGGGAGCGGAGCGTGGTGAGCACCACGCGTCCGTCGCTCATCCGTCCGATGTGTTCGAGCCGTTCGCTGCCGAACATCCCGGGACGGATGCGCTGCACCTCGCCGGTCGAGCGGTTCCAGAGCCGGGCGAAATCCAGCCGCATCGAGTCTCATGCCCCTTTGATCAGCACCCAGTCGTCGCCAAACGGGCGCAGCACCTCTTTAAGATTGAGGGGTGCGTGGATGAACGAGCCGAGTTTTCGGTTGAGTGCGTCAATTTTTTGTACGACGTCGGGGGCGCTGTCGGGCAGCGGACGGATCAGCAGGGGTTTCATCACAGGACCGTTTTATTGGTTTTCGAAGGGCGACCGATCGAGCAGGGCCTCCTCGGGAATCTCGGCCGACCGGGGCCAGAAGAACTCATCCTCCGTGTCGTCGCTCCAGTAGAGCGGCAGCATCAGGGGCAGATACTCGAACAGGTGGCGGCCGTCGGTCAGACTAGCGAAGACCACGATGGAGGTATTCATCCGCATGCACTCGTTCCAGAAAAAGCGCCACGAGAGATAGAGGTTCTGCATTCGTCCGGGACGGGTTACCACATCCACACCCCCTTCTTCGTTCGTCACGAAATGGCCCGAGTCGAGCGAGAGTTCGCCCAGCTCCATGATGCCTTCGGAGGCTTGCAGTACGCACGTTGCCTTGAAACACTCCCGGCGGAGGATCGAGTGGTGGGGGACCGTCGCGCGAACCACCACCCAGACCGAATCCCCGTGCCGGATGGCGTGCTCAACCGCGAAGCGCACCTGCGGACGTTCGAGGGGTTTCAGCCGTCGGTTTACCACCTCGGCATCCCGATACGGCCACGTCGATTCGGAAGCGACGAACCTCGGGTCGAGGTCGGCGGATTTGCGGGTGCTTGCGCAGCCCGTGGCGGCGAGCAGCAGGATGAATGCGATAAGGTTTCTGATTTTCATGTTTTTTGCAATTTTCGGTTACGTGTAGCGGGCCAGCAGCCAGATGGCGAGCCCGACAACGAGAGCCACGGCGAGAAAGCGCACAAGATCGCGCCGGATGGAGGGCTCCTCCTCGGGGCGGCAGCGGAATATCCGGGCCAGTTCTTCGAAACTCCGGCAGCCGTAGACTGCCTGCCGGAAATCGGCGGCATTACGCCAGCACGCCTCCCGGAACCACTCCGACCGGGGATATTCACGGGCGATCCACGCCTGCAGCTCCGGGAGCGGACAATCGCGAACCTCCTCTTCAAAGTCGGTGTCGTAGCGAACGCTGCGTCGGTCCGCCAGTCCGATACGGCCGTAGAGCCCGACCGGCCCGATCTCCCGACTGCGGCGGATCGTGTAGCAGCGCCCGGAAGCATCGATCACCTCCTGCCCCGCCCAGCCGTCGGCCTCGGCGAGCAGCCGGCGTGTCGTCACGTTCTCCTCCCGCCAGAAGACATAGACCATGTGCTCCGCGGGGGCGAGGTAAAAGACCGGGTATTTCAGCGCGGCTTTCATCGCGGTTTCGTCGGGCCCTTACCACGGGTAGCGCACCCACGGGCTCTTGGGGTTGCTCAGCAGCACGTCGGCCGTCGTCTTCATCACCGAGTTATAGGCCCGTTTGCCGCCCCACAGCGAACGCCCGAGGATGTAGCTCATGGCCAGTTCGCGCCACGACCCGCACGCCTCGTGCGCCAGCGTGTCGGCCCGTCCGATGTACGCCCACGCCTCCTCTTCGGTGAGGTAGCCCATCTCGCAACAGGCCCGCGCCAGAAAGACAATGCGCCCGGCATCCCAACCCGTCACGTTGCAGCCGCTGAGTTCTTCTTTCGAGGCGACCACGCCGCACGAGAGGAGTTCGTCAAAGGTCTCCCGCAGGTTTTCGAGTTGCGACGAGGCCTTGTCGTAATCCTCCTGCGAGGTCATCCGCTGCTGGAACAACGCATCCTGCCGCAGACGGTCGTCGAGCCGAAAGGCTTCGAGCACTGTGGGCCAGTAGTAGCGGAATCCCTTTTCGCAGAGGTAGTCCAGTTGTGCGCGGGCCTCCGCGGTGGAGTCAATGCCCCACCAGCCGCCCAGGATCTCGGGCAGCGTATCGAAAATCCCCGTCTCCAGCGAATTCTGCCAGGCCCCCTGCTGCGAAGCGTACATCGCCCCGATGGCCAGTTGGCGGCCGTGTTCGTCATCGAGCGTCGATTTCGGATTCAGGCAAATTTCCTGAAACGACCGGCGCAGCTTGCGCACCGTTCGCCAGACTCGGCTACCTTTCTTGTAGAGCCATGTCAGAGCACCAACCGCCACGGCGGCCAGCATCACATAGAATTCAAGTCCCCGTTCCATCGTCTCGGCGTTGTCGGGGTGCTATGCGTTCCACGGGATCTGCCTCCAGGGCGAGGTCTCCTCTTCGAGCAGTGCGGTGACGATCTCCCAGGCTGTTTGGCAATCCTCCTCGTCGCCGTGCCAGACGCCGCGGCCAAAGGCGAAGCTTCGTCCGTACTCTTCCCACGACGAGAAGCATTCGCGGGCTGCATCGGCCGCCACCTGCATCACCTGCCACATCTCCTCCTCGGAGAGATAGCCGGCGTGAAGGGCCCAGCGCCCGAGATTGGCGATGCGCACCAGATCCCACGCGATGACCGTCCGCGGGAGCGTTTCGGCCGTACAATACCCGTTTCCGATCATCCACTCCGCGATCAACCGTACATCCTCGGCCTTCTCCTCGGGATCGCCCGCTCCGGGCTCCGACATACGTCCCTGCAGCCGGGCCAGCGCCGCGTTGGCATCGGCATGATGCCCCTCGTGGAGCAGCCACCGGACGATTTCGAGCGTCGATTCGCGGTCCGTAATGTTCCACTAGCTCTGCAGCTGTGCACGGTAGGTTTCGGGCAGCACCTCGCTCTCGACGGCATCCACCGCCTCGTCGTTATAGACCAGCAGCGGCGCGGCAAAAGCCATCAACCGCATCTGTTCAGCCGTCAGACGACACCTCTCGGCGTGTTTGATCTCCCAGCCGTCGTCCTCGCCCAGCCAGTCGAGCGCCGCGGCATTCGCCTCGCGCAACTCCTTCTCGAGACTTCCGTCCTGCATCGCCTGCATCGTTGCGGCAGCCTGCGCCATGTTCTGCCGGGCGGCCTCGGCCACGGCGGCGGCATCCACCCTGCCGAGCGTCCCCATCGCGGCCTGCTGCGCCTGAATCCCGGCCAGATCGGGCACGGCGGCCTGCATCTGGGCCATGATCTGTGCCTGCATGTCGCCCATGTCGGGCATCCCCGGAATCGATCCCATCATAGCGCGCATCCGCTCCAGGGCCGCCTCCTGCGCCGCCCGGGCAATCTCCTCCGGGCTCTGGGGTTTCATCTTCTCGTTTGCCATGTTCGGTATGTTTCAAGTGGTTTGATTCTTTTATCCTTCGGCGCCGGCTGCAAGCAGCAACTCGACGATCTCCGCAAATCCGCGTTCCCCGGCATAATAGAGTGCCGTGTGCTGGAGGTTGTCCGCTGCATGGACGTTGGCATGCCGCTCCACCAGCAGACGTACAACCTCGTTGTTTCCGGCGCGGGCTGCTGCGAGCAGCGGGGTTTCACCCGCTCCGTTGCGGGCGTCAATCGCAGCGCCGGCCCCGAGCAACGCCTCCGCGAGGAACCGGTTGCCCGCCTGTGCCGCCCCATGCAGCGGCGTTGTTCCGTTGGGTAATGGCCGGTTCGCGTCGGCTCCGGCGTCGAGGAGCATCCGGGCCATGTGGAGATTCCCGCGTCCGCACGCCACCAACAGCGGCGTTTCGCCCGCATCGTTCGGCGCATCGAGTTGCGCTTTCGAGGCCGCGAGCCGCGTACGCACGACCTCGGCCTGATCGTTGTAAACGGCCTGATGCAGCAGCGTGTTACCTTCGGCATCGCGGCTGTCCGCCCCTCCGGAACCGCCCCGGCTCAACCGTGCCACGACTTCCGTCAGCCCGAGTACCGAGGCGTAGTCCAGCACGCGGTGTCCCGTCTGGTCCGTAGCCTCGATGTCGACTCCGCGGTCGATCAGCCACAGAGCGGCATCCGTGCGGCGGTTCTCTACGAGCCGCATCAGCGGCGTGCAACCCTCCCGGTCCGAGGCATCCGGGTCGGCGCCGGCTTCCACGAGACGGGCGATGATCTCGCGGTTGCCGCTGCGGGCCGCGGTATGGAGCGGCGTTTCGCTCCGGTTGTTGGCCTGCGACGGATCGGCTCCCCGGTCGAGCAGCAACGCGGCCAGATCGCGAAAGCCCTGCCGACAGACGTAATGGAGCGCCGTGTTGCCCTCGGCATCGCGCCGGTTGAGGTCGATTCCACCCCGTTCGAGGAGCAGCTTCACGATGCTTTTCTGTCCGTTGCGACAGGCGTTCAGAAAGGTCTGGAATTTATCCATGGTGTTGGTTTCAGACGTGTTTCAGCAAAAATTTCACAAGCGACTCGTTGTTGCTGCGCATGGCAATGTCTATCGGCGTGCGGCCCTCGTTGTCGGCGGCCGAGACATCGGGCCGCCCGAAGTCGAGGAGCAGTTCTGCCGCCTGCCGTGCCGCCGCATGCGTGTAGCCCTCTGCCGTATAGTGCAGCACGGTGCGCCCCACGTTGTCCGCGGTACAGGGGTCGGCACCGGCCTCCAGCAACCGCTCCAGCATCTCCGGCTGATACGGCCCGGCACTCCGCGGGCCCAACAGATGCATCAAGGCCGTACGACCCATTGCATCGCGGGCATTCACCTCGACCTTTTGTTTCAGCAGGCGACGCAAGGTCCAGGTGGCCAGTTCGTAGTCGTCGTGCTGGCACGCCAGCATGAGGGCCCGTTCGTCTTTCCCCGTCTGTGGGGCATCGGGATGCCATCCCTGCTGCTCGAAGAGCTCCATGAGCGGGGCAAATCGCTCCATGCCATCCGATACGCGACATCCCTGATCGATCCAGACGGCAAAGGGAGACATCCCTTTTGCCGTTCGCCGGTCGGGATTGGCTCCAGCCCGGAGCAACATCGCGGCGATTTCGGTTTCGCCCCACTCCAGGGCGCAGACCAGCAGCGTCTTGCCCGCGCAGCCGGGGATCTTCCGGTCGTCGCACTCCGTATCGGGATCGGCGCCCGCCTGCAGCCGTGCTTCGAGAGCCTTCCGGTCGCGCTGACGCAGCGCCTCGAAGAGGTTCATCCCGCCGGTCTCCAGCGTCAGCTCGTCGAAGGGATCCTCGCCCGAAAGCAGGGCGCCCACCCATTTTGCACCGCCCTCTGCGGCGATGTCGAAGGCTCGTTGGCCGGCCGTGTTCTTCTCGTCGGGGCCAATCTGCCCGCTGTGGAGCAGCAGCGCTGCCGTTGCCTGGCATCGCATCTGTTCCGCCCGAAGCTCCTCCAGCTCCTCGCGGGCCTCCTGCTGCCGCTTCTCGGAGACCCACCGCTCGCCGAAGCTGGCGATAAAACGCTCCTTGCCGGCGATCTCCCGTGCGGTATCGGCAGCGCGCCGGCAAAGGATGTGCAGGGCATTGTCTTCGTAGCTGTTTGCGGAGTCAATGCGCTGCCCGGAGTCGATCAGCACGGCGGCCATTGCATGGTGACGGTTCTGTATGGCTTCGATCAGCGCCGTTGTGTCGCGACCCGAGCGGGGCAGGCTGGCTCCCCGGTCGAGCAGCAGCCGGGCGGCCCGGGCGATCCATTCCTCAGCGGCGGTCCGGCCGTCGCGTCGCGCGGCCAGGCAGAGCAGGGGAGTGCGCCCCTTCGCATCGCGGATGTTGACCGGAGCCCCGCGGTCGAGCAGCGCCGCAATGGCATCGCAGTCGGCAAACTCCGCTGCAATATGCAGCGACGTGCGGCCGTAGTTGTCCTCGTCGCATGCGTCGGTCGGAATCTCGGCAAGGAGTTGTCGCCGCCGCTCCTCCTTTGCAGGGTTCGGATAGTAATAAAGATCGTAGAGTTCCCGCAGCGGTGTCATCGGTTAATCGTTTTGAGCAGATTTTTAAGATGTTCGTATCGGTGTCCGAGGCGGGCGGCGATCGTGCGCACCTCCTCGCAGCGTCCCAGCCGGAAGGCGGCCTCGGCCCGCAGGCGGAGGATCAGCGTGAGGGCATCGTCGTGCGGCGTCTCGGGAAGCAGCGGACAGCGGGGCAATTCGCTGTCGGCATCCCAGTGGCGGAAAGCCTCGGGAAGTTGCCGGTGCGGAGCGGCCGGAACACCCGGCCCGGAGGCTCCGGCATACTGGATGTCGAGCAACCGTTCGGCCTCAGCAAGTAGCCGGTAGCTCTCCTCATACCATCCTGCCATGAAGCAGCACAAGGCCTGATTGTAGCACGTCGGGGCATCTTTCCGAGCCGAGCGTTCGAAGCAGTTGTAGGCCAGGGGCCACGCTTCGCTGCAGATGTAGATGACTCCGGCCTCAAAGAGCCGTTCGGAATCCGGTCCCACGGTCGGCGGGGCGCCGCCCAGCAGTCCCATTTTCGCTTCGCTAATCGTCGATGGCAACCTCGCCCGAAGCGTCGGCCGTGAAGGCGACGGTGTAGTAGTTCGTCACGGTGAAGCGGCCCTGGTATTCGGGCGACTCGCTCTCGTCGACGTAGTTCAGTTCGAACTGCACCTGCATCTGCTGCGACTCCGCGCGGTACTCCTCGCTGCGGTTCCAGCGGTCGACGTTGCTCAGCGACACCGGCCACATTCGAAAGCGGAACATCCCGGCCGACTTCAGTGTCAGGTGTTTGCCCTCCTCATCGGACATCACCAGGGAGTCTGCCTTTTCGCCGATTTTCTGGAGATAGTCAAAGTCGATGGCATCGAGGTTGAGCGACGTCGTGCAGGCGTAGGAGTTGATCTTTCGGTCGTCCTGCTCCGGGCCGTCGGTCGTGAACTTCCCGTCGGTGAGTTGGAACGCGAGGTGGTAGTTGTTGTTGTCGGCATCGAGGTAGTAGACGTCGATATGTGTAAGGATGTTCTCCAGTCTGCGGTCTCGGTTGTCCTCGCGCCACTCCACCGTGTAAATCTTGTATTTCGAAGTGTCCACATGCTCTGCGACGAGCTCCTTGATTTTGGCAATGCTCTCTTCGGAGGCCATCGCGCAGGTTTCGCCCGAACTGCAGGCTGCCAGCGTGAGCGATGCCGCGGCGACAGCGCAGAGAATTTTCAACAGGTTGGTATTCATCGTTTCAGGGTTTAAGGGTTTTTGTTCGTTGCGTGAGTTTTATCCGAGCAGGCTGCGGAACTCCTCGAACTCCTCTTCGGAGTCGAAGTAGCGGGTCTCGAAGATGATGTAGTTGTCCGGCGTCTTGACCTTGCACTGGTGTTCCTCCCCGTCGTCCTTCACATACTCGATATCGGTGGTGAGGAACGAGCGGTATTCGACCTTCCCCTTTTCGACCTCGGGGTAGGTTACGCGCGTGCCGTCTACGGTGATCTTTCCTTCGGAGGCTTTCAAGGCCCGGGCATTTCGCATGCTCCGCCAAGTGAAAAAGAGCAGCAGTACGCCGCCTACAATCAGAATGGTCGAGAAGACTGCCGGCGAGAGAATCCGCAGATGTCGGATGCGAAGGCCGAAGGGGAAGATGGCGGGAATGACGATCATTCCCACCCCGAAGGCCAGGTTCGACCATTGGTTTGTGAAGATACTTGCTGGAGTGTAGTTAAAGCTCCTTTGGATGCGTTCGAAAGGTTTGTTCTCCATAAAAGTTACCTGTTGGTCATTTTTTCAGAAGACAAAGATAATAGAAAAAAGCAAAAATATGACCGCTCGGTCATATTTTTGCTTTAAATCGTGAAAAAAAGCCGTTGAAAGCCTGCTCAGCGCTTCAGCAGTCCATATATATATAGGAATCGCTTGCGGAGGATTGCGACGTCGAGACCGTCGGAGAAAGACATCTGATAGGCCAGTCCGATAAAAACCTGCCGGAAGATGGCGGCGGACTCCTGCACGTCGGTGTCGGCCCGCAGTTCGCCCTGTTCGACGCCCCGTCTTATGACGTTGCACCAGAGTTCGAACTCCTTTTCCATCCATTCATGGAGCTTGCGCTTGCCGTCGGGATAGTAGAAGAGCACCTGCTGGAAGAGGTGAAAATACCCGGCGTTGGCCAACTGTCCGGGCATCTTCTCGCGTTGAATATTGCCCAGCCGCACGATTTCGGCCATGGTACGCTCCACGCCTTCGACGTATTTGTCAATGAAGTCGCGCAGCGATCCGTCCGACGGGGAGAACTTGTTTCCGGGATCCTGGAGATGGAAGAGGTAGTGGTCGGCCACGGCGATGAAGAGGTCGAGTTTCGAGGGATAATAGTTGAAGATTCCGGTTTTGGTCAGTCCGACGCTGTGGGCGATCATCTGCAGGCTGACGCTTTCGTAGTTCATCGACATGAACAGCTGCAGGGCGTTCTGCAGAATCTCTTCGCGATTGGTTTTCATCGTTTTTTTCTCTTTCCGATTCCAAAGATACGGGCTTATTTCCGAAAGTGAGCATTTGGGGCGGATTTTCTGTCGGATTTTTCGTTTTGGAACGGATTTGTTGATTTTTTGAAAGCGGATCGTCCGTAAGCCAAATCGCGTTTCTGTTCGGTTCCGGGGCCGGTCGTTCTCCGAAAGACCGCGGAAAAGGCTTCGAAATACCGGAAACGGCTTACGAAATGAAAAAAAAACGCAAAAAAGAGCCCGCAAAGCGACCGATTCCTCCCTTTTTTCGCTATATTTGTTGCGTTAGTTAGTGTGTCAGGAGGTTGATATGAGGAGAATTCTACTGATTTTGTCGCTTTGTTGCATGCTGCCGGTAGGACTCGCCGCGCAGCAGTATGATGTCTCGGGCCGCGTGCTCGTCCAGGGGGCCAAGAGTCCGACACCGATCGGACAGGCTGTCGTCGAAATTCCCAATGCCGGATTGTGGGCCGTGGCCGACAGCGACGGAAACTTCTCCGTGAAGAACGTTCCCGCCGGGAAGACGACCTTTGCGGTCTCGAGTCTGGGCTACGTGACGACCCTCACCGAGGTCGAGGTGCACGGCAATCTCGATTCGCTGCTGCTCTACGCCCCGGAGGAGAACCTCAAACTGGAGAGTGTCGTGGTCACGGCGCGGGAGTCGACCAACTCGATGGCCACGTCGCGGACCATCGAGGGGACGGCGATCAACCACCTGCAGATGGTCAACGTCTCCGACCTTTCGACCCTGCTTCCGGGCGGCAAGACGGTGAATCCCGACCTGATGGAGAACAACGTCTTTTCGCTGCGTGACGGCGGTTCGACGGCCGGCAACGCCTCGTTCGGCACGGCGGTCGAGGTCGACGGCGTGCGGTTGTCGACCAACGCCTCGCTGGGCGACCTTTCGGGCGTCAGCACGCGCAACATCTCCTCGACGTCGATCGAATCGGTCGAGGTGGTGACGGGTGTCCCGTCGGCCGAGTACGGCGACATCTCGTCGGGCATGGTGAAGATCTCGACGCGCAAGGGCCGCACCCCCTACATGCTGGTCCTCTCGACCAATCCCCATACCAAGCAGATTGCCGCCTCGAAGGGTTTCGACCTGGGTCGCGACCGCGGCGTGCTGAACGCCAACGTCGAGTACACACGGGCCACGAAGAACCCCACGTCGCCCTACACCTCCTATTCGCGCGAAGGGCTGTCGCTCAACTATCAGAACACCTTTGCACGGGTCCTGCGCTTCGATCTGGGGCTTGCGGCCAACCTCGGCGGGATGAATTCCGAGGATGATCCCGATGCCCAGGCCGGCGAATGGGAGAAGGACCGCGAGAATTCGCTGCGGGCCAACACGTCGCTCAAGTGGCTGCTCAACCGCAAGGCCATCACGAGCCTCGACTTCGACGCCTCGGTCAATTTTGCCGACAACCTCTCGCGCGTCCACACCTATAATACCTCTTCGACGATGACCCCGGCGGTTCACGCCACCGACGAGGGGTATTTCGTGGCCGATCTGCTTCCGGCGACCTACTACACGACGCAGTGCGTCGACTCGAAGGAGCTCGACTACGCGGCCAACCTCAAGGCGACCTGGGTGCGCAGCTGGGGCGACATCCACAGCAGCGCCAAGGCGGGTGTTTCGTGGCGGGCCGAGGGCAACGTCGGCCGGGGAGCCTACTACGAGGATCCCGCGCTGGCGCCGAACGGCTACCGCCCGCGCCCCTATACCGACATTCCTTACATGCACAACCTGGCGGCCTACATCGAGGAGACGCTGACGCTTCCTGTCGGCGGGGGATCGATCCAGCTGATGGCGGGCCTGCGCGGCGAGAAGACCTTCATCCGCGGCAGCCGCTACGACAAGACGCAGAGCCTCTCGCCGCGTCTGAACCTCAAGTACCGCATCACGCCGTGGCTGACCCTGCGCGGCGGGTGGGGCATCACCGAGAAGCTCCCCTCGTTCAAGATCCTCTATCCCGATCCGAGCTACCTCGATACGCCGGTCTACGGCGTGTCGTACGGCAGCCAGAGCCTCTACGTCTACCACACGCGCCCCTACGAGATCCTCTACAACCCCGATCTGCGCTGGCAGCGCAACCGCAACTCGGAGGTGGGGATCGACCTGCAGCTGGGCGGGACGTCGATCTCGCTGGTCGGCTACTTCAACCGCACGAAATACCCCTACGAGCTTTCGAACCGCTACGATCCCTATACCTACCGGGTGAGTTCGCTGCCGTCGACGACGCCCGACGGCGAGGCCTTCTCGATGCCGGTCCATCCGCTCTTCAAGGTCGATAGCCAGACGGGCGAGATGTTCATCCGCGATGCCGACAACATGTCCCAGGGATGGATCGCGATGGTGGGGACCGACCGGCAGACCTTCGTGAAGAACATTCAGCAGGACAACGGCTCGCCGGTCGACCGCATGGGCCTGGAGTTTGTCTTCGACTTTCCGGAGATCCGGCCGCTGCGGACCCAGCTGCGGCTCGACGGGGCCTACGGCTACACGCGGTACCTCAATGAGGGGGAGGCGTGGTACTATCCGGCCACCTCGACCGGCGGAGAGTTCTATCCCTACGTGGGGATCTACGCCGACAACGGCGGCAACTCGACGATCACCTACAACGGCATGAAGACCCACTCGCTGGACATGAACCTCACGGCGACGACCCACCTGCCGTCGATCCGGCTGATCATCTCGCTGCGGCTGGAGGCGTCGCTGCTGAAGCGTTCGCAGCACCTTTCGGAGCTCAATGGCCAGGAGTACGCCTTCAACGTCGACGAGGACCGCAACCCGACCGGCGGCAGCATCTACGACGGCAACAGCTATACGGCCATCTGGCCCATTGCCTACATCGACCGCGAGGGGAACCGCCACCCCTTTACCGATGCCGAGCGCAGCAACCTCGAGGAGTTCGGATCGCTGCTTCTGCGGTCGGCCAACACCTACGCCTTCAACGAGGATGGTTACGATCCCTACTTTTCGGCCAATCTGAGCGTGACGAAGGAGATCGGCGACCACGTGTCGATCTCGTTCTATGCCAACAACTTTACCAATTCGCGGCCCTTCCTGCGGTCGTACGCCACGGGCGTGCGTGTGGTCTTTACCCCGGCGTTCTACTACGGGCTGACGCTGCGGTTCAAATTCTGACGAACGATGAAAAAGCTGACAATTTTTCTGCTGGTGATGCTTTCGGCGGCCTGTACGTCGTTCGAAAGACCCCCCTACGGCGATGCCGTCCGCCATCTGGCGGTGACGGTCACCTATCCCGAGGGGTATGAACACTACCTGCGCGCCGGGGTTGCGGTGACCCTTTCGGATCGCAATTCGGGGAACGTCTATACGGCGCAGACCGACGCACGCGGTGCGGCGGAGTTCCGCGTGGCGGCGGGCCACTACAAACTCTCGGTGCTGGATCTTCCGGACGACGAGGCGGTCTTCAACGGGGCGGTCGAACTGGTCGACCTTTCGGGCGGCGATCAGCAGATGAGCGTGGCGCTTTCGTTCTCGAAGCCCGGCACGATCATCATCAAGGAGATCTATTCGGGCGGCTGCCCGCAGGATCCCCCCTCGACGGGCTCCTACACCTACGACAAGTATGTCATCCTGCACAACAACTCCTTCGAGACGCAGTACCTCGACGGGTTGTGCTTCGGCATGGTGGCCCCCTACAACTCCTCGGCGCAGAACAACCCGTGGACCTCGACCGATGCCTCGGGCAACCTGGTATTCCGCGAATTTGCGGCTGTTCCCGACTGCATCTGGCAGTTCCCCGGCACGGGCGAGGATTTCCCGCTGGCACCGGGCGAGGATGCCGTGATCGCCTACCACGGCGTCGACCACACGGCGACCTATTCGCAGTCGGTGAACCTGAACCGCAAGGGCTATTTCGTCCTCTACGACCTGCTGCTCTATCCCGGCACGAAGACCTATCCGACGCCGGCGCCGGGCGACCAGATCGACGAGGCGCACTACATGAAGGTGCTCAAGAAGACGGGCAAGAGCGGCGAGACGGGTGCCAATACCTACGTCATCTCGAACAACTCGCCGGCGGTGATCATCTTCCGGGCTCCGGAAGGGTTCGACCTGGCGGCCTACCTGTCGACGAAGGATTCGGAGGCGCAGAACGGCAGCCTGATCTATTCGAAGGTGCCGTGGGAGTGGATCATCGACGGGGCCGAGGTGGCCGACAATACGGGAGCGGTGCGCACGAAGCGGCTGCGGACGGATGTCGATGCCGGGGCGGTCGGATTTTCGGCCATGGCGCAGGGGCATACGCTCCACCGGCGGCTGAACGAGGCGAGCACCGAGTCGGCCGGATTTGAGATCTATTACGATACGAACAACTCGTCGAACGATTTTTACGAGCGGGAGACACAATCGCTGAGAGAGAGCCTATGAGACGGATGGTGACCCTACTGATGCTGATCGCCGCCACGGGAGCCGTGGCGCAGGATCGTTTCGAGCAGATCGAGCGGCGCAATCCGTGGGACGGCTCGATCAACGGCGCCGGACTTCGGCAGGATACGGTGAGCCGTTCCTACGCCGAGGCCTACTTCACGAAGGAGAACGGCGGGCTGGCGTCCCCCTCGTCGTCGGACAACAGCTGGAACGCGGGGGTGCGGACCGAGTCGATCCGCCACCTGCAGCGGATCTCGTTTGCCGGCGGCTTCAACTACGACTACTTCGACGGGCGCAACATGTGCGGATCGATGTTCACCGTTCCGGGCTACTATCCGGTCGACATCGTGGAGTTCACTCCGGGCCGGAAGGTCCGCGAGAGCTACAACTTCCAGGCGGCCCTTTCGGCCGAACTGGGGCGCGGCTGGCTGGCGGGTGTCCATACGACGTTCGAGGCGCGCAACTACGCCAAGCGCAAGGACCTGCGCCACAAGAACACACGGCTCGACTTCGAGTTCTCGCCGGGCGTCATGTACCGTACGGGACACTTTGCGGCGGGCGTGGCCTATATCGTGGGGATCGACAACGAGAAGCTCGAGGCCGAGGAGATCGGCTCGACACCCGAATCCTACCAGGCCTTTTTCGACCGCGGTCTGCGCTACGGATCGCTGCAGCTGTGGGAGAGCAACGACCTGCACCTGACCACGTCGGGCGTCACGGGCTTCCCGGTTCGTGAGACGACCCAGGGGGCGGGGCTGCAGCTGCAGTACGGCCCGCTCTACGTCGAGGGCACCTACCGCAACCGGCAGGGCCGCACGGGCGAGGGCGGTACGATCTGGCACGAGTTCGTGACGCACCGGGTTACGGCCGACGGCGTGCTGACGCTCGGGGAGGCCGAGTCGCGCCACCGCCTGCACGTGGGGATGGTCTGGGAGTCGCTCGACAACCGCGAGAACATCATCACTTACGAGACCGTCAACGGCGTCTCGACGCCGCACCTCCACGGTTCGACGCCGATCTTCGGCCGCAAGAGCCTCGAGCTGCACGGCGAATACGCCTGGAAGACCGCGCGCATGGACTGGCGCACGGGAGTCGACTTTACGGAGCTCAACCGCGAGTCGACGCTGATGTACCCCGAGGTGCGCGGCCAGCGGATGCACTGGACCACGGTCTGGAGCCGGTGGCTCTATCGGCTGGGGGCCTGGGAGATGATCCTCGGGGCGGACTTCCGCCAGGGCGGTTTCAGCGAGTGGGAGTCGACGGACGAGGTGCCGGCGCAACCGGGCGATTACCCGGTGCGTCTGACCGACTTCTACAACGAGGAGAACGAGTACCTGACGGCGGCGCGGCTGGGAGCCGAGGCCGGCGTTCGGCGCAACATCCGCCGGTTCTACGTCGACCTGACGGCGCGTTACGAACACGGCTTCGATCTGGAGTATGTCGCACAGGCCAACCGCGTTGGGGCGACACTGCGCGTGGGATATAATTTTTAACCGTTGTAAAACGATACGCTTATGAAACGAATTTTGACGAGTCTAGTGGCTGTCGCGATGCTGGCAGCCTGCTCGAAGGAGGACGGAGGGGCCGCGGGCCCGATGCGTGTGACGATCGACCCGACGATCACACGTGCCACGGAGGTGGATTTCGAAACGGGTGACGCCATCGGCGTGAACATCTCGACGGCTCAGGAGAGCTACGTCACCAACCGTCAGTTCCTCTTTGGCAGCGACGGCCGGTTTGCTGCGGCCGAGGATCTGCTCTGGTACGAGGATATCAACGCACCGGCGACGCTCTTTGCCTACTATCCCTATGCCGATCCGGCGCCTGCGGAGTTCACCGTGGCAGCCGATCAGAACGGGACGGGATATACGTCATCGGACCTGATGACGGCCTTCAAGACGGGGGTCTACCCGACGAAGAATGCCGTCGACATGACCTTCCGCCACAAGATGGCGCGACTGGTCTTCACGGTGGACAACGAGACGGAGTTCCCGGTGACGCGGCTTTCGGTGAACGGCACGATCCCGACAGCCGTTGTCGATGCTTCGGCCAACGAGGTGACGGTCAAGAGTGATGCCACGGCGCAGGAGATCGTGGCCCGCGAGGTGACCGCCGGGGTGAAGTACTACGCGCTGGTAGTCCCGCAGTCGGTGAAGTTCAGTGTGACGGTGACCACGGCCGAGGGGACCCGCTCGCAGAGCTACAGCGAGACGGAGCTGGTCGGCGGCAAGAGCTATCCGGTGACCGTCCGCGTCAAGCCGGCTCAGATGGAGGTCGTGATCGACGGTCCGATCGAGGGCTGGGAGGATGCCGATGAGATTCCGACCGAAGGGGCCGGGACGAGCGAGGCCGCCACGGTCGAGTGGGGCGGCGTGAAGTACAAGATCGTGACGCTGAAGGACGGCCGCACGTGGATGGCCGAGAATCTGCGCTACGTGCCGGAGGGGAAGACTCCGTCGAGCGATCCGACAGACGGCAGCGGCGTCTGGTATCCGTGCAACCTGGACAAGGCGGCCGATCCTTCGCTGGTCGAGACGAACGGACTGCTCTACAGCTATTCGGTGCTGCTGGGACTCGAAGGCGGACTGACGGCCGACAACTACAATACGGCGGAGGCTGCGCAGGGCATCTGCCCCGACGGCTGGCACATCCCGACCTGTGACGAATGGCTGAAGCTGGCCGGTTCGGGTTCGGGCGGACTGAGCGATCCGACGTCGCCCTATTTTGATTCGGCGCAGAGCGGCGGCTCGATCGTCCGGCTCAACGAGGACGGTTTCAACTTCTCGGGCTGCGGCTACGTGAACGCCAGCAACGCGACGGCGACGCCTACTTATCTGGCTACCAAGTCGGCGGCCGATGCTTCGGCCTTCGGAATGGGCTACTACGCCGGTTCGACGGCCTACCAGATCACCTACAACACGGCGGGCGATGCCGCGAGCGGCGTGAAGAACATCCAGTACTATGCGGCCCTGCTCACCTACAATGCGAGCTACAACCGCGTGACGGTGGCCTACAACAGCGGCTTCTGCGGGGTTCCGGTTCGCTGCATCAAGGATGCCGAGTAAACCGAGACGAAAGACACACACAAATTTTTACCATTTCATGAAACGAAAACCCAATTATGTGAAACATGTGCTGCAGTGGGGCGTCCTGGCCGCCATTGTGGTCACGGTCGTCATCTCCGCACTGGGAGACAAGGCCGTGGATGTCGAGAAGTACTGTCCGTTCGGCGGGCTGCAGGCCTTCGGCACCTATCTGGTCAACCATTCGCTGGCCTGCTCGATGTCGATGCTGCAGATCATGATGGGCCTGGTGCTGGCCGTGGGGGTGATCCTCTTTTCGAAACTCTTCTGCGGCTATCTCTGCCCGGTGGGGACCGTAGGCGAGGCGATGGGACGACTCGGCAAGCGGCTGCACGTGCAGGTGGAGATCCGTTCGGGCAGTGTTGCCGACCGGCTGCTGCGCGTGGTGAAGTACGTGCTGCTCTTCACGATTCTCTATAATACGCTCTCGTCGAGCGAGCTGTTCTGCAAGCAGTTGGATCCCTACTACGCCGTAGCGACGGGCTTCAAGGGGGAGATTGTCCTCTGGATGTCGATCGTGAGCCTGGTGCTGCTCCTGCTGGGCGGCATCGTGGTCAAGATGTTCTGGTGCAAGTACATCTGCCCGCTGGGCGCCGCCAGCAACATCTTCAAGTTCACGTGGCTGCTGCTTGCCGCGGCGGTTGTGGCCTGGGTGCTGGGACTGCTCGGCGTCGAGGGGAGCTGGCCGTGGATCCTGGGAGCGACGTGCGTGGCTGCCTACCTGATCGAGATGATCAAGCTGCGCAGCTGCACCTTCCCGCTGATGTACGTCGTTCGTGACACGGAGGCGTGCAACGGCTGCGGGCTCTGCACGAAGAAGTGCCCCTACGGCATCCGCGTGCAGGATCTGGGCAAGGTGAAACACGTCGACTGTACGATGTGCGGACAGTGCATCTCGTCGTGCGCACAGGATGCGCTGCAGTTCAACGGCCGCCGGTCGCTGCGCTGGGTGCCGGGTGTGCTGACCGTCGTGCTCTTTGCCATCGCGCTGTGGCTGGGCAATACGCTCGAGCTGCCGACCATCGACGAGAAGTGGGGTGACTACGAGCAGGTCGAGCACCTCGAGACCTACAAGCTCGACGGACTCCAGACCGTGAAGTGCTACGGCTCGTCGAAGGCCTTCTCGGCCAAGATGCAGACGGTGCCGGGTGTCTACGGGGTGAAGACCTTCGTGCGTCGCCACGGAGTCGAGGTCTTCTTTGACCCGACGCGCACGGATACGGTGAAGATCCAGGCTGCGATCTTCACGCCGACGCTGCGCAAGTACGCCACGCCTTCGGCCGACGTGCCGACGCTGCGGGTGCTTCAGCTGGGCGTCGAGGGGCTCCACGACCGGATGGACATGGTCTACTTCGGCATGGTGCTGCAGAAGATCGAGGGCATCTACGGCTTCACGTCGGAGTTTGCCTGCCCGGTAGCCGTGACGGTCTACACGGATCCGTCGGTGGAGATCACGGAGGAGCAACTGGCCGAGGCGATCGATGCCCGCGAGCTGGTGATTCCGGTGAAGGATGGCGAGAAGGTGATCCCGATGCACACGGTGCTCAAGAGCTTTGCGTGGGCCGGGGAGGTTTCGCGCGAGGAGTTTGCGCAGGTGATGTTCCGCGAGGTTACGGCGATGAACGGACGGTTCGTGGCCAACCAGGAGAAGTGGGGCGACGACGCGCAGTTCCCGAAGGCGGTCTACGAGGTGGCCTATCCGGCCATCGAGAAGCCGCTCATCCGCCGTACGTTCCCCTATTTCAAGAGCTTCCTTTCGTGCCAGGATGGCATCGTCTCGCTGGACTTCGTGCTGCGTGACACGACGCCGGTGATGCGCCTTCACTACGTGAAGTCGATGTGGACCGACGAGCGGATCTGGAAGGAGATCTTCCAGGCCGAGAAGTGGACGCTGCGCATGGCCGACGGCACGTTCCAGGAGTCGGCTCCGCGTCTGAAGTTCACGGACGAGGGCCACACGGTGGAGGAGGCGCAGTAGCGGAGCGCTCCGACATGAATTCGAAGGCGGCACATTGCCCGGGGTCCGGAGATGTGGTTCCCGTATCGGGGGGCCTGCAGGACCGCGGCGGTGTGCCGCTTCCGTGACAAGAGAACCAAAAAAGCAAAACAGAATACGATGAGAATGAAGCGATGGATTGCAAGTGCGCTGGCGCTGTTGCTGGCGGTGCCGCAGCTCTTTGCCGACGAGGGGATGTGGCTGATGACCGATCTGGGGAAGATCTACCCCCGGATGCGGGCCGAGGGGCTGAAGCTGAAGCCCGCGGCGATCTACAACGAGACGTTGCCGGCCCTGGCCGATGCCGTGGTGGCGGTCGACGGGGGCATGGGCACCGGGAGCATGATTTCGGACGAGGGGCTGATGATCACGAACCACCACGTGGCCTACAGCGACATCTGCGCCCTTTCGACCGAGGAGCACAACTACCTGGAGACGGGCTTTTGGGCCCGCACCCGTTCGGAGGAGATTCCGGTTCCGGGCAAGACGGTTTCGTTTCTGCGGCGGATCGAGGATGTGACGGCCGAGGTCGAGGCGATCAAGGAGCGGTTGAAGAGCGAAGGGAAATGGGGACCGATGTCGATGCGTCGGGTCTACTCGGAGATCGAGAAGCGCTACGCCGCCACGACCGACTGCGAGGTTTCGTGCATGGCGATGTGGGGCGGCAAGAGCTACCAGATGTTCTACTACGACGTCTACCGCGACGTTCGGCTGGTGGGGGCACCTCCCGTGTCGATCGGGGCCTTCGGCGGCGACTACGACAACTGGGGCTGGCCGCAGCACAAGGGGGATTTTGCCCTCTACCGGGTCTATGCCGACCGCGACGGACACCCGGCCGACTATTCGACCGAGAACGTTCCGCTCCACCCGCGCCGCGTGCTGTCGATCGCCACGGGCGGCGTCCACGACGGTGACTTTCAGATGATCCTGGGCTTTCCGGGCCGTACGAACCGTTACGCTTCGTCGTTTGCCATCGACGAGAAACAGCACGTCAAGAATCCGATCGTCGTCGAGAACCGCCAGGAGCGGATGGATATCATCCGTCGCCACATGGAGCAGGACCCGCGCGTGCGGATGGCCTATTCGGACGCCTTCTTTTCGCTGAGTAACTACGCCGACTACGCCAGGTGGGAGACGCGCTGCCTGCAGCGGTTCGACGTTTCGTCGATCCGTCGGGCCGAGGAGACGCGCCTGCAGGCGTGGATCGACGCCGATTCGGCGCGGCGGGCGCAGTACGGCGATCTGCTGGACTACCTGGCGCGTGGCTATGCCGGACGGCGCGATGCCGAGCGGGCGCTGAACTACTACCGCGAGGCGTGGCTGGGTCCGAGCGAGGCGCTGCTGACGGCGAATCGCGTGTCGTCCTACCTGGGCAAACTGATTCGCACGCACCGCGATTCGCTGCGCCTGGGGGAGAAGGATGCTGCCGGGGTGCGAAATGCGGCCTTCCGCCTGCGCAAGGATTACGATCCGGCGACGGACCGCGATCTGTTTGCCCGCATGGCGGTGAACTTCACGGCGAACGTACCGCATGAGATGTGGGGCGAGGCGCTCGTGCGGATGTACGAGGCGGCCGGCTGCGATGCCGACCGGATGGCGCGCGAGGCGTTCGACGCATCGTTCTGCTCGACGGCCGAGCGGTTCGACGCCTATTTCTCCCGGAACCGGTCGGTGGAGGAGATTCTCCGCGACCCGCTGGTGGCGCTGACCGAATCGGTCCCCGTGCAGACCTTCACGCGGTGTGTCGACCGTGCCGAGGCCAAGAGCTGCTGCGGCTGGGGCGAGGGCCGCGGCAAGGGCCACGGAGCCGGTCAGGGCAAGGGTCGCAACAAGATGGGCGGCAACTACCTGGCGCGTCTCGAATCGGCCTATGCCTCCGTGCTTTACGATTTCCGCGCCTCTGAAGGGGAGCTTCAGTATCCGAATGCCAACTCGACGATGCGGCTGACGTACGGAACGGTGGGTCCGGTTTCGCCCGCGGACGGCATCCACTACGACTCGCGTTCGACCACGGCGGGTTACCTGGAGAAGTATAACCCCGGCCAGTACGAATACCGCGTTGACGACCGTCTGCGGCAGTTGCTGGCGGCCCGGGACTGGGGACGCTGGGGCGAGAAGGGGATCCTCTACGTCGACTACCTGACCAATCACGATATCACGGGCGGCAATTCGGGCAGTCCGGTCCTCGATGCCCGGGGACGGCTGGTGGGTCTGGCCTTCGACGGCAACCGCGAATCGATGGCTGGTGACGTGTGGTTCCATCCCGAACTGGCGAAGACCGTCTGTGTCGACATCCGCTACGTGATGTGGGTCATCGAGAAGTATGCCGGGGCCACGTGGCTCCTCGACGAGTTGAAGTTCGAGAAGTAGCCCGAGACTTCCGCCGGGAGTCGGGCCCGGTACGGCGATTCGTCGCTTCGGGCCGACAAACAGAAAGCCATCCTCCGCAAAAGGAGGATGGCTTTTCTGCTTTTGTTTGCCCCGGCAGCCTTTTGTCCGTCCCGGCGCCTTTTATTCGTTCCGGTTGCCTTTTGTTCGTCCCGGCTTTTGTTCGTCCCGGCTGGCTCCGCTCGAAGCCCGGGTTTTTCAGCCGTAGGGTGGCCGCCGTGCTTCAGATCTTCCGGGGAGCCTTGCGCGGACCCGCCTCACCGGCCGGTCCGCGTTTCGGACCGGATCAGCGGACCAGAATTTCGTCCACGAAGAGGAATCCGTTCTCGCCGTGGGCGCCGTGCCATTCGGGCAGTACGTCAACGGTGCGGGCCTCGACACGCACGTAACGGGCCGAGGTTTCGGGGAAGGATACCGTGTAGGGTTTCGTGCCGTCGGGATCGTCGGCCTTCTCCATCGGGATTTCGATGCGACCGACCTCGGTGAACTGCTTGCCGTCGTCCGACGTGCTGACCGCGAGGGCCAGCGGCGGGAAGATGTATTCCCCCTTGATGACGAGCGTCGAGAGCGTCACTTCGTGATACGAGGCCCCGGCCATGTCGATCGTGGCGCTCATCGGCGTGCCGAACCATCCGACCCAGTCGCCGTTTGCGTAGCTGGGCGTACTCTGGATTCCGTCGACGAGCGATTCGGGAGCTCCGAAGCGATACTTCTCCAGCGGTTCGGTGTTGAGCGTTACGACGTGTCCGAGGGCCTTGTTTTCGGCGAATACCTGCGTCATCACGCGCGAGGGCTTTTCGCCGTGGATGGCAACGGCCTTCAAGGTGCATCCTTTGGTAATCTCGATCGGGCCCTTGTAGCGGGGACTCTGTGCCGTAGGCTCCGAGCCGTCGAGCGTGTAGTGGATCGGGGCGTTTGCGAGCGTCGAGAGCGTCACCTCGACACAACCCTTTTCGGGATTGTTCTTCAGGCTGCTGTTCACGCCGAAGACGACGGTTGCATAGTTGTACCCCATGCGGTCGTAATCCTCCATGATGCGGGGCAGGGCCTGAGCGAAACGGTCCCAGTCGCGGCGTCCGCGGTCGCACCACTGCACCTCGCTCAGAGCCGCCATGCGGGGCAGCAGCATGTATTCGAGGTGCTCGGGCGTGAGGACGTATTCGGTCCACATGTTGGCCTGCACGCCGAGGATGTGGGCACTCAGGTCGTTCGACAGCGAATCGGGGATCGGCTCGTAGGCGTAGACCTTCTCGACGGGCACATAGCCGCCGATGCCGAAGGGTTCGTTCTCGACGTCGCGGGCCTGGTAGTAGTCGAAGTAGAAGTGGCTCGTGGGGGTCATGATGGCGTCGTGCCCCATTTTGGCTGCGGCAATGCCGCCTTCCGAACCTCTCCACGACATGACGGTGGCATTCGGAGCCAGTTCGCCCTCGAGGATCTCGTCCCAGCCGATGATACGGCGGCCGTGGTCATTGAGGAACTTCTCGATGCGGGCCGTGACGTAACTTTGCAGATAGTGCTCGGCCGAGTGGCGGTCATCGCCCTTGATGCCGAGCTGGCGGATGCGGGCCTGGCAGGCGGGGCACTTTTCCCAGCGGACCTTGGGGCACTCGTCGCCGCCGATGTGGATATACTCCGAGGGGAAGAGCTCCATGACCTCGGTGAGGACATTCTCAAGGAATTCGAAGGTTTTCTCCTTTCCGACGCACAGCACGTCGTCGGCCACGCCCCAGCGGCCCCATACCTCATACGGGCCGCCCGTGCAACCGAGTTCGGGGTAGCATGCCAGAGCGGCGAGCATGTGTCCCGGGAGGTCGATTTCGGGGATGATCGTGATTCCGCGCGAGGCGGCATAGGCGACCACTTCGCGGATTTCGTCCTGGGTGTAGAATCCGCCGTAGGGGACACCGTCATACTGATCCCAGTTCTTCTTGACGACCGTACCCTTGCGGATGCTGCCGTACTCCGTCAGACGGGGATAGCGTTTGATTTCGATGCGCCAGCCCTGGTCGTCGGTCAGGTGCCAGTGGAGGCGGTTGAGCTTGTGGAAGGCCATCAGGTCGACGATCTTCATCATCTCCTCCTTCGGGAAGAAGTGGCGGGCGACATCGATCATCACGCCGCGGTAGCTGAATCTGGGCTGGTCGTCGATCTCCACGCAGGGGAGTTTCCAGGCCTCGGGCGAGGCGGCTTCACCGCCGTAGATGGCCGGCGGCAGCAGCTGCTTGAGCGTCTGCACGGCGTAGAGGAAGCCGGGCAGTGCCGATGCGCGGACGCTGACGCCCTTCCGGCCGACATTGAGCAGATATTGTTCTGCGGCGAGCGATTCGTCGAGAGCGAAGAGCAGTCCGTCGCTCTGGGCGGGATTGGCCGCATAGGTCACCGGCGACTCCTTTCCGGTGGCTTCGGAGAGACGTGCGGCGAACTCTTCGACCACGGCGCGCGAGGCCTCGTCCATGCGCTCGTCGCACACGAACGGCACGCCGGCCACGGCATACGAGCCCGAGCGTGGGGTCAACTGATTGGGGTAGGGGATCAACTCGTAGGAGTTTGTCTCCGAGGCGCACGAGGCCAGCAGCAGAGACGAAGCGAGGAAAGTTAGCAGTCTGTTCATGTTAGATTGTTGATGTATCGATGCAAAAATAGGAATAAATTCGGGATTTTCACGCATCTCCTCCACCCCGTGTGCCGGAAAATTATCGGTTGCCGTTTCCCGATTGCGGGGAGGACAGCTCGCTCCGGCTGGGCCTGTGCCGGGGGCGGCGCCTCACAGCGAGACGACCTCCACGCGGCTGCTGCTGGGCGACGTGCGGATGAGCCGGATCTGCGTCGGGATCCGTTCCGTGAGTTTGGCCACATGGCTGATGATCCCGACGCGGCGGCTGTCGACCTGGTGGAGCCGGTCGAGCGTTTCGATGACGGCTTCGAGATACTCCTCGCTCAGCGTGCCGAACCCTTCGTCGATGAAGAGCGTGTCGACGTTGATCTTGTCGCGGCTGATGGCCGAGAGCCCGAGGGCGAGGGCCAGCGAGGCGACAAAACTCTCGCCGCCCGAGAGCGAGGAGACATGCCGCCGGACATCGCCCTGACGGTGGTCGATGACGTAGATGAAGAGGCTTCCGTCGTCGCAGCAGAATTCGTAGCGGTTGTTCAGCCGGGCGAGGTAGTAGTTTGCCCGGTGGAGCAGGATCCGCAGGATGTAGCTCTGCGCGATGGCCTTGAAACGCCGCCCGTCGAGACCGCCAAACGTCTCGTCGAGCCGCCCCCAGTTGTCCCGTTCACGGGCAAGCCGTTGCAGCTCCTGTTCTTCGCTGGCCATCTGCCGGCGGGTTTCGGCATCGCGCTGCAGCCGCATCTCCGCCTCGGACTGTTGCCGGAGGGCCTCGTCGCGCCGGCGGTCACACGCGGCCGCCTCGCTTTGGATGGCCTCGAGGGTCTCCTCGAGGGTTCCCCGTTCCGTGATCCCGTCGGGGCGCGATGCCAGATGGGCGACGCGCTGCGCTTCGAGCAGTTCGATCCGCGACCGGGTCTCCTGCATCCTCCGGTCGAGCTCCGCCAGTTCGTCGCGGATCTTCGCGACCTGCTCCTCGTCCAGCTGCATGAGCTCCGTGACGCGCTCCCTCGACAACGCCCCTTCACCGGCGTAATAGCCCTCCGCCTCGGTCCGATGCCGGGCTATGCGCTCTTCGAGCGTGCGGATGGCGCCGCGCAGCTGCCCGACCTCGGTGACGAACCGCGTGAGCCGTTCGTCGAGCCGTTCGACCGACGCCTCTCCGACCGCTGCTTCCGCCTGTCCGAGCAGCTCCTCCTGGCCGATCTGCCGATGCATGGCCTCCAGCCGCGGTTCGAGCCTCGTGATGCGGAGTATCTGTTCGTCGCGCTGCCGGCGCCACGTTTCGTATTGACGGGCCTGCCGGCCGAGCGACTCCTTCAGCGGTGCGGGATCCACCCGCTCCCAATCCCCGACCGAGCGGACCCACCGCTGCAATTCGTTGATCCGCTCACCGGTCAGCTGCCGGGCCCGGGCCAACTGTTCGCCGATGCGATCGTTGTCGCGACGACCGGTCTCGATCACCTGCCGTGCAGCCTGCAGCCGCTCTTCGGCCTTGCGTAACTCCTGCCTGATCCCCTCCAGCGCATTGATCGCATCGGTGTGGGCCTGCCGCAGCTTCATTGCCCGATCCAGCGCCGCGTTGTTTGCCCGCTGCGCCCCGTCGATCTCGACCAGCCGGGCCTCGATCCGTTGGGTTATCTCCTCCGGCGTTCCCTCCACCCGACGCCCCGTAAAGAGCTGCTCCAGTGCGCGGCGATTCTCCTCCAGTTCGAGTTGTTGTTTTTGCTGCTGCCGCTCCTCCTGGGCCATTTCGGCCCGCTGCCGGGCGAGCCGGCTCTCGCTTTCGCGCAGCTGCTCCTCGGCCTGCTTCACTCGGGCGTCGGCCTCGTCGCAACGCTGCTGCATCGCGCGCAGGGCCTCTTCGAGCATCGCGTCCGAATAGAGCGCCGCGACCTCCGATCCGCACAGCGGACACCGGTGTGCCTCGCTGAACTTCTGCCGGATCTCGACCAGATGGTCGCACAGCATCTTCTGCCCGTTGTGCCGTTCGTGTGTCCGTTCGGCCTCTTTGCGCAGGGCGGCCGTCTCGGCCGTCAGCCGACCGTGCTCCGCCTCCTCCGCCCGGATCGCATCGCCGAGACGGACGATCCGCTGCCGTGTGGCGTCGAGTTCGCCGCCCAACTGCTGCCGCTGCGCCCAGAGCCGTTGTGCCTCGAGCCCCTTTTGGCGGCCTTCTGCCAGCCGCCGGGCCTCCTCCTGCAACACCCGCGGATCCACACCGTCGAGCTCTCGCCGCAGTCGCTCCGCGGCCTGCTGCTGTTCGTCAACCGCCCGTTTCAGACGCTCCACCGCCTCCACGGCGGGACCTTCCGCCTGCTCCGCCTCCTGCTGTTGAAGGAGAATCCGGCGCCGCTTCTCCTCCAGTTCGACGCCCAACCGACGCTGCTCGACAAGCATGTCGATCCAACTCTGAATCTCGCGGATCCGTTCGTACATCTCCCGATTCGGCTCCTCGTCCCTCAGTCGTTGTTCGACCTCCGCCAGCTTTGCCCGCTCGCTGTTCAGCTGCCGCTCCAGCGTTCGTATGCCGGCCATAAGCTCTTCAGCCTCTTTCTGTTTGCGTCGTAACTCTCCGTTTTGGAGCGCAAGTGCCGCCTCGTCGCGTGCCAGCTCCGCATGAAGCGTACGGATCGCCCGGCTCTGCTCCCATTCGCGCTCGAGGGTGCGCATCCCGAGGATCCGTTCCGATTGGAGCTGCTCCTCGCCCTGACGGATCAGCACCTGCTGACCGGCTAGATTGCGCTCCAGCCGATCCATCTGCCGCAGCCACTGCTCCTCGTTACGCAGTGCTTCGGCCCGGACTTTTGCCTGTTGGTGCTCCTCCCCGAGCGAGGCGACCTGCAGCCGGATGGCCTGCTGCTCCTCGTCCGACAGCAGCTGTATCTGCGCGAGCCGCTGGCGGAGCATTTCGTGACGGTGCTGACTCTCCGTGAAGCAGTCGTGGATCCGCGTACCGATCTGCGTGTAGATCTCCGTCCCGGTGAGTTTTTCGAGGATCTGGGCCCGCTCCTCGTTGCGGCTGTTCATGAATCGGGCGAACTGTCCCTGAGCCAGGATCGTCGTGCGGCAGAACTGCGTGAAACTGAGCCCGACGGCCGTTTCGATGCGTTGTTTGATTTCGCGGTCGCGGTCGATCGTCTCGCCGCTTTCGCGACAGAAGATCGACTGCTTGGCGAGGATGTTTCCGTCTATGCGACCACGGGCGCGGTGGGCCTCCCACGTAGCTTCGTAGTGACGGCGGTCGTTGCCCTCGAAGGCGAGGGTGATCGAGGCCCGGGTTGTTCCGCGGCGCATCAGCTGGATGGGGCTGTTCAGCTGCACGTTCGCGCTGTCGCTGCCGGTTTCGAGATCCTCGAACTGCGGTACGGCCTTGTACAGGGCGATGCAGATGGCACTCAGCAGGGTACTCTTTCCCGATCCGGTTTCGCCGCAGATCAGGAAGAGCGATTCGTCGGCCAGCGGCTGACGGCGGAAGTCGATTTCGGCCTCTTCGATCGAGGCGATATTTTGCAGGGAGATCTTTTCGATTTTCATCTTCGGGCGGGTTTTACTGGCGGTTGGACTCCGTGACATCGGCGATGGCCTGCCGCAGCAGCGTGCGCAGTTCGTCGTTCATCTCCGTCCCGTATTTACGGGCAAAAGCCTCGCCGGCGATCTCTTCGGGGCGGATGGCCTGGATCTGCCCGACCTCGTCGAACCGGCTTGCATCGGCCTGGCCGGCTGCAGCGCGGGTTTTTGCTTCGCGGCGCACCTCGCACAGCCGGCACTGCTTGTCCCGGACGGCCTCCAGGGCACGCGCTTCGGCATCGGGCGGCAGCGGCTCCGCGGCGCTGACCACCACCCGTACGTAACTCGGATCCTCCTCGGCAAGAGCCCTCAGCGCCTCGATTCCCTCCTCGAGCGAGGCGGGCTTGACAGGGAGACTCTTCACCTCCCTCAGGGGCCGGATCTCCTCGCAGTGCACGCGGGGATCGTCGCCGTGCCGGTCGATCTCGACCACCGCAACCGAATGGGCAAACTCCTCGGAGAAGCTCATCGCAAAGGGGCTACCGCAGTACCGGGCCCGCTCCGTAGCGATGTTCTGCGGACGGTGGATGTGGCCCAGCGCCAGATAGTCGTACCCGGTTCCCAACACTTCGAGGGGCTGACTTTCGAGCTGACCGATGACCCCTTCGTCGCGGCGGTTTGCCTCGCAGCCCGCGACAGCCAGATGGGCCATCATCACCACGGGCAGCCGTTCCCCGTTGCACGCCGCCGCAGCCTCGAGCATCCGCCGGAAGAAGGCCATCTGACGCTTGTCGCGTTCGAGATCGGGCTCCGCGGCGGGGAAATTCCAGGGGTGGAAGTAGGGGATGGCGAGGACCCACCCGACGTTGCGGCCGCCGCGCTCGATCGGAACGATGAACTGCGCGGGGTCGAACCCGCCCTCCTCCGTACGGCGGACGCAGCCGAAGACATCGATGTTGAGCGGCCGCAGCAGGGGTTTCATCACTTCGAGACGGCTCCCGCTGTCGTGATTCCCGGCCGTGAGGAGGATGCGGGTCCCGGGCGACGCCTCGTGCAGACGCAGCAGCTCCTCGACGAAGAGACTCTGGACCTGAGCCGTCGGGAGGGCCGAGTCGAAGATGTCGCCGCTGACCAGCAGGGCGTCGGGCATCTCGCGGCGGAGCAGCCCGGCCAGCTGGTCGAAGAAGTGGCGGTGCTCCTCGTCGCGGTCGAAACGGAAGAAGCGCTGGCCCAGATGCCAGTCGCTGGTGTGGATGAACTTCATGGTTGGGACGTCTTGACGGTCACGCCGGGGGCAGCCCTCTGGGGCAACCCTCCGCGCACCTCTGCAAAGATAGCCCTCCGGGGTCGGATCTGCAAATAAAATGCGCTCCGTTCAGAGAATCTCCACGCCGTGGGCCGGCACCCGGGCATATCGGGCTCGCTGCTCGTCGTCCGGAGCGACCAGATACCATTCGGCCCCGGCAAACCGTTCAGCGATCAGTTCGCTTTCCGGGGCAAGGTGCAGATTTGCGGGCAGTTCGGCCAGATGCTGCGCGAGTGCCAGCCGGTCCGTATCGTGTTCGAAGGCATAGACCTTCGTCTCGGGGTGAACCAGCGCATAGAGCAGCGCGAATTCGCCCTGCCCGTTGTTGACGATCACGGCTGTTTCGGGACTCCGCCCCGTGTCGATCCAGCGGCTGAAACAGCCGTATCGGCGAAGCGTCCGGCGCATGCTGCGCTCGACCTCCGGGCCCTTGTAGCGGTAGCGGACGGCCACCTGTCTTCTGAAGTAGGCCGTATCGGCCTGTGTGCGGAAGAGGGCCTCCTCGAGCCGGTCGACATACCCTTCGATCCCGGCCAGCGAGGTCCGCACGGCGGGTCCGCAGGCGATGGTCACGCCGCCCGGAGCGAGCAGCCGCCCGCCGTCGGGGAAGAGCTCCCGGCTGCCGTGAATGGCCACGGGTACGATCTCCGCCTCGGGGTCGACCCCTTCGTCCGTGAAGAGGAGGATCCGCCGCCCGTTGGCGATCAGCTGCCGGGCCTCGGCACAGGGGGCCAGAGCTCCGGCCGTACGGAGCAGCCCGGCGATGCCGCGCTTTATTTTCCGGTCGGTGACGATGACCACACCGGGCAGTGCTGCGGCGATCAGGAGCGGATCGATCTCCGAACGGTAATGCCCCGCCAGAACCATTCCTTCGCCCGACCGGGCCCCGTTTGCGATGGATTCACCGTTGCTCCGCGCCCTGTCGCCGTTTCGCAAACCGCTGCTCCACCTCTTGTCGGGACTCCGCATGCCGCTGCTCTGCGAATCGCCGTTCCAGCCGTTCCAGCCGTTGCCGTCGCTCCCTGTTCTGCCGTTGCGCTGCAGGCCTCGCACCTCTTCGGGTGCCAGCTCCGCCTCGAATGCCGCCTCGACAGCCTCGCAATCCCGCTGCGAGAGGTTGCGCAAGCGGACTCCGGGCAGCAGACCGATCACCCGCCGGGCCGTACCGTGCAGGGCCTTGGCCATCCGGAGCCGGCTCTTTGGCCGGCGGGCGCCTCCGACCGCCATCCGGACCACCGAGAGTCGGATCCGTGCGGCGGCGAGCACGCCGTACATCCACCCCGTTGCGAGGATCCGCCCGAATGTCACGGGGTCGCGCCTGGGGGCACCGTCGCTGCGCCGCACGAGCCAGCGGTAGATGAACGGCGGGAGGATGTAGGCCATCAGCACCACGGCAAACATCCCGACGATCGTCACTTCAGCCAGCGAGAGCAGGGCCGGATGCCGTGAGAAGATGAGCGTTCCGATACCGATCAGCATGATCAGCGCCGAGATGACGATGCTCTTTTTGTAGGCCGTGATCAGCCGGCGGCCGTAGGCGTGTTCGTAGATGAGGCCTTCGGTGATGAAGATCGTGTAGTCGTCGCCCTGCCCGAAGATGAACGTGGCGAGGATGATGTTGACGATGTTGAACCGGATGTCGGCGATCTCCATGATTCCGAGGATCCAGAGCCAGCTGACGGTCATTGGCAGGAAGGCCATCAGACTCAGTTCGATCCTTCCGAACGAGAACCACAGGAAGAGGAAGACGATCACGCCGCACGACCAGCAGATGTAGTTGAAGTCGCCGGTCAGTGCCTGCGAGATGGCCGCGTTGACTCCGCGGATATCGAAGCAGTAGGAGCCGGCCTTGTGCTGCTGCAGTTCGGCTTCGATCCGTGCGACGTTCCGTGCCGGGACATCGAGCTGTTCGACCACCGTGCAGCACCCGCCGTCGCGGCACAGGTAACCGCTCAGCAGCTCCCCGCTCAGCGGTTCGAACTCCTCCCAGGCCATCGGTTCGAACCGTTCCCCGAGCAGCTGGTCGAAACCGGCGAAGGCGCCCTCGCGGAATCCGTTTCCCGTCAGCGCCTTGGCCATCTCCTCGCGGATCATTGTTCCGTGTTCCGCGACGAAGCGTTCCCAGCGGGCCAGCCGCCGCAGCTGCTCCTGCCGCGAGGGGAGATAGGGCGAGGCGCTCCGCCACCGCACGGTCGAGTCGCCGTCGACGACCGCGGCCACCAGACGGCGGGCCGCTTCGCTCCGTTGCAGAGCCTTGTCCCAATCCGTACCCTCCGAGGCGACATAGACCGTCGTCCGGCCGTCATCGCCCGCCATCCGGCGGAAGGCCTCGAGGTCGGCCCGCTGCTGTTGGGTCATGTAGTTGATGTGCTGCATGTCGGTGTCGAATGCGGTGTTCCGGCTGAAGTACCCGAAGAGGATCGTCAGCGCCGCGACGACGAGCAGAATGCGGGGTCGGTTTTCGAACGACATCCGGGCGATGAACCCTTCCCGGCGGGACCGGCGGCTGTGCATGGGCCGGAGGGGTCTACGCCCGACCAGATGGGGGAGGAAGAGGAGGACGAAGAGGATGGTTCCGACGAGCATGAAGGCGGCGAACAGCCCCAGATCGCGCAGTGCCGGGGCGGTCATGGGCACCAGACAGAGGAAGGCACCGACGGTGGTGATGTTTCCGATGACGAGCGGCGAGACGACCTCTTTCAGGGCCGTGCGCATGTCCGATACATGGCCCAGGTGGGCCAGCAGGTGGAGCGGGTAGTTGACGGCGATTCCGATGATGATCGAAGCGATTCCGATGATGATCATCGAGACCTCGTTTCGGAAGAGCGACAGGGCTCCCATGGCGAACAACCATCCAAAGAGAATCGAGACGCCGATCAGCAGCAGGGCGCGTCCCGATCGGAGCGTGGCGATCAGCAGGGCGAGGATCAGCACGGCGGCGATGATGATGGCGCGCAGGCTGTCGCGCTTGATCTGACGGGCATTGGTAACGGCGATGACCGGGGCACCGGCCAGATGGATCTCCAGTTCGGCCCCGGCCGCCTCTCCGTTGGCCCCGGCAGCATCCGCCCCGGCAATTGCATCTACTTCGCCGCTTCCGCCGTTTCCGGCCCCGGCCTTGCTTCCGCCGGTCTCTGCCCCGGTTTCAGCCCCGGCCGTCTCCGTTCCGGCCCCGGCAGCATCCGCCCCGGCTGCCTTACCCTCGTCGAGGGCCATTTTTGCGGCTTGCTCGAGCAGATCGATCAACCGGGCATTGTTTTCTGTCTCGTTCGATCCGTAGGGGGTCTTCATGAGCACGATGGCCCGCCGCCGGTCGGGTGAGAGGATGTACCCGTCGTAGAGCTCGTAGTTGAGCGTTCCGGCGAACTGCTGTAGCCGGCTGACCACCGGCGTGAAGAGGTTGAGCGGATCCTGCTGCAGATGGCGGGCGAGAAGACCGCCCGTCGGGAACATCAGCATCATGCGGTCGCGGGCGATCTGTTCGCCGACATACTGCGGCGAGAGCAGCGAGTCGATTCGGTCATAGTCCTCCTCGGTGAGGAAGTAGGGGATATGCGCGTAGAGGAACTCCTGTACGGCGGCGAATTGCCGGTAGTCGATCCTCGTGGTGAGGTCGCGGACCACGTGGAGCGAATCGCACTCGGCGACGGCGCGGGCGAATCGGTCGACTGCCCCGACGAGCCGTTCGGGATCGACCTCGGCCGTCGAGTCGCGCGGGGTGACGATGGCGATGATGCGGTCCGCCGCCGAGAGGTTCTGATAGAGGTTCAGGGCCTTTCGGTGGGCGTTGTCGACCGGGAGGAAGTCGAGGATGTTCTCGTTGCGGCCGAGCGAGAGTGTTCCGGCGAGCAGCAGCAGAGAGACCGCCGCTAGGATTGCGCCGAGCCACCCGCGCCGGCCGGCGAACCAGTCGTAGATGCGAAGAAAGAGGGCCACCATGGAGTTTCGAATTGACGTGACAGCAGTTGATCGAATCGGTTATCTGTGGGGATCAGTTTTTGCCGTACTCCACCGGCGCGGCATAGATCCCGAGGAAGATGTCGCGCAGCTGATCGGCATCGTCCACCTCGAATCGGGCCAGCTCCTCGAGCCGGTCGATGAATGCCTCCTTCTGGGCGGGCGTGTAACGGTCGGCATGGCGCTGTTGGCCGTACCGCAGGTCGTGAGCGATGTAGTTGTTCGGGGCGAGGCGGTACTGGCTGCGGATGGCGTGGTCGAGCAGCCGGGTGACCTGCTTGTGGTATTCGTTGTGGGTGCAGGCGTCGAACTGCGCGAGGAGCTCCTCGTCCAGGGGTTTGCCCAGAGCGATGTGCACGGCGCCCTTGGGCTGGAGGATTCCGGTGAGGATGCTGTTCAGGTCCTCGCCGGGCTTTTTGGTGTAACGGGTGAACTGCGATTCGTAGCGTTCGAGGGCCTTGAGGATGTCGCAGGGTTCCCACTCGTAGCTGATCGTCATCGGCACGATGTGTAATTCGGCCAGGGCGGCGATCTTGTCGAAGGGCTTGCTCATGCAGAACATCTTGACGATGCCCTGATCCGTCAGATCGTTTCCGTCCTTGGTGCGGCCGTTCCGCTGGGCGATCCAGACCGACTGCCGTTTTTCGGTGATCGTGTGGCGGATGTACTCCGAACAGTGTAGCGAACTGCGGTAGAAGTCCTTCATGTTTCCGCCGCGTTCGATGCGAAACATCTTGTTGGCCTTTCCGATGTCGATGACCAGCTGCGAGGACATCAGATTGGCGCCGAAGGTGATCTCCGAGGTCTGGTGACCGTTCGTGAAGAGCAGATACTGCAGCAGCGAGGCATCGAGCATGATGTCGCGGTGGTTCGAGACGAAGAGGTAACGCTGCGCGGGGTCGAGGCGGTCGAGTCCCTCCCAGGTGAACGACGAGATGCTTCGTTCGATGACCTGTTCGTTGACGCGCTTCATCACCTGCTCCTGGAATTCGTAGGTCGTCCGGATCCGGGCGACGCGGCCACGGACCGTCTCAAGCTCCTCCTCCGGGAAGACATAGGTAGCCAGCAGCGGGAAGAACTCGCTGGCGGCGATTCGTTTCATGGCGGCGGGGATCTCCTCGTCGCGATAGGGACGTATGTCGTCGAACTGGGACTCAGTCATGCTTTTTTTCGGTTATCGATGAACTTGACGGGTTTTCGGCTTTTGGCCGGGAAGTTGATTTTTCGGATCTCCTCGACGGGGAGGATCTCCACCTCGGGGGCGACACGGATCCGCGACCGGAAACGGTCCTTGAGCTCCTTCACGGCGTCGAACGCCGGCTGCTCCTTGAGGCCGATTCGGACGATCACGCGGTCGGTGCCGGCATCGCTCTCCTCGACCACGATGACGTAGTTTTCGACGTAGGGTGTATTGTCCAGCACGTCGTTCAGGGCCGGTGGATAGAGCGTCGTCCCCTTGAGTTTGATCATGTTGTGTTTCCGGCCGATGAGCGGTGTGAGGCGGAACGACCAGCGGCCGCAACGGCACTGTTCGGTGCGTTTTGCGGCGATGTCACCGGTCCGGAACCGCAGCAGGGGCATTCCCTCGACGCCGAGCGTCGTGACGACGATTTCGCCGTATTCGCCGTCGGGCACCGGGAGGTTGTCCTCTCCGATGATCTCGACGATGATCAGTTCGGGATGGATATGCCCGCCGCAGCCGTAGGGACACTCCGAGAAGGTGGCCCCCATCTCCGTCGAAGAGTAGGTGGCGAAGAGGTCGACGTCCCACTTTTCGCGGATGCGCTGCCCGAGCAGATTGAGCGAGAAGTCCTGTTCGCGCAGCCCCTCGCCGATACCGATGATGCGACGTACGCTGCTGTTTCGGTAGTCGATCCCGTGCTCTTCGGCATACTGGATGAGCCGCAGGATGAACGACGGCACGCACATGATCGTATCGGGTCGGAGCCTGCGGATCGTGTCCCACTGCAGCTCGGGAATACCGTTTCCGACGCGGATGACGCTGGCGCCCAGCTCGCGGATGCCGAGGAAGTAGGCCAGCCCGGCCATGAACCGCTTGTCGAGCGTGGTCATCAGCTGGACGATGTTTCCGGGTCTCAGGCCGGCGCAGGCGAACGATTTTTTCTCGTTGTAGGCGAGCCGCTGGAGGTCGGCCTCCGTGCATCCGAAGGTGACCGGATCGCCCAGCGTTCCGGAGGTGGTGACATAGTCGATGATCTTCTCGCGGGGGCAGCAAAGGAACTCCTCGTTGAAGAGCTGGAGATCCTTCTTTTCGGTGAATGGGATCTTGACGAGGTCTTCGATGTGGCGGATCTGGTCGATTCGGATTTCATAGCGGTCGAACATCCGGCGGTAGTAGGCCGAGTGGCCGGCCAGATAGTGCAGGGCGCGCTGCAGGAGCTGTTCCTGACAGGCCTTGATCGCTTCGGGCGACTGGAATTCGATATCGGGTTCAGCGGTTTTCATAGTCCATGGTGTATTGGTTGTTGATGGCACGAATCAGTTGGTTTTGGCCGACGATCACCTCGGCCGTATTGATGGCCGTGAGGGGCACGCCGCAGATGCCGTGGAGGTTGATGTTCTGCCCGGTGAGGAGCAGGTTCCGGATCTTGGTCACGATCGGCACCTGCGAGAGAGCGATCTGGCAGGCATCCTTGCTGAATCCGTACATCGACCCCTGCTTGACGCCGTAGTAGTCGCGGATGGTGAGGGGGCTGGAGGTTGTGCAGGCCTCGATCACCGACCGGAATCCGGGATGGATGCGCTCCATGCAGTCGAGGATCCGTTCGGCCATCTCCCGTTTCCAGGCCTCGTATTCGGCGCCGCGACGGCCTGTGGAGGTCTTCTCCCAGCGGCGGACGGCCTCGAAGCTCATCGGCGTGGTGATGATCATCCGCCGGCTGTACCGCCCCTGGTTGTGTTCGGGCGGGGTCATGTACATCAGCCCGCGGGGCCACTCCTCGTCCCAACGGCCGAACTCCCAGACCATCCCGTGGGCCTTCTGGCAGTAACACGTGTGGTTGATGTAGGGGAAGCTCTCCGGGCGGAGTTTCAGATAGAGCGTGAAGGCCGAGTAGCTGTTCGGGATTTCGTTGAGCCGGTTCCGGTAGGCGCGGGGCAGGGCATCTTCGGGGAGCAACCCGAGGAGCGTGCAGGGGTGGATGGCCGCGATGTAGCGGTCGGCCGAGAATTGGCGGCCGTCGGAGGTCGAGACGCTGCGGATCGAGCGTTCGCGGCAGTCGATCGCCTCGACGCGGGCCCGGGTGATCACCTCGCCGCCCGCCTCGCGGATCACCCCGGCCAGGGCGTCGGCCAGCTGCGAACTGCCCTCCTCGAAACGATCCTCTCCGTTGATGTACAGCACGTTGACCAGTGCATGAATATAGGCCGGCGTATGGTGCGCCACTCCGCCGTACATGGGGTTCATGTAGGCCAGAATGTCCCGCAGGCGGCTGTCGCCGACAAACCGGGCAATGAACTCGTCGGCCGGCTGCAGAAACTCCTCCGAGTGGGCGAAGATCGAGGCGGTGTCTTCGCGCAGATAGAAGAGCCCGACCTCCTCCGAGAGGTCGTACAGCGCATCGACATAGCGGCGGATTCCGTCGGCCTCGTGGGGGAATAGCCGTGCGAAGTACTCCGTGAAAGGTTCCCTGCCTCCCGGGATCTCGTAGTGTTCGCCTTCGTCGAGATAGTGCAGCGAGTCCATGCAGAGGGGATCGGTCGGCCGGATCCTCAGCCGGTCGAGAATCCCCAGATAGTGGCAGATCCGGAAGAGGGAGCCGCCTTTTCGGAATCCGCCGAGCATGTGCATGCCGGTTTCGAAGCGGAGGCCGTTGCGGACGAACGTCTGCAACCCTCCGCCGATCGTCGTATTTTTCTCGAGCACCGTGACGTGCCGTCCGTTTTTGGCGAGCAGGGCTCCGGTGAAGAGCCCGCCCAGACCGCCGCCGATGATAAGGACCGATTCGTTCATGAGTTGGCTTTTTTGATCTGTTCCAGAATGGTTTGCGCCCCGATCACCTCGCCGCAGGTAAGGAGCGTTCCGACCAGTACGCCGAGAATGCCGTGCGAGTTGACGTTCTGCCCCGTGAGCAGCAGATTGGGGATGCGCGTGCGGTGCGAGATGCGGCTTCCGAGGCCTCCGCCGACGTCGTGGACGACGCCGTATATCGATCCGCATTCCGTCCCGGTGTAGTCGCGGTAGGTGAGCGGCGTGGCGCTCCACGAGGCCTCCACCTGCCGGCCGAGGCCCGGGAATTCGCGTTCGACGGCCTCGAGCAGGCGTTGGGCGCGCTGCCGCTTGAAGGCTTCGTACTCCTCGCCGCGATTCCCCACGCGGGTATCGATCCAGGGCATCATCTCGTCGAACGACATGTAGGAGATCACCACGCCGGCGCGGGCCCACCTCTCCTCTTCGTCGTGACACGTGTGCATGTAGAGATACCCGCGGGGCCAGTCCTGCCCGGTGTACGCTTCGCACCCCCAGGGCGAGTCTCCCGTGTACCCGAAGAAGTTGTGGTTCATGTACGGAACGGCCCCGTCGCGGAAGCGGAGGTAGAGCGAGAAGCAGGCCGTCGTGTTGCGCATTGCCTCGATGCGGCGGCGATAGGCGGGGCGGATCAGCTGGCTGTCGATCATCTCGAGCGTACGCCGCGGGTGGGCGCTCGAGATGACCAGATCGGCCTCGAACCGCTCACCGTCGGCGGTCTCCACCGCGCGGGCGCGGACCGCATCGCAATCGATCCTGACGACCCTCCTCCCGGTGAGGATCCTCCCGCCGTACCGCCTCACGGTGTTGGCCAGCGCCTCGGCCAGTGCGTCGCTTCCGCCGACAAAGCGGTACGCACCGTGGTTGTAGAGGTCGGTGATGAAGGCGTGTGTCGCGAATGGGGTCCGGTCGCGTTCGGCGGCGTAGAGGGGGAGATCCCCGACCAGAACGTCGCGCAGCAGCGGATCGCGGATCAGCCCGTCGAGGACGGAGTTGATGCTCCGCAGCTGGTATTCGGTGAGCAGGGCTAGATCCGACCCACCGGCCTGCAGGGCGTGGAGCGCCGACGACGCAGCGACCCTTTCGACCAGATCGTAGTAGGCCTCCAGCGAGTCGCGCTCGGCGGGGAACCGCTCGACCAGCCCCTCGATGAAGGCCTCACGCCCGCGTGCGAAATGGAACCGCTCGCCGCGCAGGGCAATCACCTCATACCCCGTCGGATCGAGTTCGCGAAGCCGCAGCCCCTCCCTGACTTCGAGATAGCGCAGCAGCTGGTCGACGACCTGCCCCGGCTCGCAACAGCCGATGAAGTGCATGCCGGTTTCGAACTTTGCGCCGCCGCGGTGGAAGCACTGCAGACACCCTCCGATCCGGGCATCCTGCTCGAGGATCGTGACGTCGTAGCCGTTCCGGGCGAGTACCGCACCGCACGACAACCCGCCCAGACCACTGCCTATGAGGATGCAACGACCTTTCATCGTACCATAACGTTTATAATCTTCACGTCCTCTTCCGGACTCTTTTTCCCGCTCTCTTCTTTTGTCTTTTTTCCCGCGACTGGTTTCACGGCCGGCCCCGCAGCCGGTTTCTCCGCCTCACCGACACCGACGAGCCGGTACCGGATCGAGATTCCGTCGGGCAGCTCCTCCTCCGCGGCATGCGGATGGAGGTTCCGGGGCAGCGACAGCGCCCGGCAGGCCCGCCGCCGCAGCCGCGGATCGCTCTCGAGGGTGTGGACCTCGACCTGCGGGTGGACCAGCGCATAGAGCAGGGCGAATTCGCCCGCTCCGGCCTGCTCCACACAGACGGCCGCTGCCTCCACCCGCCGGTCGATCACCTCGCGGAAGTTGGCGTTCCGCCGCAACAGCCTCCGGCAGGCGCGCCGGGCGCCGCAACCGGCCGTCCGGTACTTCTCGATGACATACCAGGCATAGTAGTCGGCCCCCTCGCGTTGTTCACAGATCTCGGCATAATGACGCAGATAGAGTTTCCGCACGGCAGATGTGCGGGCCTTGAAATCCGCACCCCAGGCCGGGTCGTCGGGCGTGATGCGCCGTCCGATTTCGGTATACATTTCCCCTTCGCGGAGCATGAAGTCCTGCTTGGGGAGGACATGCCCGACCCCGTGCAGGAAGACGGGCAGCAGATCGAGCCCGAGTTTTTCAGCCAGATAGAAGGCTCCGCGGTGGAAGCGGAGGATGCGGCAGTCGGGCGAGCGGGTCCCCTCCGGGAAGACGACGATCGAGTAACCGCGTCGGACGAGGTCGGCCAGCCGGTCGAGGTTGGCCTCGATGCCGTCCGAGACGGTGTAGAATTCCGCTCGGCGGATGACCAGCCCGTAGATCGGGTTTCGGTGCACCCAGTCGTTTGTCAGCACGACGAGCCGAGGCGAGAGCATCAGCAGACACATCAGATCGAGATGCGACTGATGGTTGCTGAGGATGACGGCGGGTTTTTCGAACCGTTCGCCGACCCGGTTGTTCAGCACGAACCGGGTTCCGGGCACGCGCCGCACGACGAAGCGCGAGGCGCGGCAGATGAACCGGTGCAGCCGCCGTCGTTTTTTTTCGGTGACAGGCCCGATGAGGAAGTAGAGATAGACCGCGGGCAGCACCACGAGGAACATGCTCACACAGAGGAACAGGATCGCATAGAGCGAGTATGCGAATCGTTTGGCCGTCAGCGGCACGGTGCGTGAGGTATGGATATCGGCACTCATTGAAACCATTTTCTGAGCAGGGTCCGGGGCCAGCCGTAGACGACGGCCAACAGACACAGCACGGTATTAAGGATCGAGATGCGTACGAAGTCGAGCGTCGGGCGGAAGTGGCTGACGCGGTTTTCGGGGTACCGGACGCGGACGGTGACCGGTCGGAGCGGGACTCCGGCCCAGGCTGCGGCGACAAGCAGTTCGAGTTCGGCCTCGTAACGGGAGGTCATCCACCGTTCGCCGTGCATTCGGCGGAGGGGGTATATGCGCAGCCCGGTCTGGGTATCGGGCAGAGCGATTCCGGTCTGGATCCGGAACCAGAAGTTCGAGAAGCGGTTTGCGAAGGTGTTTCCGCGGGGCATGTTTTCGTGGACGAGCGGGCGGCTTCCGACGATCAGGGCCGAGGGATCCCGCCGCGCCTCGTCGATCATTCGGGGGAGATCTTCGGGGAGGTGCTGACCGTCGGCATCGATCGTCACGGCGTGGGTGAACCCAGCCATGCGGGCGGCCCGGAACCCGCGTTGCAGCGCCACCCCTTTTCCGCGGTTCCGCTCGTTGCGGACCACGCGCACGGGAAACTCCGCCTCGGCGAGGAGTTCGTCCGTCCGGTCGGTCGAGCCGTCGATGACCACCACCACGTCGGGCAGCTGCCTGAGAACCCCCTTCACGACGTCGAGGATCGTCCCGGCGTTGTTGTAGGTGGGGATCACGGCGCAGAGTCGCACCTCGCCGGCCTCCTTATTGTTCATCGCCGCCATCTTCGAGGATCATTGACAATTGGGCAAAGGTCACCTCGCCGCTTCGGACCGTCGCCTTGATTTTCCACTGTCCGTCGGCATGCTCCCGGCTTCGGAAGAAGACCTCGGCTTCGGGATGCTCCACGGGCGAGAGGACGTTGAGGAACTTGACGTTTCCCACGCGACGCAGTTCCACCGGGCATCCGGCCGTCACTTCGAGCAGCTCCGCAACCATCTGGATGATGCAGACGCCGGGCGTGATGGGGTTCCCGGGGAAGTGTGCCCGGTAGATCGTATGCTGCGGATCGAGCTTCAGGCGGAAACAAAGCCCTTCGGGAGTCTCTTCCTGCTGTTCGATCCTGTAAAATCCATTGCGTAGTTTCATCTCTTTACGTGTCGTTTGCGGGTTCTCCAAACGTGTTGTTCGCGGGGCCGGCCCGACGGTCTTTTCCAACCGCCTGTCCCCGCCCTTGTCCCGTCTCTCTATTTTTGAGGCTCCTGCGGGCGTGATTCCTGCGGGGCCTGTTGCCCCCGTATCTCCTGTTGCTCCTGCATCTCCTGTTGTCCCTGATCTCCCAGTTGCTCCCGTATCGTTTGCGGCCTCTGTTGCCCCGGTTGTTCCTGCTCCTCCTGTTGTCCCTGCTCTCCCTGTTGCTCCGGCCCGTGCGATGCCTTTCGAACCGGGTCCATCGGCGAGAATCGGTAACTCAACCTGCGCCTCCGGTTTTCGAGCTGCAGCGACCCGTCGTCGAGCCGCTCGATGCGCCGGCAGCCGCGCTCGCAGGGGAGCACTCCGTCGGCGGCCCGGAAAAGGATCCGCAGATCGCTGCGCAGCCCCTTTCGGATGTACCACCGATCGAGGAATCCGATCGGATTTTCGATTTTCAGCACCTCCCGCCGGGGGTCGTATCGGAAGTCGAAGGCGCGGATTCCGAACTCGTTGACCAACGACCCGACGATCTCGCCGCCGAGCGACTTCATGATGCAGATTCCCGAGATGCGGGCCTGCTTCCAGCCGATCGTCACCGTATATTGCGCCCTGCCTCCCTCCTCCGCGGGGAGGAATGTCTCCGGCCCGGCAGCCGACGCCGTGCCGATGCCTGCCAGGAGGCTAATCCACAGCAAACAGCTGCTCGTCCAGCTCGACATTGGTCCGAATGTTTTTCAGGTCGATCACCGTTCTGTCGCCGCTCTGTTCGAACATCTCGACGCGGGAGACGACCCTCCGCTGCGGATCGAAATGCAGGCGGATCCGGGCGAAGAACTGCGCCATATCGCGGCGGCGCGGAGTGAGTTCAGCGATCCACTCGTTTGCTTCGACGCGGACTTCGGTCTTGAACTCCTCCGCGGCGGTCAGACACCGCCCGGTGAGGGTATTCATCATGATGCGGGCAATCTGTCCGAAGAGCTGGTTGCGCGAGGTGTCGATGACGTCGGTACGCTCGTCCGAACGCATCATCACGCGATTGCCGTTCATCACGAACGTGTAGACGTACGGCGACTGATACTCCCATCGGAGGCGTCCGCCCTGTCGGCAGTAGTACATCACGCCGTTCGAGACCATCTTTTCCTGCAGGATCGAGAGCTCCTTGGTCTGGGTGAAGCGGCAGCTCATCGACTGCAGGCTGGAGGCGCTGCGATCGATGGCTTCCACGATCTCCTGCGGCGAGGGGATACTCTTCTGGCTCTGGCCGAACCCCTGAGCAACGCCGGCACCGAGCGCGGCGGTGATCAACAACAGTTTGAGTTTCATCTTATCTGGCAATTAGTACGCATCCGGCCATGATCAGCGCGATGCCGATCCAGCGCGTGAGCGGAATCTGTTCGTGAAAGAAGAGCATGGCGGCGATCATACCCATGACGTAGGCCAGGCTCAGCATCGGGTAAACCATGCTGAACGGGAACCGTTTCAGCATGTAGAGCCAGCAGAAGGCCGTTGCGGCGAAGCAGAGGCCGCTGCCGATCATGTAGAAGTTTGCGAAGAAGCGGTAGAACCACCCCCAGCTCCAGCTGAAGTCGCCGGCCCTTGTGAGGGCGATCTTCTGCAGGAGCTGACAGGCCACCATCAGGGCCGACTGCACGAGGGCCAGTATGATCAGTCTTCCCATCCTCTGCGCAGCAACAGCAGTGAATACTCCTTTCCCCGACGTTCGTTGACAATCAGCAGGGCCCGCGGACGCCCGCTCCGGAGCTTCGTCCCGCCATACAGCAGGTGCTCCGGAATACGCCCCTTCTGCAGACAGTGGGCCGCGACATAGGCGGCATAGGCCGACGCCGTGTAGCTGCTTCCGAAGAGGTGCTTGTAGCGGAGCGTCGGCACCCCGGGCAGCAGTTCGCGCGTGAATCGGTCGTACCGGGCATCGCCCTCCCGCTGCCCGTTGACACCGGTGATGACGCCGTCCAGCTCGTCACGATCCATCCTGGCCTCATCGAGCACCTTGTCGACCCCCGCCCGCAGCTCGTCGCCTTCGGGGCGGTAGAGGATCCTCATCGCCGCCACCTCGCACATCGCCTCGCGGCAGTCGTCCGTCAGGAGCAGGGCGGCCGCGGCCTCCGAACCGGGTCCCTGCCCGTCGGCACCCAGATAGCCGATGCGCCGGAGCAGCGTGAAGTACGACGGCGTCAGTTCGTCGAACCCGCCGACCAGCGCCGAGTGGATCTTTCCCAGCCGGAACTGCGTCCAGGCATCGTGCAGCGCCAGATCGAACGAGAGATCCTTGTGCGAATAGGTGATGTTGTAACCGTGCGCATGGTCGTGAATGGCCATCAGCGAGGCGATCGTGTTGTGGGTCGACTGCATGAAGTGGGTCGGGCTGAAGGTCTCCTCGCCGTCGTGACAGAGCGTATCGAGGAGCCGTTCGGTGTTCTCCATGCACCCGAGTCCCGTTCCGACCAGGATGGCGTCCGCCGGATCCGTTCCGCATTTGCGGGCGATCTGCATGTTGATGACCAGGGCGCGTTTGAGGATCTTTCCGAGCCGGCGGCTTTCGGCGGGGGCGAGCCACTGCCTGAAGTCGGGATCCGCGGCCCGGACGTAGGGCTCGTCGTGGAGGATGGGTTCATCCATCCACGCTTCGCACAGCGGGCACTGGATCGAGATCTGCTCGGCATCGCGTATGAAGATTCCGTGTTTCATGATTCGAAGCATTTGGAGAGGACCAGCGACGAGTCGTTGCCGCCGAATCCGAACGAATTGCAGAGCACGTGTCGGATCTCCCCCCGGGGCCGCGCATCGACCACCGGGCGAATCCCCTCGGGCATGGCCTCTTTCCAGTTGAGGTTCACGGGCAGGAACTGCTCCTCGATGGCCAACATCGAGATGACCGTTTCGATGGCTCCCGAGGCGCTGGTCGTGTGCCCGGTGAAGGCCTTGGTCGACGAGACCGGCGGCACTCCTTCGCGGCCGAACAAGCGGATCATGGCGGCGCTTTCGCTGGCGTCGTTGTTCGGGGTGCCTGTGCCGTGGGCATTGATGTAGTCGACCTCTTCGGGCCGGATTCCGGCATCGCGGAGCGCCTCCCGCATGGCGCGGAAGGCCCCTTCGCCGTCGGGCGACGAGGCGGTCTGGTGGAAGGCGTCGCAGTCGTTTGCATAGCCGTCGAGGGTCACCTTTGCGCGAACGCCGCGGCGCCGGGCCGCATCGGCCCGCTCGAGCACCACATAGGCAGCCCCTTCGCCCAGATTCAACCCGGCACGCGTGGCGTCGAACGGACGGCAGGGCATCCGGTCGAGGATCATCAGGGCGTTGAAGCCGTTGAGGTGGAACTTCGTCAGACACTCGCTGCCGCCGGCGACGACGCAGTCGAAATCCCCGCAGCGGATCAGATCGGCACCGGCGATGATGGCATTCATGGCCGACGAGCAGGCGGTCGAGGGGGTCGCCACGAAGGCGAACCTTCCGGCGTGATCGGCGATCAGTTCGGTCGAGGCACCGCAGTCGTGCATGGCGATGTAGGCGTTCCGCGAGTCGTTTTCGAGGAAATCCTCGTAATAGCGTTCGCTCTGATCCATTCCGCCGACGGTGGTTCCCGAGAGGAAAGCGGCCGCGTGCAGCCTGCCGCCATCGAGCCGGGCCTCGCGCAGCGCCTCGTCGAGAGCCATCATTCCGAGCAGGGCGGTGCGGATGGTCGGCACGCCGGGATCGATGCCGAGCGCCTGGCGCAGCTGCTCGTCGCTGAGGGGGACCTCGCCGACGGGGAATTCGCGGTGGCGGCTCTGCAGATGGCGCATAGCGCCGATCCCCGACCGCCCGTGACGCAGCGATTCGAGCACCTGACGCTTGTCGTGTCCGATTGCCGAGACGATTCCGGCTCCAGTTATCCAGATCGGTTCACTCATCGTTCCGTGCCGGGTTATTTCGTTCGGTTTTTGGCGATGTAGTCGGCCATGACGCGGATGCTGCGGAAGATTTCGCGGCCTGCGGCGGGGTCCTGCAGCTTGATGCCGTACCGCTTCTCCATGAGGACGATCAGCTCCAGGGCGTCGATTGAGTCGAGGCCCAGACCGTCGCCGAACAGCGGGGCATCGTCGTCGATATCCGCGGGTTTGACATCTTCCAGATTGAGGGCTTCGATAATAGCCTGCTTGAGTTCCAAAATCAGTTCTTCCATATCTTTAGATAATACTTGTTAATTCCTTGTTGTTCATTATTTTCTCGACTTCATCCGTCCGCCATTCCGCTGCTTGTCCGACCGCCTTTTCGGCCGACTTTTCGACCAGGAACAGCACGGCCTCGAAACATTCCGCCGACGGACTTTCGACCCAACCCGTCACGACCGACCGTGTCACCGGATCCTCCAGCGCCTCGTCCACCGTCTCGACCATCAGCCGCATGTCGTTTCTGTCGGTCAGGTAGCAGATCGTCTCGCCGAAGAACTTGTTGCGGATGGCGATCTCGCCCGTCACGATGTTGGCCAGCGTGTAGACGAATACAGCGGGGCTGGGGTAGTACTCTTCGGGATCGGCAATCGTCTCTTCGTAGTGGCTGTCGCTGGCGAACGATCCGCTGTTCGAGAAGAGCACGACGGCCCGATCCTCGCGCGGCGTGAAACGCTCCTCCTCGTCCTCCAGCAGCAGCTCCGAGGCGACGAACCCCAGCCGGCACATCGGATCCATCTTGAAGAATTTCGGATAGCCGCCGATGCGTTGCCTGTAGAGGGCCACGGGCAGCGGATCCTGCGACTCTTCGAGCCGGATCCGTACGCCGTTGATCGAGGCGCCCTGCGGGGTGATCCGCACCCATTTCCGAATCGTTCTCATAGCTCACCTCCCTGTTTGAACAGCATCGCTGCATTGCACCCTCCGAACCCGGAGAGCATCTTGACAAAACACCGGGCCTCGGTGTGCGCATGCTCGGCCGAGAGGCGCAGCGGCCGCGAGACGCCGCATTCGGCATAACCCTTCGTTCCGAGGACGACGCCCCGCTCCACGGCCCGCATCGAGACGATCGTCTCCAGCACGCCGGCGGCCCCCATCGTGTGGCCGAAATAGCCCTTCAGCCCGTTGACGGGCACGCCGCACAGCCCGGCGCGATCGATCGCAATGGCCTCCATTTCGTCGTTGTAGGCCGTGGCCGTACCGTGCGTGTTGACCAGCGCCAGCTGCTCTGTCTCAACCCCCTGCAGGATTGCCCTCAGGACCCGGTAACACCCCTCGCCCGTGCGCGACGGACCGGAGATGTGGTTGGCATCGTTGCGGATGGCGCCCCGACAGGCGACCCACTCACCGGGGGCGACCTCTCCGTTGTGACGCCGCGAGTAGACGATCGTGGCGGCCGCCTCGCCCAGATTGAGCCCCGTCCGGTTGCGGTCGAACGGGCGGCAGGGCTCCGGCGACAGCGCCTTGAAACTTTGGAATCCCGAGACGATGAAGCGTGACTGCTGTTCGGCGCCGATCACCACCGCGTGGTCGTAACGGCCGCTCCGGAGGGCCCTCATGGCGGCGATCTGCGCACAGAGCCCCGACGTGCAGGCATTCGAGACGACGATCGCCTCGTTGCGGTTCCCGAAGAACCGGGCGATCCGCCGGGCCGACCATCCGGGCAGCACCTCTTCGCGGAGACGGTTCTGCCGTTCGAGCAGCGCCACATTCCCCTTCGTTGTCGAGAGGAAGAAGCCGACGCGCTCCGACGCCGGATCGATCCTCGCCCTGTCGATGGCGCGGGCGGCCGAGAGGAGCGCCATCCGCTCGAAGGGGGTCAGCTCCTCGATCCGCTTCGTTCCGAAACGCTCCTTCAGGGCCTGGTCGACCGCCTCCGTGTCGAGCAGCGCCGCCACGAACGGCTCGGGAATACCCCACAGCCCCTCGTAGCGCCGCAGGGCCGACCGCCCCTCGAGCAGGGCCTGCAGCGTCGATTCGGCATCCATGCCCAGCGGCGAGAGGATGTCATCGCCCGTTCGGACGATCAGTTCATGTTCCAGCGCTCTTTCCATTGTGCGTAAAAATCCGGCGTGATCCATACCAGCCGGTACTCCTTGTCCATGAAGACCTGCACGCTGTGGCCCGTAGCCAGCAGTTCGTCGGTCTGTGCATGGTGAATTTCATAGTCGAAGACGATCTTGGCGGCTTCCGTCGGGCGGTAGTGGATGTCGATGCGGCAGGGCATGCCGTAGACGATCGGCGACTTGTACTTGAACGACAGTTCGACCAGCGGGGCATAGTACCCGTTTCCGAAGATGTCCATGTATCCGAGACCGTATTTGGCGCCGAAGGCCTCCCGTGCATCTTCGAAGTAGAGCGGGTAGGAGCCGTGCCAGACGATATTCATCGAGTCGACCTCGCTGAAGCGCACCTCGAAGTGTTTCGAGGCGACCAGTTCCTTGGTGATTTTTCCGTCGCTTTTCATCGTCTACATGTTTTGGGCATCGATTTCGCTCAGGGCGATCTTCATCCGGGCGGTGGCGAGCACCTCGTCGCCCGAGCGGACGACGGCCTCGACGAGGCTCATGCGGAAGACCTCCTCGAGGTTTTCGATGGTCGTGCGCAGCGTCTCCCCGACGCGGGGCCGGCGGCGGATCTCCAGATCGCGGATCGCCCCGATGTACCCGAGTTTGACCTGCCGGTTGTTGAGCAGATTGATGTACCCGAGCCGGGCGGCGCAGGTCTGGGCGATGTTTTCGATCAGGCCGGCGGCCTGCAGCCTTCCCGCCTCGCAGAAGAGGTGCTCTTCGCGGACGGTGAAACAGGTCACCGTGCGGCGTTCGTCGAATTCGACGAGCCGGTCGACCAGGATGAACGGAGGCCGTTGCGGCAGCAGTTTGAGAATGTCGATCTCTTCGAGTGACATGGTTTATTCCCAGAAGTTATAGTAGTTGAACCATTGCGTCGGGTAACGGCGTACAATTCGCTCCAGCTGAGCCGAGAACGAACGGGCCGCCATCTCCATGCGGAGCTTTTTGGGCAGCGTTTCGTCACCCGTGTCGATGCGTTCGACGAAGATCCGGTATCGTTTGGCCGACTCCTTCATGACAAAGATCGAGAGCATCTTCACGTCGCGCTGAACGCCCAGGGCGAAGGGCCCCAGCGGAAAGCGGGCCGGAGCCCCCAGGAAGTCGCAGCGGACGCTCTTCTGCGAGCCGAACAGCCGGTCGCCGGGCATCCCGACGATGTTGCCGTCGAGCAGTGCGCGGTTGGCGACGAACAGGTGCGACATGTCGCGCCGTACGGGGACCATCTCGATGTTGTTGCCGGCGAAACAGCGGGCGCGGTTCTGCATGACGGTCTCCTTCTCCCCGGCGAAGACCAGCGCATAGAGACGCTTTTCTTCGGGGTGGAGCGAGTATCCGGCCAGTTCGTAGTTTCCGACGTGGGAGCTCACCAGCAGGAACCCTTCGGGACGGGTGACCAGTTCGCGGTAATACTCGTTGTGTTCGATCTCGATCCGGAACCGGCGTCCGGCATAGACGGCGAAGCGATCCAGAATGACCTGTCCGAATCGGAAATGGTTTGCGTAGACGGCCCGCAGCGTCCGCCACCGTCCGTATCCCATACGCCGGCGGAAGAAGTCGCGCATGGCGCGGTAGCCGTTGCGGTTTCCGACCATGTAGAAGAGGACCACCACCGCCATGACGCCGTAGAGGAGGCGTACGTCGACCCGGCGGAAGATGGCGATCAGCGACCGCAGCATCCAAGGCCGACCGTCCGTCTGACCCTGCCACGCTTCGTGGGCCGGATCGTCGCCCGCCGCCGCACCATCCGGGCCGGGAGCAGTTGTTTGTTCCGTACCGGCTTCCGTCATATGTTCTTCGTTGGGAACCGTCGGATAGTCCGCTGCCCGACGCCGTGCTCCGACGTGGATCGTTTCACGCTCCATGCACGCCGGTCTACCGGTTGCCGACCTTCGATTCGATGTAGTCGCAGAAGTCGCTGAGCGTCTTCACGCCGGCCATCTCCTCGGGCTTGATCTTGAATCCGAACGTGCGCTCGACGATCACCACGATGTCGACGAAGTCCAGACTGTCGATCCCGATATCCTCCTTCAGACGGGCTTCGGGGGCGATCTTCTCCTCGTCGACCTCCAGTTCGTCGATCAGGAAGGCCTTGACTTTTTCTTCAATCTCTTTTCTTTCCATGATAGTATGATTCGTTTCGTATTGTTTGTCGGTTATTTGTTTTCGGCAGCCTTCCGGCAGACCATGATGCTGTGTCCCCAGCCCAGGAAGTCGTGGATGGTCTCGACCTCGAGTCCGGCCTCCTCGACCAGCCGCTGCATGACCTCCGAATGGTACATCCGGCTGTTTCCGTTGGCGATGGCCGTGAAGTAGAGGCTCGTCAGCGTCAGACACATCGCCGCGGTTTCATACTTCTGCCGGTCCCAGAAGGTCTCCATGATGCAGAGACGCGTCTGCGGCTCCATGATGCGGGCGGCGCGGCGGAGGATCGAGCGGATCTCCTCCTCGCCGAAGCAGTCGAGGAACTGGCTCATCCAGATCGTGTCGTACGGCCGGTCGGTCGGGAAGGGGGTCCCTTCGTCGAGCAGGTTGCAGCCGTAGCCGTGGATCCGTTCGGCGCCGGGTTTCGAAGCCGTCTGCCGGCGCATCATCTCGATCTGCTGCGGGAGGTCCATGATCGTCACCTCGACCTGCGGATCCCACGCCACGCAGCGCAGGGCCCAGCGGCCCGTATTGCCGCCCACGTCGAGCAGCTGCCGCGTCGGACGAGCGAAGACCACCCGCAGCGCCTCCTCGAACGAATGGTCCGAGTAGAAGTGGTCGAATCCGAACCAGCTTTTCTGCACCTCGGGGGGCAGTTGCGAGAGCCCTTCGTAGACCGTCGGCCAGGGACCGAAGTGTTCGAGACCGGCCGGGCGCCCTTCGCGGAGCGACTCCTCCAGATGGAACCACCCTTCGTAGTTGACGTCGTGGTTGAAGTCCATGTTGACACGCGTCGAGGCGTCGGTCAGCAGGAACCAGCCCGTCTTCGAGAGCGAGAAGCGGTCGTTCTGCGTGTCGACCAGCACCGTGCCGATCGAGAGCGACGCCTCGAGCAGCACCCGTACGGCATACTCCGAGAGGTGGGTCCGGTCGGCGATCTCCTCGAGGGTCAACCCCTCGCTGCTGTCGCGCAGCATCTCCAGGATCCCGAACTTCACCATCAGGCGCGACACCTCGAAGACGATCGGCCCGAAGGCGATGAACTGCGCTGCGCGCTGCGCCTCGCGGGCCGAGCACTGCTCGCGGGTGTAGACCTTTTCCAATGCGGGGAAGAGTTTCATCGTGCGGATCGTTTATTTCACCTTGCGGATAACCAGTGCGCTGTTCGTGCCGCCGAATCCGAATGAATTCGAAAGCACCGTATCGACCTGCGTATCGACCGTGACGGGCGTTAGGTTCAGCTTGGCGGCATACTCGTCGGGGTTCTCCAGGTTGATGTTCGGCGCCACGAAGTTGTACTGCATCATCAGCGTCGAGTAGACGATCTCGCTCGCTCCGCCCATCCAGCACTCGTGGCCGGTCATCGACTTCGTCGAGCTGATCAGGGCGTGCGTGCCGTGGAAGACGCGGTCCAGTGCGATGGCCTCGTACATGTCGCCCTGGGGGGTCGACGTGGCGTGGGCGTTGACGTAGTCGATCTGGTCGGGCTGCATGCCGGCCGCATCGAGTGCCCGCCGGATGGCCGTCACCGAACCGTCGTCGCTCGGCTGCGAGATGCCGCCGCCGTTCGACGAGAAGCCGTAACCGCACACCTCGGCCAGGATCGTCGCCCCGCGCCGCACGGCGTGTTCATACTCCTCGAGGACCAGAGCCGCGGCGCCGCCGCTGGGGATCAGTCCGTCGCGGTCGCGGTCGAACGGCCGTGAGGCCTTTGTCGGCTCGTCCATCCGCACGGAGAAGGCCCCCAGTGCATCGAACGTCGCCATCGAGTAGTAGTTGACCTCCTGCGCGCCGCCGCACAGCACGGCATCCTGCAGCCCCTGGCGGATGAGCAGATAGCCCATTCCGATCGAGTGCGAGCCGCTGGCGCACGCCGCGCTGACGGTGAAGTTGATGCCCCGCAGGTGGAAGATCGTGCTGAGGTTCATCGTCACCGTCGAGTTCATCGACTGGAAGATCAGCCCCGACCCGAGCAGCGCCGAGTCGTGTTTTTCGTCCATGATCCGTGCGGCCTCGATGACGGGTTTGGCCGAGGAGTCGTTTCCGAAGAGGATACCCACCTCGTTTTCACGCAGATAGGCATCGTCCATGGCGGCCTGTTCGAAGGCCTGCCGCGAGGCCATGTAGGCGTATTCGGCCTCTTCGGAGAGTCCGACCCGCAGCCGGCGGTCGATGACCCCCTTGAGCTGCGGCCGCGGGACGATGCCCGTCAGCCCCGATCGGTATCCGTATTCGAGGCGCTCCTTCTCCACGCCGATGCCCGAACGCCCGGCGTGGAGCGACTCCTTCACATCGTTCAGATTCTGTCCCAGGCACGACCAGATTCCCATGCCCGTAATGACGACACGTCGTTCCATCTATTTCGTATTCTTTTGTTTTTCAAGTATATAAACCTCCGTTGATCGAGATCACCTCACCGGTGATGTAGGCCGCTTCGTCCGAGACGAGGAAGGCGACCAGTGCCGCCACCTCTTCGGGCCTTCCGAAGCGACCCGCCGGCACCAGCTTCTTGAGCGTCGCCTGATCGAGATCCTTCGTCATGTCGCTCTCGATGAATCCCGGAGCCACGGCGTTGACCGTCACCTTTCGCGGGGCGACCTCCTGGGCCAGGGCCTTCGTGGCGCCGATCAGCGCCGCCTTGGCGGCCGAGTAGTTCGTCTGCCCGGGCAGCCCCTTGATGCCCGACAGCGAGGCCATGTTGACGATGCGTCCCCAGCGGTGGGTCATCATCTCCTTGAGCAGACGGCGCGTGATGTAGAAGAAACCGTTGAGCGTCGTGTCGAGGACGCTGTGCCACTCGTCGTTCTGCATGAAGACCATCAGGTTGTCGCGTCGGATTCCGGCGTTGTTCACCACCACGGCAATGTAGTCGTCGGGGTGAGCCGCGCTCCACGTTTCGAGGGCCTCTTCGACGGCTTCGGGTTTGGAGACGTCGAACGGCAGCAGTTCAGCCTGCCCGCCGGCCTCGACGATCGAGCGGAGGGTCTCCCCGGCGGCTTCGCTGTTCGACTGGTAGTTGATGAGGACCGGCCACCCCTGGGCCGCCAGTTTCTGACACACGGCGCGTCCCAAACCCCGGGAGCCGCCCGTTACCAATGCATATTTCATCTCGTTGCGTTATTCCAGATTGAGGGGGTTGTTCTTCAGATAGTTCTCGACCTCGGCAATCTGCCGGTAGAAGGGGGCATCCTCGACGAAGCGCGGAATGATCGCCCGCACGTCGTCGTAGACCCTTCGCGAAGTGGGGGCCAGTGCGTCGCGGATCTCCAGACAGTCGACCGCCTGGGCCAGGGCGATGAAGTGGATCGACATCACCTGGAAGACGTTCTCGATCACCTGCCGGCAGAGCAGCGCCGAGTTGGTGCCCATGCTGACGATATCCTGATTGTCGTTGTTGTTCGGGATGCTGTGCACGTAGTTCGGCATCGCGAGGGTCTGACACTCGGCCGTGGTCGACGTGGCGGTGAACTGACACGCCTGCATGCCGTAGTTGAGCCCCAGCGTGCCGAGGTTCAGGAACGGCGGCAGGATGTTGTTGATCCGGTCGTGGAAGAGGTAGTTCAGCTGCCGTTCGGCCGTCATCGCCACGCGTGTCATGACGATCTTCACCTTGTCCTCTTCGAGCGAGACGTAGTCGCCGTGGAAGTTTCCGCCGTGGAAGACATTCTTCCGTTCGGGGTCGACGATCGGGTTGTCACACGCCGAGTTGAGCTCCTCCTCGAGGATGCGGCGGGCGCCGAGCAGCGTCTCGTAGACCGGTCCGAGGATTTGCGGTGCGCACCGCAGCGAGTAGTAGGCCTGCACCTTGTGGCGGCTGTCGAAGGTCTTCACGCCGGCATCCACCCCGTTGTAGAGTTCGTGTTCGCGCTTGAGCATGCGGCTGCCGCCCTCGGCCAGACGCCGCATGCGCCAGGCGATCACCTGCTGACCTTCGTGGCGGCGGCACTCGTTGAGTCCTTCGGCCAGGAAGTCGTCGTACGAGGCGGCGATCTCGTTCATCATCACCGAGGCGAGCGTAGCCCAGTCCAGCAGCCGTTCGGCGTAGAACTGGTTGACGATGCCGATGCCGGTCATCACCGACGTGCCGTTGGTGATCGAGAGCCCCTCGCGGATATGGATCCGCATGGGTTCGAGGCCGTTTTCGCGCAGCACGTCGCCCGCCGGACGCCACGCTCCGCGGAAGTGGACTTCGCCTTCGCCGATGAGCGTCAGGGCGATGTGGGCCAGCTGGACCAGGTCACCGCTGGCGCCGACGCTGCCGTGTTCGGGGATGAAGGGGATGATGTCGCGGTTGATGAATTCGGCGAGCAGCCGGACCACGTCGGGGTGAATGCCCGACCGTGCCTGGAGCAGCGTTCCGAGGCGGGCGATCATGGCCGACTTGACATAGAGGTCGGGCAGCGGATTGCCGGCGCCGGTCGAGTGGCTGCGGATGATGTTGTATTGCAGGTCGGTAAGGTAGCGATCGTCAACCCGCCACTGGGCCATGGGTCCGAAGCCGGTGTTGATGCCGTAGATGACCTTCCGGGCGGAGAAGTCGCGCAGGAATTCGTAGCACTTCGTCACCTCGTCGAGAGGCAGATCCGCGGGGTCGATTTTTGCGTTCGAGAAGAGGATCTTTTCAACGCGGTTCAGTTCTAACGGCTTTATCATTCGTTCTTTTACACTATATAGTTTCAGGCGATCCGGTGAACCGGAAGGTTCTGATCCGAATCAGAAAATTATGCAAATATAGCGAAAAAAGTTCAAACGGCCGTATCATTCGGTCTAAAAAGCGTCGGATTGGACACCGAATGGCACGCTGGTCATCCCTCACCCGGATCGCTCCGTGCACGGTCGTTTCCGCGTGGGGACAACGGCGGCGGCAAGGCGCTGCGGCGGGATTACTCGCGTTTGCCGTACTTGCGTTCGAAGAGGTCGGCATGGGCCGTTCCCCAGTCGATCATGGCGTCGATGATCGGGATGAGGCTGCGCCCGAGCTCCGTGAGGGCATACTCCGAGCGGGGCGGCAGTTCGGCATGGATGGTCTTGGCGACGAGTCCGTCCTCGACCAGCTCCTTGAGCTGCAGATCGAGCACGCGGGGGGTCGCCTCGGGCAGCCGGCGGTGGAGTTCGCTCGGGCGCAGCGATCCGTGGCGCAGTTCGTCGATCAGACAGGATTTCCATTTCGAGTCGATCAGGCTCATCGTCAGCCGCAGCGGGCAGTCCAGATCGACCGGGATCTTTCGTTCGTACATCGTTTTTCGGAGGTTTTGTGCAAAGATACGGATAACCTGCCAAATCGGGGGTATGGTGAAAAAATTTTCAGTACCCGAATCATTTTTCGGTACTTGCGCCGACGGTAGCGTGTGCGTACCTTTGTTCACACCAAAACACCCAAAAACGCAACCATTATGAGAGCAAGCATCGAAGAGTACCGGGCCGTCGAGCAGGCCGCCCGGAAGTTTGTGGAGAGCGTGGCCGGGGGCGACAGCCGTCCGGCGCGCGAGTTGTTCATCGACGAAGCCGTGCTGTTCGGCTACCTGGACGGGCGCCTCGAACACGGCAGCATCGAGCAGTTCTACCACAACGTCGATACCGTGGCGGCCGGGGCCGACTTCCGGGCGCGGATCGACGTGCTGGATGTCGAGGAGACGCTGGCCGTGGTGCGCGTGCTGGAGGAGAAGTGGGGTGGCCGCATCGACTTTACGGACTACCTGCTGATGATGAAGATCGACGGCCGGTGGCGCTGCGTGGCCAAGGCCTACAACCAGAATTCCGATACCATTCAAAAATAACACGACCATGAAGATTACCGTCCTTACGGGCAGTCCCCGCCGCAAGGGGAACAGTTTTGCCATGACCGATGCCTTTATCCGTGCGGCCGAGGCGAAGGGCCACACCGTCGGGCGTTTCGACGCGGCGTTTCTGAAGATCGGCGGCTGCCACGCCTGCATGACCTGCTACAAGACAGGTCGTGCCTGTTCGTTCGACGACGATTTCAACCGCCTGGCGCCGGCCATCCTCGAATCGGATGCCGTCGTCTTCACGATGCCGGTCTACTGGTATTCGATCCCGGCACAGATCAAGGGGGCGATCGACCGTCTCTTCTCGCTGGTCGTGGGCGGCAAGCCGGTCGCCGGCAAGCGGTGTGCACTGATTGCCTGCTGCGAGGAGGAGGACCCGACGGTGCTCGACGGCGTGCGGATCCCGATCGAACGGACGGCGGCGCTGCTCAAGTGGGAGATGGTGGGCGAGGTGCTCGTCCCCGGCGTGCTTAACGAGGGCGACATCGACCGTACGGACGGCTGCCGCCGTGCCGCCGAACTGGCCGACCGGCTGTTCCCCGGGGTTTAAATTCCGGAATTGGGGGCATATCCGCCTCCGAAAACCGGAATTCGTCTACACAACGAATCCAAAAAATACCGAAATTCGCGGCGTCGAAAATCGACGACGGTGCGCGAACAGCTGCCCATGCCGCATCTCTGCCCGCAGCGGCGCGGCGGGTCGGCCGGGCGATGGCCCTCGGTTGCGCCGTTCCCGGGCCGGACGGATCGCCCCTGGCGGTGCACGCTCTCGGAGAAGCGAAGTAAAGATGAGGTTGGCAGACAAGACAAACGGATTGCTGGCGTTGATCCGCCAGGGGCGGCCGATGACCTTCGGCGAGCAGTTGCAGCTGGCCGTGCGGCTCAGCATCCCGGCCGTCATCGCACAGCTCTCCTCCATCGTCATGCAGTATATCGATGCGGCGATGGTCGGACACCTCGGGGCCGAGGCATCGGCCTCGATCGGACTGGTGTCGACCACGACGTGGCTCTTCTGGGGACTGTGCGCGGCGGTTGCTTCGGGATTCTCCGTGCAGGTGGCCCACCGGATCGGGGCGGGTGACATGGCGGGGGCACGCGCCGTGGTGCGCCAGGCGCTCGTCGCCACGCTGGGCTTCAGCCTGCTGCTGGCCGCCGTCGGGGCGGCAATCAGCGGCGTGCTGCCCCAATGGCTCGGGGGCGACCCCTCGATCCGCCACGACGCATCGCTCTATTTTCGGATCTTCTCGCTCTTCCTGCCGGCCCTGCAGATGAACTTCCTGGCCGGCGGCATGCTCCGTTGCAGCGGCAACATGCACATCCCGAGCCTGATGGGCGTGGCAATGTGCGTGCTGGACGTCGTCTTCAACTTCTTCCTGATCTTCCCCACGCGCGAATGGGACCTGGCGGGTCTGACGCTGACCGTGCCGGGGGCCGGACTGGGAGTGGCCGGGGCGGCTCTGGGAACGGTGGCGGCCGAGGCGGTCGTGGCCGGCATCCTGCTCCGCTACCTGTGGACCCGCTCGGCCGAGCTGCGGCTGACCGCCGAACGGGGAAGTTTCCGCCCGCGGAGCGAGACGCTGCGGCGGGCCTTCCGCATCGGCTTTCCGATGTGCATGGAGCACGTCGTGATCTGCGGTGCGCAGATCATGACCACGACGATCGTGGCTCCGCTGGGGGTCTTTGCCATTGCGGCCAACTCCTTCGCCGTCACCGCCGAAAGCCTCTGCTACATGCCCGGATACGGCATCGCCGAGGCCGCCACGACGCTCGTCGGACAGAGCATCGGGGCCGCCCGCTGGAAACTGACGCGGCGCTTTGCCCGCATGACCGTCGTGATGGGCATGGCGGTCATGGGGGTGATGGGCATCCTGATGTACCTCTTCGCTCCGCAGATCATCGGGCTGATGACCCCCGTCGGGGAGATCCGCCAGCTGGGTGTCATGGCCCTGCGCATCGAGGCCTTTGCCGAGCCGATGTTCGCGGCCTCGATCGTCGCCTACGGCGTCTTTGTCGGGGCGGCCGATACGGTGGTGCCGTGCTTGATGAACTTCTTCAGCATCTGGGCCGTGCGGCTGTCGCTGGCGGCGCTGCTCGCCCCGTCGATGGGGCTCCGGGGGGTGTGGATCGCCATGTGCGTCGAGCTGTGCTTCCGCGGGGCGATCTTTCTGGTCCGGCTGCTGCGCGAGCGGTGGATGAAACGCCTCTGAACGCCTTCCGGAATTGGGGTTGAACAATCCGTAATTCATCTACACCCGAGCGGAGGAATCCCCCGTAACTTTGTCCTCGCCGACGGCGGAGTCTCTCCGACCATCCGGCGGAGCCTCCCGTCCCGAACGGGGTCGGGTTCCTCCTCCGGGTGCGGCGCCTGCCGGACGACAGACGGAACACCATGCAAAACAATTCATCACTGTTCAAGATATGGAGCTGATCAAGAATCAAGCGTTCGGAGGCGAACGGCCTCTGTTCGAATCCCACGATCTGCGGCTGGAGCAGGTCGTCATCCGGGCCGGGGAGTCGGCCATCAAGGAGTGCAGCAACATCGAGGCCTGCGACTGCCGTTTCGAGGGGAACTACCCCTTCTGGCACGTCCACGGCTTCCGCATCGACCGCTGTTATTTCGATGTCGGAGGGCGTTCGGCGCTGTGGTATTCCGACCATCTGAAGATGACCGACACGGTGATCGACGCTCCGAAGATGTTCCGCGAGATGGACGAACTCGACCTCGAGAACGTGACGATGAACGATGCCGACGAGGTCTTCTGGCGCTGCAGCAACATCCGCGTGCGCAACCTCACGCTTCACGGCGGCACCTATCCCTTCATGTTCAGCCGCAACATCCGCGTCGACGGTCTGGAGAGCGACAGCAAGTATGTCTTCCAGTACGTCCGCGATGTTGAGATCCACAACGCCCGCATCACCACCAAGGATGCCTTCTGGGAGGTGGAGAACGTGACGATCTACGACTCGGAGCTCAACGGCGAGTATCTGGGCTGGCACTCGCGGAACCTGCGGCTGGTGAACTGCCACATCACGGGCGAACAGCCCCTCTGCTATGCACACGACCTGGTGCTGGAGAACTGCACCTTCGGCGCGGATTGCGACCGGGCCTTCGAGTACACGACGCTGCAGGCCGACATCCGCGGTTCGATCACCAATATCAAGAACCCGATGTCGGGACGGATCGTTGCCGACGCGATCGGTTCGGTGACCATCGACCGCAACATCAAGGCTCCGGCCGACTGTGAGATCCTTCTTCGCGACGGCGGCACCTTCCCCGTAACCGATCAAACCGTGGTGCGATGACGTACGATTTCGACCAGCTGGTTCCGCGGCGGGGAACCGATTGCTGCAAATGGGACAGCGCCGCGAGCGACGACGTCCTGCCGATGTGGGTGGCCGACATGGACTTCCGGACGGCCCCGGCGATCATCGAGGCGCTTCGCCGGCGCGTCGACCACGGCATCTTCGGCTACACCCACGTTCCGGAGAGCTATTACGAGGCGGTGACGGGGTGGTTTGCCCGCCGCCACGGCTTCCGCATCGACCGCCGGTGGATGATCTACACTTCGGGGGTCGTACCGGCGCTGTCGGCCGTCATCAAGGCGCTGACCGTTCCGGGCGACAAGGTGCTGGTACAGACGCCGGTCTACAACTGCTTCTTCTCGTCGATCCGCAACAACGGCTGCACGCTGGTGGCTTCGCCGCTGGTGGCCGAGGGTGACAGCTACGTCATCGACTTCGACGATCTGGAGCGCAAGGCTGCGGATCCGCGGGTGAAGCTGATGCTGCTGTGCAATCCCCACAATCCGGTCGGACGGGTCTGGCGGCGCGAGGAGCTGCTCCGCATCGGCGGGATCTGCATCCGCCACGGCGTGGTGGTCGTTGCCGACGAGATCCATTGCGAACTGGTCCTTCCGGGCTATTGCTATACGCCGTTCTCCTCGTTGTCCGAGGAGTTTCTGCACCACTCGGTGACCTGCCTCTCGCCGAGCAAGGCGTTCAACATCGCCGGGCTGCAGATTGCCAACATCGTCTCGGCCGATGCCGACCGCCTGGCGCGGATCGACCGTGCCATCAACGACAACGAGGTCTGCGACGTCAACCCCTTCGGGGTGATCGCCACGCAGACGGCCTACAACGAGTGCGGCGAGTGGCTCGACGCACTGCTCGACTACCTGCAGCGGAACAACGCCTTCATGCAGGCCTTCTGCCGCGAGCATCTGCCCGATTTCCCCGTCACGCGGCTCGAAGGAACCTATCTGCTCTGGATGGACTGCCGCCGGCTGGGGCTGCCGTCCGCGGAGCTGGAGCGGCGGTTGATCGACGAGGCGCACCTGTGGCTGAATGCCGGCACGATGTACGGTCCCGAGGGCGAGGGGTTCATGCGGTGGAACATCGCCTGCCCGCGTTCGCGGCTGACCGAGGGGCTGAACCGCTTCCGGCATTTCGTGGAGCGCTTTACCCCGGACTCCGGGACGAACCGATAGCCCCTTCTTCGTCAGATGTGGCGGGAGCGGTGCGGGACTGAATCCTGCGCGGCTCCCGTCGTTTTCGTGCGGGTGCACGTGGCTCTTCGGTGCAGCCCATCGGTATGGCTCTCGGCACGGCCAGCGGTCCCGGCCGTTGGTGTGCGATCCGTTCCGCCATGACGGGCGGATACCCCCCCGTCTTTGTAAGATGCCCCGCTTTGAAAATAGCGAACTGCGGAACTTGCAGATTCCGGGAATTTTTCCGAAACTTGCAGCCCGATCGGATGCAGATGCCGGCGGAGGGTCCGGATATGCTCCGTCCCCGGCTGATTGTCAGTTGCCGTGCACCGATTCGGGAAGTTTGCTGTATTTATTCCGCCAACGGGTAGAAGGAATCTGTTGTGCAAGTTAAGAATTGACAAGATGAAAAGAATCTTTTATCTCGCCGTCTCACTGAGCATGACTTTGTGTGCGTTATGGATGAGTGCGTGTCGCGGGGACCATCCGCAGGAGGAGTTTGCAACGGCTTCGGACGATCGGGTCGCGTGGGATCTGATCCTGGGCGATACGGCCACCCGTGCCGTCATCGATGCCGACGGAAGCGGCCGTTTCGTCGAGGGGGACACGGTGGTCGTGTGCGCCCGGAATCTGACGGACGACACCCGGCAATGCTTCACCCTCCATCTGTCCAACGGCCGCTGGGAGCCCGAGATCCGTTGGCGCGAGATCGGTCAGCAGGTGCAGTTTACGGCCTGGCACCTCCCGTCGGCGGCACTTCCCCTGTATCAGGCGGGGCAATCTTCGTCGGACTATCTCCATGCGTTGGCCCCGAACCAGCAGGGCGACGGATACCGCCGTTCGGACCTGCTGCGGGCCGAGACCCGTGTACAGGCCGGAGAGCGGGTGCAGCTGCGTTTCGGCCATGCGCTGAGCCGGCTGCACGTCGTGCTGGAGAGCCGCGACGGCTCCTGTTCGGCGACGGAGCTGCAGCAGGCCGAGGTGCAGGTCCAGACCCCCGTCCGACTCGCGTTCCGCCTGACGGACGGTACGTTGACGGCTGCATCCGACCCGCAGTGGATCACCCCCGCCCGTACGGATGACCATACCCATACGGCGCTGGTCTGCCCGCAGCCGGCCGGGGCCATGCCCGCCGACGGCTGGATCCGGGTCCGGATTGCCGACCGCGAGACGACCGTCGCGATCCCCGACATGCTGCAGGGAAAGCCTTTCGAAGGCCTCGAGGCGGGCCGCGAACTGACCTACCGGCTGAATCTGCAGCGGAAGGAGACGGCGGATCCGTTTGCCGGCGCCACGCGCTGGGTCTACGGGGTGAAGGAACCCTCGGACGATCAGTGGAAATTCGGCCATACGCAGCTGCCCTGGACCCCGGGGTGCGGATGGTACGACTGCAACAAGATCGATCCGTCGGATACGCGTCCCGGCGGCGACGGACTGATGTGCTGGGCGGCGGCCACCTCCAACCTGATCCACTGGTGGCTCGCGCAGAATCGGGCGACGGCGGCCATGGCTGACTACCGCGGTCCGGCCGCCGAACCCTCCGACATGTTGCACAGCGCCGTTTTCCAATTGTACAAGAGCCATTTCTCCAACCGGGGCGACAACCCGCTCAAGGCGATCAACTGGTTCTTCAACGGCGTATTCCACAAGAACATGTACGAGATGGATCCCGTCGATCCGTCGGCCGGCTTTTTCCGCGAACAGTTGGGTACCCGCTCGCTCGGGGCGGAGTACGTGGGCCAGGAGATGAAGCGCGACCGCTTCAACGCTATCATCAAGCGGGCGCTCGACTCCCGGCAGGGGATCCTCTTTGTGGTCAACATGGGGCGCAACTGGACGACGCATGCCGTGACGCTGTGGGGGGCGAAGTTCAACGACGAGGGGCTGGTCGAGACCCTCTACATGGTGGACAACAACGACGGACGCTCCGATCCCGTGGGGACCATGCGGACGATGGAGGTGCGCTATCAGCCCTATTCCGCGACGAATTCGGAGCTGTATCCCTACGTGCCCAACAGTGTCGGGGATTTCATCATCCGCATCGAATCGCTCTGCACCCTGAGTCTGGGCAGCGAGTGGATCCACTGACCGGAACGGCCTCGCTGGCTGCCGGATTGATACCGGCCGGGGTGCAGCCTCCGTGAGCGGATGGCCGTGGACAGGACCGGGACGGCTCGCACGGGATTTGCCGTCACCGATCGGTTTGATGTATGGTCCCACGGCCCGTCGGACGGGTGTCCCGGTATGGGGGCGTTTGCGGACGGCCTATTTCGCCAGCCGGTTTCGCACCTCGGTCGGTGTTTCGCCGTAGGTGTCGCGGTAGCATTTCGTAAAGTAGGAGGGGGTGGAGAAGCCGGTCTCGTAGGCGATTTCGCTGATGGTCTTGTCGGTTGTCATCAGGAGCGTCCGGCCGCGCTGCAGCCTCAAAAGACGGATCAGCTCCACCGGAGCATAGTTGGTGAGCGCTTTGATCTTGCGATAGAACTGCGAACGCTCGAACCCCATCTCCGACGCAATCGTATCGACATTCAGACGGGCATCGCCCATCTTCTCCTGGAACAGCGTCAGGAAGCGCCTGTAGAACTCGTTGTCGAGGTCTCCGGCCGGGGTATTCTTCACCGGCGCGGCGGGCCTCTCCTCGACGGTCGCCATTCCGCCGCCGGGGGCCGCCGAGGTCCACAACTCCCGGATCCGTTTCCGGTTGGCGATCAGGCTCGCACAGCGGGATTTCAGCACGGCGCTGCTGAACGGTTTCGAAAGATAGCCGTCGGCACCGCTGTCGTAACCCTGCGCGCGCTGTTCGTCCATCGCACAGGCCGTCAGCATCAGCACCGGGATGTGCGACGTCGAGACTTCGCTCTTGATGCGCCGGCAGCACTCCAGCCCGTCCATCACCGGCATCATCACGTCGCAGATGATCAGGTCGGGCACATACTTCACGGCCAGCCTCAGCCCCTCTTTGCCGTTCTTCGCCGTGATGAGGTTGTAGTCGGCGCCTATCAGCTCCTCGATGAGCCGCTGGATGTCCCGGTTGTCGTCGATCACGAGCAGGATGGGCTTCTCGCGGTCAAAGGCGATGCGGTTGTCGTCGACCTCGGATTCCGCTTCGACCTCTGTTTCGATTTCCGCCTCGGCCTCCCGTTCCCCGACGTCCGGCCGGACCTCCGCCGGAGTCTGTGCGACATGCCTTACGGGAAGCGTCACCGTGAAGATCGACCCCTTGTGGCGTTCACTCTCCACGGCGATGGTGCCTCCGTGGAGCTCCACGAAGGCCTTGGCCAGCGACAGCCCGATGCCGGAACCCCAGGGGTGGATGCGGTCCGCCTGATAGAAGCGGTCGAAGATGTTTCCCAGATCGCGTTCGTCGATTCCCTCTCCGGTGTCGGCGACCCTGAGCGTGAGATTCGTCCCGTCGCATGCACACGAGACGGTGATCGATCCGTTCCGGGGGGTGTACTTGAGGGCGTTGGAGAGGAGGTTGAAGACGACACGTTCGATCTTTTCGGGGTCGATGGCCAGCAGGATCGGGCGGTCGGCGGCGAGGCCGTTCCCTTGCAGTCTGATCCCCTTTTTCCGGGCCACGGTCTGGAACGACTCCACCCATTCGCGGAGACAGGCGTTGAAGTCCACCTCCGACAGCCGGACCTCCAGTTTTCCGCTTTCATACTTGCGGAAATCGAGGATCTCGTTGATCAGCCGGCGAAGGATCCGGAGATTCCGGTCCGCAATCCGGAGGAGGGTATGCTGCCGGGGCGAGAGGTTGTCGGCCTCGGCGAGCTGGGCGACAGGCTCCGCGATGAGCGTCAGCGGTGTGCGCAGGTCGTGCGACACGTTCGTGAAGAACATCAGTTTGGACCGGGTGGCCTCCTGGAGCTGTTCGTTCAGTTGTTTCTGCTTGTCGCGCTCCGCCTCGAGGAGCCGGTTCTGGTGCAAGAGCTCCTTCTGATGCCTTCTGTGCTGCCAGTAGGCGCGGAGCAGCAGGAATCCGACGCCGCATAACAGCAGGATGATGGCGATGCTGGCGTAGAAGAGCGACCGCTGCGAGGAGTATTCCGTCCGGAAGCGATCGACCTGCGCCTTGAGCCGTTCGATCTTATGCGTCTCCTCCTTCAGGGTCTCGTTCTGCCGGAGCAGGATGTCTGCATTGGTCAGATCCACGGCCGAGGAGGCGGGCAGAATGGTCTCCTTTTCGTAGGGCTCGTTTTTCAGAATGGCCAGCGCCGTCCGGATGAGGCGGTGACCCTCGGTGGGGTAGAGGAAGGTGGCATCGATGATGCTGTCGGCCACGGCCCGGATCCCGATGTCGGGGGCGGCGTCGATGCCGATGATGCGGATCCGCTTCCTGCCGGGACGATGCGCCGCCTCGGCGGCTCCGATGGCCATGCGGTCGTTGTGGGCGTAGATGAGGTCCACATCGGGGTAGATGCTCAAAAGCGAGTCGACGACCGGAATCGCCTCCTCCTGGTTCCAGTTTCCGGGGACACTGGCCAGAAGCGTGCCGCCTGCGGCCTCGAACTCCCCGACAAACCCCTTGTGGCGCCCTTCGGCCGGGGTCGAACCCTTCAGACCGGATATCTCGATGGCCCGGGCCCTGTCACCGAGCAGATGCCGGGCATAGCGGGCCGCGGCGCGTCCGATCGCCTCGTCGTCGGCGCCGATCCGGGCCGTATAGCTTTTGCTGTTGATGTTCCGGTCGAAGATGACGACGGGAATCCCCTTTTCATAGACCTCGTCGATGACGGGGGTCAGGGCGGCCGCCTCGTTGGGCGACACGATGAGGATGTCGAAGCCCTGCTCGACAAAATAGCGGATGTCGTCGATCTGTTTGGCGCTGCTGTCGTCGGCCGAGCGGATCTCGACGAGGAGATCCTTGTGGAACATCGCCTCCCGGTTGATTTCGTCGTTCATCTTCATGCGCCAGTCGTCCTGGCTGCATTGTGAGATACCGATTTTGTAGACCTTGTCCCGATGGCAGCCGGGAAGACTCAGCAGCAGGATCAGACTCAGGGCGGACAGCAGGATTCGACGCATGGGAACCAGGTATTGACAACTGCAAATTTAAGGCATATTCCCGTAAAAAAAGCGTGCATAAGATGGTAAAAAACGGGCATCTGCCCAAATTTGACAGACAATGCACGATATTTTACAGGCTTTGCCGGAGCGGGTCGCTACCTTTGCAATGCGTGAATGCGACCGGTTCTTCCGGGGTCACTCCGCCGTCCGGTCGCGGATCGGAGCGCGGCAGGAGGGGACGCCAACCCCCGAGATTCCGGCTTGCAGTCCCGCAAGAGAACCAACCAAAATTATAACCTGAAACCATGACACAATCGTTTATCGGCAGCCGCAAAACGTTTCTGCTGCAACTTCTCCCGGTGATGCTCTGCTTCTTCGCCATGGGGTTCGTCGACCTCGTGGGGACGGCCTCGAACTACGTCCAGAAGGATCTCGGGTTAACCGACGCACAAGCCAATCTCTTCCCTTCGCTGGTCTTTTTCTGGTTTCTGATCTTCTCCGTGCCGACGGGCATGCTGATGAACCGGATCGGACGCAAGAATACGGTGTTGATCAGTCTCGTCGTGACGGCGGTTTCGCTCTTCATCCCGGCGTTCGGCGACAGCTACCTGATCATGCTGGCCTCGTTCTCGCTGCTCGGCATCGGGAACGCCATCATGCAGACCTCGCTCAATCCGCTGGTGTCGAATCTGATCAGCAGTCGCCGGCTGGCCTCGACCCTGACCTTCGGGCAGTTCGTCAAGGCCATAGCCTCGTTTCTGGCACCGGTGATTGCCGCCTGGGGTGCGACGACGCTCCTCCCCCTCTTCGGTCTCGGCTGGCGGATCCTCTTCGTGATCTATGCGGTTATCTGTCTGCTGGCCATTTTGCTGCTGGCCGCCACACCGATCGACGAGGAGCAGCCGGAGCGGGCCTCCGGCGTGGGCGACTGCCTGAAGCTGCTCGGACGCCCCTTCATCCTGCTCTGCTTCCTGGGAATCATGTGCCATGTCGGGATCGACGTGGGCACCAACACCACCGCCCCGAAGATCATCATCGAGCGGTTGGGACTTCCGCTCGAAGATGCCGGTTTTGCCACGGGCATCTATTTCATCTTCCGCACGGTCGGGTGTTTTCTCGGGGCGTTCATCCTGCGGGCCGTCTCGCCGAAGCAGTTTTTTGCCGTCAGCGTGGTGATGATGCTGGCCGGGATGTGCATGCTGTTTCTCTGCGACACGTTGATGCCGCTCTACGTGGGGATCGGCCTGGTCGGGTTCGGCAACTCGAACATCTTCTCCATCATCTTTTCGCAGGCGCTTGTCCAGGCTCCCCGGGAGAAGAACGAGGTCTCGGGGCTGATGATCATGGGGCTCTTCGGCGGAACGGTCTTCCCGCTGGCGATGGGCTATGCGGCCGATGCCGTCGGGCAGGTCGGGGCGGTTGCCGTGATGACGGTCGGAGTCGTTTATCTTCTCTGCTATGCGTTGAAGATTAAGAAGATATGAAAAACCAACAAAAAACAGATCCAATGAACACGAATGATGTTGTAGTAGGAATGGGCGAAGCCCTGTGGGATATGCTTCCCGAGGGGAAGAAGATCGGCGGCGCCCCCGCCAACTTTGCCTGCCATGTTTCGCAGTTCGGCCTGCCGAGTTGTGTGGTGAGTGCGGTCGGAGAGGATGCGCTGGGGCAGGAGATTCTGGACAACTTTGCCTCGAAGGGGCTCCGTCATCACATAGCCCGGGTTCCCTATCCCACGGGGACCGTACAGGTGCGCATCGATCAGGCGGGCGTTCCGCAGTACGAGATCCGGGAGAACGTCGCCTGGGACAACATCCCCTACACGGAGAGTCTCGAGGCGCTGGCCCGCCGGACGCGAGCGGTCTGCTTCGGGTCGCTGGCCCAGCGGAGCGTGGTGTCGCGCACGACGATCCATCGGTTTCTCGACGCGATGCCGCACGACGACGGGTCGCTGATTGTCTTTGACGTGAATCTCCGCCAGAGTTTCTACGACAAGGAGATCCTCTGCGACTCCATGAAGCGGTGCAATATTTTGAAAATCAACGATGAGGAGCTGGTCCTTGTCAGCCGCATGTTCGGCTGCCCGGGCATCGATCTCCAGGACAAGTGCTGGATTCTGCTCGGGAAATACAACCTGAAGATGCTGATTCTCACCTGCGGAATCAACGGCAGCTATGTCTTCACGCCGGGCCAGGTCTCCTTCCGACCCACGCCGAAGGTTGAGGTTGCCGATACCGTCGGGGCGGGAGACAGCTTCACCGCGGCATTCATCGCGTCGATCCTTCGGGGCAAGAGCGTCGGCGACGCGCACACGCTTGCCGTACAGACGTCGGCTTACGTCTGCACCCGGAAAGGGGCCATGCCGGTGTTGCCTCCGGAGCTGACGGGCGAACCGTTGTAATGCGCCGAAACGTGCGCTTGCCGATTTTGGATGTTCGGCCGGGTGATCTCGGCCGATTTTTTTTGTCGGGTGGGCCTCCGGCCTTCGATTCGGACGGATTGCGGCCGCCTGTCAGATGCCTGTTAGAAAATCGGTCTCCTCGACCGACACAAACGTCATTGGGTCAGTTGTTTGCAAGAGGGAAGTGTAAGATTTTGATGGCGATCCGACGGCCCCGAAGCGGCGTTTGACTCTAACTTTGTCCGAAACCTTCAAACACTTTGCCATGACCAACGAACGTTTTTCCATCCGGCTCCGGGCCGTGAAATTTTTCGCATTTGCCGTCTGCGTCCTCTTCGCGGCGAGTTGCTCCAAGGAGCGTACGATCTCGATCCCCAAACGCCTGACGGGCAGCGAGTGGACGATGAATGGCGAAGCGGGCATCAAAGTCATGAAATTCTTGTCCGACACGGAGTGCACCCTCACGGAAGAGCCGCCGCAGGGGGAGCCGCGAACGTTCCATTACGATTACAGTTACCACAAACCCGATCTGACGCTGACGCCGCGCGATCCGGAGCGGGTCCCGCTTACCGGGTCGATCATCCGCTGGGATTCGCAAAGCATCGGCATGACGCTCCATGCACCCGACGGAGAGGTCGTGTTCCACGCCGACAAGAGCCTCGGTTATTACATCTGGCAGCGATAATGTCCCGGTTATTCGATCGTTTTCTGCCGTGCACCCGCATGGCAGCAGGGTTTGCCCTGCTGCTTGCGGGCTGCAAGGATGTGGACTACGACTTCGGTCGTCGCGGACCGGCCCCGCAGGTGACGGTCAATGCGCTGCTGACGCCGCAGGAGGATTTTGTGGTGTCGCTGCACTGGAGCGGTACCTACGCGAAGGAGAAGATGACCTTCGAACCGGTTGTGCAGGCCGAAATCCGGCTGCTGGAGGAGGGGCGCGAGGTGGTGCGCTGCGCGGCTTCGGCCGACGGACGCACCTCGACGGGATTCCGGCCCGTTGCGGGGCGCAGCTACCGGCTGGAGGTTACGGTTCCGGATTATGGGCGGCTCACGGCCGAGACCACGGTTCCCGAAGCTCCCCGGGCGCGGATCCGGGAGATGCGCAGCCGGGGCTGGTACCGCCACTTCACGCTCGAGGAGCTGACGCTTCCTCCCGACGTACGCTCGGTCTGGATCCGGGGTTTCTACCGGCAAACCGATCCCGAGTCGGGAAGCGTGCAGCGCGAGGTGAGCGATTACTATACGACCTCGCCCTTTGTCGATCAGGTGAACGGCGCCAACGATGCGGACGAGGCCGACGAGAAGGGGAGTACGATCATTTTCGATGAATTTCTGCGTATTCCCTACGAGAACCGCACGCGGGTGCTGCCGTTGTATTTTTCGGTCTGGGGGACCAGCGACGACAGGACCCGCATCCGCCACACGTTCCGCTTCATCACCCCTTCGGATGCCTACGACCGCTACATGCGTTCGCGCTACAAGCAGCAGCTCAATACCACGGAGAGTGCCGAGGAGAACCCCTTCATCGAGCAGGTCACCGTCTATACCAACATCTCCAACGGCCTGGGCGTCTTCGCCGGCTATAACTATTTCCAGATCTCCGAACTATGATCCGAACGCTTGCCGTCACGCTCCTCTTCCTGCATCCCGCTCCGGCCGACGCCCGCACGCCGGTCGATACCGTCGCTCTCATGCCTGCAGACGCTGTCGCCCGCATGCTGCCTGATTCCGTGGCACGGACGGTGGCCATCGATTCGGTGGCGGTTACGGCCCGCAAGCCGCTGCTCACGATCCGCCCGACGGGCAACATTGCCGTCGATGTCGAACAGCTCAAGTATGCGCCGCTCTTCGCCGGGGAGAAGGACATCTTCAAGTTTCTGCAGCTCATGCCGGGGGTTTCGGCCGGCAAGGACGGCATGTCGGGACTATTGGTGCGGGGCGGCAGCAACGACCAGACGCAGATCCTCTACGACGACGTACCGATCTACAACCAGGCCCACGCCTACGGACTGCTCTCGATCTTCAGCGGCGAGACGGTGCAGTCGGCCGAGATTGCCAAGGGGTACATCTCTCCGGCCTACGGCTCGCGCCTTTCGGCGCTGACGCAGATCCGCACGCGCGAGGGCGACCGCTACCGCCACGGGCAGTCGCTGACCGTCGGGACACTCTCGCTGGGAGCCACCGTTGACGGACCGCTGGTGCGGGGCCGGGGAGCGTATCTTGTTTCGGGACGCTACTTCTTCCCCGAGGCGGCACTGGCTGTCGCCCGCCGCCCGGTCCGTTTCGGGTTTCACGACTTCACGGCCCGGCTTTCCTACGACGTACACCGCCGCCACACCCTCACACTGGGAGCCTATACGGGCGATGACCGCATGCGCAATGCCGACCGTGAGGCCTCGAACCGCTTCGGATGGGGCAATACGACCGCCTCGCTGCGCCTGCATTCCCGCTGGAGCGAAACGCTGAACTCCACGGCGATCGTCTATTATACGTTTCTCTATAACCGCCAGCAGTCGCGCTTCCACTCCGACGACGTGACGAACGAGGGCAAGACCACCTTCCAAACCCACGAACTGGGTGCCCGGCTGACCTTCGACCAGCGAATCTCGGATAGCTACTCGCTGGAGTACGGGGCCAACTTCTCGACGCAGCGTTTCCAGCCGATGCACACGCGCTCCAGGGTCAACGGCAAGCGTCAGGAGACGCGCTATCCCTCCTCGGAGCTGGTTTCGGGAGCCCTCTTTGTGAGCAACCGCCTGCAGTGGGGACGCTGGCGGCTTGATGCCGGTCTGCGGGGCGCGCTCTATGCGGCCGGCGGCAAACGGGCCTTTGCCTGCGAACCGCGGGCGCAGCTTGCCTGTGATTTCGGACAGGACCGGGCGGTGTGGCTCTCCGCAACCTTCAACTCGCAGGCGCTGGTCCAGTTCAACCGCTATTACTATTCGCTGCCGATCGACTTCTGGACGCCATTCCGTGACGGACGCCTTCAACGCTCCTGGCAGGTGGCCCTGGGCGGTCGCACGCGAGTGGGCGAACGGCTGACCCTCTCGCTGGAGGGCTATCTGAAGCGGATGCGCAACCTGCCGCTGATCTACGACAGCGACGACTACCTGCTCGATCGTGGCGGTTTTGTCTATGGCACGGGGCGGGTCTTCGGCATCGAGGCGATGGCGCAGTGGCAGAACGAACGGTTGAGCCTGACGGCCTCCTACACCTACACGAACTCCCGCCGCCGGTCGGAAGGGGTGACCTATCCCTTCGACTACGACATCCCGCACGACTTCAACACCTTTGCGAGCTACGACGTGGTGCATCAGCCCGCGCGGGGCCGCCGCCATACCTTCACGATCAACGTGGCGTGGCGCTCGGGGCTTCCCTACCGGCTGACAAACATGGCCTATCCCGATCCGGAGGGCGGGACGATCTTCGGCATCACGCCCCATCCGACGATGCGCATGCGCAACTACTTCCGCACGGACATCAGCTACAACATGGAGCGCCGCCGCCACAACGGCGTGCGCAACTGGCAGTTCTCGATCGTCAACCTGACGTGGCACAAGAATCCGGTGAGCATCTATCCGGATCACGGCCGTTATCGTGCCACGGTGCTGATCCCGATCCTGCCGTCGATCTCCTATACCCGCACTTTCCGCTGATCCGCCTTTTTGCAGGTCGTCGGTAGCGGTGTCCATGGCATCCTTGGCACTCTGCCTGACCGTTTTTGTCTCTCCCGCCCGAAAATACCTCGAGCGACGGATCCATCGCCTGCAGGAAACCGTGTGCCATCTGGCTGCGGCAGCTGTTCCCCGTACAAAGAATCAAGATTCTCATGGCGCGTCTCCGGTTAAAACAGGTTGCCGAAGAGGAATCCCGCCAGCGTGGCCATGACGATGACGAGCGCCACGTAGACCACCGTCTTTTTGGTCCCCAGCACGCCGCGGATGACCAGCATGTTGGGCAGCGAGAGCGACGGCCCGGCCAGCAGCAGCGCCAGGGCCGGCCCCTTTCCCATGCCCGAGGCCAGCAGTCCCTGGATGATGGGCACCTCGGTCAGCGTGGCGAAGTATATGAAGGCGCCGGTGAAGCTGGCGAAAAAGTTTGACAGCAGCGAGTTGCCTCCGACGGCCCATTCGATCCAGCGGTTCGGGATGATACCCGCAATGGCCGTCTGGTCATGGGTCGATCCGAGCAGGAATCCCGCCGTGACGACACCCACGGCCAGCAGCGGCAGGATCTGTTTGGCAAACCCCCACGCCGAGAGCACCCATTCGCGGTTTTCCGCATCGCGCTTGTCGAAAAGCAGAATCAGCGAGAGCGCGGCGATGGCCACAACCATCGGCACGAGCGGCACGAGCTTCGCATCGCGGATGAACCGGTTGGCCAGCACGACCGAAACGACGGTTGCCGCAGCGCCCAGCGCCACCCACCGCAGGCGGAGCCGCAGGATCTTCACCAGCGATCCGCACAGCACGAGTGCCAGGGCGCCGGTGATGTACCACTTCCAGGCATAGATGGCTGACCACACGCCGTGGTCCGAGGCGGCCGGTGCGCCCCAGTTGGCAAAGACGAGAATCAGCACCAGCGTGAAGAAGTGGAACGAGGTCTGCCACATCGGCCGCTTCTCGGGAGGCGGGACGATGTTCATCTGCTCCTCGCGCTTGGCCCGCTCCTCGCGACGGAAGAGGAACGACATCAGCAGCCCGATGACCACCGAGAAGAGGATGGCGCCGACCGTGCGGGCGATGCCCAGCTCGATGCCCAGAATCCGGGCCGTGAGGATGATGGAGAGAATGCTGATCGCCGGCCCCGAGTAGAGGAAGGCGATGGCCGGCCCCAACCCCGCTCCGCGCTTGTAGATGCTCGTGAAGAGCGGCAGAATCGTGCAGGAGCAGACGGCGAGAATGCCGCCCGAGATGGCCGCCACGCTGTACGATAGCCACTTTTTGGCATTGGCCCCGAAGTACTTGATGACGGATCCTTGGCTGACAAAGACGGCGATCACGCCGGCGATGAAGAAGGCCGGCAGCAGGCACAGGATGACATGCTCGCGGGCATACCACCGGGCCAGGTCGAGCGTCGCGTCGATGGCCGTCTGGAAGCGCTCGCTGCCGATCGGCAGGAAAAAGACCGCCGTAAAAATGAGGATGATCCACACAAGGATCTTCAACTCCCGTTTCGTGTCCATACGCCTCGCCTAAATACCCAACAGCTGTTTGATCTCGCTCTCCGAGGGGACATGGCCCTTGATCTTCACCTCGCCGTCCACGACAATGGCCGGAGTGCTCATGACGTTGTAGCTCAGGATCTCGGTGATGTCTTCGACCTTGGAGAGCCGCACGTCGAGGTTGTTCTCGTTGATGACCTTGCTAATGACCTGGTACGTTGCTTTGCATTTCGCGCAACCCGGCCCCAGAATCTTGATCTCCCGAATCGCCGCGCGGGGCGCGTCGAATTTGATATTTTCGAAGTTGGGGGCAGCCGGTTTTTCATCCTCTTCCACAATCCGATTGTTGCCGCACGAGCACGAGCAGGGTTTCGGTGAGAAGAGCGAAGCCCAGAATCCCTTTTTCTTTTCGTTCTTGGTTTCCATATCCTTTATTTTTTAGAAATACATGATTGCACAATAATAGATGCCGATCATCACGAACAGCCCTCCGAAGATCCGGTTCAGCCACTTTTGTATCGTCTGCATCCGACCGTAGAACTGCCCGATGCGACGGGCGCCGAAAGCCAGGATCCAGGCGACGACCAGCACCGGCAGTGCCGTGGCAACGGCGAACAGCACCGGCAGCAGGTATCCGGCCTCAGCCGAGGCCGACATCGGGATGAGCACCCCGAGCAGCAGGGCACCCCAGCCGCCCCGGCGGGCCAGCCTCTCGCCGTTGCCGCGGAATCCGAACGAGGGGAGCCGCAGCCGGTCACCCGCCAGCATGAAGGCTCCGATGACGATCAGCAGCGGTCCCAGCACCCATTCGCCCCATTTGCCGATGGCCTTCTGGATGCCGAACATGCTCGACCCCTCTTTCAGGATCAGGATCAGCACGATGCTCAGCAGCGTATAGGAGAGCGTGCGCCCCAGCGTGTAGAGCAGACCGTTGCGGAAGATCCGGCGACGGTCGTCGATCTCCCTGCCGATGAAACCGATGGCGGCGATGTTCGTAGCCAGCGGACAGGGCGACAGGGCCGTCAGCAGCCCCAGCAGAAAGGCCGTCAGCGGGGGAGTCGTGCTGCTCTCCAGCAGCGTTTGCAACCACTCCATGACCGCCTATTTTTGCAGTTCACGGATCCGGGCCGCCAGCCCGCTCTTGAATGCCTCGGGAGCCGTGCGGGCATTCCCGAAGGCAAACTCCGTCAGATTTTCCGGGGTCTCCCGGCCCGCTTTCCATTGGCAGAGGTAGAGCGACGACCACGTCACCTCATATTTGTCGGCAAGGGCCTCGTTCTCCGGTTGCGAGATGTCGATTACCCGGAAGACGAGTGCCCCGTTTTTCAGTTCGTCGGCAAACTGCTCTTCGAGCGTCTCCCGGGTCCGCTGCTCGATGGCCATGCAGGTCGCACAGCGTTGTTTGCCATGGAAATACAGCACCTCAATCCGGTCTTTCGTGTTGTCTGCATCAGTACTCTTCTGCGTTTTCGAGTTGCCGCCTCCGCAGGCAAACAGCCCCAGTGACAGCATCATCCATAAAACAATTCTTTTCATGTTTGTATTTGATTGATTGGTTCTTGTGCTCCGTTTGCCGCTCCAGTCGACCTGCGCGCTCCGGAATAACCCTTGCCTCGGCGTGCATCCGTCCGGATCGCAGGCAGTCTGTCGGAACCGGTTGCCGATCGGTCGGCCCTATCGCTGCCGGGGCGGGGCCCGCTTTTCGTATTATATTTGTATTTCGTAAAACAACGAACATTGATTGTGAAAAAAAGAGCCGTTTCCGACGGCCCGCGGGGTGCGGCTATTCGCAGCAGGACTCCTTTTTGCAGACGGGCTGCTCCCAGAAAGCGGCAAAAAGCCGGGAGGCGATCTCCCAATTCTCCCGATTGATGCAATAGCGGACTTTGGGCGTCTCGATCTCGCCCTGGATCAGTCCGGCCTCCTTCAGCTCCTTCAGATGCTGGGAGACGGTTGCCTTCGAGATCGGCAGCACCTCGTGAATATCGCCGAAGAAGCAGCACTCCTGGCGGGCCAGAAACTCGAGAATCGCGATGCGTGCGGGGTGGCCCATCGCCTTGGCAAACCGGGCAAGCCGTTCCTGATCAACCGTATATCCCTTTTCTCTCATGATTTGTCTTGTTTGTTGTTCGCAAAACTACAAACAAATTTGGAATCGAGCAAGCGGAAAGTGATTTTTTATTGCATGCAGCCATCGTGGCCGGAACGATCCAGGGGGAGTATGGAAAACTTCGCAACGGGATTTCCGGTTCGGGATTGGCAATCCAACCCGTGGAAATTTACGGTCGGAGAGGGCTGCACAACCATAATCGGCACGAAAATTCGATTCCAGTATCCAGAAAAAGGGCGAGCCTTTGGGCTCGCCATCATTCATTTAAAGGGATACTGGAACTTGTAATATTCCCGGCTCACGGAATCCTGCTCCTGGAACCAGTCATACCACGGACCCAGTTCATCCGCCCAGTGATTGCGCAGATACCACCAGGTGATCAAGTTGATATACATCGGCATCAACCGGTTGTCAACCTCTTTGTTCCGGTCAAAATAGCGCAGCACCTCTTTGATCACCTTATCATAGGGTTTATGCATATTGATGAAGGTCATATCCTTGCCATTGAGCAACAGAATATGATTCGTGCGGTGGCTGCCCATAGCTACAAATCGGTAAATATCGATTTTGCGGGTATTCTGATTCAAAATGTTGGACGGGTTATAAGATCCCTCGTATGTCGTATCCAGCGGAACCCGTTCTTGAAGATCATTATATGCAATACTGTCATCGAGCAGATTGGCAACAAGAATCACTGACCTTGTATTCGGGAGGAATGAAGGTCCATCGTCAAGCCCGTCAAATTCACATATTTTCTTTTCTATGGCATCCAGGGTCTCTTCATTGAACTGGAAGATTTCAACCGAATCCGGACGATTCTTCGGACCAGCCATCAGCAGAACCGAGATAAAAACAAAGGCGACAGTAATAAGGGTTTTCATAGGACGTAAATTATGGTTTTTTGATGGTTTGACGTCTTTTTGCCGGTTTCCTGTCGGCAGCAATCTCTGTTTTTGGCGGGTGAATCGACCAGTACCCAAACACCGCTTGCAGCCAAACCGGGATGCAGCCGGACTCATAAAGCGTTTATTGCATGTCTGATCGAGTCTAATTGAGCCTTGCCCTTTTCGGACAAAGCAGAGTATGGTAAAGAAAAATAACTTTCGTATTCATCATTCTCTATCATATATTTCAATACGGTGATGACTTGCTCAATGCGGTAGTGATGGCGACACATGAAATCGCATGCAGCTCGATAATCCTCGGCTGTATACATATCCATTATCTGAATTTTATTGTTTTCAATAAATGCATATGTACCGCATTGGTCATCTCCGAGCACTCTAAAGATATATATCTTCCCGTTTTCGGCTTTGCTCTTTTGCCTGTCAAGTTTTTTCTGATCCAGGATGTCATAGATCCAATATCGCGTATTGAGATCATCCGCCTTTACAGGATCGGATGAATCGCTTTCATAGATATCTGTCAGATACATGGCAGCTTTTTTCTTCAACGATTCTGTCAGCGTTTGAGCCGTACACTCTTCGATAAAGAACACGCCGCTCATACATAGCGCAAAAATAAGGAACCTCTTCATAAGCTTTTAAATTTTATCGTGGTGTCAAACAAGTTTCGGCCTTCATGGATGATCGTTTTTTGGCACTCAAGCTCCCGGACATGCTGTTTTTCCGCTCAACCAGCTTGATAGAATTCCCCATACAGTAGGCATACGGCGAAACCGGATGATATCCGTCGTCCGATCAACCGATCGGAAGAAAGTTCCGAGCGGCATATACGACACACGGGATTTCACCCAGAATCAGCAGGAAGATGCATGGCAGATAAACATACCACCTCTTTGGCCGGCACTCCTTTTTGTTGATGACAAACAACAGGACAAAGAAGACAACAGGCATGATGCATGATAAATCCAGGATATTGGACCGGAACATCACACCCGCAATAAGACAATAGATCGGAAACAGCAGAAATCCTGCCGCTGCGATATTTGCCAGGATCCAACCCAACAGGGGATACCGTGCAAGATTCGACAATCCGACAACGGCACACAGCGCAAAAAACAGATCCTGTGCCGAGTAAAGATACGATTTATAACCGACCAGACCCAAAACACCTTCCTGAAAATAGCGGTCAATCGGATCTGCCAGTATATACACACAGGACAGTACAATGACGCATCGGATAAAGATGCGCGTCTTCCTGCCGGTCGGGCACTGCTTTTCGGTCGTCTTTTCCATAGTTGTCATACAATCATTTGTGTTTCTTGCCAGTCGCAATCTTGATTTTCGGCAGGCGAATCGTCCCTGCCTTTCCGGGGGCCTCCAACCGGAAGGCCTGTAAGCCCTTCCGAATCTGCCCGTAACGCTCCGGCGTAAGAACCGGATGCTGAAATACGATCGAGGACTTGGGATACAACCGTTTGTATGTGGAAGGGTAGGTGACAATCCATTGATCCGGATAATCCCTTAACTTCCACGTGTTCCCATACTTGCTCTTGAAGGAAATGCCACGTCGGATCGTTGTCATCTTCAAGATGATACAGGGAGTTTTCCGGATAATCCTTATAGCGGAAGTATCTTGCCTCCTCCAAAGGGGTAAAGAGCCCGGGGTTGTCTCCGTTGAAGATAATCGTCTTTCCCTGCCAGGGCATCCACCCGATCGGCCGATTCGGTCGATGGGGATAACGAAACAAAACGCCGTATAGTTCAATCTGCCGGTCATCGGCCTTTATATCCACAAGGATATATTCGTCGGCCTCGTATTCATCGGAGTGAAACACGCTTTGCCCGGTTGCCTGCAGCAGCGAATTGAAAAGCTGTATGAACGGCGTTCTCGCAACCAACATGGGCAAGGTGTACTCAACAGGCACCGTGGGAACCGGATTGTTATCATACCGGGTGTTCAGAATATCGGCCAGCGTCTGACCCGAGCAGACGCTTATCCCCAAAACTGCCATCAGGGTTAGGAACAATTGCTTCATATGGTTTATCTTTAAAGGTAACGGGCTGATCCCGCAGATGTCAGTCATTTCATCCGTTTCAATACGGTTTGGCCCATCTTCAGTTTATTGCGCCTGACGGTAACCGTATCATTGAATTCCGCCAGGTCGAAGCAGCGAAACAGGTCTGCCGATTGTTTCATGGGGAACGTGACGTGAAAGACATTGCTGGATGGATCCTTCACTGGATAGGTTTCCGTCTCGATATGGGTATAAGAGGCCTGCTCACGGAGGATTCGATCATCGAGGTAAACGGCTATCGAGATGGTTTCGACTTTCCGGGAGAATGGCAGCGAAAACGTCGTCCGATCTTTGGGAATTGCAAACGAACAATCGTTGATTCGTATCAACGCATTTGCCTTCCAGGCGGTATTCCGGGGAAGGTGAATGACAATCCCCTCCCCGACAGCCGTCTGCTCTTCTATATGGATCGGCAGCCGGTTGTGGTGGATGGAGGACAAAAACAGCATGTTGGTCCCCGCAGGTCTCCATGCTCCGCAGGACCATCTCTTGCGGCCGGTTCCTTCACCCGTGAATCGGTAGTCAAACGAACTGTCGGCAGCAATCGTCAAACCGATCGAAGACAATGGGCTATGAGCCTCGTAGCGCCCAATGACATCTCTGGATATCGAACAGGATGAGCAGAACAGGAGCGCAAATAATAAAAATCTACAATTTGCCATATCACCTATACGAAATTTTCGCCTTGCAATCCTTTAAACCCGGATATCTTCCATCCTCTCCGGGGCCCTCCCGGCCGTAAATATCGGTCAGGGTGGCGTTATTTGCGGGACCGTGAGGTATCCACAAAATCAAGCAGATGGAATCCGTTGCCGTCGTAACGATATGTCCATTCCGAATGGCTGTCATCCGGATAGAGAAGAAGTACCGTCTTCCCGTTCTCTTCGTATGCCGAATCCGTATAAAACTTGACCCGCCGTTTCGCCCCGGACCGGTGAAAGATCCGCTCGTCAAGATAGGCTCCCCTTACAAAAAAGGAATGTCCTCCGTGTTGTATCATACCGTAGAAGTCCTCCGACGCACTTTTTGAGAAGGAGAAAAGACAATCAACAATCCCAATCAGAACCGTCGAATCGGCTTGGAAGAAGATGGAAAACGGCGAGTCCGTCCGATAGTAATCGCGTCGGCTTTCCGTCTCAAGCACCTCATCCAACAACGGAATCAGCCTCTTGTCCGCAATTGTGAGAAGGTCGATGTCGTCATACCTCTCAATTTTGGAGATCTGGCAATATGCGCTGCAGACGGAGAGGCAGAAGAGAATCGGAAGGAGCAGTTTTTTCATCTTGTCAGGGTTTAATGATCATCGGGCGCAACACGGCTGGATGGGGTAGGTATATACGTTTCTAAAACTCATATTCCAACCAACCATCGTTACCAACGCCCATATCTTTTATCAAATATGGCAAACGATCGATTATTGACTACCAGGGAATCTGATCCCGGCATTTTATCTATGCACATTCCAATTTTGGCATAATGCCATAAAGTTTTGTGGACATGCATCCGCAATACACTCGTTTTATCATCATACGTGTATGGATATTCAACGGGCAAAACCTTGTGGAAGGGAAGAGGTTCAGCCAATTTAACAGAGATGCAGCCTTTTTCCATCTTGACAATCTCTCCCGTAAATTCGACCGAAGTAATATCCCTCTTCGCATCCTCACCATGTTGTTTTATTGTTTGCATGTACCCGATTCCGTAAGGCAAATAGACCACGGCTATTAGCGTCAGCATGGTGATAATAACGGCTGCGCCTGCAATTGCAATGAATCGTTTCATGGAATAAAAATCTCTATCGGTTGTACCTTCCTGCTGTTAAATCTTCTCGTTATGGTTTATTTTATGTTTTCCATCAATTCTCGAATCAGATATATCCACAAATCCGGATTGATGGGGCTCGGAATGGTGATCGAAGATAGACAATATTCCCCATACCGGTTATCATACTCGTCTTTTATAACGAAATAGGAGGGAACTCCAGCCACATAGATCGCATTGGGCATATCCGTTATTGGATCCGTATGATATTGTTTCAGATCAAACACCTCCTTTAACATCTGCCGGTCTGTTTCCAACCTTTTTAATTCTTTTCTTTGTTTTCCAGACAGGTGTCTCTTTGTCTTTAGGTTCTCGATGATTGAATCATGGTCGATTTTTTTCATGCTTACAATATGGCAGGCACTGTCGATCGATACAACATATTCCTTATAGACGCTATCTGAATGAATGATAATATAGTAATCCTCGTTCTTGAGTGAGTATGCCATTTTTCTTCCTGAAATTGTCTCAAACCTGGACAATACGGTATCCGCTTTAGCCCGACTTTCATTCAGCGAATAGGAAGACTTCGTAGTTTCCCCATATTGAGCGAAACAGGAGCTTGCTGCGACAAGAGCAAAACAGAGGATGATAATTCTTATCATTGTATTTATTGGCTAATTGGTCAAATATGGGGTTTTGTGATATGCTCTTGCTGAGATTCTCCGATGATCCCCGTACGCCAAATTTACTGAAAATAAGGCAATCATGCAAATCGCCGCAATCTAAAGTTTCGTTTATACAATCCGTTCCTTCGGTTCAGATCTCGTCGGTGGGTTTTTGCCCGTTTTCTGCAGGGTTGGAAGGGATTGCGCAAGTTCGATTGTCAAAAGGACGATGTCCGGCGACCTCCTGCTGGGGCGGTTTTTTTCGGCCAATGCCTTCGAGCGGCGGTTTCATGCCGAGGTGACGAGCCGGGGAGTCTCCCGGGAAGGTCACGGATCTGTCGCTGCCTTCCCCAAATGAGACTTCCGGCTACTCTGCTGCATCTGCCGCTCTCGAAAACGGCCACAGATGACGGACCAGGCCTGTTCGATTCGTCCAGGATGTTGTTTCGATCCGCCCCCGTCAGAACCAATCAAACAATTTGCAGCCAAAACCGGAGACCGTATTTTCCGACTAATGCAACAATTTTGCACCGCGCAAACGAATCTCCAGTATCATGAAAATCCAGATTTCGCCCCGTTTCGAATTCATCCGGCCCCTCGTTGAGGCCTTTGAATCACCCGATTTCTTCGATCGGAACGGAGAGACCCTGCACGACGGACGCAATACGCTCAAACGCTTTCGCTTCGGCAACCAGGACTTTGTCGTCAAACGATACGGACACCTTTCGCTCCTCAACCGCCTCATATACGGCGTTCTGCGTCCGAGCAAGGCCGTGCGGGCCTATCGCCATGCCATCCGGCTGCGGCGACTCGGGATTGATACCCCCCGGGAGGTTGCGTCGATCGATATCCGACACCACGGTCTGCTGAGCCAAAGCTATTTTATCTCGGTCTGCTCGGAGTACAAACCTCTGCAGCCCGTCACCGAACTCGACACCCAACGCCCCGAGGTTCGCGCCATTCTCGACGCGCTGGCCGGCTTTCTGCTCCGATTGCACCGCGCCGGTATCCTGCATCAGGACCTCAATATCGGGAACATCCTCTACCTCAGTGACGCCCCGGGTGCATACCGCTTCCAGGTCATCGACACCAACCGAATGGTCTTCTGCCGCAGACTCTCCGTCCGACGGCGTCTCGACAATCTGCGCCGTCTGTCATGCCCGGTACCCGTCTACCTCTATCTTCTCGATCAATACGCCCGGCTGATCCGGACCGACACCACCACCGTACAACTCCGCGGGGCAGTTCTTCGCCTGGCCTTCGAGATGCGCCAACGGACGAAACGCTGGACCAAATTGCTCTTGAAACGCAACAGAAACCACATAACCAAACAATCGTTCATACAATGAAAATCATCATGATAGGATCCGGATACGTCGGTCTGGTCACGGGAACCTGCTTTGCGGAGACGGGCGTGGAGGTCCATTGTGTCGATACCGACTCCGGAAAAATCGAACAACTCCGTCGGGGCGTGATTCCGATCAGCGAACCCGGCCTGCAGCCGCTCGTCGAACGCAACATCCGGGCCGGACGCCTGCACTTCACTTCGGATCCGGCTTCATGCATTCCGGGGGCCGATGTGCTGTTTATAGCCGTAGGCACACCGCCCGACGAGGATGGCAGTGCCGATACACGGGCGGTTGTCGAGGCGGCCCGTACGATCGGCCGCTTGCTCACGTCGTATGCCGTCGTCGCGGTGAAGTCAACCGTCCCGGTGGGGACAACGCTTCGGGTCGGAGAGGAGATCCGTCGCGAGCTGCAACTGCGCAATGCTGGGATTCCGTTCGACATGGCATCGAATCCCGAATTTCTGAAGGAGGGACACGCCGTTGAGGACTTCATGAAGCCGGACCGCGTCGTTGTCGGAACCTGTAGCGAACGGGCCCGCGAGATCCTGGACCGACTCTACAAGCCCTTCATGATGACCAACAACCGGATGATCCATACCGATATCGCCACCTCCGAGATGATCAAGTATGCCTCGAACGCCATGCTGGCCACACGGATTTCGTTCATGAACGAGATGGCCAACCTCTGCGAACGGGTCGGGGCGGATATCGACGGTGTGCGCCGCGGTGTGGGGGCCGATCCGCGCATTGGTATAAAGTTCCTCTATGCCGGATGCGGATACGGAGGTTCGTGCTTCCCGAAGGATGTACGGGCACTCATTGCCACGGCCGACCGATACAACTGCCCTATGTCTCTGCTGCGGGCCGTGGAGCAGGTCAACGACCGCCAGAAGAGGCTCCCGCTCGAGAAGCTCCTCGCACGCTTCGACGACGATCTTCGGGGACGCACGATAGCCATCTGGGGTCTCGCTTTCAAGCCCGATACGGATGATATCCGCGAAGCTCCGTCCCTGACCCTCATCGAACAGCTTCTCGCCGCCGGCTGCTGCATACAGGCCTACGATCCGGCGGCCATGGAGCGTATCCGCGCCCGTTTCGGCGATCGGATCCGGCTGTCCGACGAGATGTATGCCGCAGCCCGGGGCGCCGATGCGCTGGTTGTGCTGACCGAATGGCAGCAGTTCCGTCAGCCCGACTGGCACCGGCTACACGATGCGATGCGCACGCCGCTCGTAATCGACGGACGCAATATTTACGACCGCGAACTGCTCCGTCGGGAGGGTTTTTCCATTTGTCGCATTGGTTAAGTCATGAAGATTCTTGTCACGGGAGCTGCCGGATTCATCGGCTACCATCTGATCGCCCGTCTGCTGGCCGACGGGCACGAAGTCGTGGGCATCGACTCGCTCAACGACTATTACGACGTACGGCTCAAACTGGCCCGGCTTGCCGATCTGGGAATAGACCCGTCGGCTGCTGTGGGCGGAGCCGGGTGCTGCTCGTCGAGCCATCGCGCCTTTCGTTTTTTGCGGATGCGGCTCGAAGAGCGGGAGCGGCTCGAAGCACTTTTTGCTGCGGAATCGTTCGCGAGGGTGGTCAATCTTGCGGCGCAGGCCGGTGTCCGCTACTCGCTGAAAAACCCCTTCGCCTATATCGACAGCAACATCAGCGGATTTGTCGATCTGCTGGAGTGCTGTCGTCGGCACCCGGTTGCCCATCTGCTCTATGCCTCGTCGAGTTCGGTCTACGGGGGCAACACAAAGGTCCCCTTCGCCGAGGAGGATGCCGTGAACACCCCCGTATCGCTCTACGCCGCCACCAAACGCAGCGACGAACTCATCGCCGAGGTCTACGCCCGTACGTACGGCATTCCGCTCACCGGACTGCGCTTCTTCACGGTCTACGGACCGTGGGGGCGTCCCGACATGGCGCCGATGCTCTTCACACGGGCGATTCTGGCCGGCGAACCGATCCGTGTCTTCAACCACGGACGGATGGAACGCGACTTCACCTACGTCGATGATATCGTGGAGGGGGTCGTGCGCCTGCTGGCCATGCCCCCGACAGGCGGTGTCCCGGCCGAGGTCTACAACATCGGATGCGGACATCCCGAATCGCTGATGACCTTTATCCACACACTTGAGGAGGAGCTCGGCCGTGACGCGCGACTCGATCTGCAGCCCATGCAGCCGGGCGACGTCGCCCGCACGTGGGCCGACACCTCCAAACTGCAACAACGAACCGGATTCCGCCCCTGCATCCCGCTTCGGGAGGGGATCAACCGCTTTGTGGCCTGGTATCGCTCCGACCGGAATCCGCTGCAACAATAATCCGCTTTGACCATGAACCACACCTCCGAATACGAATTTACGATTCTTGTTCCGGTCTTCAACGAGCAGGCGAACATCGCCCGGCTCGAGGAGGCCTTTCGCCGCTATCTGCCCACGGCAAGCCGCCGCAGCTGCGTTCTCTTCATCAACGACGGCTCGACGGACAACAGTCTGGAGCTGCTGAAACTCGTCTGTATGCGCAACCGCGACCTCTTCTACCTCTCCTTCGCCCGCAATGCCGGCCTGAGCGCCGCCCTCAAGGCCGGGATCGACTGGACCGACTCGCCGCTTGTGGGGTATATCGATGCCGACCTGCAGACGCTGCCCGAAGATTTCGAACTCCTGTTGCCCTTTGCCGACGACTACCAGCTCGTCACCGGGGTCCGGGCTCAACGCCACGACTCGATTTTCAAGCGTTTCCAGTCGCGCTTCGCCAACGCCTTCCGCCGGATGATGACCCACGACGGCGCAACCGACACGGGCTGTCCGCTCAAGATTCTGCAACGCGATGCCGCCCGGCGCATTCCCTTCTTTCGCGGCATGCACCGCTTTCTGCCGGCTCTGATTCTTCTGCAGGAGGGGTCCGCCTACCGCGAAGTTCCCGTGAGACACTTTCCCCGAACGGCCGGCGTCTCGAAGTTCCACCTCTGGAACCGGCTCATCGCTCCGCTGGGCGACTGCTTTGCCTACCGCTGGATGCGCAGCCGGGCTATCAATTACCGCGTTGACCAAACCGATCTGTGATGGGATGGATCTACGCCATCGGCTTTACGGCCCAGGCCTTCTTCTCGGCCCGCATCCTCATCCAGTGGATCCTCTCCGAGCGGGCCCATCGCGTCATCTCGCCCGCAGCCTACTGGATCTGCTCGCTCGTCGGATCGTGGCTGCTGTTCCTCTACGGATGGCTCCGTGCCGACTTTGCCATCATCCTCGGCCAGTTGATCTCCTACTACGTCTATCTGGGCAATCTCCATCTGAAGCAGCTCTATCGGAAAATTCCGCGGCCGGTTCGAATCATCCTGATTGCTACACCCGTCGTGGTGCTTTGCGCCATTCTCGGCGAAACGGGGCATTTTGTCGAGACCTTTCTGCGCAACGACCACGTGTCTGTCTGGCTGCTGATCCTCGGATCGGCGGGGCAGGCCGTCTTCTCGCTGCGCTTCGTCTACCAGTGGATCTACTCCTCGCGCCACGGCGAGTCGGTCCTCCCGGCCGGATTCTGGATCATGAGCCTCTCGGGATCGGCGTTGATCGTCCTCTATGGCGTGATCCGCCACGATCCGGTGCTGATCCTCGGCCAGTCGGTCGGATTCGGCGCCTACGCCCGCAACCTCATCCTCTCCTTCCGAAGCGAACATGAAACGAAATAGACTTTACATCCTTTCGGCCGCCTTTCTGCTGGCCCTGCTGCCCGTCATGATTCTGCGTGACTTCACCCCCTCGAACGAACTCCGCTACCTGAGCATCGCCGACGAGGCGCTGCGCGACGGCCACCTCTTCGCCTTTACCAACCAGGGAGAGCCCTATGCCGACAAACCGCCCCTCTACCTCTGGATTATCATGCTCGGAAAGGTGCTCTTCGGCGAACACCGCATGTGGTTCCTCGCGCTCTTCTCGTTCCTCCCCGCACTCGGAATCCTCTGTATCATGGATCGCTGGACACGTCAGGCTCTCGATGAACGCAACCGGACGACGGCCGCCCTGATGCTGATGACCTGCGGACTCTATCTCGGACTGGCCGTCTTCCTGCGCATGGACATGCTCATGTGCCTCTTCATTACGTTGGCCCTCTACAGTTTCTGGCAGATCCAGTCCGGCGGAGAGAATCTCCCGACACAGCGGATTCTCTTCCCGGTGTGGATCCTGCTGGCCATCTTCACAAAGGGGCCGATCGGCATACTCGTACCGCTCGTCTCGACGGTCGCCTTTCTGGCCGTCAAGCACCGCCGGCACGATATTGTCCGTTGCTGGGGCTGGCGTTCATGGGCCATCATCGGCGGCGGATGCGTTCTGTGGTTTGCCGAAGTCTGGCTTGAGGGCGGCCCCGAATACCTCAACAACCTGCTTTTCCACCAGACATTCGACCGGGCCGTCGACGCCTTCCACCACAAGGAGCCCATATGGTACTATCTGGTTTCGATCTGGTATTCGCTGGCTCCGTGGTCGCCGCTGATCGTCTTCATCATCGGCATGGCCCTCCTGAAACGCATCCGCCTCTCGGATCTCGAGCAGTTCTTCCTGACTGTTATCCTGACGACGCTGGTCATGCTCTCGGTCTTCAGCTCGAAGATCGCCGTCTATCTGGCCCCGGCCTTCCCCTTCTTCGTCTATCTGACCGTGATGATTGCCGCCCGAACCCCCACGACGCGCTGGATGAAGGCAACGGTCGCCCTGCCGGCACTGCTCTGGATCGCGGCTCCGGCGGCCATCCTGGTACTGGCCCGACAACCCGAATTCGCGGTATTGCACAACGGTTGGTGCGTGGCAGCCGCTACGCTGCTTGGTCTGACGGGTCTTGCGACAATGATTTGTCTGCATCGGGATTCCTCCCTCCATAGATCGATCGCTCTGTTGGCTTCCGGGACCATCCTGGCTTCGGGCGTCGGTGGTTTTGCCCTGCCGCAACTCAATGTCGAACTGGGGTATGGCTCGCTCTGCCGCGAGGTCATCCGGCTTTCGAGCCCCGAAGCGGTCCCGACAGTATATACCTGGGGGATCCGCCGTCCGGAATCTATGGATGTCTACTTGGGCGAGGATGTCCGGGAGGTCACGACCGAAGAGGTCATCCAAGGGCAGTGTACGGATGGCGTCCTGCTGCTCCCGGCCCGAATGGCGGAAGAGAATCCGGACGTAAGACACTTCATTGCCGGGCACACCTGCCACCGGGTCGGCAAGTTTCTTATCGTGGAGCTGAAGCCTCACAAACAGGCGGTAGCGGCCCTGAACCCTCGAGATCAACCCCGTACGATCCTTGAACAGGCCTCCAGCAACCGGTTGATCTCACGGCCTTCCCGGCTGTTTTCCACAGCCTTGCTTCGGACTTGATTCCCATACTGAGGCGAGATGCGGGCCCGGGCACAAACTTCGGTGCGCCTGCCGTTTACCGTGAGGCGTACATAAATCGGTGCATTCCTATCCTGGGAAATCTGTGTCTTGCCGTCAATATGCGTTCAGGTTCTCCTTTACAGGTTGTAAAATTACCTTCAGAAGCCTTTTGTGTCAACGAAATACGAGGCAAGCCAATGAGTTGAACGCCTATTCGGTGGACGGTTCGGCTCTCGGGAAGTGTCCACCGATTTGGATACCCGCAGCCGGTTGTTTTTTGCTTTCTCATGCAGATAATCCAAAAACAAAAAAGCCTCATAAACTATTCGTTTACAAGGCTTTCATCTGTTTCTACGGAACCTCGGGCTTTCTTGCTGCCCTTCATTGGCCCCTCTCTGGCGGTGCGTAGGGGACTCGAACCCCTGACCCCGTGCGTGACAGGCACGTATTCTAACCAGCTGAACTAACGCACCAGTTTCGGATTGCGAGTGCAAAGGTAGCACTTTTTTCCGAACCGGCAAATTTTTCAGCCTTTTTTAAAGAAAGAAAATTGCACGCTTCCGTAACTTCTTAATTGCCAGAACTCGTTGTAATGAGAAAAATCCATTTTTTTCGAGTGCTCGAAGATCAGCAAACCGTCGGGACGCAGCAGATCCCGATCGAAGACGTCGCGAATGACCTCTTCGCTGCCCTCGAGATCGTACGGGGCGTCCGAGAAGATGATATCGAACTGCTTGGTGCAGCTCTTCAGATAGAGGAATACGTTGGCCTTGACCGGGTGGAGATTGTCGATACCGAGCTGACTGGCCGTCTGGCGGATAAAGTTGTAATGTACGGCATTGATCTCTACCGAGGTGACGCTGCGGGCACCCCGCGAGGCGAACTCGTAGCTGATCGAACCGGTTCCCGAGAAGAGATCCAGGACGTCGCACTCTTCGAAATCGACCAGATTGGTCAACACGTTGAATAGATTTTCCTTGGCGAAATCGGTCGTTGGTCTCGCCCTGAGATTGCGTGGGGGATTGATCGTCCGGCCCTTGTATTTGCCACTGACTATTCGCATATTGCCTTTTCGAACTGTTTACCGATCCATTTGCGGAGCTCCTTGGCGTGTTCGCCCGTAATCCGCAGTTCATACTCTTTCAGGGGGAGGATTTGACCGAGTTCCTCGATGAAATAGCCGGTTTCAGCCTCCGTCCGAGCGGGGATCACCTCAGCCATACGCAGCAGCCCCTTCTCGTACACCTTAATATATAGCAGCTGTTCCCGTCGGCAGATCCAGACACACTTTCTGCGGCTCAGCGGTTTGTCGAGCAGCGGGGTTGTGAAGCGGGCCTCGGGGAATCTTTCGCGGATTTCGTGTAAAATCCGCTTTTCGACGGCTACAAGGGCGACGACAGCCTCCTCTTCCTCCTGAAGATTCTGCCCGTTTCGCGTTGCGGCATCATCTGCCGGGAGCCGCTTGCCCGACGTTTGACCGCACGTATCGCTGACGGACCCGCGGCAGACGACAATCTGCTCCTCCGGAGCTGCCGGCATGCCGTTAGCGGCGAGCAGATCTCGGGCCGATTCTTCGGAGAGAAGCCTTTCGGGGACGAGCATCGAGCCGGGGAGGATCAGCTCCACCACACGCACCTCGGATCCTTCGGGGATCTCTGCGAGCACCGGGCGTGAAAAAGAGTGTCCATCCAACGACTGCTGAATGGACACTCTTTCAGGGGTTGCGAAAGGATTACTCCCAGTTACCTGCTTCATTGTTACCGCCGTCCATGGAACCGAATTTCAGACCGGCATACCGGTTGAAGTTGTTCTCCTCGTCATCGATGAGGTTGATGACCTCCTGACGGTAAGCGACCGTATCGAGGAACATCTTGTAGGGGGCGCGGCACTCCACAACAGGGATCACGACCTTGGACTCGGTGGTGAGGATACCGGCCTCCATGATGAACTGGGCCTTGTTGTCGGTACCGGGGATATATCGGAAGTTCTTGACATCCTCGCGGGTGATCTTTTCGGGGGCGAAGATGGTGTCGATCACGGCGATCTTGAATTTCTCGACATTCTTGCGGCCGGCCTTCTTGAGCATGGCCATTGCGACGGAGTCATCCTCATCGACGATCTTGCGCTCCATCTCGAGGGTATCGTTCAGGACGAAGTTTTCGAGGGTGTCGAAGCTGGCGGTAAAGCGCTGATACTTGGATTTGAAGGCGCGCTGAGCCGTTCGGATGTCCTTCAGGCGCTCGATCACAGCAGCCTTTTTGTCTTTGGTTTCCGCCTCGAACTTGATCGGGGTAGCGATCTGAACATAGATGACGTAAACCAAAGCGATGATGGCTACGGCAAGAATGATTTGAAAGAGTCTTTTCATTTTATAATAAATATTTGTTGTTAATTTTGCACAGCAAATAAAAAGGACACATGCTCAGTACACGTATCGCGACCCAAATTTACGCTAAAATTTGTTTCGAAACAACTCCCGGGCAAAAAAAAATCATAGAAAAGTTGTCTGCATACCTCGCGGAGGCCGATTTTTCGAAGATTTTTGTTCTGAACGGCTACGCCGGAACGGGTAAGACGACACTGGTGGCGGCGGTTGTAGGGGCGCTCAAGGAGTTGGGTATCAAAACGGTTTTGCTGGCACCCACGGGTCGAGCGGCTAAGGTTCTGGCGCAATATGCTCAGGAGAAGGCGCTTACCATCCACAAGCGGATCTACCGCGAGCGGACGAATGCCGATTACGAGTCGAAATTCACGCTCAATCAGAATCCGGAGCGCGGGGCGGTTTTCATTGTCGACGAGGCGTCGATGCTGTCGGATACGACCTCGTCCGGGTCGATTTTCGGCAGCGGGTCGCTGCTGTCCGACCTGGTTGACTACGTCCGTTCGGGGCGGGGATGCCGGTTGATTCTGGTGGGCGACAGTGCCCAGTTGCCGCCCGTGGGGAGCGACTTCAGCCCGGCGCTCGATCCGACGACGATGTCGGCCTACGGCGAGGTGGTCTACGGGACGATGGACGAGGTGGTGCGGCAGGAGTCTCAGTCGGGGATCCTTTTCAATGCCACGCTCGTACGCTGCATGCTCGAGCAGGGGATCTGCGCGACGCCGCGTTTCGAGTTGCATTTTCCGGATATCGAAGCGGTCGAGGGGGGTGAATTTCTGGAGAAGCTCGAGGATTGCTACGCGCGCTACGGACGCGACGAGACGATCGTCATCACGCGGTCGAACAAGCGGGCAAACCGCTACAACGAGGGGATCCGCCGCAACGTGCTCTATGCCGAGGAGGAGATCGAGAGCAATGACATGCTGATGGTGGTCAAGAACAACTACTATTTTCCGGAACACACCGAGAACTGCCCGATGAACTTCATCGCCAACGGGGATATCGCGCGACTGAAACGACTGCGGCGCTTTGAGGACTTCTACGGGTTCCATTTTGCCGATGCGGTGCTGAGCTTTCCGGATTACGACGATGCGGAACTCGAGTGCAAGATTCTGCTCGACACGCTCACCTCGGAGTCTCCGTCGCTCACGCGGGAAGAGTCGTCGCGACTTTTCTACGAGGTGGAAAAGGATTACATGGACATAACGAGCAAACTGAAACGCTTTCGTGAAATTCGTGAGAATCCGCATTTTAACGCACTTCAGGTAAAGTTTTCCTACGCCGTCACGTGCCACAAGGCGCAGGGTGGACAGTGGCGTGCGGTTTTCGTCGACCGGTGCCTGTTCGGCGACGAGCCGATGACGCACGATCTGCTGCGATGGCTCTATACGGCGCTGACGCGTGCGACGGAGAAGCTCTATCTGGTCAATTTCGATGAATCCTTCTATGCTTAGCGAACAACACCCTTTGCAGCCTTTTCTTCCCGCGTCGGCCCGCGTGCTGATGCTGGGGAGTTTTCCGCCGCCGCGCGTGCGGTGGTCGATGGAGTTCTACTACCCGAACCCGCAGAACGACATGTGGCGGGTGGTGGGCTACCTGGCCACGGGCGACAAGAACCATTTTCTGCTGCCCGACAGTCGTCGTTTTGATCAACCGCGCATTGAGGCCTTCTGCCGCGAACGGGGGATTGCCCTGTACGATACGTCGGAGGAGATTATCCGATTGAAAGGCAATGCATCCGACGCGTCACTTCAAGTTGTGCGAGAGGTTGATCTTTCGGCTCTTCTCGCGCGGATTCCCGACTGCCGGACGATCCTTGCCACGGGCCAGAAGGCGGCCGATACGCTGTGCCGCATCACGGGTTGCACGCTTCCTGGGGTCGGCGAATGGAGCTCGGCACAATACGCCGGCCGGGAGTTGAAGATCTGGCGCATGCCCTCTACCTCGCGGGCCTTTCCGCGGCCGGTGGAGTGGAAAGCCGAGTATTACCGGCGCCCCTTCACCGAGGCCGGAATCCTCTGAGCCGACGATCGGAATCCTCTGAGCCGACGATCGGAATCCTCTGAACCGATGGTCGGAGTCCTCTAAACCGAGGCTGGAATCCTCTGAACCGATGGCCGAGGCCGACTCCTGCTACCACGGAACAGCCTCTCCCGACCGTCTTTTTATACGTGATGCTTTTCTTGAATTGGAGCGCGTAATATTCTGTATATTATGCGCTTCATTTCTTTGTCGCTCTGCCTTCACTGACCTCGTCTCTTGCCCTGGGCGCTTTTCTGCGACTGTCTGTTTTGTCGCTCTGCTGGCTGACGTTTGCCGGTATTTGGGATGCATCTCGATCGGTCGTTCATCTTCTTTTGATCAGCTTCTTTTCGCCAATCTGCTGCCTTTCAGACGTTCAACCTCGAGACGTGAAAATCGCCTTTCTTTTTAAAAAATATAAAAAAATAGTTGTAAAGCTGGTATTTTTGTTCGTTTTTTCGTATTTTTGGGAATGAAAGTCCATGATGGAGGCTGCGACTCTGTGGCGCAGACGCCTTCGAATCGAAAGTTCACGAACTCTTCCGTAACATAAACCCCAAAATCAACCCATATTATGAAGTACCTTAACAAAGTGAATGCGATTTGCCGGTATGGACTTCCGGTGATCGCCTCCATTCTGTTCGCCGCGTGTGGCGACAAGTCGTCGGACGAACCTGCTCCGGATCCCGATCCGACGCCGGATCCCGTGACGGAGCTCTCTTTCCTGTGCAACGTGTCGGACGTTACGGCCACCTCGGCCAGCATCTCCGTCTCGCCGATCGACGGCTATACGGGCTACTACTATTTCGACGTCATGGCCAAATCGGAGTACGAGGCCCAGTATGCCGGCAACCACGAAGCGCTGATTGCGCAGTTCGAGGCGAGGGTGCAGGAGTATGCCGATAGTTACATCGAGGCCGGGCAGGTCTCCTCGATCGAAGAGCTGATGGAGAGCGCCATTGCCAGCAAGGGCATTGCGGGTTATCTCTACGAGACGCTCAACCCGCTGACGGACTATTGCGTGTGGGCCTGCGGTGTCAATCTGCAGGGCAAGGTGACCTCCGATGTCTCGATCATCGGCGAATTCACGACGCTCGACGTCGAGCACTCGGGCATGACCTTCGCCATTGCCTACGATCCGGATACCTACCAGCTGACGCTCACGCCGTCGGGGGACGAATCCTATGTCTGGGGACTGCTTTCGGCCGAGGATTATCAGACCTACTACAACAATTCAGCCGAGGAGTGCATCAAGGATCTGGTGGATACCTACGTCGAGGGTGGCGTACTGGAGGAGAACCTCTGCGCCGGGCCGCTCTCCACGAGCATGATCCTCAAGGCGACGGTCGGCGAGAACGTGGTTCTTGCGGCCGGTTACAAGGACGGCATCACGACCGGTGTGGCCGAATACCGCTTTGATTTCGAGGGTAACCCCTCGGCCACGATCACCGGAGATGTCGACACGACGCTGGGCGGCATGACGTCGGCCTTCTATTCGAACTGGGGCGAAACACCCGCCGGATCGGGGCTCGACCAGGCGACGGTGATGCTGAGCGACTACGAATCGATGCGTCAGCTCTACATCGACGTGTGGTTCCCTCACGGGGAGGCCATCTCGGGCACCTATGCCATCAACAACACGAACGAGGCCCGGACGGCCATCGCCGGACGGATCACCTCGACGCTCAATCCGTCGTTCTACGCCGTGCTGAACGAGCAGACGATGGAGTTCGAGCAGTATGCGCTGCTGGAGTCGGGGACGATCACCATCTCGGGCGACGACATGACGATGTTCTATACCGTGACGGTCGATGCCAAGTCGGGCGACTATTCGGTTAAGGTCAGCTACTCGGGCATGATGTTCGCGGCCTCGTCGTCGAGTGTTCCGCAGCCGGCGGCGACACCCGCCGTGCGGAAGGGTCTCAAGCTCTCGCAGCAGCATCCGGCTTCGGCCTTCGACGCCGCGGAGAGGGGTGAGAACGGCCATGTGGCGGCGCTTGCCGCACGGGTCCGGTAGGACGGGACGAAACGCTCCTCCGATCACGGGACGGGTCGCACGACGGTGCGGCCCGTCTTCTTTTGTGACCGGACGTGGGGTGGAAACGGATGGACGATGCCCGAATTTTTGATTCCCGCGCGGCACGACTTCCGAAATATTCGCGTATCTTTGTAGGGTTGAAAAAGAGATATTGACTGTGACTTCGGAAAAGAAAACCGACAAGAAAACCGACAAAAACAAATACGTCGAGACCCCGCTGATGAAGCAGTACTACGCCATCAAGGCGGTGCATCCCGACGCCATTCTGCTCTTCCGCGTGGGAGACTTCTACGAGACCTTCGGCGACGACGCCATCAAGGCGAGCGGCATCCTGGGCATCACGCTGACACGGCGGGCCAACGGGGCCGCATCGTATGTCGAGCTGGCGGGATTTCCCTACCATGCGGTGGACACCTACCTGCCGAAGCTGGTCCGGGCCGGTGAACGGGTGGCGATCTGCGAACAGCTCGAGGATCCGAAACTCGTCAAGGGGCTGGTCAAGCGCGGCGTGATCGAACTGGTGACGCCGGGCATCGTTCTCGGCGACAACATCCTGGCCAACAAGGAGAACAACTTCATCGCGGCGGTCTACTTCGGCCGCCAGACGACCGGCGTGGCGTTCCTCGACATCTCGACGGGCGAATTCTACGTCGCCGAGGGAACGGACACCTACGTCGACAAGCTGATCTCGAATCTTCAGCCGAAAGAAGTTGTTTATCAGCGAGGTATGGACGATCGCTTCACGCGGAGCTTCGGGTCGCGGCTCTACACCTACCGCCTCGACGAATGGGTCTTCTCGGAGGAGGTCAACCGCGAGAAACTGTGCAAGCAGTTCGGCACGAAGTCGCTCAAGGGATTCGGCATCGACCACTTCACGAGCGGCATCTCGGCCGCCGGCGCCATCCTCTACTATCTGGACTTCACCGAGCATCACGAGACAAGCCACATCACCTCGATCTCGCGCATCGATCAGGACGACTACGTGTGGGTCGACAAGTTCACGATCCGCAACCTGGAGCTCTTCTCGTCGAACGGCACGCGCGAAAAGTGCAGCTTTGCCGACGTCATCGACCGTACGCTGACGCCGATGGGCGGCCGTCTGCTGAAGCGCTGGATTGCCATGCCGATCAAGGATCCCGAACGGATCAACCGCCGGCTGGATGTCGTCGAACACTTCACGCGCGATGCAGAGCTGGCCGATGCCGTCCGCGAACAGGTGGCGCTGGTGGGCGATCTGGAGCGGATTGCGGGGCGGATCTCGGCCCAGCGCGTCACGCCGCGCGAGCTGGTCCAGCTGAAGAATTCGCTCACGGCCATCGAGACGCTGAAGGCTACGCTCGAATCGACGGACGACGACCAGCTGCATGCGCTGGCCGAACAGATCGACCTGCTGACGGAGGTCCGCGACCGGATTGCGCGGGAGATCTATCCCGACCCGCAGAACAATCAGATCCAGAAGGGGGGCATCATCGCCGACGGCGTCAGCCCCGAACTGGACGATCTGCGCCGCATCGCCCTTCACGGCAAGGACTATCTGGCGCGGATCCAGCAGCGCGAGAGCGAGGCTACGGGAATTCCGTCGCTGAAGATCAACTACAACAACGTCTTCGGCTACTACATCGAGGTGCGCAACGCCCACAAGGAGAAGGTCCCCTCGACGTGGATCCGCAAACAGACGCTGACCAATGCCGAACGATACATCACCGAGGAGCTGAAGGAGTACGAGGAGAAGATCCTCGGCGCCGAGGAGAAGATGCTCCTCCTCGAGCAGCAGATCTATGCCGCACTGATGGCCTTCATCTGCGGTTCGCTGAGCCCGATGCTGCGCGACGCCTCGGTCGTGGCCCGGATCGACTGTCTGCAGTCGTTCGCCCGGCTGGCCGTCGAGCGCCACTACGTGCGTCCGACACTCGATGACGGCAAGCGGATCGACATCCGCCAGGGACGCCATCCGGTCATCGAGACGCTGATGCCCGTGGGCGAGGAGTACATCCCCAACGACGTGATGCTCGACGACAAGAAGCAGCAGATCATGATGATCACCGGTCCCAACATGTCGGGTAAGTCGGCCCTGCTGCGGCAGACGGCCCTCATCATCCTGATGGCGCAGATGGGGTCGTTCGTTCCGGCGAAGTCGGCCCATATCGGGGTGGTGGACAAGATCTTCACGCGCGTGGGGGCCTCGGACAACATCTCGCAGGGCGAGTCGACCTTCATGGTGGAGATGCTCGAATCGGCCAGCATCCTGAACAACATCTCGGACCGCAGCATCGTGTTGCTGGACGAGATCGGCCGCGGTACGAGTACCTACGACGGCATCTCGATCGCCTGGGCGATGGTCGAGTATCTGCACAACCATCCAACGGCCCGGGCCAAGACGCTCTTCGCCACGCACTACCACGAACTGAACGAGATGGAGCAGATGTGCCCGCGGGTGAAGAACTACCACGTGGCGGTGAAGGAGGTCGGCAACCAGATTGTCTTCCTGCGCAAGCTGGAGCGGGGCGGAACGGAGCATTCGTTCGGTATCCACGTGGCGCGCATGGCCGGCATGCCGGCTTCGGTGGTGGCGCGGGCCGACGAGATCCTGCGCAACCTCGAACAGGTCTACGGCAACAACGAGATCGTCCCGAGCCGCAGTCTGAAGGATCGCGGACGCCGGCCGTCGGCCCAGGCGGTGAAGGAGGCGGCCGAGAGCGGCATGCCGCAGAATGTGCAGCTCTCGATGTTCCAGCTGGACGATCCGGTGCTGATCCAGATCCGCGACCAGATCAAGGGGATTGACATCAATTCGCTCACGCCGCTCGAGGCGCTCAACAAACTCAACGAAATCAAGAAGATCACCGGATTGTAGCCCGTCGCCGGTCCGGTTCGTTCGGGATACGAAATGTCCCTGCCATCCTTGCGGAAAGGCTGGGGCATTTTCGTGAGGCGGTCGGGCGGCGATGCCGCGGGCAGCGCTCAACAGCGGTTCCGGATGCGGCGTCGGGCGGAGTCCGGCAACGGGCAGGCTGCCCGGCGTTCGCGAGGTCCAACCGGGGGCTGGTGTCTGGCCTCGGGCGGGATTCAGCTGCTGGTCCGGATCTGACAACAGGTTGTGCCGGATGCGGAGGGAGCGGGCGGTACGCCGCGATCCTGCGGTTCCGTGCGAATGGAGGCCCCGCGTGCCGTTACGCCTGACAGAAGAAGGTGATCAGCATCGGGACGCTGATTTCGAGCGCAATACCGTGGAGAATGGCCAGCGGCACGAGTTGTGCACTGCCTCCCGAATAGCGCACGATGGCCGGCAGGCAGACATCCATCGAGTTGATCCCGGCGGCGGAGATCGGGGCGATGCGTCCGCACCAGCGGGCGAAGAGCGGCAGACAGAAGAGGACGCACATCTCGCGGGCGACGTTGGCCAACAGCGCTACGGTGGCCAATTCGGCCGCACCGTCGGCTCCGAGCGACTGGACGCCGATGTTGGCGATCAGCACCGATGAGAGCGAGTAGTATCCGAAACCGCTCCCGACGGCCAGACACTCCGTCAGCGAACGTCCTCCGGGCAGCAGCGTGGCGAGCGCCGCAAAGAGCAGTGACCCGACGATGGTGCAGATCGGCAGCAGCAGCATCCGCGGACGGAGCGAGCGGATGACCTGCTTCAGATTGTCGCTGGCTCCGAGTCCGATGCCAACCTGGAGGATCAGCGCCGAGAGCAACAGCACCGAGAGGTCGGGATGATGGAGCCATTGGGGTTCCAGGCCCGAGAGACCAAGCAGGATTCCTGCGGCGAAGCATCCGAATATCAGCAGATTCGATTTCATAAGCGACCTCCTTTCCGGAAAATGAAGCGTTGTGCGGCCCAGCCGGCCAGCAGGCTGCCTGCGGTAGCCAGAGCGGCGATCAGCAGCGCCTGACCGCCATACTGTCCGAGGCCGCCGATCAGCTGGCGGTTCGAACCGATCGAACATCCGAAGACAAAGAGCAGGGCGGCGATGGTTACCTGTACGCCGGTTTCGGTTTTATGGCAGATCGGACGGCGGCGCAGGATGTAGCCGAGTCCGATTCCTGCGAACAGCAGAATGAGTATGCGAAACATCGTAATACCTCTTTACGCTCCGCACGCGGATGCAGTCGACGGGACTGATCGTCCGCCGGGAGCAGGTTGTTTGTAATTGTGTTTGTGAATATCCGGAATCGTGCATGACGTCCCGGGAGCGGGGTGCAGGGTAGAAGATGATCTGGGGTGGAGGAGGACTCGCAGCCTGTTCGTTGCAGCTTCTCGGCGTTCAAGCATCGGGCGTGACCGCCTGCCGCATTCCGTGACAAAGCCCCTTTTGTCGCTTCCTGGCATGGCCGGGAACCTTTCTCGCCGGTCCCTGTTTCCGAAAATGCCTCTTTGGGCGGATGGACCTCGTCGGCGTATCCGGACCTGGTACCTGTGCGGTTGCATTCAGCCCGGGACCCGCGTTAAGACCGGTTTGGTTTTGCCTTGTGCGTATTCGGACCTGGTACCTGCGCGGTTGCATTCTGCCTCGCTCCGCGCTGAGACCGGTTCGGTTATGCCTTGTGCGTATCCGGACCTGGTACCTGTGCGGTTGTATTCAGCTCGGGCGCCCGCGTTAAGACCGGTTTGGTTTTGCCTTGTGCGTATTCGGATTGAACGTTTGTGTGGCGCGGCGTATCCGGACTGATACCTGTTCGGTTGTGCGGGTGGTCGGGCTGACGATTCTACGTTTTTCCCTCCCCGCCACGTTTCCGGGCTGCTGACGCCTGTGGGCTCCTTCCCCTCCCTGCGAGGTAATGTCAGACTCAGATGAAGCCGCTGAACCAATGGACATGCACCGTCTGCAGAGCCCGGATGGGACCCCGCTGAGCATTTCTGAGATTATGTCTGCCGCGCATGTTCATGTCTGATTCACGTTTTCGGTCGGCAAAGATAGCTCTTTAAAACCGGATTTCCAAATCCGGAACTGTCCGGTAATGGTCGCCGCCAGTCAACATCCTGTAAAACAGCGGATCCCGACTCCTTGTTGGGTCGGGATCCGGTCGGTCACTTTTGTATTTATCGCTATTTTTCGCGTTCGATGAGCGAGCGGATGCTCTGGATCAGCATGCTGACGGCTACGGAGTTGAATCCGCCCTCGGGGATGATGACGTCGGCATACTTCTTCGACGGCTCGACAAACTCGTCGTGCATGGGCTTCACCGTCGAGGTGTACTGCGTGATGACCGACTGCATCGTGCGGCCGCGTTCGCAGACATCGCGCAGAATGCGTCGCGCCAGCCGGATGTCGGCATCCGTATCGACATAGACCTTGATGTCCATCAGATCGCGCAGCTCCTTGTTCTCAAAGATCAGGATTCCGTCGACGATGATCACCTTCGAGGGTTTCACGCAGACGGTTTCGGGCATGCGGTCGTGCTCGACGAACGAGTAGACCGGGTGTTCGATCGGCACGTTGTTCTTCAGCGCCTTGATGTGCTCGACGAGCATCTCGGTATCGAAGGCCTGGGGATGGTCGTAGTTGAGCTTCGTGCGCTCCTCGTAGGTGAGTTCGGGATGGGCCTTGTAGTAGTAGTCGTGGCAGAGCGTCGCCACGTCGTCGCCGACGAAGGCCTCCTGCAGCCGTTTGACGAGCGTGGATTTTCCCGAGCCGGTTCCTCCGGCTACTCCGATTACCGTAACTTTCATCTTGTGAGGTATTTAGCGGTTTGTTGGTTTGCTGCGTGTGCGTAAAAAAGAGGACCGTCCGACGGACAGTCCTCCTCCGTATATCAAACTTAGGCGTCGATGTTCGCGTAGTGGGCGTTGCGCTCGATGAACTCGCGGCGGGGCGGCACGTCGTCGCCCATCAGCATCGAGAAGATGCGGTCGGCTTCGGCGGCGTTCTCGATGTTGACCTGACGCAGAATGCGCGTGTCGGGGTTCATCGTGGTCTCCCACAACTGGTGGGCGTTCATCTCACCAAGACCTTTGTAACGCTGTACGTGGGCACCCTTGCCGAATTCGGCAGTGATCTCGTCGCGCTCCTTCTCGGTCCAGCAGTAACGCTCCTGTTTGCCTTTCTTCACCAGGTAGAGGGGCGGGGTGGCGATGTAGACGTGGCCGTTCTCGATGAGCTCCTTCATCTTGCGGAAGAAGAAGGTGAGCATCAGCGTGGCGATGTGGCTTCCGTCGACATCGGCATCGGTCATGATGATGATCTTGTTGTATCGCAACCCTTCGAGGTTCAGCGCCTTGGAGTCCTCCTCGGTGCCGATCTTGACACCCAGGGCGAGGAACATGTTCTTGATCTCCTCGTTCTCCCACATCTTGTGCTCCTGGGCCTTCTCGATGTTCAGGATCTTGCCTCGCAGCGGCATGATGGCCTGGAAGTTGCGGTCACGACCCGACTTGGCCGTACCGCCTGCGGAGTCTCCCTCGACGAAGAAGATCTCGGCCTCCGAACGGTCGCGGCTCGTGCAGTCGGCGAGCTTTCCGGGCAGACCCGCACCCGAGAGGACGGTCTTGCGCTGGACGAGTTCGCGGGCGTGGCGGGCGGCGTGGCGGGCCGTAGCGGCGAGGATCACCTTCTGCACGATGGCCTTGGCATCCTTGGGGTTCTCCTCGAGGTAGTCGCCAAGGGCTGCGGCCATGGCCTGATCGACGGCTGCGGCGACCTCGTCGTTACCGAGTTTGGTCTTGGTCTGACCTTCGAACTGCGGTTCGGCCACCTTGACCGAGACCACGGCCGTCAGACCCTCGCGGAAGTCATCGCCGTTGATGTCGAACTTCAGCTTGGAGAGCATGCCCGAATCCTCGGCGTACTTCTTGAGCGTGCGGGTCAGCGCGCGGCGAAAGCCGGTCAGATGGGTACCGCCCTCGATGGTGTTGATGTTGTTGACGTACGAGTGGACGTTCTCCGAGAAGGAGTCGTTGTACTGCATGGCCACCTCGACGGGGACGCCGTTCTTTTCCGTATCGAGATAGATGATCTGGTCGATGATCGGGGTCCCGCGCGTAGCGTCGAGGTACTTGACGAACTCCTTCAGACCCTCCTCCGAGTGGAAGTGGTCTTCGCGGAGTTTGCCCTCCTCGTCGGGACGGCGGTCGTAGAGGTTCAGCCGGATACCCTTGTTCAGGAAGGCCAGCTCGCGCAGACGGTTGGCCAGGATATCGTACTTGTATTCGGTCGTATGGGTGAAGATCTCGGCATCGGGCTTGAAGGTGATGATGGTTCCGCGGTCCGAGCACTCGCCGATGACCTCGACGGGCGAGGTGGGTTTGCCTTTGGAGTAGGTCTGGCGGAAGATCTTGCCTTCGCGGTGGACCTCGGCGATCAGCAGCGTCGAGAGGGCGTTGACGCACGATACGCCGACGCCGTGCAGACCTCCCGAGACCTTGTAGCTGCCCTTGTCGAACTTACCGCCGGCATGGAGTACCGTCAGGACGACCTCCAGCGCGGATTTGCCCTCCTTTTCATGGAAACCGGTCGGGATACCGCGGCCGTTATCCTTGACGGTAATGGAGTTGTCCTCGTTGATCGTGACGTCGATGTCGGTGCAATAGCCGGCCAGGGCCTCGTCGATCGAGTTGTCGACGACCTCGTAGACGAGGTGGTGGAGACCCTTTTCGCCGATGTCGCCGATATACATGGCGGGGCGTTTCCGCACGGCTTCCAGGCCTTCGAGGACCTGGATGTTGGATGCGGAATATTCTTCTTCCTGTTTCTTAACGATTTCTGATTCGGTACTCATCTCAAGTTTTCAAATATCGTACAAATGTACGAAAAAGTTTCGGATTTACCAAGTTGCCCGGGCTGTTATTTGGCCGTTGCGGGCGGGGTCGTGTCCGTGCGGATCGGGGCACGGACTGAACATCCGCGGATCCGGATTTCCCCTTTTTCGGAGCGTGTCTGCCCGTGTCGTTTTCGCCGCGCAGGGTGCCGCCTGGAGCGGCTGCCGCTGCTCCTTTTATATTTAGGTGGGAAGGTAAGGCCGCTGTGGAGATTGTGCGGGGCGGCCGGTACCGGCTCAGGCCAGTTCGGCCTTGAGATCGACCTCGCGGATATGGCCCTTGGCAAAGAGAATGGCCCGGGCGGGGTAGTTCTCGATCAGGGCGGTGTTGTGGGTCGACATCACCACGGCGCAACCGTTCTCGGCGATCTTCTGGAAGAGCTTCATGATGCCGTCGGCCGTCACCGGATCGAGATTCCCGGTCGGCTCGTCGGCCAGCAGCACCTCGGGGCGGTTGAGCAGGGCGCGGGCGATGACCAGACGCTGCTGCTCGCCGCCCGAGAGTTCGAAGGGCATCTTGTAGCTCTTCGCCCCGAGTTCGACCATCCCGAGCACCTTGTCGATGCGTTCGCGGATCTCCGACTCGTTCTTCCAGCCCGTAGCCTTCATCACGTAGTAGAGGTTCATGAAGACGTTGCGGTCGGTCAGCAGCTGATAGTCCTGGAAGACGATGCCGATCTTGCGGCGCAGGTAGGGGATATCCTTCCGGCGGAGTTTGCGCAGGTCGAATCCGGCCACCTCGCCTTCGCCCGTCAGCAGCTGCATCTCGGCGTAGAGGGTCTTCAGCAGCGAGCTCTTGCCGCTGCCGACGCGCCCGATCAGGTAGACGAATTCGCCGGGGCGGACCGTGAGGTTGACCTCCGAGAGGACCATCTCGCCCTGCTGGAGGAGTTTCTTCTCGGAGACGCTTCCGAAGGGGTCGTCGGCGTGGTAGATGGCCACGTCGCGGAGTCTGACAACATATTTTTGATCCATTGGCTGATCCATGAGAGTCTCGTTTTTTCGCCTTCAAAGATAAGAAAAATATCCGGAACGGGATCCCTGTGGTCGAAATTCGGGAAAAATGTATTATCTTTGCCGCCGTCTACGGTCGACAACTGAAAGCGGCCAAACTCCGGGGGTGCCCGGTTTTGACAGCAGGCAGAGTTTGATTGTAAGCACGCCGAGCGCTGTGTGGCGGCTCGTAAATCCCGACGCTCGAACTACAAATGGCAATAACAGCTACGCACTCGCTGCCTAATTTTCAAGGAAAATTAGCTTAATCGCCTGGGCCCAGGAGTCCGGGCGACGAGTATCCCGGAGGGGCGTTCCGCTCTTTAATGTCTCTCCATACGGGGTATCATTCATTTAGAGATAGTGCACCGGAAGTCCCGGCCGGCGTGCGAAATTCAAGGGACTGGGCCCCGCGCTGGGTTGTTGCCTGCCAGGCACGGGGAGAAGGATCAAACGGCGACTAAGCGTGTAGAAAGCTTTCGGGCTCCCTGTTTGGACGCGGGTTCGACTCCCGCCACCTCCACCCCTGAACGAAGAACTCTTCCCCCCCCATCCCCGGGGGAGGAGTTTTTTATGGGTTCTTTCCCGGCCTCCGCCTTTTCCCGGTCCATCCCATGTATCAGCAGGGCTCCGCCTTCACCCGGCCTATGCCTTCTTCGGACTCCGTTTCATCGCCGAGGCCCCCTTTCCGACGCCCGAAATGCCCTTTCCGCTGCAAAGAACCGCCCCGGCATGCCGCGGAGTACGGAAAAAATCCTATCTTTGTCGTAAGAATCCCATAAATTTACAACGCACATGAAAAAAATACTGCTTCTGGGCTCGGGCGAACTGGGCAAGGAGTTCGTGATTGCGGCCCAGCGGCTGGGCCAGACGGTCGTGGCCTGCGACAAGTATGCCGGGGCTCCGGCCATGCAGGTGGCCGATGCCTGCGAGGTCTTCGACATGCTCGACGGCGATGCCCTGGCGGCCGTGGTGGCCAAGCACCGTCCCGACCTGATCGTGCCGGAGATCGAGGCCATCCGCACCGAACGCCTCTACGATTTCGAACGCGAAGGCATTCAGGTGACGCCGAGCGCCCGGGCCGTGAACTATACGATGAACCGCAAGGCGATCCGCGACCTGGCAGCCAAGGAGCTCGGACTGAAGACCGCCCGATACTTCTATGCCCGCACGCTCGAGGAGCTGCGTGAGGCGGCCGACCGCATCGGCTATCCCTGCGTGGTGAAGCCGCTGATGTCGTCCTCGGGCAAGGGTCAGTCCGTGGTCAAGGGTCCCGAGGAGATCGAGGCGGCCTGGCACTACGGTTGCGAAGGGTCGCGCGGCGACATTCGCGAACTGATCGTCGAGGAGTTCATCCGCTTCGACAGCGAGATTACGCTGCTGACCGTCACGCAGAAGAACGGCCCGACGCTCTTCTGCCCGCCGATCGGCCACGTGCAGAAGGGGGGTGACTACCGCGAGAGCTTCCAGTCGCCGCACATCGCGCCGGAACATCTGGCCGAGGCGCAGCGCATGGCCGCAGCCGTGACCGAGGCCCTGACCGGTGCCGGCATCTGGGGCGTGGAGTTCTTCCTGAGCCACGAGAACGGCGTCTACTTCTCCGAACTCTCGCCGCGTCCGCACGATACGGGCATGGTGACGCTGGCCGGTACGCAGAATCTCAACGAGTTTGAACTCCACCTGCGGGCCGTGCTCGGGCTGCCGATCCCGGAGATCACCTTCGAGCGGATGGGCGCCAGCGCCGTGATCCTCTCGCCGATCGAGACCTCGGCACCGCAGTACGAGGGCATCGCCGAGGCGCTGGCCGACAACCCGCGCACCGACATCCGCATCTTCGGCAAACCCACAGCTCGGGTTAACCGCCGCATGGGTGTTGTCGTGGGTTACGAACCGCTGGGGAGCGATCTCGACGCCCTGCGCACGCGGGTGAAGGCCGCAGCCGCCAAGGTCCGGGTGACCGAATAAACGTGAACTGATAAAAGCGAAAATCCATGAAAACCTACGCGATCATTGAGACCGAGAAGGGGACGATGAAGGCCGAACTCTATGCCGACGAGACCCCGGGAACCGTGGCCAACTTCGTCGACCTGGCCGAACACGGATTTTACGACGGACTGACCTTCCACCGGGTGATTCCCGACTTCGTGATCCAGGGCGGCTGCCCGCGGGGCGACGGTACGGGAGGCCCGGGCTACACGATCAAGTGTGAGACCTCGGCGCCGCGCCAGCGTCACGACCGGGGCGTGCTGTCGATGGCCCATGCCGGCAAGGATACCGGCGGCTCGCAGTTCTTCATCTGCATGAACCGGGAGAACACGAAGCATCTCGACGGGGTCCACACCTGCTTCGGGCAGATGGTCGAGGGGCTGGACGTCATCGACGACATCCGCCGCGGCGACCGAATCCTCTCAATCCGCATCGTGAAGGAGTAGTCTTCCTTCTCAGACAGGCCTTCGAACGACAAAGCCGCCGCCTTCCATACGGGAGACGGCGGCTTCGCTTAACGGGACTCGGCAGTAGTTTGTCTGCTATTTTCCGAAGGCGGCCTTGATCCTGTCGGTAGCCTTCTTGAGCAGCTCCTCGGGGCAGCAGAGCGTGATGCGGATGTAGCGCAGACCCTCCGAACCGAAGATTCCGCCCGGCGTGAGGAAGACGTCGGCCTTCTCCATCACCTCGTCCGAGAACGAGAAGCAGTCACCCTTGTAGTCCTCGGGCAGTTCGGCCCAGACGAAGAGTCCGGCCTGATGCTCGCGGTAGGTGCAGCCGAGGGCGTTGAGCAGTTCGTAGGCCTGCTTCTCACGGCCGTAGTAGATGGCGTTGAGCTCCTTGTACCAATCCTCGCCCAGGGCCAGGGCCGTGGCCGAAGCGGCCTGGATCGGGTAGAACATGCCGGAATCCATGTTGCTGCGGAAGGTCATGATGTCCTTGATCCACTCGGCCTTGCCGACGATGACGCCGACACGCCATCCGGCCATCGAGTGGCCCTTCGAGAGTGAGTTGAGTTCCAGGGCGACATCCTTCGCACCGTCGACGGCCATGATCGAGAGCGGACCGGCCGAGTTGCGGATGAAGCTGTAGGGGTTGTCGTGCACGATCAGGATGTTGTGCTTGGCGCCGAACTCGACGAGCTTCTTGAAGAGCTCCATCGAGCCCACCTGACCGGTCGGCATGTTGGGGTAGTTGACGAGCATGATCTTCACGCCGTCGAGGCCGGCCTTCTCGATGGCCTCGAAATCGGGGTAGAAGTTCGTCTGCTTGTTGAGCGAGTAGGGGATCATGACGCCGCCGGCGAGCTTCACGCCGGCCGAGTAGGTCGGGTAGCCGGGGTTCGGGACGAGGACCTTGTCGCCGGGATTGAGGAACGTCATGCAGATGTGCATGATACCCTCCTTCGAACCGATCAGCGGATAGATCTCCGACTTGAAGTCCAGATCGACATGATACCACTTCTTGTACCAGTCGGCAAAAGCCTTTCGCAGAATGGGCTCACCCTGATAGGACATGTATTTGTGTACATCGGGGCGCTGTGCCTCCTTTCCGAGGCATTCGATTACGGAGTGGTGGGGCGGAAGGTCGGGGCTTCCCATGGCGAGTTTGATGATCTGACGGCCGGTCTGGGCCTCAATCTCGGCGATTTCGCGCAGACGACGCGAAAAATAGTACTCTCCGATTCCGTCCATCCGGTGCGAACGGGCGATATTGACTGCTTTTGCCATTTTGAGATGTGTTTGGATATTTGTGTACTGGCCGCAAAGATAGGGATTCTTGCGGAAATATTAAAAAATTATAGGAACAAAAAAGCCGACCCGTCGGGGGTCGGCCGTCTTTTGGAGGCGATTCCAGAGGGGGTCCGGGGCCCGATCCGGACGTCTTGTCAATAGAGATAGTGCTCCATGAAGGGGACGAGCAGGGCCGTGGCGAGTCCCATCAGGGCCATGGCCAGACCGCTCAGCGCACCCTCGACGGCGCCGATTTCGATGGCGCGGGCCGTACCGATTCCGTGGGCGGCGGCGCCGAGGGCGAAACCGCGGGCTTCGGGGTCACGCACGCCGCAGCGGCGGAGCACCCACTCGCCGAAGATACTGCCGAAGATGCCGACGCAGAAGACCACCACCGAGGTGACCGAGACGTTTCCGCCGAGCGGTCCGGCGACCGACACGGCGATGGGGACGGTGACCGACTTCGGGGCGAGCGAATTGAGGATCTGGCGCTCGACGCCGAAGGCTTCGGCGATGTAGACGACGCTCAGCACGCCGACGACACACCCGGCCAGCGTGGCCACGGCGACGGGCATCAGACTGCTGCGCAGCCGCTCGACCTGCTCGTAGAGGAGGTATCCCAGTGCGACGACCGACATGCCGAGGGCGAAATTGAGGATGCCGGTAGCCTCCTGATAGCGCGGATAGTCGATACCGGTGCACTTGAGGAAGACGATCACGGCGACGAAGGTCAGCAGAACGGGGTGGAGCAGCGGCAGGCGCATGCGGCGGTAGATCATCCCGCCCAGGCAGTAGAGCCCCACGGTGAGGGTGAGCAGGAAGAGATCCGAACGGAGAAAGTTGAAATCAAGCATCGTGACGTTGTTGTTTGATGTGGCGCAGACGGACTCTGCGGTTGAGACTTTGATAGGTTTTGCCGGCGACCACCAGGACGAGGATCGTCGAGACGATTCCCGAGACGAGGATGGCCCAGAGGTTTTCGAGGATCACCTGGTAGGAGTCCATCAGGCCGACGCCGTAGGGGACGAAGAAGAGGGCCATGGCGCCGAGCAGGAAGCGGGCGGCGGGACGGATGGTTTCGGCCTTGACCCAGTGCAGGCATAACGATGCGAAGAGGAGGATCAGTCCGATGATGTTTCCGGAGATGTAGCCGCCGGTGAGCAGGCTCAGGCCGTTGCCCAGGAGCCAGAAGAAGAGAATGTAGAATAGTCCGGTCATAGAATCACGTTACGTTCACACACGGTTTTTTGCGCGCGGAAGGTCCGAAAAACGGCGAAGCCGACCTTTTGAGAGTCGGCTTCGCTGCGGAGTTCCGCCGTTTTCGGGCGGCAAATATAGCGCAAGAGGCGTGTATACGCAAATTTATTTTCGCATCTTCTCCTTCAGGGGGCAGTTTGTCGAGGCGCAGGAGGCGCATCCGCCCCTTCGCCGGCCGCACAGCAGCCTCCAGAACCAGACGACGGCCGTAGCCACGGCTGCGCCGACGATCACCGCAACGATATAGTCCTGTACGCCCATCGCGTCAGAAGATGCGGGCCACCAGGTAGACGATCCACGAGATCACCCACGCGACGGCCGTATTGTAGAGAATCGATGCGACGGCCCACTTCCAGCCGGCCTCCGATCCCATGGCGACGACCGTGGCGATGCAGGGGAAGTAGAGCAGGATGAAGACGAGGAAGGCCAGGGCCGAGGCCTTCGTGAAGTCGCCGCTGCCGAGCAGCCGTTCGCCGAGCGATTCGAGTTCCGCCTCCTCATCCGAGCCGGCATCGGATCCTGCCGCTTCGGCGATTCGGACGGATTCCTGCGCGGCGGGGTCTTCGGCCGGTGCCGTGACGGCGATCTGAGTTTGTGCATCCGCACCGCCGATGATGCCGATCGTCTCGGGCGACTGTGCGGTCTGGATGTCCGAAGCCTCCGACGTTGCCGGAGTCGTGCTTCCGGCAGCCGGAGCAGCCTCGGCCTGCGGTGCCTCGGCATAGAGGACGCCGAGCGTCGAGACGACGATCTCCTTGGCCGGCAGTCCCGAGAGCAGGGCCACGCTGGCCTTCCAGTTGAATCCCAGCGGGCGGAATACCGGTTCGCAACCCTTTCCGATCCGTCCGAGGTAGGAGTTCTCGTAGTGGGCCTCGGCGCCGACGCTCTTTTCCGAACGGGGGTAGTAGCTCAGGGCCCAGACGATGACCGAGGCGATGAGGATCATGCCTCCCATCTTCTTGAGGTACTGCGCGCACTTGTCCCACATGTGGGCGACGGTGGTCTTCCAGGTCGGCAGCCGGTAGGGGGGCAGCTCCATGACGAAGGGGGTCTCGTCCACCGGGAAGAGGAACCGACGCATGAGGCGGGCGGTGATCACGGCGACCACGACGCCCAGCAGATAGAGACCCACCATGACGGCTCCGGCGTTTTCGGGGAAGAAGACGCCCGTCAGCAGGATGTAGATCGGGATGCGGGCGCTGCACGACATGAAGGGGGTGATCAGGATGGTGATCAGCCGGCTGCTGCGGCTTTCGATGGTGCGGCAGGCCATGATGGCGGGGACGTTGCAGCCGAATCCCATGATCATCGGGATGAACGACTTGCCGTGGACGCCGATGCGGTGCATGACGCGGTCCATGATGAAGGCGGCGCGGGCCAGGTATCCCGAATCCTCCATGAAGGCGATGAACAGGTAGAGGATCATGATGTTGGGCAGGAAGACGATGACCGATCCGACGCCGCCGATGATGCCGTCGACGATCATGTCGCGCAACGGTCCGGCGGGCATCAGGGCATCCACGCCGCGGCCGATCCAGCCGACCAGGGCGTCGATCCAGGCCTGGGGGTAGGCGCCGATGCTGAACGTGCACCAGAACATCAGCGCCATCAGGGCGAAGAAGATCGGGAAGCCCCACAGCTTGTGGGTGACGAAGGTGTCGATCAGCGCCGTAGCGGTCACCTCTTCGCGTTTGCCGGGGGTGAAGGTCTCCTTGAGCGCCCCCTGGATGAATCCGTACTTCTGGTTGGCGAATGCCGTCTCGACATCCTCGCCCAGGGCTTCGGAGATGCGTTTGGCCTCGCGGTCGCGGATCTCGACCCACACCGGGTAGCGTTCGCAGCCGTGCAGGGCCTCTTCGGCCTGCTTGTCGCCCTCGAGCATCTTCATGGCCCAGTAGCGGGGCGGGAAGGCCTTGGGCAGTTCGTCGCGGTGGATGCTCATGTCGCCGTTGAGCTTGCGCAGGCTCTCGTCGATGACGGGACCCATGTTGATATGGATGTGGCGCACGCGTTCGTCGCGGTTCTCGTAGACATTGATCACCGTGTCGAGCAGGTCGTTGATACCCTTGTTGTTACGGGCCTCGACCGGAACCATCGGTACACCCAGCATGCGGCCCAGACTGTCGTAGTCGAGCTGTGCGCCGCTGGCCTTCAGTTCGTCGTACATGTTCAGGGCCACGACCATGCGGGGATTGATGTCGATGAGTTCGGTGGTCAGGTAGAGGTTTCGCTCGATATTCGAGGCGACGACCGAGTTGATGACCACGTCGGGGGTCTTCGTGGCCAGGTGCATCCGCACGTAGCGCTCCTCGGGCGAGTAGGCCGAGAGGGCGTAGGTGCCGGGCAGGTCGGTGATCTCGAAGTGGTAGCCGCGGTAGACGCAGTGGCCGACCTTGGCGCCGACCGTCACGCCGCTGTAGTTGCCGACGTGTTCGTGGCCGCCCGAGATGGCGTTGAAGAGCGAGGTTTTGCCGCTGTTGGGGTTCCCGACGAGTGCTACGGCAATCGTCCGGCTCTGACGGGCGAGGACATCCTCGATCGACGCACAGCCGTCGTCGTGGTCCTCCTTGTTCGGGGAGTCGCTGCCGGTCTGGCCGTCGGAGCCGCTGCCCGAGGCTTCGGTCGCCTTGCGGATCCGCTCGTCGCGGCGGGCGAGGTATTCGTCGGCCTCGGCGTCGGAGAGCACCTCGACCATTTCGGCCTCGCTGCGGCGCAGCGAGATGTCGTAACCCATGATCCGGTATTCGATGGGGTCCTTGAGCGGGGCGTTGAGAATCACCTGAACCCTCTCTCCGCGCACAAAACCCATCTCCATGATGCGGCGCCGGAAGCCTCCGTGACCCATGACCTTGATGATCGTGGCGGATTCGCCGCTTTTCAATTCGGAAAGACGCATTTTACAACTGTTGTATTTGGCCCCAAAATTACAATTTTCTTCCGAGATTGACAATCCTCATTTTTGGGTATCGCGCTCCGGATCGGACGCGGCGGTGTGCACCGGAAACGGGCTGCGGAGGGCGGCGCGGCAGTTGTGCGAGGCGTTCGGCGGCCTTTGCGAAGGGATTCCGCCGCGGGGATCGGGACGGATCGGATCTGTCGAAAGGACGTTTTTGACATCCTGCGATCGCCAAAAAGGGGGTATAACCCCTTCAACGGGGGAATTTTCGACGAAAAATGCGCGTTTTTCCGCCTTCGGAAGGCGTTGTTTAGAATATTTTTATATCTTTGCGTTGATAACAAGCCCAAAACTCCAAAAACAATTAAACTTACACAAAACCATGAAAGAGTTAGTAGAAAAAATCAATGCCGAGTTTGAGGTATTCGCTGCCAATGCAGCCGCTCAGGTTGAGAAAAACAACAAGGCTGCCGGCACCCGTGCCCGCAAATCCGCTCTGGAGATTTCGAAACTGATGAAGGAGTTCCGCAAGGTTTCCGTCGAGGCTTCGAAATAAATCGGGAGGAAAAAAGCATGACAGAGGCCGCGCCCTGACGGGTTGCGGCCTCTGCCTTTTTTGTGCGTTTTCGGTTGTCGAGGGGATTTGGTTCCGGACATCTTCCGCATAAAGAACAGATCCGGTCTGGACAAGATCTCCAGACCGGATCTGTTTATTCGCTGAGGCCGGAGAATCGACAGCCGGCGTGGTCACCCGGCCTCCACTTCTTGCCCTTGGATCCTGGCCGGGGTATCTCTGTCCCGTTTTGTCTCTGGCTCTGTCCCGGGGCGCATTTCTGACTCCGTTTTTATCTCTGGTCCAGTCCCGCGGGGCCTCTCCGGCTCCTTTCTCGTTCCTGGCGCAGTCCGTGGGGACCTTTTTGATCCCCCGCCTTGTCTCTGATCCAGCCAGCGGGTTGCCTCCCGGCCTCCACACCTTGTCCCTGGCCCGGTCCCGGGGCTGCCTCTCCGGTCCCGTCCTCGTCTCCGACCCTGTTTGGGTAGCCCTCACTTCGGCCCCCCCCCGGATGCTATAATTCGATGCCGTAGCGGCGGAATACCTCGTAATCCTCCTGCCGCAGTCCGGTTTTGGGATAGGGTACCGCCTCGTTGTGATCGTTCAGGTAGAAGCGGGGTGCCTGACGGTCGAAGTCGGGGCTGACAAGCGAAACCCGCGTCGAGAGGTAACGGCCCTCAATCGAGGCCATGTCGGCCATCGTGTGGAAGATGGCATGCGACGTGGCGGGGGCCGTTTCGTTGGCCCGGGCGGCAGCCACCTTTTCGGGGAAATAGCGCTGATACTCCTCCGAGAACCAGGCCAGCGATGCCACGTAGAGCTGGTAGGCCGTCGTGGTGGGCGAGGCGTGGAGGAACCGTTCGCGGTCGTCGTCGATCAGATCTTCGCCGTGGTCCGCACAGTAGAGCAGCGCCGAGGCCGTCCCTTCGAGCGAACGCAGGTAGTCGATCGTCTCGGCCAGGAAGTGGTCCGTGTAGAGGATCGAGTTGTCGTAGGCGTTGACCAGCGTCTGACGGTGCTGCGGGGCGATGGCCACGTCATCGTCGGGCAGGAAGCGGGCAAACTCCCGCGGGTAGCGCTGGTGGTAGCTGAAGTGCGATCCGTAGCAGTGGAGCACGATGAGGATCTTCTGTTCACGGCTCGTTTCGAGGATCTTCTTCACCTCCTCGAGCAGCTGCATGTCCCGACGCGGCGAACGGATGTAGATCAGATGCTTGGCGTCGTGCGCCAGATTGTCGATCATGGCACCCTGGGGCGACTGGTTCGAGACGAACCACGTGTCGAAGCCCACCTCGTTGAACAGGGCCGGCAAACCCTTGCGGCGATAGAGCTCCTCGTGTTCGTCCGTAGCCACCGACGAGAGGATCAGCGGCACGCTCTTGTGCGTGGTGTTGCTCTGGGTCAGCAGGTTGCGGAAGACCACCAGGTCGTCCATCTTCGACAGCCGCGGATTCGTCTCGCGTTCGTAGCCGTAGAGCTGCCAGTTCATGGCCCGGGCGGCCTCGCCGATGATGTAGACATAGACCTCGCGTTCGGGGATCCGGGCCGTCCGCCGGGCCTCGTAGGAGAACCCTTCGGAGCTTTGGGCGAAGTTGTGCGACTTGCGGAACTCCGAGCCGCTCAGCCCGAGGTTGTAGAAGACGTTGACGGGGAAGATCTCGTCGCGCAGCACGTGCTTGTTTTCGCTGACGTGGTAGGCCGGGATCAGGGCCAGCAGGCCGAAGGCGAAGACGACGGCGCCGGTCAATCCGATGTTGATGCGCGAGGTGGGGGTGATGTACCGCTTGTGGGCGATTTCGCGGGCGGCGAGCCACAGCAGCGGCAGGTAGAGCACGCACACCAGCACCACCGAGGGGTAGATATTGCCGAGCAGTTCACCGGCCTCGCCGGGGTTGGTCGTCAGGACGTTGGTGAACATGTCGGTCGCGATGATCGAGTTGCCGAACAGGTAGAGCAGCACGATCTGGAAGGCGCAGAAGAAGATGAAGGGGAAGCCGAGCCAGATCATCACGCCCGATCGGCGCAGGGCGACACTCCACATCATGTAGAATCCCAGGGGGATGAGGATCAGCGCCTCGGTCGACCAGACGGAGTAGGACTCCGTATTTGCCAGCACACAGTTCGGAATGATCAGCACGACGAAGAAGTAGATCGTCAGCAGCGTGGTGAAGCGGCTGCGGGTCTTGACGATCCGTCGCGGCTCCTTGGGGCTCATCTCTTTCCGATTCTTAACAACACTCATAATCTATACTTGGTCGGTTAGAAGGCCTCGTTGATACTCAGCAGGAAGCTGTTGGTATCCTTTCCGAAGCCGTAGTCGATACGGACGTTGACACGTCTCTTGAGTTCCCAGCGCAGGCCGACGCCGTAGTTGGGGAGGGTTTTGCTCCAGTCGAACTTTCCAAACGAGGGGAAGACGTTGCCGGCGCCGCCCCAGACGACACCGCCGATTCGCCGCCAGATCCGCTGCCGGAGCTCGATCTGGAAGGTGATCATGTCGTTGTCGGTGAAGCGTCCGAGGTAGTATCCCCGCATGCGCTGGTTGTCGCCCAGACGGGCGAGCATGGGCCAGGGGGTTCCGTCGGAGTTGAATTCGGCATAGAGGTCCGTGGCCAGGATACCGCCGTTCCACACCTTGTGGTAGGCATCGGCGATGAAGGTGGTCTGCCAGAGGGTCTTCCCGCAGTTTCCGAGTCCCTTGGGGAAGAGCGTCTCCTGCAGGCTGATGTAGACGCCGCGGAAGGGGTTGGAGATGAAGTCGCGGCTGTCATACTCGGCGACGGCACCGATTCCGGTTGCCGTGTAGCTGGTATTCTCGCCGGCGAGATACTCGGGTTTCGTAAAGCGCAGGCCGCGCGTATAGTCGAAGTTGACGAGTCCGCCCACATAGGTGTGGGGCAGGATCTCGCGCTGATACTGGCCCTTGATCTGGATTCGCTTTTCGGCATAGGAGCTCGCCGGGTTGTGGAGGGCGTTGTCATAGCCGATTCCCCAGAAGTCGCGCGGCGCGGAGATGAACTCGGCGGAGTAGATCACGCGCTGCTTGTTCCGGGCAAAGATGGTGTTTCCGGAGATTCCGACCGTGTAGAATCCGGTGATCGAGACACTCGCGAAGACCGAGACGTCGGAGGGCGAGGTGATCGAGTCGGTACGGTCGAGCCGGTAGAGGCCAGCGGCCAGCACACCGATGCCGAGGCTGGTGCTTTTCGAATAGCTGGGGCCGCCGGCAAAGGTGAAGTCGATCTTCTTTTCGAAGGTACGATCGGTAGTCGATTCGCCGAAATAGTCCACGACGCGTCTGAGGAAGGGCTTCTTTCGGGGCTTTTCCTGAGGCAGAGGGGTGTAGGTGTAGCGGATGGTGTCACCCTGCTGGGTGACATACATGCCGGGGTCCTGAGCAACCGCGGGGAGGAGGGCTCCCGTGAAGACGATCACGAGAGAAAACAGGGCGGATCGGCGCAGCATGCGTTATCGATACTTCTCGACCGTTTTGTAAAAAGCCTGCTTGTCGGCCTCGGAGAGGACGCCTTTGCGCAGGAAGACGATTTCGCCCTCCTTCGAGACGAGGATCAGCACGAACTGGTTGTTGCAGTCGCCCAGTCCCCACGCCGTGCTCAGCGTGCGGTTTTCGTCGGCGAGGACCGTGGCGCCGTTCTTTTCGGTGCGTTTCTTGGCCATGCTGCGGGCCATGCCGTTGGGGATCATCGGGGCATCCTTGAGGTTCATGATGCCGAAGCCGTAGATGTTGTCGCCCGAGGCGCGGTGGTTGCGTTCGAGTTCATAGGTAAACTCCTCGTTCTGCTTGTGTCGGTCGGGGTCGACATAGAATATCATGAGGTTTTTCTCGCCGAAGTGGGGCAGTTTTGCGGGTTTCCCGTCCAGGTCGAGCAGTTCGACATTCTGCACCTTGTGCGGTTGTTCCTGAGCGGAAGCCGTCGATACGGTCAGCGCGGCGGCGGCCAGTATCGCAATTACTTTCATCTTCATACGTTCTCTGTTTTTTCGGTTTCCAGTGAAAACAAATCGGGGGCAAAGGTACTGAAAATTCTTGGAATATCGGGAATCCGGGAGTTCCAATTATTGTCCGATTTGTCATATTTTTCGATCGTATAGGAGCCGGTGGCCGGAATTGCGAAATTTACGGATCGCGACCGTTGCCGAAGCCGGGTGCGGACGATCCGGAACGGCATCCCGCCGGAGAGGGGCTGCTCCTGTCCGAAAGGCCCTTGCCGTGGGGGTATGGCTTGTGAGGTGCCGCTCCGGGCGCTTGTGTACCGGCGCCGGCCCCCGCGAAGTGTTGCCGCACGCCTGTTGTTCCGGATTTCGCTACGGCCGGACTGCCACGGCGGGTCATCGGGCCGAAAACCGCCCGGACTCCGCCCGGTCGCGGATGCAAAAGATGTTCCGAATGTCGGATCCCCAAAAAATGGCGTCCAAATTTGGTGCTGCCGCGTCCTGCAGTTATCTTTGCAGCCATGAAAACGAAAATTCTGTTTGTCTGCCTGGGCAACATCTGTCGTTCGCCGGCTGCCGAGGGTATTTTGCGGGACCGGATCGAGCGTGGAGGATTGTCCGACCGGATGGAGGTCGATTCGGCCGGAACGTATGGAGGACACCGGGGCGATCTGCCCGATCCGCGGATGCGGAGTGCGGCGGCGCGGCGCGGATATGCGCTGACCCACCGGGCGCGTCAGATCCGCGAGGAGGATTTCGACCGCTTCGACCGGATTGTCGTCATGGACGACATGAACTACGAGACGCTGTATCGGATGGCGCCGTCGCGGGCTGCGGCCGGGCGCATCTGCCGCATGACGGATTTCTGCCGCCACCATCCCGACCGGACCTACGTCCCCGACCCCTATTACGAGGGACACGAAGGGTTCGAGCTGGTTCTCGATCTGCTGGAGGACGGTTGCGACGGACTGCTGGAGGTGTTGCGCAGCGAAGGCCGCATCTGAAGCGGCATCGGGCTTCGATATGGCCGGTCGTTGGGGTCTGTTGTCCGACGGCGCCGGTATTTGGTGCCTTGCTGCCCGACCCGGCCGGTGTCTGCATGAAAAAATCTTCCACCCGTTCGGTGGAAGATTTTTTTTGTACATTGAGCCTCTTTTGCCGCTTGGGGAATGGTTTGAGTGTCTTCTGTTGTTTCTCCTCGTCTTCCTTTACCCCCCCCCTCTGCTGGCCTCCCCGCTGAGGAGGAGTCACATTGCCGGCTCCCGGGTCAGAAGTCGAAGCCGAAACTCAGGCTGTAGGTGTTGTGCAGCAGGGTGTTCTTCTCGGCAAAGAGATAGGCGAAGTCGAGCCGCAGATGGAGAATCCGCACGCCGGCTCCCACCGACCAGTAACTCGGATAGTAGTAGCGCTGTTCGCCGAAATGGTATCCGCCTCGGAACTGCACGAGCTGCATGAGGTTGTACTCCGCGCCGATCGACATCTGGAATCCGCGGACCGCCTTCGGATAGAAGTAGTAGCCCAGATCGGTGCCGACCGTGATCTCGTGGGCGTCGGTGACGAAGGTATCCAGCGCCACGCCGGCCGTGAGGTCCATCGGGAGGATGTAGTCCGTTTGGGAGAGATACGAGCCGAGGTTGGCGAGTTTTGCTCCGGCCCGCAGCGTCGAGTAGCTGCCGACATTCTCGAGCGGCAGCTGATAGGCGACGCTCAGATCGGCGGCCAGAGCGTCGGACGATACCTCGGGGCGTCGCAGGTGCATGTACCGGGCGACGACTCCGACGGCCCACCGGTCGTTGATGCGGCGCGTGTAGCCCAGATCGACGGCCATGTCGTTGTTGCCGCGTTCGCGCAGGAACTGTCTCCAGCCGGCCTGTACCAGGTTGGCGTTGTCGAGGCGGCAGTTGCCCGAGACGGCATAATAGTCGAACTTGCCCTGCCCGTAGTACGACGAGGAGATCTGTGCGGGGGTCAGCGAGAAGGCCGAGAGGGCCGCGTTGTTGTAGATGGCATGCGAACCGGAGAGGTTGGTCATCATTACGCCGCCCATGCCGATCGTGCGGGCATCGGGGGACGGAAGGGTTGCCTCCTGGGCGGAGGCGATGCCGTGCAGGGTGGCCACGGCGGCCAGAAGGGTCACGAGTCGTTTCATACGGAGCAAATATAGTAAAAAAGGGAGACATGGAGCCTCTTGCGGTGGCAGAATCGACCTTCTGACGACAAAAACCGCACCAGGCTGCCTCGCAATCCCGCGTGGTGCCGTGCCGATTCCCGGTTCAGGCGCCATACCGGGCGTTCCGGTCCGATCTGCCCGAGGGGGGGTGCGGAGCCGGTCCGCCGGGCAGATAAAACAACGGAGCGCTCCGTTCCGTCGGGAAGAGAGCGCTCCGCAAGAGCTGGCCGGGGGCGTCGTTTTTTTTCCCCCCCCCGTCACGATTTAGCAGTTCATGGCACCGCAGCAGTGGATCACCTGGCCGCTGACATACGACGAGAGATCCGAAGCGAGGAACAGGGCCACCTTGGCAACCTCCTCGGGCGTACCGCCGCGACGCAGCGGAATCTGCTTGTACCACTCCTCCTTGACCGAGTCGGGGAGCTTGTCGGTCATGTCGGTCATGATGAATCCCGGGGCGATGCAGTTGGCACGGATGCCGCGCGAACCCATCTCCTTGGCGATCGACTTGGCCAGACCGATCATGCCGGCCTTCGAGGCGGAGTAGTTGCACTGTCCGGCGTTTCCGCTCACACCCACCACCGACGACATGTTGATGATCGAGCCGCTCTTCTGACGGGCCATGATCGGCGTTACGGCGTGGATGAAGTTGAAGGCCGACTTGAGGTTGACGGTGATCACGGCGTCCCACTGTGCCTCGGACATGCGCATCATCAGACCGTCCTTCGTGATACCGGCGTTGTTGACCAGGATGTCGATCCGTCCGAAGTCCTCCATGATCTGTTTGATGACCTGATGGGTCTCTTCGAAGTTGGCGGCATTCGAGGCGTAGCCTTTGGCCTGGACGCCGAGAGCGGCGATTTCGGCTTCGGTAGCCTTGCCGTTCTCGTCGATGACCAGATCGGTGAAGGCGACGTTGGCGCCTTCGGAGGCGAATTTGAGGGCGATGGCCTTACCGATACCGCGAGCTGCGCCGGTGATGACGGCCACTTTTCCTTCGAGCAATTTCATAATCGTATGTTTTTAAGGTAAAATCAACCAATTTTGCAGCGCAAAGATAGGAAAAATATCTGATTAAAACAGCAGAGGGATGCAGGAATTCCGGCAAATTTCCTTATCTTTACCGACCGTAAAGGATTTCATAACCCAAAACAAAACATGAAAAGAGATTCCCGGATTTTCGATTTGATTGCCGACGAGCGCAGCCGTCAGATGCACGGTATCGAGCTGATCGCCTCGGAGAACTTCGTCAGCAATGAGGTAATGGAGGCCATGGGCTCGGTGCTCACGAACAAGTATGCCGAAGGTTACCCCGGCGCCCGTTACTACGGAGGCTGCGAGGTGGTGGACAAGGTGGAGTCGCTGGCCATCGAGCGCCTCTGCGAACTCTACGGTGCGGAGTGGGCCAACGTGCAGCCGCACTCGGGAGCACAGGCCAACATGGCGGTCTTCTTCGCCTGCATGCAGCCCGGTGACACGTTCATGGGGCTCGACCTCGCTCACGGAGGTCACCTTTCGCACGGTTCGCCGGTGAACATGTCGGGCAAGTACTTCAAGGCCGTCGGCTACCAGCTCGACGAGGCGACCGGCCGCATCGACTACGACGCCATGGAGCGCAAGGCGATGGAGTGCCACCCGAAGCTGATCGTGGGCGGTGCATCGGCCTATTCGCGCGAGTGGGACTACAAGCGCATGCGTGAGATTGCCGACAAGGTCGGCGCCCTGCTGATGGTCGACATGGCCCACACGGCGGGTCTGATCGCCGCCGGGCTGCTGGACAATCCGGTGAAGTATGCCCATATCGTCACCTCGACGACCCACAAGACGCTGCGCGGCCCGCGCGGAGGTATCATCCTCATGGGCAAGGATTTCGAGAATCCGTGGGGACTGAAGACGCCGAAGGGTGTCGTGAAGATGATGTCGCAGGTGCTCAACGCGGCAGTCTTCCCGGGTATCCAGGGCGGACCGCTCGAGCATGTGATCGCCGCCAAGGCCGTGGCCTTCGGAGAGGCGCTGCAGCCCGAATACAAGGAGTATCAGCTCCAGGTCAAGAAGAATGCCGCCGCCATGGCCGAGGCCTTTGTGAAACGCGGTTACAAGATCGTCTCGGGCGGTACGGACAACCACCTGATGCTGGTCGACCTGCGCACGAAGTTTCCCGAACTGACGGGCAAACTGGCCGAGAAGTGCCTCGTGGCTGCCGACATCACGACCAACAAGAACATGGTTCCGTTCGATACGCGTTCGCCGTTCCAGACCTCGGGCCTGCGTTTCGGTACGCCGGCCATCACCACGCGCGGCCTGAAGGAGGATCAGATGGACTACATCGTCGGCCTGATCGACCGTGTGCTGTGCGATCCGGAGAACGAGGAGAACATCGCCGCCGTCCGCAAGGATGTCAACGCGCTGATGGCCAACTATCCGTTGTTTGCCTGGTAGCATGCAGAGCGCGGAGATACTGGATTTCCTGCGGCGGCTGCACGCGAACAACGACCGCGAGTGGTTCGATGCCCATCGCACGGAGTGGGCCCACGTCAAGCGACAGTGGGCCGACTTCACGGCGGAGCTGATCGAGGGGATTGCGTCGTTCGATGCGACGGTGCGGGGGCTGCGGCCTCAGGACTGTACCTACCGCATTGCCCGCGATACGCGCTTTTCGCCCGACAAGCGGCCCTACAAGAGCTGGATCGGTACCTTCATCGCCCCGAAAGGCAAGAAGTCGGGCTATGCGGGCTACTATTTCCACCTCGAACCGGTGGCGGACGGCGAATCGGGGAGCAACCACCTGCTGGCTTCGGGAGCGGTTTGCCTCGAACCGACCGTGTTGCGGTCGATCCGCGAGGAGGTGCTGGACCACGGCGCCGAGATGATGCAGGCGATCCGGACGGCCAGCGGCTTTGCGCTCGACCGTTCGAACCGGCTCAAGCGGGTTCCGACGGGTTTCCCGGCCGATTCGGAATTTGCCGACCTGCTCCGGCAGAAGGACTATTGTCTGGAGAAACAGCTCCCGGAGGAGTATGTGCTTGCCGACAATCTGACGGATCGATTGGTGGAGGAGTTCCGCCGTACGCAACCCTTCATCGATCAGTTGAACCGGGCCATCCAGTATGCCTACGAGGAGATGTAGCCCTCCGCCGCAATTCATTCAACAAGAGAGGCCGATCCCTTCGGGGGTCGGCCTCTCTTGTTTCTGCTCGCTGCGGGGCGGAGTCTCCGACAGCCGGTCCTGCCGGTTCTGCCGACGGGGCCGGGCTCACGGATCGTTCGGGGCAGCTGCCGCAGATGGATTGTCAGACAGCCCCGTTGCGGACTCCGTGCAGATTGGCCGCAGACCGGGCGATGCCGGTAAAAACGGCTTTTCACGGCTCCGCTTCCGGATCGCCGACCGACCCTCCCGTCGGTTCCCGGCCGGACCCCGTTTACTCCACGGTCACGGATTTGGCCAGGTTGCGGGGTTGGTCGACATTGCGGCCCTTGTAGACGGCGATGTAGTAGGCCAGCAACTGCAGCGGCACCGAGACGACCACCGGCATCAGACATTCGGTGATGACCGGCACCTCGATCACGTAGTCGGCCGAGCGGCGCACCTGCTGGTCGTCGCGCGCGCAGACGGCAATGATCTTTCCGCCGCGGGCCTTGATCTCCTCGATGTTCGAGGCGGTCTTTTCGTAGGTATGGTCCGGCGTGGCGATGGCCACCGTGGGCATCTCGGCGTCGATCAGCGCGATGGGGCCGTGCTTCATCTCGGCGGCGGGGTAGCCTTCGGCGTGGATGTAGGAGATCTCCTTGAGCTTGAGCGCCCCCTCGAGAGCCGTGGGGTAGTTATACCCGCGGCCGAGGTAGATGAAGTTGTGGGCATAGGTGAAGATCTTGGCCAGATCGGCGATCTGCGGCGCCACCCGAAGCACCTCCTCGAGGGTCTCGGGCAGATGGAGCAGCGCCGAGGCCACCTCGTGGTAGTAGGCATCCGTGACGCTCCCCTTTTCGCGGCCGATGGCCAGGGCGAGCATTGCCATGACGGTCACCTGCCCCGTGAAGGCCTTCGTCGAGGCGACGCCGATCTCGGGTCCGACGTGGATGTAGGCGCCGGAGTCGGTGGCGCGGGCGATCGACGACCCGACGACGTTGCAGATGCCGAAGACGAAGGCCCCGGCCTTGCGGGCCAGCTCGACGGCGGCCAGCGTATCGGCCGTCTCGCCCGACTGCGACACGGCGATGACGATGTCATCCTCGCGGATGATCGGGTTGCGGTAGCGGAACTCCGAGGCGTACTCCACCTCGACCGGGATGCGGCAGATCGACTCGATCAGATGTTCGCCGATGAGCGAGGCGTGCCACGAGGTGCCGCACGCCACGAAGATGATCCGCCGTGCGTTGACGAAGCGGTCGCGGTGGTCGATCACCCCGGAGAGTTTCACCTCGCACGTCTCGGGGTTGATTCGTCCGCGGATGCAGTCGACCAGCGTGCGGGGCTGTTCGTAGATCTCCTTGAGCATGAAATGGGGGTAGCCGCCCTTTTCGAGCTGCGAGATCGAGAGCTGCAGTTTGCGGATGTCGATCCGTGCGTCGTGGTTGTCGAGCGTCAGGACCTTGAGCGGGGCGTTGCGGTTGATGACGGCGATTTCGCCGTCGTTCACGTAGACGAAATCCTGCGTGTATTCGATGATCGAGGCGGCGTCCGACGAGAGGAAGTACTCGCCCTGACCGATCCCGATGACCATCGGGCTGCTCTGCCGGGCGGCGATGATCTCGTCGGGGTTCCCCTTCTCGATCACGGCGATGGCATAGGCTCCGACGACCTGCCGCAGAGCCTGCCGCACGGCTTCGAGCAGCGAGCAGCGGTTCGTCGTGCGGACATACTCGATCAGGTTGACCAGCACTTCGGAGTCGGTGCTGCTGCGGAACGTGAAGCCGTTCTCGATGAGCGCCTCCTTCAGCACGCGGTAGTTCTCGATGATGCCGTTGTGGATCAGCGCGATCCGTTCCGATTCGGAGTAGTGGGGATGGGCATTGGCGTCGTTCGGCACGCCGTGGGTGGCCCAACGGGTGTGGGCGATACCGATCGTCCCCGAGAGATCCTTTCCTGCGAGGAAATGCTCCAGATCGGCGACCTTGCCCTTGCATTTGTAGACGTTGAGCGCCCCCTTGTCGTTGACCAGCGCGACTCCCGCGCTGTCGTAACCCCGGTATTCGAGGCGGTGCAGCCCCTTGATCAGAATCGGACAGGCCTCGCGCCGCCCGACATAGCCGACAATTCCACACATGTTGTTTTCAGTTTTGATCCGGGAGGCAAGTTAAGAAAAATTTTTAATAACACACAAAAGTAGGGGCGGGAATTGCTCCCGCCCCCTGCATTTTTGACCGTTTGGCGCCTCTCGGCACCCGTTCGGATGACTCTATCGGATGTATTGCCGCATGGCCGCGATCAGTTCCGGGTTGCCGGCGATGATCGATACGCCGCGATCCGTGCGGAGGGGTTCGACCCGTCCGCCGGCCTCGCCGACGATCAGCTCTCCGGCGCAGACATCCCATTCGTGGAGGGCCAGCTCCCAGTATCCGTCGATCCACCCGGCCGCAACGCAGCACAGGTCGTAGGCCGCCGACCCCATGCGCCGCAACCCGCGGATGCGGGTCAGCGTGCGGGCGACGTTGTCGAGGTTGTTGTCCGCATTGCTCGCCTTGTCGTAGGGGAATCCCGTGGCGAGGACCGCCGTGCCGAGGTCGCTCTTGCTGCCGACCCGCAGCGTGCGGGGCTCTGTACCCCGCTGCACGAGCCGGGCGCCGCCGCCCTTCACGGCCGTGTAGAGCTCGTCGAGCCACGGGGCGTAGACCACCCCGACGACCGTCTGCCCGCAGTGCTGCAGGGCGATCGAGACCGCGAAGACGGGCAGCCCCTGGCTGTAGTTGGTCGTCCCGTCCAACGGATCGACCACCCAGCGCCACTCGCTGCCCGCCGCGCCGCGCTCACCGCCCTCTTCGCCCAGCAGCGAGTGGTCAGGGAAACGTTCGGCGATGCGGCGGGCGATCAGCGCCTCGCACTCCTTGTCGATGCGCGTCACCACGTCGTAGAGATTCGACTTGGTCTCCACACCCAGATCACCGCTGCGGAACCCTCTCAGCTGTATGGTACCGGCCTCGCGGGCCATCGCGACGGCCGCCTCCAGATACTCCTCGTACATCGGCTTAGCGGCTTTCGGCGAAATACTTGTAGAAGAGCGGAATGGTCTCCACGCCGCGTTCGAACTGCTCGAGTCCGTAGCTTTCGTTGGGCGAATGGATGGCATCCTCGGCCAGTCCGAAGCCGATCAGCAGCGACTTGATGCCCAGGATCGACTCGAACCCGCTGATGATCGGGATCGATCCGCCCGAATAGAACGGCAGCGGCTTCTTGCCGAAGGTCTCCGTGACGGCCCGCTCGGCAGCCTTGTAGGCGGGCATGTCGGTCGGGGCGACATAGGGCATGCCGCCGTGCAGCGACCGCACCACCACCTTCACGCTCTTGGGGGCGATCCGTCGGAAGTGGCGTTCGAAGAGTTTCGAGATCTTGCGGTAGTCCTGATTCGGAACCAGCCGCATCGAGATCTTGGCCGAGGCCTTCGACGGGATGACGGTCTTGGTTCCCTCGCCGGTGTAACCGCCCCAGATGCCGTTGACGTCGAGCGACGGACGCACGCCCGTACGTTCCAGCGTCGTGTAGCCGGCCTCTCCCTCGACATCGCCGATTTCGAGCGCCTTCTTGTACTCCGCCAGATGAAACGGCGCGCGGTTGAAGGCCTTGCGCTCGGCGGGGGTCAGCTCGCGCACGTCGTCGTAGAAGCCGGGTATCGTCACCCGTCCGTTCTCGTCGATCAGGCTGGCCACGAGCCGCGTCAGAACGTTGGCCGGATTGGCCACCGCACCGCCGAACAGCCCCGAGTGGAGATCCTTGTTCGGCCCCGTGACCTCGACCTCCATGTAGGCCAGGCCGCGCAGTCCGCAGGTGATCGAGGGGGTCTGCATCGAGAGCATCGAGGTATCCGAGACGAGGATGATGTCGGCCTTGAGCAGGCGTTTGTTCTGCCGGCAGAAGTCGTAGAGGCTGGCCGAACCGATCTCCTCCTCGCCTTCGAGCATGAACTTCACGTTGCAGGGGAGCGAGTCGGTGGCGCACATCGCCTCGAAGGCCTTGGCGTGCATCCACAGCTGTCCCTTGTCGTCATCGGCGCCGCGGCCCCAGATGCGGCCGTTGCGGATGACGGGTTCGAAGGGGTCGGTGCGCCACTCTTCGCGCGGATCGACCGGCATGACGTCGTAGTGGCCGTAGACCAGGACGGTCCGGGCCTTCGGGTCGACGATCTTCTCGGCATAGACCACCGGATTGCCGGCCGTAGGCATCACCTCGGCCCGGTCGGCACCGGCCTTCACCAGCGCGGCGGCCAGGAATTCCGCACAGCGCTGCATGTCGGGCTTGTGCTCCGACTGGGCGCTGATCGACGGAATGCGCAACAGGTCGAACAACTCGCTGATAAACCGATCCTTGTTGTCGCTTATATAATCCTTTACTTTATCCATGTCCGGATCCGGTTAGAGGTTGCAGATCTCCTTGATTTCGGCAATGAAACGCTGTGCCAGCGCGTCGGCCTCCTCCATCGACTTGGCCTCGGTGTAGACGCGGATGATCGGCTCGGTGTTCGACTTGCGCAGGTGAACCCAGTTCTCCGGGAAGTCGATCTTCACACCGTCGATATCATTCACGTTCTCATTGGCATAACGGGTCTTTACTTCACGCAGCACTTTATCTACGTCGATGGCCGGTGTCAGCTCGATCTTGTTCTTCGAGGCGTAGTAGGCCGGGTAGGTGGCGCGCAGCTGCGTCATGGTCATTCCCTTCTTGGCAAGCCACGTGAGGAAAAGGGCCGTACCGACCAGAGCGTCACGACCATAGTGGAGTTCGGGATAGATCACTCCGCCGTTGCCTTCGCCGCCGATCACGGCGCCGACCTCCTTCATCTTGGTCGTCACGTTCACCTCGCCGACGGCCGAAGCGTAGTACTTGCCGCCGTGGCGCTCCGTGACGTCACGCAGGGCCCGCGACGAGGAGAGGTTCGAGACGGTCACGCCGCCCGGGTGCTCCGTGAGAATGTAGTCGGCCACGGCCACCAGCGTGTACTCCTCGACGAACATCGAGCCGTCCTCCGAAACGAAGGCCAGCCGGTCGACATCCGGGTCGACCACAACGCCCAGATCGGCCTTCTCGCGGACGATCACCTTCGAGATCTCCGTCAGGTTCTGCGGCAGCGGCTCGGGGTTGTGGGCGAATTCGCCCGTCGGCTCGCAGTTGAGCTCAACCACCTCGCAGCCCAGTTCGCGCAGCAGCTTCGGCATGACGATGCCGCCCACGGAGTTCACGGCGTCGATGACCACCTTGAAGTGACGTTTGCGCACCGCCTCGACGTCGACAAGCGGAAGGGCCAGCACCTGGCGGATATGTTCGTCGTTGAAATCCTCACGCGAGACGACGTGGCCGATCTCGTCGACCGTCGGGTAGTCGAAGTTCTCCTCCTCGGCCAGCGCCAGCACCTCCTTGCCCTCGGCATCGGAGAGGAATTCGCCGTGCGAGTTGAGCAACTTCAGGGCGTTCCACTGGCGGGGGTTGTGCGAAGCGGTGAGGATGATGCCGCCGTCGGCCTTCCGCGTGATGACGGCCATCTCGGTACCGGGCGTGGTGCAGAGTCCGACGTTGATCACGTCGGCGCCGCACGCCAGCAGCGTCCCTTCGACCAGATCCATCACCAGTTCGCCCGAAAGACGGGCGTCGCGGCCGATGACGATCGTCAGCTTCCGACCGCCGTTGCGACGGGCCATCAGCCGCGTGTAAGCCGTTGTGAACTTGACGATATCGAGCGGTGTGAGGTTCTCGCCCGAGGGGCCTCCGATGGTTCCGCGGATGCCCGAAATGGATTTGATGAGTGTCATGTTTCGATGGATTTTACGGGTATTTTACATGAATAATTTTTCGCGGTGAAGTTTTGATATTCGAGGTAAATATATTACTTTTATGCCAATTATGGAAATTAAAAACCAACATTTATGAGGACGATTCCCGCTTCCGAATTGATTATCAACGACGACGGTTCGATTTTCCACCTCCATCTGCGTCCCGAGCAGCTGGCCGACACGGTCATTCTCGTCGGGGACCCCGGACGTGTGGCGCTCGTAGCCGAACATTTCGACTCGAAGGAGTGCGAAGTGGCCAACCGCGAGTTCCGGACCGTGACGGGTTCCTATCGCGGAAAACGCATGACCGTGCTCTCGACCGGCATCGGCATCGGCAATATCGACATCAGTGTGACGGAGCTCGATGCACTGGCCAACGTGGACTTCGCCACCCGCCAGGAGAAGGCTGTCAAACGGCAGCTGACCCTCGTGCGGCTGGGAACTTCGGGCGCTCTGCAGCCCGATATTCGCATCGGCGAGTTCCTCTTTTCGCGTACGTCGTGCGGCTTCGACGGCCTGCTGAGCTACTACAAGGGACGCGATGCGGTCTGCGATCTGGAGCTGGAGGAGGCCTTCGTCCGCCATACGGGCTGGTACGAAAAGATGCCGCGTCCCTACTTCGTCGATGCCGATCCGGGACTGTTCGACCTCTTCCGCGACACGACGCGTGAGGGTATCACCATCGCCGCTCCGGGCTTCTACGCTCCGCAGGGGCGCTGGGTGCGGCTTGAGCCCTATGATGTCCATCTGAACGAGAAGATCGAATCGTTTGAATTCGGCGGGCGACGCATCACCAACTTCGAAATGGAGGGATCGGCACTGGCCGGTCTGGCCCGCCTGATGGGCCACCGCGCAGCCACGATCTGCACGATCATCGCTCAGCGGGTCGCCCACGAAGCCAACACCGACTACAAGCCCTACGTACGGCAGATGATTGCCATGGCGTTGGACAAGCTCGCCTCGCTCGACTGATCCCGCATCCCGGGGGCCGCAAACAGGTGGGCCCGACAGGGGGGAGAGAAAGGAGAGAAGGAGAGAAAAGGAAAGAAAAAAAGAGAGAAAATAAGGGAGGACCGGCAAGAGGCTGAGAAAAAGGGAAACCTGGCAGGAGAGACTGAAAAAAGGTGACCCCGGTCGGTGGATCCAAAAAAACGGGGAACCCGGCAAGAGGCTGAGAAAAAGGGAAACCTGGCAGGAGAGACTGAAAAAAGGTGACCCCGGTCGGTGGATCCAAAAAAACGGGGAACCCGGCAAGAGGCTGAGAAAAAGGGAAACCTGGCAGGAGAGACTGAAAAAAGGTGACTCCGGTCGGTGGATCTGGAAAAACGGCGAGCCCGACGGGGAGATCTGTAAAAAGAGGACCCGGCGGATGGAAAAGTGGTAAACCTGACCGGTGAATCTGAAAAAAGAGGCCCCGACGGGAAAACCGGAAAAAGAGAACCCGGCGGATGGCCTTGAAAAATGAGAGCCGGAGGGTTGATCGAAAAAATCAGCCGCGATTCGGTCCGAAAAAATAAAAGAGCGGCAGAAAACCCCGATCTGCAGAAGCACGGCCGCCTCTGAACAGAGTGACGGCGGCCTGTAAAATAGAAAAGAGTATAGAATTATATAAAGTAACGACTATGAAATTTTCCGTATCAAGTTCGGCTCTGTTGTCCCTGCTGGCAACGACCGGCAAGGTGATCAGCAATAAGAACACGCTGCCCATTCTGGATTACTTCCTCATGGAGCTCAACGGCACCACGCTGAAGGTGACTACCTCGGATCTCGAAACAACGCTTATCGGCCAGATCGAGGTCGACAGCGTCGAGAGCGAAGGCACGATCGCCGCTCCCGCCAAACTGATGCTCGATTCGCTCAAGGAGTTCCCCGAACTGCCGCTGACGATCGACGTCAACGACAAGAACTGGGAGATCCGGATCAACTGGAAGAGCGGCTCGCTGTCGATCCCCGGTGCCAGCGCCGTGAGCTATCCCGCCGTGCCCCAGCTCAGCGCCGAACGCAAGGAGCTCCGCATGGAGGTCGACACGCTGGTCAACGGAATCAACAAGACCATCTTCGCTACGGCCGACGACGAACTGCGCCCCGTGATGAACGGTATCTTCATCAGCCTGGCTCCCAATACGCTGACCTTCGTCGGTACGGATGCCCACAAACTCGTCAAGTATGAGTCCGAAGCCCAGAACGAGGTGAATGCATCGTTCATCCTCCCGAAGAAACCCGCCAATCTGCTCAAGTCGGTGCTCCTGAAGGAGGAGGATGCCATCGAGATGGCCTTCGATTCGAAAAACGCCCTCTTCAAGCTCAAGAGCCATACGCTCGTCTGCCGCCTGATCGAGGGTAACTACCCGAACTACAACGCCGTCATCCCGGCAAACAACCCCAACAAGGTGCTCGTCGACCGTATCGAACTGGTCAACGGCATCAAGCGTGTGGCCGTCTGCTCGAACCCCACGACGAACCTTATCCGCATGGATATCGCCGACAACCGCATCAACCTCACGGCTCAGGATATCGACTTCTCGGTCTCGGCCAACGAAACCATCTCGTGCAGCTACGACGGACAGCCCATCACGATCGGTTTCAAATCGACGTTCCTGGTCGAGATCCTCTCGAATATCGATACCCCGACGGTGGTGATCGAGCTGGCCGACTCGACACGCGCCGGCGTCTTCAAACCCGTCTACGACGACAAACAGTCCAGCTCGACGCTGATGCTGCTCATGCCGATGATGATCAACGCATAACGTTCGGAACGGAATGAAGTTGAACCTCAAACGCCCGATCATCTTCTTCGATCTGGAGACAACCGGGGTCGATACGGCCCGCGATAGGATCGTCGAAATCTCGATGATCAAGGTGATGCCCGACGGCGAGGAGATCACCAAAACCCGCCGCCTGAACCCCGGCATGCACATCCCCGAGGAGGCTACGGCCATTCACGGTATTACGGATGACGACGTGAAGGAGTGCCCGACGTTCGCCCAGGTGGCCAAGTCGCTCGAACAGTTCATCCGCGGATGCGACTTCGGCGGTTTCAATTCGAACCGCTTCGACCTGCCGGTGCTCGTCGAGGAGTTCCTCCGTGCCGGTGTCGATGTCGACCTCAAGCGCCGGAAGTTCATCGACGTGCAGAACATCTTCCACAAGAAGGAGCAGCGCACGCTGGTGGCCGCCTACAAGTTCTATTGCGACAAGGACCTCGAGGAGGCCCACTCGGCCGAGGCCGATACGATGGCTACCTACGAAGTGCTCAAGGCCCAGCTGGACCGCTATCCCGATCTGGAAAACGATGTCGACAAGCTGGCCGAGTTCTCCAGCCGCGGCGAAACGGCCGACTATGCCGGACGGATCCTCTACAACGACAAGGGTGAGGAGGTCTTCGGGTTCGGAAAGTACAAGGGGCGATCCGTCGCCGAGATCTTCCGCATCGAACCGAGTTACTACGCCTGGATGATGAACGGCGATTTCCCGCTCTATACGAAAAAGGTCATCACCGAAATCCGGATGCGCGACAAACTGCAGAACAACAAATAGACGATGAAACGACTCTGTGCCGCACTCGTGACCCTCGCCTGGGGGCTTTCGGCCCTCGCGGGCGGAAAGTCCTCGACGATCGTCTATATCAACGGTGCCAAATACTACATCCATACCGTCCAGGCCGGCGAAACCCTCTACGGCCTCGCGAAAACCTACGGCGTGGGGGAGAAGGTGATCGTCGAGAACAACCCCTCGATCGCTGACGGGCTGAAGACCGACGTCAACATCAAGATCCCCTATGTGGCCGAGACCCCCGAAATCCAGTCGGACCGCAAGCTGCGCAAGTCGTTCGACTTCCACTACGTCGAGAAGGGCGAGACGCTCTACGCCATCTCACGCCGATTCCAGATCCCGGTCAAGACGCTGCTCGAGGACAACCCGAATCTCGATCCGCTGCACATGCGGCTCGGTGAACGGATTCTGGTCCGCCGCAAGCAGATCGGCTCGGAGGATGAGGCCGGTTCGCAACGCCAGTGGGAGGAGTACAGGCAGTCGCTCAACAGCGTGGCCGATGCCGGCACGTCGTACCATATCGTCCACCCGGGCGAAACCTTCTATTCGCTCTCGCGCCGCTTCGGCATCTCCGAGGAGGAGTTGAGCCGCCTGAACGGCGGCCTGAAACCCGCCGATCTGAAGGCCGGGGCCATGATCGCCATCCCCGGTGACGGTCCGCTCGCCGATACGGCCGTGGAGGACCACCGGCACGATTCTCTGCCCGGCTTCGGCGATGTCGAACCCATCGAGTTCCGCGCCCTGCGCCGCGGTGAAACGCTCAATGTCGCCGTCTTGCTGCCGCTGGCCGTCGACGGACAACCCAATGCCAACTACCTGGAGTTCTATCAGGGCTTCCTGCTCGGTCTCGACAGTGTGAAACAAAAGTCGGGAATCTCGGTCAACGTCGACCTCTACAACACGGCCCGCGATTCGGCCCGCGTGTGCGAGATCGTCGGGGATCGCGCCTTCCGCAAGGCCAATCTCATCGTGGGCCCCGTCTATGAGGAGGAGCTCTATCCGGTGGTCCGGTTTGCCGAAGAGCAGCATGTCCCCGTCGTATCGCCCCTGGCCAATATCGAACGCATGAACAGCGACGTACTCTTCCAGCTGGCCCCGGATCCCGACCACAAGTACGACAAGGTGCGCGATCTGGTCGGAGGCGAGAAGCGCGTGACGCTGATCTACACCGCCGGCGTCGATCGCGAATTCGAACGCGAAGTCCTCGATCTGTTGGGGAACCACCCCTATGAACGCTATAACTTCAGCTACCAGCAGTCGGCCGGAGCCAAAAACATGAGCGACCTGACACCGCTGCTCGAAAATGATGCCGACAACGTCTTCATCATCCTCTCGAACAGCGAAGTCGACGTCGACCGGATTCTGGCCGGACTGGCCTCGGCCGACACGAGCATCACGGCTCGCGGACGCACGGCCCCGCGATTCACCGTGCTCGGCAATGCCCGCTGGAACCGCTTCAACAACCTCGATCGGGCCATCTTCTTCAAGGATCGCGTCGTCTTCATCTCGACCTACCACGCCAAACGCGATTCGGAGGTCGTCAAGAACTTCGACAGCGCCTATCTGCGTTCGTTCGGGATGCTGCCGACGCTCTTCTCCTACCGCGGTTACGATACGGCGCTGATCTTCGCCCCGGCCATGTACGGCGATATCGAGTATGACCTCGAGGACCACCGCTACATGCCGCTGCAGACCACGTACCTCTTCAGCCAGCCCGCCGGCCGCGCCAACCACGTCAACGGTAACTGGACGCGGGTGAACTACCACAAGGATTTCACGATAACCATCGAATAAGCATACCTCTCATGGCAACTCTGACGAATACGATTCCCGAAAAGACCATCGAACGGTTGAGCGAATACCGCCGAACGCTGCTCTCGTGTCACCGGCAGGGTATCACGCACGTCTTCTCGCACGTGCTGGCCGGTATTCACGGCATTACGGCCGTCCAGGTGCGGCGCGATCTGATGCTGATCGGCTTCTCGAGCGATACGAAAAAGGGGTATGACGTACAGGTGCTTATCGAGTACATCAGCAAGATCCTCGACAGCCCTACGCCGATGAATATCGCCGTCCTGGGTATGGGTCACCTGGGGCAGGCCATTACGAAATATTTCAACGGAAAGGGGCTGAAGCTCAAAATCACAACGGCGTTCGACGTCGACCCAGAGAAGGTCGGCAAGACCATCGACGGCATCCCGTGCTACCACATGGACTCCTTCGAGGAGGTGGTCGAGGACAAGGATATCTCGATCGTCATCGTATCGTCGCCGACGAAGGTGGCCCCGACGCTCGTCCTGCCGATCATCAATGCCGGCATCAAGGGGGTGCTGAACTTTACCTCCACACCGCTGAATTTCCCGCAGGGAATCGTCGTCGAAAACTACGATATCACGACCCTGCTGGAAAAGGTCGCCTATTTCGTCAAGGAGAACGACAACAATGCCAACTCCTGACGGCCGGGCCGTGGTGGGGTGTCAACGAGCCAAGAAACAAGTCTACGGAATGAAGAACGAGTCAATGCGGGTGTTTTACGGATTTGATCGACTCCCGCATTTTATTCGCCCGGCGGTAACCGTCGGGTCATACGACGGGGTGCACCGGGGCCATCGGATGCTGATCGAACATCTGGTGGCGGAGGCTCGGGCACAGGGGGGTGAGAGCATCGTGATGACCTTCGAACCCCATCCGCGCATCACGCTCGGAAGGGCCGGGGAACTGCGTTTGCTGACGACTCTCGAGGAAAAAATCGACCTGCTGGCCGGTCTGGGCGTCGACAACGTCATCGTCATCCCGTTCGACCGCTCGTTCAGCGCTCTGTCGGGACGCGAATTCGTCGAACGATATCTGATCGACCGTGTGGGAGCGGTGACCCTCGTGGCGGGATTCAACCACCGGTTCGGCCACGACGCTCTGGCGTGCGATGATCCCCAGGTGACGGCCCGCATGCGGGTCGTCCGCATGGATCCTTGTACGGTCGGCGACATCCGGGTCAGTTCGACGGCTATCCGGCGGCTGATTGATGCGGGAGATCTGTCTGCGGCCGAGCATCTGCTGGGGCATCCGCTCTCGGAAAGCGTCCGACGAGCCCTGTCGGAGGCTGAGGTGGAGTCGGCGAAGGTCACCCGGGACGGCGACAACCCCCAGTCCGGCGCAACGGAGGCCCGGAATGGCGACGATCCGCAGCCGGCCGTCGGTCCGGATGCGACATCTCGGAATTCATAAAAACGCGAAATAATGTTAAGTCACGATTGCAAAATCAGGGTCTGGTACAAGCATACCGACCAGATGGCCATCTGCCACCATTCGAACTATATCTGCTACTACGAGGCAGCGCGGAGTGAACTGCTGCGCGAACTGGGCATGTCGTTTGCCGAGGTCGAGCGGCGGGGGATCATGATGCCGATCCTCGAGGTGCAGTCGAAGTACCGCAAACCGGCCTATTTCGACGAACTGCTGACGGTGCGGATCATCCTCCGCGAAATGCCGACGGCACGCATTAACTTCTTCTACGAAATCTACAACGAGAAGGGCGAACTGATCAATACGGGCATGACGCAGCTGGGATTCATCCACAGCGATACGCGGCGTCCGTGCCGCTGCCCGGAGTGGTTCCTCGAACTGATCCGCCCGCGGTGGAAGGAGGAGCCGGCCGAGTAAAGATCACGAGTAAAGATCAGGAAAAATGATGTTTTCACGATGAAGCGCTGTATCTGAATCCGATTATCCGTCAAGTCGGGACTGCCCAACGGTTCCGACCGAATGATTGTATCTGATTCTGAACGAATAAACGCTTTAAAAGACTGAAAACATGATGAACAAAATCTATCCACGGACAGGCGACCGGCAGACTGTCTATCTGAATGCTGTCGTCGACGATCCGCAAATTGAAATCGGCGACTATACGATATATAACGATTTCAGATCCGACCCGCGCCTTTTCGCCACCAACAATATTCTTTACCATTATCCCGTCCACCACGAGCGGCTCATCATTGGGCGTTTCTGTTCGATTGCCTGTGGAGCAAAATTCCTTTTCAACTGTGCCAACCACACGCTGCGGTCGCTTTCCACCTACACATTCCCGCTCTTCTACGAGGAATGGCAGGGCGACCGGACGCAGGTTGCCGAAGCCTGGGACTGTAAGGGTGATATTGTCGTAGGTAACGACGTGTGGATCGGTTACGAGGCTGTCATATTGGCCGGCGTTCGGATTGGAGACGGTGTTGTAATCGGGACGCGAGCTGTTATTACCCGCGACGTGGATCCTTATACGATTGTAGGGGGTGTCCCGGCCCGACCCATTCGCAGACGCTTCGCCCCTGAAGTGATTAAACTTCTGCTGCGTATCCGCTGGTGGGAATGGTCGGATGAGCGTATCCTCCGTGCTATTCCAGCGATCCAGTCGGGTGACTGGGGACAATTAGAACAATACGCCTGCGCGAAATTTGGCAACTGACACGCGTCGCCTTCCATACACAAAAAAACGGGCCGGACTTCTGAAAAGTCCGGCCCGTTGCCGTTTCCCGGAATGGCCCCGGTCATGGAGCCTCATCCGATTACTTCTCGATCAGCGAAATCGACCGCTGGATGAAGTCGGTCAGATTCTTGCCCTTCAGCATGCCGTTCGTAAGCAGCGCCAGGTCGATGATCTGCTTGACAAGCTTGTTGTTCGAACCGATCTCGCGCAGCCGCTCGTTCCGCTCGTCACGCAGCGAGACAACCTTCTTCGACAGCTCCTCGCGCATCGACTTCTCCTCGGCCGTCAGATCGGCCTCCTTCTTGTCCTTCGTAACCTCCTCGAAGCGCTTCTCCTCGGCTACCGCCGCGTCGATCTTCTTGGTCATCGTCTTCAGCTTGTCGCCGTAGGCCTTCTCCACGTCCGAAAGAATGTCGATCACGATCGGGTGGTTGCCGTTCACGGCAATGGTGAAGTTGTCGGGCATCTGGCCGTAGAACTGGCTCATGCCGCCTCCGCCCATCTGGGCCATCTCCTTCATACGGCGCATGAACTCGTTCTGCGTGATGACTACCGGCGCCACGTCGGGCGACATCGCCTCGAACGAGATGTTGTAGTGGATCTTCTCGTCCTTCGGCATCTGGCTCTCGAAGACCGGCGTCAGCAACTCCTGCTGGGCCTCCGTAAGCGACATTTTGATGCTCTCCTCCTTCTGGATCAGCTTGTCGATCACATCGCTGTCGACCCGCACGAAGCGGCTCTCCTTGTTCTTCGACTCATACCAGTTGATATAGTGGCTGTCCAGCTGGCCGTCCATAATGAGCACGTCGTAACCCTTGGCTTTGGCCGCCTCGAGCGAGGTGTACTTCTCCTCGGGATCGTCCACGTAGAGGAAGACCACCGTCTTGTTCTTGTCCGTCTGGTTCTCCTTGACCTTCTCGGTGTACTCCTTCGGCGTGAAGTACTTGCCCTCGATGTTCTTCCACAGCATGAAGTTCTCGGCCTTCTCGGCAAACTTCTCGTCGGTCAGGATGCCGTACTGGATGAAGATCTTCAGATCGTCCCACTTCGACTCGTAGTCCGCACGCATCGTGTTGAACAGCTCCTGCAGACGGTCGGCCACCTTACGCGTGATGTAGCTCGAGATCTTCTTGACGTTTGCATCGCTCTGCAGGTAGCTTCGCGAGACGTTCAGCGGAATGTCCGGCGAGTCGATCACACCGTGCAGCAGCGTCAGGTACTCCGGTACGATCCCCTCGACCTGATCCGTCACGTAGACCTGGTTGCAGTACAGCTGGATCTTGTTGCGCTGGATGTCGAAGTTGTTGTGGATCTTCGGGAAGTAGAGGATACCGGTCAGGTGGAACGGGTAGTCGATGTTCAGATGGATCGAGAAGAGCGGCTCGTCGCTCAGCGGGTACAGCTCGCGGTAGAACTCCTTGTACTGCTCCTCGGTGATCTCCGACGGCTTGCGCGTCCACAGCGGATCGACGTCGTTGATGATGTTGTCCTTCTCCGTATCGACATACTTGCCGTCCTTCCACTCCTTGACCTTGCCGAAGGCAATGGGCACGGGCAGGAAGCGGCAGTACTTCTTCAGCAGCTCCGTGACCTTCGACTCCTCGGCATACTCCTTCGTATCCTCCGAGAGGTGCAGCACGATGGTCGTACCGCGGTCACGCGCCTCGTCGGTCTCCTCCATCTCGAACTCCGGCGTGCCGCTGCAGCTCCAGTGCACGGCCTTGGCACCCTCCTGCCACGAGCGGGTGAAGATTTCGACCTTGTCGGCAACCATGAAGGCCGAGTAGAAACCCAGTCCGAAGTGGCCGATGATGGCCTGATCCTTGTATTTGGCCATGAACTCCTCGGCACCCGAGAAGGCAATCTGGTTGATGTATTTGTCCAGCTCGTCGGCCGTCATGCCGATACCGCGATCGGTCACGGTCAGCGTCCCGGCCTTCGGGTCGACCGACACGTGGATCGTCAGATCGCCCAGTTCGCCCTTCATCTCGCCTTTGGCCGAGAGGGTCTTCAACTTCTGGGTGGCATCCACGGCGTTCGAAATCAGCTCACGAAGAAAGATCTCGTGATCCGAATAGAGGAACTTCTTGATGACGGGGAAGATGTTCTCCGTCGTGACTCCAATTTTACCGTTTTTCATAGTGTATTGCGTTGTTTTTTGATTTTTCCGCCCGGTAGATCCACAAAGGGTGTGCCAGTCGCGTCGCACTGACAGATTGTCAGTCGCGGCTGACATCGACTGACGAAATTTGGGGAGTCGGCGAAATTTGCCTATCTTCGTCCTGTCTAAAACAGCATTCACTATGGATTTTCTCGCATTGGCCAAGAAGCGGTACGCCTGCCGCAAATATCTGGACCGGAAGGTCGAACCCGAAAAATTGCAACAGATTCTCGAGGCGGGACGCGTCGCCCCGACCGGCGCAAACCGTCAGCCGCAACGGCTCGTGGTCATCCAGTCGAAGGAGGGGATGGAGCGCCTGGCCCGCTGCACGCGTGATTTCGGAGCCCCGCTGGCCATCATCGTCTGCGCCGACACCGACGAGGTCTGGACCCGCAAGTACGACGGCAAGAAGATCGGCGACATCGACGCCTCGATCGTCACCGACCACATGATGCTCTGCGCCGCGTCGCTCGGGCTGGATACGCTGTGGATGTGCATGTTCAAGCCCGAAGCCGTGCGCGAGGAGTTTCATCTGCCGGAGCATGTCGAGCCGGTGAACATCCTGCTCATCGGTTATGGCGACGGCGAACCGGCTTCGCCCGATCGGCACGACACGCAGCGTAAACCCCTCTCCGAGACCGTATTCATGGAGACGTTCTAAGGGGTAAAAAAACAGAGCGGAAGGGCTTTCTTGCAAACCTTCCGCTCTGCTTCAGATAAACCGGCGCAAACCGCTTTTGAAGAGACGGTTATGCGTCGGTTTCTTTCGTGTGGCTTATCGGACATAGAACCGGTAGCGAGCGCACCACGACTTGCCCGGCTCCACCGACCGGAATCCTTCGGCCGCGGGATCGGCGGCATTCGGTGCATTCGTCGTCCAGGTCTGCGGCTCGGGGCAGCAATAGGGGACCTGTCCGCCGTTGTTCCAGATCGTCCAGTAGGTCGTCTGGTCGTCCACCTCGTAGAAGGTTCGGACCCCCGTGCGCAGATTCTCGACCACGGCTCCCCGGTAGGGTTTGCCGTCGACCTCGATCTCGCGCAGCGTGAAGCCCGCCTCGATCGGCTCGCATCCCGTCACGCGAAGTCCCCCCTCGCGCAGCCGGGCAAACTGCTCCGTCAGCGGCAGCCGGCGGCCCGTCGGAAGGTTGCGTTCGTTCAGCTCAACCTGCTCGCCGACAGCCACCCGCATCACGTAATCCGCATCCCCGCCCCCGGCAAAGGGGATCCGCATCGGGGTGTGGAAACCCACGCCCAGCGGCATCCGTTCGCGGCTGCGGTTCGTGAAGACCACCTCCTGCTCGAGCCCCTCGGCCGTCAGCCGGAAGATCAGCTTGCACTTGAACTCGTGCGGAAAGTCGCGGAAAATCGCGTCGCATCCCGCATTCGAATAGTATCGGCATTCGATCATCGCCTCGCGGTCGCTCTCCACGGCCTTCGAGACCTGGAACGGCTGGCTCTTCAGGATGCCGTGGTGGTAGTTGTGCTCCTTCTCGATCGTGATCGGGTACTGATACGTCCGTCCCTCGAAGGTGTAGCGTCCGTCGGCAATGCGGTTGGGCGGGAAGAGGATCGGCACGCCGAAGATCTGCGGCCGGCGGCGGAAGGTCTCGATCTCCTCCTCCGACGGCGTGTGCAGCAGCTCGACCCCGCGCCGCGTGTCGGCCAGCCGGATCAGGTTGGCACCCATCTCCGGCACTACCAGCGCCACGTAGTCGCCCTTCGTGAGCTCCACGGCCCGCAGACCGTAGTAATCCACGCAGCGTATCATCCTACAGCAGCTTTTCGATCTTGGCCTTCAGCGCATCCTTCGAGCAGGCGCCGACCTGCTTGTCGACGAGCTGGCCCCCCTTCAGGAAAACGATCGTCGGGATGTTCCGCACGCCGTACTTCATCGTGATGTCGTCGTTCTGCTCGACGTCGCACTTGCCGATAACGACCTTGCCCTCGTATTCGCCGGCCAGTTCGTCGACGATCGGCGACATCATCCGGCACGGACCGCACCACTCGGCCCAGAAATCGATTACTACGGGCTGATCACCGTTGATCAGCGTCTCAAAATTCTCTTTGTTGATTGCCAGTGCCATTTTCTTTTTCTCTTTTTTGGTTGTTGTTATGCAATGGAATAGTGTATTTCGTTCTCATCGAGATAGTCCGTCAGCTCGGGGGTCAGGCTCACCTTGTGGCTCTTTGAGAAGAGGCTCAGCGACACCTTCGCCTCGCGGTCGACCACGTTCACCCGCAGCAGCGTATTGCCCTTCGCCGCACGGACCCGTGTCGAAAGGTCGCGGATCAGCGTCTCGGTCACCTCCTCGATCGGCAGCTGGATCGACATCTCCCGAATCATCGTGTCGCGCAGCTCCTGCAGCTGCACCATCGAGACGATCTTGAACTCCAGCTCCTGGTCGTTGTAGGGGCGGGGCTGCACCTTGCCGCGGATGAAGAGGAAATAGTCGGCGAAGAGGTACTTGCGGAAGTTCTCATAATCCTTGCCAAACAGGGCGAATTCGTGCGAGCCGTTGTAATCCTCGAGCTTGAACTTGCCCCACGGTTTGCCCGTCTTCGTCATCAGGTTCTGCACGCTGACCACCATCCCCGCCACGGCGATCTCCTGACCTTTCAGCGCATCGAGGTTCTCCAGCTCCGAAAGCTGCGTCTTGCACATGTGGTCGATGATGATCTTGTAGTCGTCGAGCGGATGGGCCGAGAGGTAGAGTCCCACCACCTCGCGCTCCTTGGTCAGCTTCTCCAGCTGGCTCCAGTCGGCGCATGCCGGGATCACCGGCCGCTGGATGTCGACGTGGTCGCCCCCGCCGAAGAGGCTCTGCTGGGCGTTGTTCTGCTCGGCCTGGTAGCGCTGTCCGTAGCGCATCAGCTGCTCGAGATAGGTCGCTCCGTTCGAGTCACGCGTATCGACCCCGAAGAACTTGCCCCGGGCGAAGTCCGTAATCGAGTCGAAGGCGCCGGCGTAGGCCAGATTCTCCAGACACTTGCGGTTGACGAGCGAGAAGTTCACCCGCTCGACAAAGTCGAAGATATCCTTGAACGGTCCGCGGGCCCGGCGCTCGGCGATGATGCTCTCCACGGCGGCGGCACCGACCCCCTTCACGGCGGCCAGTCCGAAGCGCACGTCGCCGGCCAGGTTGGCCGAGAAGGCCTGCATCGATTCGTTGACATCCGGTCCCAGTACGCTGATTCCCATCCGCTTGCATTCGTTCATGTAGATCGTCAGCTGCTCGATGTTCGTCAGGTTTCGGCTCAGCACCGCCGCCATGTACTCCGACGGGTAGTTGGCCTTCAGGTAGGCCGTCTGGAAGGCCACCCACGAGTAGCACGTCGCGTGCGACTTGTTGAAGGCGTAGGAGGCGAACTTCTCCCAGTCGGCCCAGATCTTCTCCAGTACCTTCTCGTCGTGGCCGTTCTTCTTGCCGCCGGCGATGAACTTCGGCTTCAGGTGGTCCAGCTTGTCCTTGAGCTTCTTACCCATGGCCTTGCGCAGCGTGTCCGACTCGCCGCGGGTGAAGTTCGCCAGCAGACGCGACAGCAGCATGACCTGCTCCTGGTAGACCGTGATGCCGTACGTGTCCTTCAGGTACTTCTCCATGATCGGAATGTCGTACACGATCGGGCTGCGGCCGTGTTTGCGGGCGATGAAATCCGGGATGTAGTCCATCGGGCCCGGCCGGTAGAGGGCGTTCATGGCGATCAGGTCCTCGAAGGTCGACGGCTGCAGCTCGCGCAGGTATTTCTGCATGCCGGCCGATTCGAACTGGAACGTCCCGACGGTGCGCCCCTCGCAGTAGAGCTTGTAGGTGGCCGGGTCGTTGATGATCGAGAAGTCGTCGATGTCGATCTTCGTCCCCTTGGTCTGGCGGATGTTCTCGACGGCATCCTTGATGATCGACAGGGTCTTCAGACCCAGGAAGTCCATCTTGATCAGACCCGTATCCTCGATCACCGACCCTTCGTACTGCGTGACGAGCATCTTCTCGCCCGTCTCCTTGTCGTCGGCCGTCGAGACGGGCACCCAGTCGGTGATGTCGTCGCGGCAGATGATCGTACCGCAGGCGTGGACGCCCGTATTGCGGACGTTGCCCTCGAGCATCTTCGCATAGCGGATCGTGTCGCGCAGCACGGGGTTGTCCGACTGCTCGGCCGCCTTCAGCTCCGGGACCAGCTCGATGGCCTGCGCCAGGCTCTTGACCGGCTTGCCCTCGGGCGTCTTGTCCGGGACGAGCTTGCAGAGGCGGTCCGATTCCGAGAGGACGAGTTTCTGCACGCGCGCCACATCCTTGATCGAGAGTTTGGTGGCCATCGTGCCGTAGGTGATGATGTGGGCAACCTTCTCCTTGCCGTACTTCTGCGTCACCCAGTTGAGCACGCGGCCGCGGCCGTCGTCATCGAAATCGACGTCGATATCCGGCAGCGAAATACGGTCCGGGTTCAGGAATCGCTCGAACAGCAGGTCGTAGGCGATCGGGTCGATCTGCGTGATTCCCAGGCAGTAGGCTACGGCCGAACCGGCGGCCGAACCTCGGCCCGGGCCCACCGAGACGTCCAGCTCCTCGCGGGCCGCGCGGATGAAGTCCTGCACGATGAGGAAGTAGCCCGGGAAACCCATCGTCTTCATGATGTGCAGCTCGAAGCGCAGCCGTTCCTCCTGCTCCTCGGTCAGGTGTTCGCCGTAGCGGCGGTGGGCACCCTCCATGGTGAGTTTGGCCAGGTAGTCGGCCTCGAACTTGATGCGGTAGAGCTTGTCGTAGCCGCCCAGTTTCTCGATCTTCTTGCGACCCTCCTCCTCCGACATGACGACGTTGCCGTTCTCGTCACGCGTGAATTCGTTGTAGAGATCCTCCTCCGTAAAGCGCCGGCGGTACTCCTCCTCGGTGCCGAACTCCGCCGGAATCTGGAAGTTCGGCATGATCGGCGCATGGTCGATCGAGTAGGTCTCGACCTGGTTGCAGATGTCGACGGTCGTGGCCATCGCCTCGGGATCCGTCTCCCCGAAGATCGCCGCCATCTCGGCCGTCGTCTTCATCCACTCCTGCTTGGAGTAGAGCATGCGTTTCGGGTCGTCGAGGTCCTTGCCCGTCGAGAGGCAGATCAGCCGGTCGTGAGCCTCGGCATTGTCCTCGTCGACGAAGTGCACGTCGTTCGTGCAGACCATCCGCACGTTGTATTTCGCGGCCAGCTCGCGCAGGTGTTTGTTGACGTGGAGCTGCATGGGGTAGGCCTCGTGGTTGGCCCGTTCGACCGTCGCCTTGTGCAGCTGCAGCTCGAGGTAGTAGTCCTCGCCGAAGAGGTTCTTGTACCAGCGGATCGCCTCCTCGGCCTTCTCCAGATCGTTGGCCGTGATGGCGCGCGGAACCTCACCCGCCAGGCAGGCCGAACAGCAGATCAGCCCCTCGTGGTACTTCTCGATCTCCGCCCGGTCGGTACGCGGACGCATGTAGAAGCCCTCGGTCCAGGCCTTCGAGACGATTTTGATCAGGTTGTGATACCCCTTGAGGTTCTTCGCCAGCAGGATCAGGTGGTAGCCGCTCTGGTCGGGTTTCCCCTCCTTGTCGTGCATCGTGCGGCGTGCCACGTAGACCTCGCAGCCGATGATGGGTTTGAAGGCCAGCTTGCGGCGCAGATCCGCGAGTTGTGATTCACACCGCGCGATCTCCGCCTCGGGATCGTCCACCGTCTCGCTGCCTTCGCGCAGCGCCGTGAGGCGTTTCTCGCACTCGGCGGCCTGATCCTTGAATTTGCCTTTGATCTTCTTGACGTAGTTGTAGAACTCCTTGATGCCGAACATGTTGCCATGGTCGGTCACGGCAATGCCGGGCTGACCGTCGGCAATGGCCTTGTCGACGAGCTTCGGAATGCTCGCCTGGCCGTCAAGGATCGAGTATTGCGTATGTACGTGAAGGTGTACGAATTGGGGCATTTTCCAGAAAATTTTGCGTCGTAAAGATAACGATATTTACAGAGATTTCCCGGCCTGTGCTTGTATTTTATCAACAAAATACCTAACTTTAAATACCTAACCAAAACCATTTGTTTATGCAAGACGATTCGATGGTTGTATTGGCGGAGTACAACACCATTACCGAAGCCGAGATTGCCAAGGCGATGCTCGACAGTGCCGGGATCTGGTCGACGATCCGCAACGAATACATGTCGACCATCTATCCCGTAGGAACCATGCCCGCACAGGTTGTCGTCCGGGCCGACGAACTCGAAAAGGCCCGTACGCTGCTCCAGCACCGATAACCGGCGGCCCGGATCCGTGTGAACCGGGGTGGTACGGGGGCGTTTCCCGAAGCGTCCCGGTTCGTTTCATGGGCTTGTTTCGGAGTCCGGGCGGCAGATACGGATATGCAAAAAGGCTTCACCTCTCCGAAGGCGAAGCCTTTTGTTTTCGTGTTGAGATTGCAGGGCCGGCCGGTTCGTCGGACCGTGCGGAACTTCCGTGGCGCATTTTCCGAAACCCGGGGGCATGGCGGCCGGGGGACATCCGTCCGAAATATCGGTCGTTCGGAGAAACGTCGGGGCGGAAGGGTTAAAGCAACTCCTCGCCGTTCCAGATCCGCCACGAGGCTTCGGCCTGCTCGATGAACATCGTCCGCCCGTTCAGCACCCGGGCTCCACGCTGACGTCCGTAGTCGAGAAACTGCGTCATCTCGGGGTTATAGACCAGGTCGAACAGGTAGTGGTCCGGCGTCACATAGGCGTAGGGAATGCGCGGGGCCTCGTCGACGGCGGGGTAGGTCCCCACGGGAGTCGCGTTGATGATCAGCCGGCTCCGCTCGACCACCTCGCACGGCAGGTTGTCGTACGTGTAGTTGCCTTTGGCCGGATCGCGCGAGACCAGCGCAAAGGGAATCCCGCGCTCGGCCAGCGCATACTGCACGGCCTGCGAGGCCCCGCCCGTGCCCAGAATGAGCGCCTCCTCGGGTTCGGCAAAGCCGAGCAGCTCGCTCAGTGCCTCCCTCAGTCCGATGATGTCCGTATTGAACCCCTCGAGTCGTCCGTCGTCCGTGCGGCGGATGCAGTTCACCGCGCCGATGGCCTGCGCCTCGGGCGAAAGCGTGTCGAGATAGCGCATCACCTCCCGTTTGTAGGGGATCGTGACATTCACCCCGCAGAGCTCCTTCTCGCGGGAGAGCAGCTCCGGAAACGCCTCGATCGAGGGCAGTTCATAGAGCGTGTAGACATGATCCGCGAGTCCTTCCCGCTGGAATTTGGCCGTGAAGTAGGCGGCCGAGGCCGAGTGGATCAGCGGCCGCCCGATCAGTCCGAATCGTCGCATGGGTCAGTCCTCCCTCTTTTCGTTCTTCTTGCTGATGATGCGGGCCAGGATCTCGATGCCGTAGATCGTCAGGAAGCCCACGATGCAGAGGATGATCGCCTCCGGAAGCAGCGCCGGACGGTCGTAGAGCGCCTCGAAGCCGCCGGGCGTGATATTCTGCTCGACGAGCGGCTGCACCTCGCCGTGGCTGTCGACGTAGGTTTCGACGACCTCCTTCCACGGCCATACCTTGTTGAGCGAGCCCACCATGAAGCCCATCAGCAGCGCCACCGTCAGGTCGTGCCAGTTGTGCAGCAGCCACGAGAGCAGCCGCGAGAAGGAGATGATGCCCGCCGCGGCTCCGATGATGAAGATCAGCATCACGGGGATGTTCAGATCGCCGACCGCCTGCATGATGTACTGGTACTTGCCGAGCAGCAGCAGGATGAAGGCGCCGGAGATGCCCGGCAGGATCATGGCGCAGATGGCGATGGCTCCCGACAGCATCACGAACCACCAGTCGTTGGGCGTTTCGGCCGGGGTGGCCACGGTGATCCACCACGCCAGCGCCGTGCCCACGAGGAACGAGACGACGGTACGCCAGTTCCAGCGGCCGATCTGCTGGGCCACGAGCAGCGCCGAGGCGATGATCAGTCCGAAGAAGAACGACCACGTGGCGATCGGGTGGTTCTCGAGCAGGTAGGTCATCAGCCGCGCCAGCGAGAAGATGGCGATGGCGATACCCAGCAGGACGGGCAGCAGGAAGCGCCCGTTGATGTGGCGCCAGAAGTCGGCGAAACGTCCCTTGAAGAGGAGTTGGAGCGCCGTGAGGTTGACGCTGCGGATCGAATCGAGAAGTTCTTCGTAGATCCCCGAAATGAAGGCGATCGTGCCGCCCGACACCCCGGGAACCACGTCGGCCATGCCCATGGCGCACCCCTTCAGGGCGAGGACGATGTAGCGGGAAAATTTCATGTCTTTGGTCTAAGTAATCGTTTTCCGAACGCATCCGGCGGGCTTGAGGGTCGTGCAACGGTTCACACCGGGGCTTCCCGACTCGCGTCGTCTTCGGCGTTCGGCCTTTTTCAGCGTGCAAAGATACGAAAAATCGTACAAATTGTCGTCCGTTCAACGCTGCGGATTTCAGCGGAATTTCCCGATTTTCCGTCGAAAATGCTTCCCGTCCGTTCGCTGCATCTCCATCCCTCCCGTCGCTTCCTGTTGCTTCCCGCTGATCCCGGCCGGCGTCTGCCCCGGCTGCCACCTCCGGGCGATCGACCGTTCAGGTCTACCAATCGGCCGAATCGAGTCACTCGCCACACCCCGAAAACCGCTCCCGATACGCGCTTTCACGCCTCATCGGCCGCATCCCGCGTCCGGTCGGATCGGGGCATAAAAAAAAGAAGGTGCCCAGCATGATTGCCGGACAGCCCTCTGTGTTCCGCAGGTTCACGGGACTCACTTCGCAGGTTCGGGAATTCCCTTGCTACGGCGGATAAAATCGACCACTTCAGAGAGACCATCCGAAAACTTGGTAAAATCCTCCTTGTACAGGAAGATCTTATGGCGGTCGTATGTAGACGAACCGTCGGCGGCCGTAATCTTACGGCTTTCGGTTATGGTCAGGAACCAGTCGTCACCGCGTGTAGCCCTGACATCGAAAAAGTAGGTGCGACGGCCTGCCTTCACGGCTTTGGAAAGGATCTGATCTCCATAATCCTCGCTTTCGCGTCGCGGTTGGGTTGGGGTTAACATTGTGACTATTTTTTTGAGTTAACACCGACGGGCTTCAATCTGTCGGATTCGTATAGACGAATATACGAAAAAGTTTACAATGCACCAAAAATACCGGGCTATTTTTTCGGTTTGAGGAGCGGTTTTCCCTCCTGATCCCAATCTTTAAGGAGCTCAACTGCCCGTCGATAGGCCGAACTCAGCGCCGGATTGATCACCCGGAAGTAGGCTGCGGTCCCGAACAGCCGCTGGGCGGCAAGCGCCTTGAGTTGGACCGCCATCACACCGCGCGAGGCGGCAAAACCCGCTTCGTCGAGGGCCACTCCCCGCCGGGCGGCAAGATCCGTCAGCCCCTCAAGCAACTCCGGCGTCACCTCGAACGCCGCGTCGAACGGCTCGAAGGCGGGGTAGGCCTTCGTGAGCGAATCCCGCGAGCGATCGAGCCAGTCGTTCGTGAATTCGGCCACGATCCCGCGACGGATCAACTCGGCATAGTAGTTCGAATAGCCCGCCGTGTCGGCCTCGACCAGCACGTCGGGGTGGATCCCTCCGCCGCCGTAGACCGTCCGCCCGGTGCGGAGCGTGCGGAAGGCCGGAGCATCGGCATCGAGCGAGTCGCGCACCGCATCGTCGTAGCGGCGCAGGTGGTCGAGGTAGTATTCGCGGCGCTTGCCGTTCTCGTACGGGCGCTGGATGACGCGCCCCGAAGGGGTGTGGTAGCGTGCCACGGTGATCCGCACGGCCGAGCCGTCTCGCAGCCCGATCTGCCGCTGCACGAGCCCCTTGCCGAAGCTTGGACGCCCGACGATCACGCCGCGGTCCCAGTCCTGGATGGCCCCCGAGACGATCTCCGAAGCCGAAGCCGACGATTCGTCGATCAGCACCACGAGCGCCCCGCGCAGCGCTTCACCGTCGCTCTGCGCCTCGTACGACTCGGCCGGCACGGCACGCCCCTCGGTCGAGACGATCGTCGCCCCGCGCGGCAGGAAGAACCCTGCCATCTCGATGGCCTGTTCGAGCAGACCGCCGCCGTTGCCCCGCAGATCGAGGATCAGCCGTTCGGGATGTCCCAACTCGCGGTAGCTCTTGCGGAACTCCTCCATCGTGGTGTGGCCGAAGCGGTTGACCTTGATATAGCCCGTCCGCTTGTCGATCGGGTAGGCGGCATCCACCGTGTTGATCGGGATCCGGTCGCGCACGATCACGAAGTGCAGCAGCTCCGGCGTACCGTGGCGCACGACGTCGATCTCGACCTTCGTGCCGGTCCGGCCGCGCAGGTACTTCGGAACATCGGTACGCGTCATCCCCACGGCCTGCAGCGTGTCGATGCGCACGATGCGGTCGTTGGCCCGCACGCCGACCCGTTCGGCCGGCCCGCCGGCGATCGTGTTGACGACGATCACCGTATCACGCAGCACGTTGAACTCCACACCGATGCCGCTGAACTCTCCGTCGAAGCTCTCCCTCACGCCGCGCATCTCCTCGGCGTCGAGATAGGCCGAATGGGGATCCAGCTTCTCGAGCATGCCGCGGATACCCCCCTCGACCACGGGTTTCATCTCCACGTCATCGACATACAGGGCAAGCAGGTCGCGGCAGACCTCGATCAGTTTCTGGAACTGCAGCAGATTCTCCTGCTGCTGCTCCTGCGGCCGCTCCTGGGCCGCAAGCGTTGCGGTGCCGAACACGGCGGCAAGCAGGATCAGGTATTTTCGTATCTTCATCTCCATATATAATAAGGAAAGGGGCCCCGCGAGCGGAGCCCCTCGATTCGTTTCGTCAGGCCAACGTTCGCGTCAGTTCGCCGAAAGGCACCTGCCGTTGTTCGCCCGAGCGCATATCCTTGACCGTGGCGGCGCCGGATTCCAGCTCCTGCGAGCCGATGATCACCACGTAGGGGATGCCGCGCCGGTTGGCATACTCCATCTGCTTCTTCATCTTGCCCGCCTCGGGGTAGATCTCGGCCGACACCCCTTCACCGCGCATCGCGCGCAGCAGCGGCAGCACGGCAGCCTCCTCCGCCGGGCCGAGGTTCGTAAAGAGAACTCGCGTCGTGCAGTTGACCTCCTCGGGGAAGAGGTTGAGACCGGTCATGACGTCGTAGATGCGGTCGGCACCGAACGAGATGCCCACACCCGACAGGTTGGGCATGCCGAAGATGCCCGTCAGATCGTCGTAGCGACCGCCTCCGCAGATCGAACCGATGGCGTAGTCCAGCGCCTTGACCTCGAAGATCGCCCCCGTATAGTAGTTCAGACCGCGCGCCAGCGAGAGGTCCAGCTCCACCTGCAGGTCGATGCCCAGCCGCTCGACATAGCCGAAGATCGTCTCCATCTCGGCGATGCCCTTCTGGCCGGTCTCCGATGCAGCGAGCACCTCGCGCAGCCGGTCGAGCTTCTCGCGGTTGTCGCCGCTCAGCTCGAGGATCGGCTGCAGCCGGTCGACGGCCTCCTGCGACAGCCCCCGCTCCAGCAGTTCGGCCTTGACGTTCTCCAGACCGATCTTTTCGAGCTTGTCGATGGCCACCGTAATGTCCATCATCTTGTCGGCGTGGCCGATTGCCTCGGCGATGCCGTAGAGGATCTTGCGGTTGTTCATCTTCAGCGCCACGCGGATGCCCAGCGCCCGGAAGACCCGCTCGACGATCTCCACCAGCTCGACCTCGCACAGCAGCGAACGCGTGCCGATCACGTCGACGTCACACTGGTAGAATTCGCGGTAGCGGCCCTTCTGCGGCCGGTCGGCCCGCCACACGGGCTGGATCTGGTAGCGCTTGAAGGGGAAGGTCAGCTCGCCCTGGTGCTGCACGACGTAGCGCGCGAACGGGACGGTCAGATCGTAGCGAAGCCCCTTTTCGCAGATCTTCGAGGCCTGGCGCACCTCCTCGTCCGTGAGCCCCGAGGCGTAGTCGCCCGAATTGAGGATCTTGAAGAGCAGCTTGTCGCCCTCGTCGCCGTACTTGCCCAGCAGCGTCGAGAGGTTCTCCATCGCCGGGGTCTCCAGCGGGGCGAAACCGTAGGCGCGGAAGACGCGCTTGATCGTGTCGAAGATATATTGCCGCCGCATCATCTCCGCCGGGGAGAAGTCGCGCGTACCTTTGGGAATCGATGGTTTCTGTGCCATATGTCGTCTGTATTATTCCATGAGTTTCTTGTACTTCACGCGGTGGGGCTGCGTGTCACCGCCCTGCGCCCGCTTCCAGGCCTCGTACTCCGAGTAGGAACCCTCGTAGAAGACCACCTTCGAGTCGCCCTCGAACGAAAGGATGTGCGTGGCGATGCGGTCCAGGAACCAACGGTCGTGCGAGATCACCACGGCACAACCCGCAAAGTTCTCCAGACCCTCCTCCAGCGCCCGCAGCGTATTGACGTCGATGTCGTTCGTCGGCTCGTCCAGCAGCAGGACGTTGCCCTCCTCCTTCAACGCGAGGGCCAGATGCAGACGGTTGCGCTCGCCGCCCGACAGCATGCCGCACTTCTTCTCCTGGTCGGCCCCCGAGAAGTTGAACCGCGCAACGTAGGCCCGGGCATTGACCTGCCGGTTGCCCAGCGTGATGAGGTCCGTGCCGCCCGAAATCACCTCGAAGACCGTCTTCTCGGGGTCGATCGACTTGTGCTGCTGGTCGACGTAGGCCAGCTTGACCGTCGGCCCGACGCGGAACGATCCGCTCGTCGGCTGCTCCAGACCCATGATCATGCGGAAGAGGGTCGTCTTGCCCGTACCGTTCGGACCGATCACGCCCACGATGCCCGCGGGCGGCAGCGAGAAGTTCAGATGCTCGTAGAGCACGCGGTCGCCGTAGGCCTTCGAGACGTCGTGCGCCTCGATCACCACGTCGCCCAGACGCGGTCCGTTCGGGATGAAGATCTCGAGCTTCTCCTCCTTCTGCTTCGTATCCTCGTTCATCAGCTTGTCGTAGGCCGACAGACGCGCCTTCGACTTGGCGTGACGCCCCGACGGCGACATGCGCACCCACTCCAGCTCGCGCTCGAGCGTCTTGCGGCGCTTCGACTCCTGCTTCTCCTCCATGGCCATGCGCTTGGTCTTCTGCTCGAGCCAGCCCGAGTAGTTGCCCTTCCAGGGGATACCCTCGCCGCGGTCCAGTTCGAGGATCCAGCCGGCCACGTTGTCCAGGAAGTAACGGTCGTGCGTCACGGCGATCACCGTACCCTTGTACTGCTGCAGGTGCTGCTCGAGCCAGTCGATCGATTCGGCATCGAGGTGGTTCGTGGGCTCGTCCAGCAGCAGCACGTCGGGCTGCTGCAGCAACAGCCGGCACAGCGCCACACGGCGCCGCTCACCTCCCGAGAGAACCTTCACCGACTGGTCGGGATCGGGACACCGCAGGGCATCCATCGCCCGTTCGAGAACGCTGTCCAGCTCCCAGCCGTTGACGTGGTCGATCTGCTCGTACAGCTCGCCCTGACGCTCGATGAGTTTGGCCATCGTATCGTCGTCCATCGGCTCGCACAGCTTCATGTTGATCTCCTCGTACTCCTTCAGCAGGGCAACCGTCGCGGCGCAACCCTCCTCGACAACCTCCTTCACGGTCTTCGTATCGTCGAGTTTGGGCTCCTGCTCGAGGTAGCCCACCGTATATCCGGGCGAGAAGACCACCTCGCCCTCGTAGTTCTTGTCGATTCCGGCGATGATCTTCATCAGCGTGGACTTACCCGCGCCGTTCAGACCGATGATGCCGATCTTGGCCCCGTAGAAGAACGAGAGGTAGATGTTGTTCAGTACCCGTTTCTGGTTGGGGAAGGTCTTGCTTACGCCGACCATCGAGAAGATGATTTTTTCGTCTGCCATATTGGTTTTTCAGAAATTTTTGCGGTTTTCCGCCAAAGATACGGAGAATTTCCGGATTTTTCCCTCCCCGCGGGCCGAATATTTCGTATGGACGGCCGTTTTCGGTGATTCGGCGTGCGGGGTGCGGCCGCTTCGGGTTGTCTTCGCACGGGGCCGGCGGGGAGGGGCCTCCGGCCTTCGGGTACGAAAAATCCCGCCTCCCCATCGGGGAAGCGGGACTCGTCGGATGTCGGCCAGGCCGATCAATAGTTCTCCTTCTTGGGCTCGAAGTAGGACTGCGGGTGCTTGCACGCCGGGCAGAGCTTCGGAGCCTCTTCGGCCTCGATGATGAAGCCGCAGTTGCGGCACTGCCACCAGATCTTGCCGTCGCGCTTGAAGAAGTTGCCGTCGGTCAGGCGGCTCAACAGCTTCAGATAGCGGCGCTCGTGCTCGGCCTCGACGATCGAGATCATGCGGAAGGCTGCGGCGATCTCGGGGAAGCCCTCCTCGTCGGCCACCTGGGCAAATTCACGGTAGAGCACATCCCACTCCTCGTTCTCTCCCTTCGCTGCGGCCAGCAGGTTCTCGGCCGTCGTTCCGATCGGACCGGTGGGGTAGCTGGCCGTAATGGTAACGTCGCCACCTTCGAGGAACTTGAAGAAACGCTCGGCGTGCTCCTTCTCCTGCTCGGCCGTCTCGGCGAAGACGCCGGCAATCTGTTCGTAACCCTCCTTCTTGGCCTTGCTCGAGAAGAAGACGTAACGGCTGCGCGCCTGGCTCTCGCCGGCAAATGCCTTCAGCAGATTCTGTTCGGTACGCGTACCTTTGATGCTCTTTTCCATAACCATCTTTGTTTTAGGTGTGTGTATTTGTTTTGTTCTGGTGCAAAGATAAGGCAATCTTTGCGGTTTCTCCAAATATTTGCGATCGGTAGTTTTTATGCCGCTATTTGCCTCTCTTATACTCCGGTCCGGAGAGTTCCCGAAGGTCGTTCCGGAAGCGGGCGTAGGCCTCCGGGAGGCGCATCGTGTCGGCCGCTTCGGGCGGCAGGATGCGGTAGCGCGGCAGGCTGACCCACACGGGCGTCGTCTCCAGACGGTAGCTCATCCGTCCGTCGGGATGGCGCACGGCCTCGATTTCGGCCGTCAGTCCGCCGTCGGTGTAGCGGCGCCGCTGGTTCGAGACCAGGTTGCCCAGCGAATAGAGCGTCACGCCGGTCGAGTCGGCCTCCCAGGGCTGTACCACGTGGGGATGGCTCCCGACGACGAGATCGGCGCCGTGGCGGTGCAGAAAGCGGCTCAGTGCCCGCTGCGAGGCGTTGGCCTGCCGCTCGTACTCCACGCCCCAGTGGAGGCAGGCGATGATGAAGTCGGCCCCCTCGGCCCGTGCCGCGGCCAGATCGCGGGCCATTTGCACGGTATCGATCCGGTTGACGATCATCCCCGCCGGGACGGGCATGCCGTTCGTGCCGTAGGTGTAGTTGACCAGCGCCAGCCGCAGTCCGCGGCACGTGAGCCGGAGCGGATGGTTGCGCCGCCAGTCGGCGCTGTCGGCAAAGACCCCCGTGTGGCGGATGCCGCAGCGGTCGAGCTCCGCGATGGTGGTGCGGATCCCCTCGGCCCCGCCGTCGCAGCAGTGGTTGTTGGCCATCACCGCGACGTCGACCCCCGCCTCGCGCAGGGCATCGGCCAGCGCCACGGGCGAACGGAAGAGCGGATAGCCCGTATAGCGGGCCGAGCGGGTGAGCGTCGTCTCGAGGTTGACCACCGCGAGGTCCGCCGCCCGCATCCGCGGGGCCAGAGCCGCAAAAACGGGGCCATAGTCGAATCCCGAGGCCGTGCGGGCCGCCTCGACCTGCGGCAGGTGCTGCATCACGTCGCCTCCGAACCACATCCGCATCCATTGCGGAGGCGGCACGCGCCCCGGACCGCTCCATCCGTCGGCCGTCACTTCGTCGGACGGCGTGCGCCGTCCGGCCGGGGTACAGCACGTCGTAACGAGCACCACGGCTAGCAGCAGGCGGATCCTTCGGAGCATCATGGCCGGTGTGAGGGGTTATCGACGGGCGGCGTCCGTCGGGTTATTGCAGTGGGAGGAGTCTCCCGGATGGGAATCGGGCCTGCGGCCGGAGCCGGCGTCGCGGCGGCTCGATAACTCCGGTTCAGAATCGGGATAGCGGCGTGCCGGATTGCGGGGGAACCACCCCCGGGCAACGCGTTTGCGCTGCTCGAACAGTTCGCCGATCGACCAGAGCGACGAGGCTCCCCAGACGGCCAGCAGCGTCGATACGAGCAGCTCGTGCACGGCAATCGAGGCGGCAATGGCGGCAATCCCCATCACGAGGAAGATCCACCAGATCTTCACCCCGAAGTAATATTCACCCTTGATCACCAGCGGGTGAAACAGTCCGATGATCAGAAACGTCGCCACGCCGATCACCAGTCCCGTCAGGTTGTATTGTGCAAGAAAGTCCATGGTCAAACTATATATAAGTGTGTCAGGTCTTCGCCGAGGCAGCCTCTTTGCGACGCGCTTTGCGGTTGCGGCCTAGCGTTTGTCGGCCAGCCCCTTGAGATCCTCGCCCGAGGGGCGCTGGAAGAGCCGGAGTCCGAAGCGGGGGATGACGGCAATCAGGTGGTCGAAGATCTCGGCCTGCAGCGCCTCGTAGGGGATCCACTCGGTGGTGCGCGAGAAGCAGTAGACCTCGAGCGGAAGCCCCTCGGCCGTCGGCTGCATCATCCGTACCATCTGCATCATCTCGGGGTGGATGCCCGGGTGCTGCTTCAGATAGCGGCGGATGTAGCCGCGCAGCAGGCCCAGGTTGACCGGCTGTTCCCCGTCGCGGAGCTCCTCGGCCGTGATCCACCCCTCGCTCCGGAGCCGGGCGATCTCCTCCGCCGTGCAGAAGCGCACCGTCGAGGCGTCGATCGCCAGCGAACGCTTGATCCGCCGGCCGCCGCTCTCGCGCATGCCGCGCCAGTTCTGGAACGAATCGCTCACCAGCGCGTAGGGCGGGATCGTCGTGATCGTCTTGTCGAAGTTCTGGATCTTGACCGTCGTCAGCGTCACCTCCGTAACGTAGCCGTCGGCACCGTACTTCTGCATCGTGATCCAGTCGCCCGGACGCAGCATGTCGTTGGCCGAGAGCTGCACGCCGGCCACCAGCCCCAGGATGCTGTCGCGGAAGATCAGCATCACGACCGCCGCCGAGGCGCCGAGTCCGGCCAGGATTGTCGTGGCGTCGCGGCCGATGAGCGTGCTGACGATCAGCACGGCGCCGATGCAGTAGGTCAGCAGCTTGATCATCTGGTAGATCCCCTTCAGCGGGCGGTTGCGCAGCGTCTCGTGCTGGGTCGAGATCTCGTGCAGCGTGTCGAGAAAGTTGCTCACGAGCATCAGCACCGCCACGATCAGGTAGATCTGGCAGATGCGGCGCAGGATGTCGAGCAGCACGGGCATGTCCTGGAACACGGCTCCAAGCAGCGCATACCAGATGATCGGCGGGATCAGCCGCGCCGTCGAACGCATCATCCGGTCGTTGAACAGGTAGTCATCCCACGTGGCCTTCGTGCGCTGGCTGAGGCGCTGCAGTGCCGGGATCACCAGACACCGGAAGAGCTTCGCCGCCAGCCACGAGACGAGGATGACGCCCGCCAGCAGCATGATTCGCGTCGTCCATTCGATTTGCGTCGGGCTCCATCCGAAGCCCGACAGCCAGTCGGCAATCGGTCCGTTGATTTCTTCCATCGTATTTCGGTTCGGGCAGCGCCGGCCGGGGCGGAGCATCCGTCCTCGCGGCGGGCGCAGGGTTTATGGGGCAAATATACGAAAAAAACGGTCCCCGCAGGGACCGTCTCCGGAAGAATCGCGGACCTTGGGGTCAGAAATTGTACTGAACCATGACCTGAGCCCGGTTGGCGTGGCCCTCGAGATTGCTCATGTCCTTGCGCGTGCCGTAGAGGTACTCGGCGGCGATGCGGCAGTGCTGGTTGATCGCATAGAAGAGGTTGCCGAAGATATACTGGCCGCGTTTGTACTCGTCGTCGGCGTAGAAGCCGTTGCGGGTCTCGACGTTGACGACCGAGTAGCCCCCCGATACGAAGAGGCGCGGCGTGAGGTTGATCTGCGCGGCGGCCTGCCAGCCCCACATCGGCATGGTCTGGATCTGGGCCGGATTCTCGGGGTTGGGCGTGAAGTCGAGCCCCGAACCCGTGAGGTCCTGGATGTAGGGGGTGATCCCCTCGCCGTAGACGCCGTTCATGAAGAGGCGCATCCAGCGGCACGTGCGGATCGTCCCGCTGAACTGTGCGCCCCAGCCCAGCAGCGAGGTGTTGTTGCCCGTGCGCAGGTTGTGCAGGTACATGTTGCGCACGACGCCCGAAAGGCGCAGGTGGCTGCTGCGGTCGGCTCCCCAGGCGTACTGCAGGTAGGCCGGGACGTCGGGTACACGCTGCCGGAGCGAGGCGAAGTTGTCGTTGTAGGTGCCGCTCACGTGTGGCATCTCTGCGGCGATGCCGAAGGTCAGGTGGTCACGGGCGAACGACACCTCGTAGCGGATCATCGTGGCGAAGTTGAAGTTATAGGCGTTCGGGCCCTGGAAGTCGACGGTCGTCGGGGCGGCCGTCAGGTCGCAGAAGGTCGTCACGTCGCGGCCCAGCGTGAAGCCCAGCATCGAGACGTAGGCCGAGCGCAGACGCGGCGTGTAGCTGCCCGGCGAGCCGCCGCGGAAGTCGGCATCGACGAAGATGACCACGCGCCCGAGCGATTCGGTATTCGAGACCCCCTTCAGGTAGAGGCGCGACGTCGAGGCATCCATGAACAGCTGCTGACGGGTGTTGTAGCCTCCGGCGGTCGAGATGTCGTAGGGGATGAAGTCGAGGTTGTTGGAGATGCCCTCGAAGTCGTAGCCGGCGCGCAGCTGCACGAAGCCGCCCAGCGCAAACGAGAAGCGGTTGTTCTTCGTGGCGAAGATGAACTGCGGCGGCTCGACCTGCTGGAAGCCCGGACGATGGGTGTCGAGGTAGTCCTGCGTGGCGTTGTCCATCGCCAGGTTGTTCATCGCCGCGGCCTGCTGCAGGGCTCCGGGCGTGTAGTAGATCGTGTCGGTCTGGTGGAGCGAGATGAGGTAGACCGTCGGCGAGTAGTCGCCGCGCATGGCCCGGCGTTCGTGATGCTGGGCCGAAGCCGTGCCCGCAAGGAGCAGGGCTGCAAGTAGAAGTCGAAGTGTTTTTTTCATAGACATATAAAAATGAGTTGCATGTTGCTTTCTCAAGGTATCCGGAACCACCCCTCCGCTTCGCAAGTTATATGCCAAAGAAATTCCGCGAATTCGCAAATTTTCGTACCTTTGTAGCTGTTCTGCGGCCGGTGGCAGGGCCGTTTTGCCGGCATTTTCGGACGGGCGGATCCCTCTCCGCGCCGGATGCCCCGGAGCCGGTTCGCGTCAGCGGCCCCGACCGTTCGGGCCGTACGGCGACCCGCAGGACGAATTACATAATGATACGCATATGCTCTTTGCTCTGACCTTGATCCTTACGCTGGCCGCCTTCGTGGCCGACTGGTTCCATATCCGCCGTCAGCGGCACCGCGACGCCTGTCCCCGCCGGGCCTTCATCGTCTGGGCGCTGGCTACCGACTCGCTGCCGCTGATCTCCTCGCTGATCGGCGCCCTGAGCCACGACAACCCGACCCCGATGATGCACCTCTACATGTGGCTCTTCTGGGCGTGGATCCTGACCGTCATCCCGCGGCTGCTCTACTACCTCTTCCACTTCTTCAGGCTGCGCCGCACGGGGCTGGCGCTGGCTGCGGCGCTGACGCTCTTCCTGCTGTGGGGAACCACCTTCGGACGGACCACCCTCCGCGTCAACCGCGTCGAGATCCGCTCCGACCGAATCCCCGAGGCCTTCGACGGATTCCGTTTCGTGCACTTCTCCGATGCCCATGTCGGGGCGCTGGTGCGTCCCGAACGGGAACTCACGCGGCTGGCCGACACGATCAATGCCCTGCGTCCCGACGCCGTCTTCTTCACGGGCGATCTGGTCAACATCCGCGCCGAGGAGCTCGACGAACGCATGATGCAGCTGTTGCGACGGATCGAGGCCCCCGTCTGGTCGGTGACCGGAAACCACGACGTCGGTACCTATATTAAGGATACGCTCTCGTGGCCGATTGCCGAGCAGGGGCGCCGTCTCGTCGAACGCGAACGGGAGATGGGGTGGTGCGTGATAGAGGATACGACCCTCTACGTGCGCCGCGGCCGCGACAGCATCTCGCTCACGGGCATCTCGTTCGACCCGGCGCTGCGCGAACGCCGCCACGACCGCCATCTGCCGGCCGACAACCTGCCGGCGATCTACGCCGGAGTCCCCGAGTCGTCGTACAACATCACGCTGGTCCATGTCCCGCAGCTCTGGCAGCAGATCATCGAGACAGGCCACGGCGATCTGACCCTCTCGGGACACGTCCACTCGATGCAGATGAAGATCCGCCCCTGGGGGCGCGGATGGTCGCCCGCCGCACTCCTCTACGAACACTGGAGCGGCCGCTACGACGAGGGGCGCCACACGCTCTACGTCAACGACGGCACGGGATACGTCGCCTATCCGATGCGTCTCGGTGCCTGGCCCGAAGTCACCCTCTTTACTCTGAAACGATGCGAATAACCCTCTCCTTTGCCACGACGGCCGACGGCTATCTCGACGATGCGACCGATCGGCGGCTGATGATCTCCACGCCCGAAGACTGGGCTGCGGTCCTCGAACTGCGCACCCGCTGCGACGCCATTCTGGTCGGTGCCGAGACGCTGCGCCGCGACAACCCCTCGCTGCTGCTGCGCGATCCGCAGGCCCGCGAACGGCGTCGCCGCGAAGGGTTGCGACCCGATCTGACGAAGGTGACGCTGACCCGTTCCGGAAGGCTCGATCCGTCGCTGAAGTTCTTCACCGAGGGGGATGCCGACCGGGTGGTCTTTGCCGAGCGGGCAATCCCGGAGCTCGATGGCGTGGCGACGGTCATCCAGGACGGAGGTGCCGTGACGCCCGCCTTCATCGTCACGGAGCTCGAACGGCGCGGAATCCGCCATCTGCTGGTCGAGGGGGGTGCCGCCGTGCTGGAGATGTTCCTCAGAGCGGGGCAGGCCGATGTCGTGCGGCGGGCCGTCAATCCGCAGCTGCGGCTCGGGGCGGGGCAGGGTCGGACTCCCTTCCGGTTCGATCCTCCGGTGGGGGCGCTCTGCTGGCGGGAGCGGCTCGGCGGCATGGAGGTCGAGACGTGGGTGCTGCACCCCGACACCTCGGCGGAGGATCTGCACTGGCTCCGGGCAGCCACCGACGAGGCCTTCCGCTGTCAGCCCAGCCCGACGTGCTACTGCGTCGGGGCGGTCATCCGCCTGCCCGACGGCCGCACGTTCACGGGCTACACCCACGAATCCTCACCGACGCATCACGCCGAACAGGAGGCCATCCGCAAGGCCCTGGCGGCGGGGGCCGATCTGCACGGCGCGGCGATCTACTCCTCGATGGAGCCCTGCTCGAAGCGCAGCAGCGAACCCGAAAGCTGTACGCAGCTGATTCTCCGCTACGGATTTTCTCGCACGGTTTTTGCGTGCTACGAGCCCGACTGTTTCGTCCAGTGCCAGGGGGCCCGAACGCTGCGTGAGGCCGGTGTCGACGTGCGGGTCTATCCCGAGCTCGCCCCGAGGGTTCTCGAGGCAAATGCCCACCTGAAGCATTGATTTGCGGCACGATTTGTGTTCGTAATGGACTAAAATTGTCCTAAAGTGCTGGTGCGGCGCCACACTTCATGACGGAACGTCTATATTTGCAGACATAAACGCACTGTACATTATGAAACGACTATTTTCGATCCTCTGCGCAACGGCGCTGGCGGGGTCCGTGTCGGCACTTGCCCAGCAGGGCGGGCAGATGATCTCCCTCGAGGAGGCCATCACCGTCACCCTCACCGAAAACCCCGCCCTGAAGGCCGCCGCCTACGAGGAACGCGCCGCCCAACAGGAGCGCCGCGCCGCGATCGGACTGCGCATGCCGCAGATCAACCTGACCGGAGCCTATGCCTACATGGCTAAAGATATCGGCCTCGATTTCAACGACATGAAGGCTCCCGTCAAGGACCTCACGGGAAAGATCCTCGGCAGCGGGATCATCACCGATCCGAAGCTGCTGCAGGGAATCCAGGGGCTGCTGAACCCGATGATGAATGCCGACTGGTTCCTCACGCTGCAGGACCAGAGCCTCGGATTCGTCGGCGGCGAGGTGACCCTCCCGATCTGGATGGGCGGCAAGATCAACGCCGCAAACCGTGCGGCGAAGATCAACGAGAAGACGGCCGTCGAGCAGGGCAATCAGACGCGCAACGCGCTGATCTCGGAGCTCGTCGAGCGTTACTTCGGACTGGCGCTGGCCCGTCAGGTCGTCGAGGTGCGCCAGCAGGTGGTCGACGGCGTGCGACGCCATCTGGAGGATGCCCGCGCGCTGGCCAAGAACGGCATGATCGCCCAGAGCGAACTCCTCTACGTGGAGTTTAAGATGGCCGAGGCCGAGCGTGAGCTGGCCAACGCCCGGCTGCAGGCCCAGACCGTCGCCAGCGCCCTCTCCAACACGCTTGGCAAGGAGTCCGACTGGCAGCCCGCCACGGCGATGTTCATCCTCTCGGAGGTCGAGGAGCTGGCCTACTATCAGGATCTGGCCCAGGCCCGCAACCCGCTGCTCACGCAGGTATCGCTCAAGCGCCAGCTGGCCGAGGAGGGGATGCGCGCCCAGCGTTCGGCCTTCCTGCCGCAGGTGGTCGCCATGGGCGGCGGATCGTTCTACAACTACCAGGTGGCCGGCTTCGTCCCGCGTTGGGCCGTCGGCGTGGGGGTCAACATCAAACTCTTCGACGGTCTGAACCGCGAATACAAATACTCGGCCGCCCGGCAGACCGTGCGCCGCGTCGGCGAACTGCAGAACAAGGCCGGGCAGGATGTCGCGGTGCTGGTCGAGAAGCTCTACAACCAGATGATGAACTACCGCAACCAGATGACCTCGATCGATGCCTCGCTGGCCTTCGCCGAGGAGTATCTGCGCATGAAGAACGCCGCCTTCCTCGAGGGAATGAGCTCGTCGTCGGATCTGATCGACGCCGAGCTGAACCTGGCCGGTGTCCGCACCGAACGCCTCCAGGCCGCCTACAATTACGACCTGCTGCTGGCCCAGCTGCTCGAGGCGGCCGGCATCAGCGAGGAGTTCGCCGCCTATGCCCGCCGCAACGATGCGCGCCCCATTCTGTTCGATAAAAAATAACAATCTCACGATATGAAACGAAACAACATCATCGTCATTCTGGCGACCGCGCTGGTCATTATCCTGGCGGTCGTACTGGTCAGCTGGTATCTCGACAAACGCACGCCGATGCTGATCCAGGGAACCGTCGAGTGCACCACCTACAAGGCCTCGTCGAAGGTCCCCGGACGCATCGACGACATGAAGGTCGAGGAGGGCCAGCACGTCGAGAAGGGCGAGCTGCTCTACACGCTCTCGACCCCCGAACTCGATGCCAAACTCCAACAGGCCGAGGCCGTCAAGAGTGCCGCTTCGGCACTGGATCAGGCAGCGCTGGCCGGTGCCCGCGTGCAGCAGATCGAGGCTGCGATGAACATGTGGCAGAAGGCGCAGGCCGGACTGGAGCTTGCCCGCAAGACCTACGAGCGCGTGCAGAACCTCTACGAGCAGGGGGTCATCCCGGCCCAGAAGCTCGATGAGGCGACGGCCAACTACCGCGCCATGGAGGCGACGGCCCAGGCCGCCAAGGCGCAGTACGACCTGGCCCAGGACGGCGCCCGCAAGGAGGACAAGGAGGCTGCCGCCGCCCGCGTGCGTCAGGCTCAGGGGGCCGTCAGCGAGGTGGAGTCCTACATCCGCGACGCGATGGTCTATTCGCCCGTGACGGGTGAGGTCTCGACGATCATCGCCGAGACGGGCGAACTGGTCGGCAGCGGCTATCCCGTCGTGGCGATCCTCGACATGAGCGACATGTGGGTCACCTTCAACGTCAAGGAGACCCTGCTGCCCGGCATTACGATGGGCATGCACTTCAAGGGGCACGTTCCGGCGCTGGATGCCGACGTCGAGTTCGAGGTCAGCTACATCGCCCCGCAGGCCGACTTCGCCACGTGGGCCGCAACCCGCACCCAGGGCGGTTTCGACATCCGTACGTTCGCCATCAAGGCCAAACCCGTCTCGAAGGTCGACAACCTGCGTCCCGGCATGAGCGTGCTGGTCGACTGGGACCAAATCCGGAAGTAGACCATGCCCGGATTCTTCCATAATACCTGTGCCGTGGCGCGGCGCGAGGTCCGGCGTCTGTGCCGTCAGCCGATGTACTTCGTGCTGATGGTGCTGCTGCCCGTGATCTCGTTCGCCTTCTTCGCGCTGCTCTTCGGCCAGGGGGCCATCCGCAACGTGCCGATCGCCGTCCTCGACCAGGACCACACGACCCTCTCGCGGAAGGTCATCCAGATGATCGACGAGACCCCCACGGCGCTGGTCGCCTACGGCATCCAGGACATGGCCGAGGGCGAACGGCTCATGCGCGAGGGGAAGGTCACAGCCATCGTGCTCGTGCCGCGCTTCTTCGAGAAGTCGATCCTGAGCAACACGCAGACCACGCTCGAAAACTACGTCTCGGGCACCAACATCACGGTCAACGGCCTCCTTTCGAAGGATATCCAGACCGCCGTAACGACCTTCACGGCCGGCATCCAGCTCCAGCTGCTGATGAAGCAGGGGCTGACCGAGCGGCAGGCCATGGCGCAGCTGATGCCCGTGCGGTTCGACAAGCACGTGCTCTTCAACCCCCACATCAACTACGGGTACTACCTCGCACCGAGCTTCATGCCGATGATGCTGATGATCTTCGTCGTCATGGTGACGATCTTCTCGATCGGCACCGAGCTCAAGCATGCCACCTCCCGCGAATGGATGCACACCGCAGGCGATTCGATCGCGGCGGCGCTGACCGGAAAGCTGGCCCCGATCACGATCGTGATGTTCCTCGTCTCGCTGGTGATGCTGGTCATTAACTTCCGGATCGTCGGCACGCCGCTCAACGGCAGCCTCACGGTCATCCTCATCGCCACGCTGCTCTTCATCCTGAGCTACCAGGCCATCTCGGTGCTGATCGTCTCGCTGCTGGCCAACCTGCGGCTGTCGCTCTCGATCGGCGGCGGCTACTCGGTGCTGGCCTTCACCTTTTCGGGGCTGACCTTCCCGATCATGGCCATGTGGGAACCCATGCAGTGGCTTAGCCGCATCTTCCCGTTCACCTACTACACCGACATCTTCGTCGACCAGATGCTGCGCGGTACGCCGTGGGTCTACTCGCTGCCCGATCTGGGGTGGATGTCGCTGTTCATTGTCTTACCGATGCTCTGTCTGCCGCGGTTGAAACGCGTCGCGACGGAGGAAAAATTCTGGGGGAGGTTGTGATATGAATCGTTTTACAAGACAGATCCGTTCCTACTGGCAGCAGACCGGTGCCGTCATCCGCAACGAATTCCATACGGTCTTCACCGACAAGGGTGTCATCCTGATTCTGGTCTTCGCCCTGCTGATCTACGCCACGGCCTACTCGCTGGCCTACGGTTCGCAGGTGCTGCGCAACGTCCCGATCGGGGTGGTCGACGAGAGCCGCACGCCGACAAGCCGCGCGCTGATCGACGCCTTCAATGCCGGTCCCAACACCTATGTGGCCTATACGCCCGCCTCGATGGAGGAGGCCCGCGAACTCTTCTACGCCCGCAAGATCTACGGCGTGGTCTACATCCCGGCGGACTACGAACGCTGCCTCTACGGCGGCCAGCAGGCCAACGTGGCGATCTACTGCGACGCCAGCTACTTCCTCATGTACCGCCAGGTCTTCCAGGAGGTGGTCACCTCGATCGGTCAGACGGGAGCCATGGTCGAATTCCAGCGGCTGATCGCCAAGGGGGCCAACATTCCCCAGGCCCAGGCCACGACCCAGCCCGTCATCTACCAGTCGCACAACCTCTTCAACCCCTATCTCGGTTACGGGACCTTCGTCATGCCGGCCATTATCATGGTGATCATCCAGCAGACGATGCTGATCGGCATCGGCATGATCGGCGGCACGTGGCGCGAATTCGGACTCTACCACAAGCTCTGTCCCGTCGGGCGGCGCCGCATGTCGACCCTGCCGATCGTCGTGGGACGGGCGCTGGTCTATGCGCTGATCTACGCCGTGACGTGCGCCTACGTGCTGGGGCTGCACTACCGGCTGTTCCACTTCCCGATGAACGGCGATCCGTGGGTTGTCGGCCTCTTCATGGCCGTCTACATGTCGGCCTGCATCGCCATGGGAATCGCCGTCTCGACGCTGTTCCGCTACCGCGAAAATTCGCTGCTGCTGATGCTCTGGACCTCGATTCCGGTGCTGATGGTCAGCGGCGTCTCGTTCCCGCGCGAGGGGATTCCCCACTGGCTCTTCAACCTCGGGCAGCTGCTCCCGAGCAGCCACGGCGTCAACGGATTCATCCGCATCCAGACCATGGGTGCCTCAATGTCCGAGGTCTTCGATGAGATCAAGTGGCTCGTCATCCTGACAATCGTCTACGGCGGTCTGGCCTGCATCGGCATCCATCAGGTTATCCGCCGCGAGCTGCGCGAACGGGCCGAATCGCAAGGTGACGCCTCGCTGCCGGCCGACGGAGCGCTCCCGTCCGGTGAAGGTGCCGGAGAGCGAGCCGAAGCCGAACCCCTCCGCGAGTAATCGACTCCGGGAGGCCGGGGGGGCCAGAAGGGGCCGGGAGGTTCTGGGAAAGCAAGAGAACCTGGAGATGCAGAAAACGTTGGTGATGCAGGAAATGCAGGAAACGTTGGAGCACTGCAATACCGGCCGCGGAATTGTCGCCGCGTGATTCCGGAATCAGCCGGTCATCCGGGGGGGGGAGAAAAAGGCAACCCAAGTGACAACCTCGAAAATGCAAAGAGCCGGATCCTTCGACAGGATCCGGCTCTTCTTGTGTTGTGCGACGGCCGATCAATGGTGGAACATCGGGGGCGGCATGCCCGGACCCGGACGCCGGGCCGGAGTGTCCATACCGTCGTAATCCTTGATATTGTGCGAGCCCTTCTTGCCGAAGCGGCGCAGGTTGTAGGTGAACTGCACCATGTAGTAACGGCCGATGACGCTGTTTGTGGCGTTCTGCGTCCATCCCGAACCGGTCGTGCGCGAGAAGGCCTGGTTCTGGTTCAGCAGGTCGTTCACGCCGATCATGATCTCGCCCCGCTGGTTGCGGAAGACCTTCTTGCCCAGCCAGACGTTGCAGAGCAGGTAATCCTCCTCGTAGTCGTTCGTGAAGCCGATATACTGCGTGTAGGTGGCGCCTGCCGTCAGGGTGAAGCCCAGCGGGAAGACCAGCTTCAGACTGCCGTTGGCCGCATGGTTGAAGTAGCGGTTTTTCGAGTTGGTGGCGCTGAGCGAGTTGGTGGCCTCGTTGTAGGTGCCGTTCCACGAAAGGGTGAAGTCGACGTTCTCGGAGATGTTGCTGCCCAGCACCGCCCCGAAATCATAGCCCATGTTCTTCGAGTCGTTGCGATCGCCGCCCAGGATCATGCCCGTTGCCGAATCGACCTCGCCGCCCAGCATGCTCGGCGTCGTGGTGTAGGTGACACCGGCCATGATGTTGAAGTTCGACTTGAGGAAGCCGATCGGAAGACCGTAGCTCATGTGCGTACGCAGCTGCCAGTATCCGTCGAGATTGGTCATCGTCGAGTAGTAGTTCGGCTTGTAGGTGGTCCCTTCGATATCCAGAGTCGGATTCTGGACCAGGTGGGTGGCCGTATAATCCTGCGTCGTGCGCGCCGAGAACATCCACATGAAGGTGCGGCCCTTCTCGACGTTCGAGTTGATGTAGTGGAAGTTCAGCCGGTGGTTGTAGGTCGGGCGCAGGTTGGGGTTACCGTGGGTGATGTTCTGCGCATCCGAGATGTCGTAGATGCTCTGCAGATCGGTCACCGTCGGGCTGTCGGTGTAGGAGGAGATGAAGAGCCGCAGCGTATTCTCGCGGTTGATGTTCAGCTCGCCCATCATGAAATAGGTGACGTTGTTGTACGAATGGGAGATCTTCTCCGCATCGCCGCGGACCACCTCGCCGTCGAGCGTCGAGCGCTGGTAGTAGACATTGGCGATGAAGCGGCTGCGGTCCTTGGCATAGCGGAAGCCCGGACCGACGCTCTGCGTCAGATAACCGCTCCGGTAGGAGTTCGACAGCAGCGGATCGGGCGTCAGACCGGCAATCGAGAACCGGTCGTCGGCCGTGACGTAGGAGCGCTTGTCCCGCTCCTGCGAATTGTACGACATGCGGTACTGGAGGCTCACCTGCGCATACTTGGCGACGGGCTCCGTGTAGGTGAAGTTGCCGCGCACGTTGTACGACGTCGACGGGGTCATCGTGCGCAGGTAGCGCGGTGAAAAATAGCCATTATAGTCCCAATTAAAGGGAATATCGTCCTCGACTCCGGCCATCTCTTCGGGACGGTCGGGCTGGCTGCCCAGCTCGTTCGACCACGAATTGGAGTTGTTCTGGTTGTCCTGGTAGTTGAACGACCCGTCGATGGTGATCGTGCGGCCCGCCTTGCCCAGTTTGGCCCGGTAGACGGCGCTCGTCCCGACGTTGTAGCCGTGGCGCAGGGCGTCGCTGAAGTTGTCCGTATAGCTGTAGCCGCTGCCGCCTGCCGACGGAGCTCCGAACTGCCAGCCGGTGGTCGTGCTCCACGGATCGTTCGACTGGTAGCTGAAGCGCGGACGGATCATCAGGTTCTGGTTCTCCGAGATCTTCCACTCCAGACGGGCATTGAAACGGTGGTTGTAGCCCCGCGTGTCGGAGTATCCGCGCGTCATCAGCGTGTCGGGGATCATCGGCGCCTCATACCACTTGTCGGTCGTCGAGCGGTTGACCGTATTGGTGTTGTTGAAGAAGTAGCTGCCCTGGAACGAGACCTGATCGCGTTTGCCCCACGTGTCGGTGTAGTTGACGCCGATGGCGTTGACCTTGGCCACGCCGCTCTGCGGACGCATCATGTACTGGCCCACGCCGCCGCGACGGCCGCCCGTGCCGCCCGAGACGCCCAGAATATCCTCGAACGAGAAGTTCTGCTGGTTGACGTTGTTGAACAGTCCGATCAGCGAGACGCGGCTGTCGCCCGAGAAGATGTTGGCATTACCGCCGGCCACATAGCGGAAGCGGTCGCCCTCCTGCGTGTCGGCGTCGTAGCCGAATCCGGCGTAGAGCTTGCCGAACTGCCCCTGCCGCATGCCGGGTTTGGTGACGATGTTGATCGCCTTGTAACCCTCGCCGTCGTCCATGCCCGAGAACTCGGCGGCATCGGAGAGCTTGTTGTAGACCTCGACGCGGTCGACCGCTTCGGCCGGCAGCGACTTGATGGCCGTCGTGACATCCTCGCCGAAGAACTCCTTGCCGTCGACGAAGACCTTCTTGATCTCCTCGCCCTGGGCCTCGACGGCGCCGTCCGTAATCGTGATACCGGGCATCTTCTTCAGCAGCCCCTCGACGTCGGCATCGTTCGTCACCTTGAAGGCTCCGGCGTTGTAGCTCACCGTATCGCCCTTCTGCGACGTACGCAGGGCCTTGGCCTCCTTGACGACCGTTTCGATCTGCACGCCGGGCTTCAGCCGCAGCGTACCGAGGTTCAACCGTGAGGTGGAGAGGCGGAACGTCGTGTCGAGGTTGTTGTAGCCGATGAACGACACCGACAGGGCATACTCGCCATATGCGAGCGCAGGGCTCGACGCCGCGCCCTTGTAGCCCGAGGCGAAGCCCTGTTTTTTGTCCGGGCTGCTGACGGGTGCCACGCTCAGCACGGCACCGACGACGCTGTTCCCGGTCTCCGCATCGACGACCGTGGCCGTCACGACGCCCTTCTGGGCAAAGACCGCGGCGGCACCGAGCGTGAGCAGGGTGGTCAATAGAAATCGTTTCATGCTTTTCTGTTTGGTATGACTCCGAGCAATTTCGTGATTGCGTTTCGATTTTCGTTCCGGCGTCAACGCATGGGGAGGGGTAGGGAGGGATCCCGAGCCGCCCGGTCGTGAACGCCAGGGCCTTTCAGGCCTGCGAATTTACACTTTTTCTGCCAGATTTCCGCCGAAAATCCACGCCGGAACCGGTGAATCGACAAAAAAAGGGTGTCAGTCGACCGGACTGACACCCTCCCGGCAGCCAGACTGCCGTTCTGTTCATTACTTCTTCTCCTTGCGCGGGCAATCCTTCTTGCAGCCGTTCGGGCAATCTCCGTGGTGCTGGCCCTTCTTGTGGTGCTTCATCTGGGGGCAGTTTCCGGGCTGACCCGGGCGCGGGCCCTGCATCTGCGACCACTGCATGAACTGCTCGGTCGTGAGGATCGACTTCATCTTGTCGGCCTGTGCCATCCGGGCCTTGTGCATCTGCTCGCGCATGGCCTGCATCTGTTTGATCTGCGCCAGGTTGGCCTCATAGACCTGCTTGGCCTGGGCATCGGTCAGCTGCAGCTTCTCGGTCATGCGCTGCGTCTGGTGTTCGGCCATCTGCTCGGCCGTCGGGGGCGTTTTGGGTTCCAGCTGGGGTTTTTCCTGGGCGAAAAGGGTCGTCGTTGCCATCAGGCAAAGGGCCGTTACGGCCGCAAAAATCTGCTTTTTCATCGTTGTTCGTTTTTAATGGTTGGACATCCCGTGAGTCGGCCGTCGGGTCCGACATCTTCCGGATCTCTGTTGCAAAGGTAGGGCCAAATCCGGAATGGCCGTCCGCCCGGGCGGTGAAACGGCCGAAAGTTGCCGGTCAACCGACTATTCGCCGGGTTGAACCGCCCGCAGCCACGCCTTGAATTCCGGCACGCGGGCCTTTGAGATGATGATCCGCTCGGGGGTTTCGACCGTCAGGTGCAGCGCCAGCCGGCTCCCGAACCAGACGACGATCTCCTTCACGGCGCGGCGGGCGACGATGAACTGGCGGTTGGCGCGGAAGAAATCCCGCTCGGGAAGCATCGACTGCAGCGTTTCGAGCGTACGGTCGAGCGGATAGGTCCCGCCGTCGTAGTCACAGGCCGTGACCCGTTCGTTGGAGGTGTAGCAGAAGGCGATGCGGTCGCGCTGCAGCGGGATGATGCGGTCGCGGACGTGGACCAGGAAGACCTCTCCGCCGTCGTGTTCGCGTCCACGGCGTTCCGAGGCCAGCGTGCGCACCCGCGAACCGTAGTTGCGGCGTTCGGTCGAGGTCAGCCGTTCGAGTTTGGTCAGTGCCCGCCGCACGTCGGCCTCGTTAATCGGTTTGAGCAGGTAGTCGATGCTGTTGACCTTGAAGGCTTCGAGGGCATACTGGTCGTAGGCCGTGGTGAAGATGACCGGAGCGGTGATCTCCACGGCGTCGAAGATGCGGAACGAATCACCGTCGGCCAGGTGGATATCCATGAAGAGCAGATCGGGCTGAGGATTCGTCCGCAGCCAGTCGATGCTTTCGGCCACGCTCTCGAGCGTCGCCACGACCTCCACGTCGGAGGCCACCTGTCGCAGAATGGCGGCCAGATTGAGGGCCGCCGCGGTTTCGTCTTCGATGATCAGCGCTTTCATCTTGTGGTCTGGGGTTTTTGCAGCGGCATCCGCACGCGGAACGTCACGCCGTCGTCCACGATCTCGATCTGTTGGCCCGTGATCAGCTGCCAGCGGTTGCGCAGGTTCTCCAGTCCGATTCCCGTCGAGGGTTCGGGCTCCAGCTTCGGGATCTTCGGGTTCGACACCTCGAGCCACCCCTCGGCATCCGTACGGATCGAGATGTGGAAGGGTTTGCTGCGGGTGATGGTGTTGTGCTTGACGGCGTTGCCGATCAGCGGCTGGAGCGACAGCGCCGGCAGCCGCCATGTTCGATACTTCGGGTCAACCTCGATGTCGAAGAAGAGCTTGTCGGCGTAGCGGATCTTGAAGAGGTAGCTGTACGCCTCGACGAACTTCAGCTCCTCGTCGAGGGTCATCAGTGTCGACTGGCCGTTCTGAATGATGTAGCGGAACGTGTACGAGAGCTGGTCGATGTAGGTCAGGGCCTTTTCGTCCTGCCGTTCGCGCACGAGCATGGCCAGCGAGTTGAGCGAATTGAAGAAGAAGTGGGGGTTGATCTGCCCGACGAGCATGTTGTAGCGCGTGGTGAGGTTTTCGTTCTTGAGGCGTTCGTTCTCGACGACGACGGCCTGGCGCTGGGAGATCAGCACGTAGATCCGCCCGTAGAGCATCGACACCACGACGGCGAACGAGCACTTGAGCAGCAGCATGTAGTCGAACATCCGGCCGCTCATGAAGTTGGGCAGGATGCGTCCCGTGTGCCACTCCGTGACGGGAGCCACGCAGTAGAGCCCCACGGCCGCCACGCAGCACCACAGACACCGCCGCATGTAGAGCGACATCGAGTAGTTGCGCCGTGCGGAGGTGAGGATCGACAGCATGACGAACGAGACGACCAGGTAGTAGAAGAGCTGCAACAGCAGTTCCGTACTGCGCGACGGACGGTTGAAGAGGGTACTGTAGTCGAACTCCTCGCCATTGCGCATGAGGAGTTTCTGCATCATCGGGTGTCCGCCCGGGCGTCGCGGCGGTGTAACCTCGGCGACGAGTCGGTCGCCGGCCTTGAGGTGCAGGCGGTTGATACGCTGCGTGGGGACATAGACGCTGTCGCCATTGCCGTAGAGCAGGTATCCGAACCCGTCGGGATGGATCGCCAGCCGGCCTTCCTGATGCAGAATGCGGGCGCAACGCGGCGTGGACTGCTGGGCGCTGCTTTCCGAGTTGAGATCGACGAGCAGCAGCAGTACGTAGGAGAAATTGACCACCAGGCTGATCGCCACGGCGACCAGCAGGTTCAGTACCACATCGGCGTATTTCGGCTGGAGTTTCATAGACGGTTTTTTCGTTTTACCGGGGCTGCCGCTTGCACGTCACCCCTTCCTGTTTGTCCTGTCTCGTTGGAGTTCCGGTCCGCTTCGCCTCGATCCCCGGGTCGGATCTTTTCCGGTTCCTTTTCGGCTCCTTTTTTTCTCCCCCCCCTTCCGGTTTTACCGGACTCCGGAGCGTTTTTTCTCCCTCCTCCTTATCATACCGGATACCGGGGCTGCCGGAATGGATTTTCTTCCCCCCGGTTCCCGCCGGGCGCGCTCCTCCTCCGGGGTGGGTTTCCCATGTCCCCCTCGGATCGGGGAGGGCAGAAGCGGCCCCGGCTCTCACCGGGGCGGCATCCGTGCTACTTTTCGGAATTCTCCTCCCCGGTGAACCACGAAGCGTAGAGCATGTAGTCGTGGGCCGTGCGGCGGATGATCTCCTCACGCTGCTCGGGGGTCACCTCCTTGACCTTGCGGGCCGGAACGCCGGCATAGATCGAGTTGGGCTCCAGCTGGGCGTTGGAGAGCACCAGGGCGTTGGCGGCGATGATGCAGCCCGAGGGGACATGGGCGTTGTCGAGAATCGTGGCTCCCATGCCGATCAGGCAGTTGTCCTCGATGACGGCTCCGTGGACCGTGGCGTTGTGACCCACCGAAACGTCGTTGCCGATGATCGTCTGCGAGGGGTGTTTCGCCTTGTCGTAGATGGTGTGGAGGACGGCGCCGTCCTGGATGTTCGTGCGGTCGCCGATGACGATCTTGTTCACGTCGCCGCGCAGCACGGCGTTGTACCAGATCGAGCAGTCGCGACCGATGGTCACGTCGCCCAGAATGACGGCCGTTTCGGCCAGGAAGGTGTTCTCTCCGATGACGGGCTCGTGGCCGCGTACTTTACGAATCAGTGCCATATTTTTCTTGCTTGTTTTCTTGGTTTACGGTTGTGTTTGATACGGCTGTGCCGCGGTTTGTGCCGGGCTGCGGATTACTCCTCGGTTTTGGCCTGCTGCCAGAGGGCCTCCATCTGGTCGAGCGTCATTTCATGAAGCGTATGACCTTGTGAGGCAGCCTGTTCCTCCATGTAATTGAAGCGATGCATGAACTTGTTGTTCGTGCGGGCCAGGGCCGATTCGGGATCAACGCCGTAGAGACGGGCCGCGTTGACCAGCGCAAAGAACAGATCGCCGAATTCGGCCTCGAGGTCCTCCTTGCGGCCCGACTTCATCTCGGCCTCGACCTCGGAGATCTCCTCCTTGACCTTCGCCCAGACATCCTCCTTGTGTTCCCAGTCGAAGCCCGCTCCGGCAGCCTTCTCACCCATGCGGTAGGCCTTGACCAGCGCCGGCAGCGAACGCGGAACCCCGCCCAGCGTGCCGCTCTTGCGGTTCTTCTTGCGCAGCTTGAGCGCCTCCCAGTTGGCCATCACCTCGGCCGGCGTATTGGCGTGGATGTCGCCGTAGACGTGCGGGTGGCGGTAGATCAGCTTGTCGCACAGCGCATTGGCCACGTCTCCGAAGTCGAATGCACCCTCCTCTTCGCCCAGTTTCGAATAGAATACCACGTGCAGCAGCAGGTCGCCCAGCTCCTCCTTGATACCCTCCAGATTATGGTCGGTGATGGCATCGGCCAGTTCGTAGGTCTCCTCGATAGTGTTGCTGCGGAGCGACTCGAAGGTCTGCTCGCGATCCCACGGACACTCGCGGCGCAGGGTGTTCATCACCTCCAGCAGCCGGGCCGTAGCCTTCAGACGTTTGTCTTCCATAGTGTAAGATCGATTTCTTTGTTCACGCAAAGGTAGTGTTTTCGGCGAAAAAATCGTAATTTTGTTTTCGACAAAATCGTCCCCTGCCTATGAAACGCCTGCTTGCAACCCTCTGTGCCGCCCTTTTCGGCGCGCTCTCCACACTCACGGCCCAACCCGCCGCGGGGCATCGAACCCCGCTGTCGGGGAGCTTCGTCTTCGGACCCCGTACGGCCGTGGCGGCCGATCCGGGACTCGGAGCACAGGCCCGCTATCTGGCCGAATACCTCGGCTGCGGGATCCGCAACGATGTCACGGCCGATGGTGCCGTGGTGCTGACGCTCGACTCCACACGGGAGGTGCCGGCCGACGGCGTGGAGGCCGAAGCCTACCGGCTGGAGATCACCCCGGGGCACATCCGCATCGACGGAGCAACGCCGGGCGGTGTCTTCAACGGTATTCAGGCGCTGCTGCGGCTGCTGCCCGCGGAGGTTTATGCCCGGAAGGGGGTGGCGGCGGGAAGCCGGGTGGCGTGCTGCCGCATCGAGGACCGGCCGCGGTTTGCCTATCGCGGCATGATGCTCGACGTAGCCCGGACGTGGATCGATCCCGACGGCGTGCGGCGATACATCGACCTGCTGGCCTTCCACTCGATCAACAAGCTGCATCTGCACCTGTCGGATGACGAGGGGTGGCGCATCGAGATCCGTTCGCATCCGGAGTTGACCGAGGTGGGCGCCTATCGCGGCGGAGATTCGCCCGTGGCGGCCGTATACGGCAAATGGTCAGAGAAATACGGCGGTTACTTCAAGCAGGAGGAGATGCGCGAGTTGATCCGTTATGCCGCCGACCGCAACATCGAGATCATCCCCGAGATCGACCTCCCGGGCCACAGTCGTGACATCGCCTCGGTCCATCCCGAGATCCGCTGCAACTATCCGCCCGATACGGTCGCGACCGTCGGCTACGACTACCGCTCGGCGTGGTGTGTGGCCCGCGAGGAGAACTACCGGCTGCTGGAGGATATTCTGGGCGAGATCTGCGAACTGTTCCCCTCGGAGTATGTCCACGTGGGCGGCGACGAGGTCGACATGACGCAATGGAAAAGCTGTCCGGACTGTCAGGCGCTGATGCGGCAGCGGGGGATGACCGACCCTCACCAGCTGGAGGATCTCTTCATGGAGCGCATGGCGGAGATCCTTGCCCGTCACGGCAAGCGCCCCGCCGTCTGGAACGAGGCCGTACGCACGGGCGATTTCACCCGCGACAGCCGCGTATATGGCTGGGAGAATGTCAAGGCGTGTCTCGACGCCACGGCCAAGGGCTATCCTACGGTCGTCATGCCCGGAGCCTGGTTCTATTTCGACATGCGGCAGTCGCCCCTTGAGGATGGGCACGACTGGGCCGCCGTATTCGATGCCGGCAAGGTCTACGGGTTTGACCTCACGGAGGCGGGATTCTCCGCGGAGCAGCAGCGCAACGTCGTCGGTCTGGCCGGCGCCTTCTGGAGCGAAATCTATGTCTCGCACAACCCCGAAAAGCCCGATTACCTCGATTACATGTGTTTCCCGCGCATCTGCGCCCTGTCGCGTCTGGCCTGGAGCGGCAATGCGGAGGGGTGGGAGGCCTATTACCGCGAACTGAGAGAGCTGCATTACGACCGCATGGCCGCGATGGGGATCCGCTTCCGCCTCTTCCCGCCGAAACTCGTCTCGCGCCGGCTGGCCGACGGGCGGAGTGAACTCCGCGTTACGGCCGAGGATCCCCGCGAGGAGATCTTCTTCCGGGTCGACGGTTCGGACGAGGAGTATCGTTACGAAGGTCCCCTCACCACGGACCAGCCCTGGGCCTATTGCTTCTACACCCGTTACCGCAGCGGCCGGAGCCCCCGTGTGGCCGACGAATCACGCCGGAAGACCCTTCGCCCGGACTTCGTGCTCGAGAGCTCGATGGGCGAGAGCCGCCAGTTCCCCTACAGAAATGTCACGACCTATCGCGGCATGTCCCGCACGGCGCGCGCCTGCCGGCAGCAGGACTGGATCCGATATACGTTCAGCGAACCGGTCGTCTGCCGCGAAATGTTCCTCCAGACCGGGTACCGGCAGTTGCCCAAGACGATCCTGACGACCGGATATGCCGAGGTTTCCGGCGATGGAATCCACTTCGAACGGGTGGGTGAGCTGGAGATGGGCGGCATCACGATTCGTCCCGATGGCCCGGTGAAGGCCGTGCGGATCGTCTCGACGTGCGACGGAAACGGCACCCCCTATGTCACGATTCAATCGCCGGTGGTCTATCCACGGCTGTGACGTGTCACGCCGGGACTGAGGACCGGGCGGAGGATCGGCAACGTGGACCGGGCGGGAGTCAATCTGCGGGGCGTAAGGCGTGGAGAGGCGTGGGGAGTCATGGACCCGGTGGATGCGGAGTGTCCGCTCGGGATTGCACGGGCCGTCGGCGTTTCGACGGTTTCAGAAGTCGAAGCGCAGCTGGATGCAGTCGGCGGAGGCCTCGGGGGTGTTGCCCACCGTGAGGCCTATGAGGCGGACCTTGCGGCCGTGGAAATCCACCGCGGCCAGCAGCTCCTCCGAGATGCGGGCCAGCTGCGCCTCGGAATCGATGGCCGTAAGAAGTGTCCGCGATCGCGTAATCTGTTGGAAATTATCGTACTTGAGCTTCAGCACCACGGTCTTTCCCCGGAACTCGTGGCGCTGGAGGCGTGTCCAGACCTCGTCGCGCACCCCCTCGAGCTCCTGCTGAAGCCGCAGCCGGTCGTCGGTATCCTCGGCAAAGGTCGTCTCGGCGCCCAGCGACTTGCGGATGCGGTTCGGCGTCACGGGGCGGTCGTCGATCCCCCGCGCATAGCCGTAGTAGGCGTGGCCCGCCTTGCCGAAATGGTGGACCAGCGCCGACTCCTCCCATTGCCGCAGGTCAGCCCCGGTGCGGATCCCCAGGCTGTGCATCTTCTCGGCCGTGACGGCCCCGATGCCGAAAAACCGCTCGACAGGAAGCCCCGCCACAAAGTCGTCGATCTGCGCCGGAGCGATGGTGAACAGCCCGTCGGGCTTGCGGTAGTCGGAGGCAATCTTGGCCAGCATCTTGTTCACCGAAACCCCGGCCGAGGCCGTGAGGTGCGTCTCGGCCAGGATCCGCGACTTGATCTCGCGCGCCACGAGTGTCGCCGAGCGGGTGTGCGTGACGTCGAGGAAGGCCTCGTCCAGCGACAGCGGCTCGACCAGATCGGTGTATTCGTGAAAGATGGCCCGGATTTGCTGCGAAACCGAACGGTAGACCTCGAAGCGGGCCGGGATGAAGATCAACTCCGGGCAGAGGCGTTTGGCCACCACGGACGAAAGGGCCGAATGGACCCCGTAGGGACGCGCCTCGTAGCTGGCCGTTGCCACGACTCCCCGCGGTCCGTCGTAGCCCACGGCGATCGGACGGCCCCGAAGCGAGGGGTTGTCACGCTGTTCGACCGAGGCGAAGAAGGCGTCCATGTCGATATGTATGATCTTGCGGATGGGCATGGCTGTGAAAAAATCCGGATGCGGCAGAGGCGGTCTGTACGGATGGTGCAGCCGGTTTGCGCTCCGGAAAAGGTAAAAGATGATGGATGCGGGGAGGGTAGTCGACCCCGGCGGTTTATTGTGCCGCGTTGACAGGGTGGTGCGGTTGATTCCGGGCGGCTTGGGTTCCGATGCGGGCGCTTCGTCGTGCGGCGCGGGCAGAGCGCTCCGGGCGGTCGCGGCCGGTCCTCGGAAGAAGCCTCAGGCGTCCCGTATCGGTCAAGGATCCGACTCGGCAGGGGATGGCGTGTGGTCCGATGGGGCGGAAGGGGCCGGATGGTCCGCCGGGGCAGTCGTCTCCGGGGGATTCAGCTGACGCGTGATCCACGTCATCAGCACCTGCACGATGTAGCGCTGTTCGGCATCGCTCAGCGGGCGCCCCGCCGGGATGCCGTGCCATTTGGCAAGGCATCCCCGGCAGCAACAGCCCGTAGCGTGTTGGGCCAGAAAGACCGGATGACCCCGCATCGGCGTCTGGCGGCCGTCGTTCGGCGGAGAGGCCGGTGCCAGGCGGGTGCGGACGAAATCCTCGGCGTGGCGGCGGATCGTCTCCAGCCCCTTTTGGGCGATGTATTCCCGCTCCTTCGCGCGCAGTCTGAATCGACTCCGGAAGGCCGACCGGGAGAGTCGCGCAAAGAGCGGCGACAGGTCGACGGTCGGCGCCGGATCCATCTGCGCCGGCTCGGCGGCAGCGGGTTCCGGCATCGGATTCGACATCGCGGGCCACGGCGTGAAGAGATCCGGCTCGGCGGGAACAGATCGTCTCATCGGTTACGGATGGTTTCGTGCGGATCAGTCGACGAAGCGCACCTTCGAGGCATCACGCGGTTTGGCCTCCGGAGACTCGTCGGGGTAACCCACGCCGATGGCGTAGAGCAGCGTATAATCCTCCGAGAAGCCCAGTCGCGCCAAGTAGGGGGCAGCTTCGGGGGCATCCTTCACGAAGCGGGTCGGACCGCCCAGGCAGCACGTTCCAAGTCCCAGAGACTGGGCGGCCAGCACCATGTTCTCACCCAGCAGTCCGCAGTCCAGCTGGCCGCTGCCGTTCGACGGCGAGGCAATGAAGATCACGGCCGGAGCGTTGCGGAACATGTTCCGGAAGGCGGGATCCTCGGCCGCCTTCGGGTTGGCCTTCACGTAGAGGGCCGTCAGGCTGTCGATATAGCCCGCCTGGTCCACGATGCGCACCTCCCACGGCTGCTGATTCATGCCGCTCGGAGCATTGATGCCGCATTTGGCAATCAGTTCGAGCTTCTCCCGCTCGACGGGCTGCGTCGTGTACTTGCGGATGCTGCGGCGCGCAAGGATCGTCTCGATGACGGCATTCCCGGCCGTCGGGGTCGTCTCCGCCGTCTGGGTATTCTCCTGCGGAGCGCAGCTGCTCAGGGCCAGCAGACCGGCACAAAGCCAGGTCAGGTTTCGTGTTTTCATAGCTCTTCTGTTTTTAGGTTGTGTAAAATTACCGATAAATCGAATGCAAGATACCGCTTGCCGGAGCTTTTTTTGCGCCGAAACAAAAAAAGGTGCCGTCCCCTCGGGAAACAGCACCTCTTGGTTCGGATCGCGCGGGCGGATCAGGCACGCACGGTAGCGCCGCAGCGCTGCTCGAACTGGCGGACCAGGTTCGTCATCACACGCTCGATGGTCTTCTCGTCCAGCGTGCGGCTCTTGTCCTCGAGCACGAAGCTCAGGGCGTAGGACTTCTTCCCCTCGGGAAGTTTGTCGCCCTCGTAGACGTCGAACAGCGAGACGCTCTTCAGCAGCTTGCGCTCCGTCGAGAAGGCCACCTCACGCAGCGTGGCAAAGGTCGTCTGACGGTCAACCAGCAGCGCCAGGTCGCGTTTTACCTCCGGGTATTTCGAAAGCTCCTCGGCCGTGATCTTCAGCTTCTTGGTCGACTTGACCAGCGCGTCGAAGTTCATCTCGAGGTAGTAGACCTCCTGCTTGACATCCGTCCGGCGGCGGATCTTCGGCGAAACGGTGCCGATCTCGAGCAGCCGTTTGCCGTTCAGTTCCATCAGAAGCCCCTCGCCGAAGAGATCGCTCTCCGTGGGGGTCGTCCGCAGCGAGTAGATGTCGATGCCGAAGCGGCGAAGCAGCTTCTCGGCCACGGCCCGCAGCGTGAAGAACGAGGCCTTCTCCGGCTTGATGTTCCACGACTGAGGCTCGGTCGTGCCCGTCACGGCGATGGCCAGCCGGTACTCCTCGGAGTAGGCCGACAGGTGGTTCTCCTCCGTGCGCTTGTCGGCATCGTAGAAGTAGCAGTTGCCGAATTCGTAGAGGGCCAGGTCGCCGTTCTTATGGTTGATGTTCAGCGAGATGGCCTCCATCATGTTGAACAGCAGCGTCTGTCGCATGACGTTCAGGTCGGCGCTCAGCGGGTTCAGGATCCGCACGCAGCGCGACTCGGGGCACGAGGTCAGCCCCTCGTAGTAGGCGCCCCGCGTCAGCGAGTTGGACATGATCTCCGTGAAACCGTTGTCGGTCAGGAAGTCGGCCGCCCGGTTCACCAGCTTCGTGCGGTCGGGTTTCGGCGCGTAGGAGAGCGTCGAACGCACCCGCGAGGGGATCTCGACGTTGTTATAGCCGTAGATGCGCAGGATATCCTCCACCAGGTCGGCCTCCCGCTGCACGTCGACCCGGTAGGGCGGTACGGCAACCGTCAGCACGTCGCCCTTCTCGGCGAGGATCTTCACCTCGAGCGCCGCAAGGATCGTGCGGATCGTCTCCTCGGGGATCTCCTTGCCGATCAGCATCCGCGCCCGCGAGATCGAGAAGTCGAAGACGAAATCGGCAATCGAATGCGGGTAGAGGTCCGTAATGTCACTCGAGATCGTACCGCCGGCCAGCTCCTTCATCAGCAGCGCGGCCCGCTTGGCGGCATAGACCTGCAGGTTGGGGTCGACGCCCCGCTCGAAGCGGAACGACGAGTCGGTGTTCAGTCCGAAACGCTTGGCCGTCTTGCGCACCCACACCGGATTGAAGTAGGCGCTCTCGATGAAGACGTTGGTCGTCGTGTCGCTGATGCCCGAGTCCAGACCGCCGAAGACACCCGCCAGGCACATCGGCCGTTCGGCCGAGCAGATCATCAGATCGCGGTCCGTCAGTTTGCGCTCGACGCCGTCCAGCGTCACGAACGGCGTGCCCGCCTCGCACGTGCGCACCACCACCTCGTGTCCCTCGATCTTGTCGGCATCGAAGGCGTGCAGCGGCTGTCCCAGTTCGAAGAGGACGAAGTTCGTGATGTCGACCAGATTGTTCTTCGGGTTGATGCCCGCCGCGCGCAGGCAGTTCTGCATCCATTCGGGCGAGGGGCCGATCTTGCAGCCCGTGACCGTCACGCCCGTATAGCGCGGCGCCGCCTCTTCGTTCTCGACGCGGATCTTCACCTCCAGATCGTGGTTGTCCACCGTAAAGGCCGAGACGTCCGGCCACTTCACCTCGACCTGCTCGCCGCGGCTGCGAAGCCACGCCGCCAGATCACGCGCCACGCCGATGTGCGAAGCTGCATCCACGCGGTTCGGCGTCAGTCCGATCTCGATCAGGTAGTCGTCCTCGATGTGGAGGTACTCCTTGGCGCTCATGCCCACCGGGGCATCGGCCGGAAGCTCCATGATCCCGGCGTGCGACGAGCCGATACCCAGCTCATCCTCGGCGCAGAGCATGCCCAGCGACTCCACGCCGCGGATCTTCGAGCGCTTGATCTTGAACTCCTCGTCGCCGCCGTTGGGGTAGAGAACCGCCCCGATCTTGGCGCACAGCACCTTCAGCCCGGCCCGGCAGTTCGCCGCACCGCAGACAATATGCAGCGGCTCACCCTCGCCGACGTCGACCGTCGTGACGTGCAGGTGGTCCGAATCGGGATGGTCCTCGCACGTCAGTACCTCGCCGACCACGACCCCCGAAAGACCGCCCTTCACGGTCTCGATCTTCTCGAAGCCCTCGACCTCCAGGCCGATCTCCGTAAGCACCTCGGCGATCTTCTCCGCCGGGAGATCCGTCGCCAGGTAGCGTTTGAGCCAGTTATACGAAATATTCATATCGTAAAGTTTTGAATTTGCGGATAATCATGCAAAAGTATAAATTTTTCCCGAAAAAGTGCGGCTTTTCGTCCGCGATTTCGCATCCGGGGGGCCGGATTCGTCTCCGTGCGTGGGGGAGGGGCGCTGTCCGGAAAAGCAAAAAGGGCCTCCGGCACGTTGCGGAGACCCTGTTTGTCGGGATTTGTCGTCGGGCGGGGTCAGCGCGATCCCAGCCACAGGAAGATCATGCCGACGAGGATGAAGGCCAGGTCGACGGCCTTCGACCGCAGGTTGCGTTCGTGGAACAGCATCGCTCCGCACAGGAACGACACCACCACCGAACCGCGACGGATCATCGAGACAATCGAGATCATCGCGTCGGGTTCCTGCAGGGCAAAAAGGTAGGCGAAGTCGGCCAGCGTCAGGAAGACCGAGATCAGCGGGATGGCCCAGCTCCAGCGGAACGGCGTCGTGTGGTGCCGGCGCGGCCACCACAGGATACCCACCACGACCGACATCATCAGGAACTGATAGAGGTTGTACCAGCTCTGCACGAAGACCGGATCGAGTCGCGTCATGATATACTTGTCGTAAAGTCCGCTCACGGCGCCCGTCACGGCTGCCAGCGCAATGAAGAGTATCCAGAGGTTGTGCGTGAAGTCGACCCCCTCGCGGCGGCTCGACCGGCTCAGCAGAAACAGCGACACCAGCGCCAGCGCCACACCGATCCACTGGTAGGCGTTCAGCCGTTCGCCGAAGATCAGGAACGCCCCCACAAGGACCATCACCGGGCGGGTGGCATTGATCGGTCCGACGATCGTGATCGGAAGGTGCTTCATGCCGAAGTAGCCGAAGATCCACGACGTGAGGACGATCACCGACTTGAGGATCACCAGCCCGTGGGCCGTGGCCGTCCCCGGCGAGGAGGCCAGCACCGTATGGTCGAACCATCCCAGTCCGAACTCCGCCGAAAGGATGGCCGGCACGAAAAACAGCGTCGAGAAGAGCGTGTTGAGCAGCAACACCGGCAGCACCGCATTGCCGGTCAGCGCCTTCTTCTTCGCAACGTCATACAGGCCGAGCAGCGCGGCCGAGGTAAAGGCTAATGTCAACCACATGGTTTGTTGTTTTTCCGGATTCGTATTATTTTCAGGACTCGTCCCCGACGGCCGGCAGCCGTCGCGCATTCCGTCCGATGCACGGCGGAGAGGCGCCGTCTGCGCCGTCCGTCAAATGCAGCAAAGGCGGCTCGTGGCCGCCTTCCGCCGTCAGGGTGGGGTGTCGCGAACTACCGGATCTCGTCGCTGTAGACGGCGCCCGGCAGGTCGTGCAGGTTGTAGCGCGAGGCCATCGACATGCCGTAGGCTCCGGCCGACTTGATCGTCAGCAGGTCGCCGCGCTGCGTCTTGCGGAGCGTCACGTTCTCGTCGAAGACGTCCGTCGACTCGCACGCCGTACCCACGACCGTATATTTGTCGCGCGGGGCATCCTCGTCGGCCGTGATGTTCTCGATGTTGTGGTAGGCACCGTAGAGCGCCGGGCGGATCAGCTCGGTCATCGAGGCATCGACGATCAGCAGCTTGCGGCCCGTGGCCGTCGTCTTGTTGAAGAGCACCGTCGTGATCAGCTCGCCGCACTCGGCAACGATCGAACGGCCGAACTCGAAGTGAACCTCGCGATCGCCCACCCGCAGGTGGTTGTGGACAATCGAGAAGAGCGAGGCGAAATTGGGGATCGGCTCGTTCTCCGGGACGTCGTAGTTCACGCCCAGGCCGCCGCCCACGTCGACGAAACGCAGCTCGAGACCCAGCCGCTCGAGGTTTTCGACGATAACGTTCACCTTGTTGCACATGTTCTCGAAGACGTGCAGCTCGCGGATCTGCGATCCGATGTGCAGGTGCAGACCGATGATGCGGATATGCTCCAGCGTGCGGATCTCGTCGGCGTGGGCCAGCACCTCCTCGTACGAGATGCCGAACTTGCTGTCGGCCTGGCCCGTATCGATGCAGTGGTTCGTCTTCGGGTCGATATCGGGGTTGATACGCAGGGCCACCTCCGTCACCTTGCCCGCCTCGGCCGAGAAGCGGTCGATGAGCTCCAGCTCCTGGATCGACTCGCAGTTGATCGCCAAGATCCCCTGCTCGATGGCGTAGCGGAGCTCCTTGTCCCGCTTGCCGACGCCCGCGTAGACGATCCCCTTCGGATCGAAACCCGCCTCGATGGCCTTGCGGAGCTCGTTGCCGCTCGCGCAGTCGATCCCCAGCCCGTATTCGCGGATGATCGACAGCAGATGGTCGTCGTAGTTGGCCTTGATGGCGTAGTGGACCTTGTAGCCGTATTTCTTCGACTCGTAGACAACACTCTCGAGCGTCTGCCGGAGCAACGACGTATCATAAAGGTAGAACGGAGTCTCGTAACCCCGCAGTTTGGATGCGATCTGTCTGCTTAACATGATAATTTCTAACTTGACTAACCTGTACTTGAGCCCACAAAAGTAGCAATTCTTAATTATTTTTACAAATCCATTTTCCCGCCCGCCCCTTTCCAATTCAAAATATTTAGTATCTTTGCGTGAGATTTTACACGTTTTTATGAAAAATATCCGCAACTTCTGCATCATAGCCCATATCGACCACGGTAAATCCACCCTCGCCGACCGCCTCCTGGAGAAGACCAACACCCTGAACCAGCGCGAAATGCAGGCCCAGGTCCTCGACGACATGGACCTCGAACGCGAAAAGGGTATCACCATCAAGAGCCACGCCATCCAGATGGAGTACACCGCCCGCGACGGACAGCACTATGTGCTCAACCTGATCGATACCCCGGGCCACGTCGACTTCTCCTACGAGGTCTCGCGCGCCATCGCCTCGTGCGAAGGGGCGCTGCTCGTGGTCGACGCCACGCAGGGTATTCAGGCCCAGACCATCTCGAACCTCTATCTGGCCGTCGCTCACGACCTGGAGATCGTCCCCGTGCTGAACAAGATCGACATGGAGTCGGCCATGATCGACGAGGTCAAGGATCAGGTCATCGATCTGATCGGCTGCAAGGAGGAGGATATTCTGCTCGCCTCGGGCAAGACCGGACAGGGCGTCGAGGAGATCCTCGAGGCCATCGTCCAGCGTATCCCCGCCCCGAAGGGCGACGAAAACGCCCCGCTGCAGGCGCTGATCTTCGACTCGGTGTTCAACCCCTTCCGCGGCATCATCGCCTATTTCCGCGTCTTCAACGGCACGATCCGTAAGGGCGAACACGTCAAGTTCTTCAACACGGGCAGCGAGTATGATGCCGACGAGGTCGGCGTGCTGAAGCTCAAGATGCAGCCCCGCGACGAAATCCGCGCCGGCGACGTGGGCTACATCTGCTCGGGTATCAAGACCTCGTCGGACGTCAAGGTCGGCGATACGATCACCTCGGTGGCAAATCCCGCCCATGAGGCCATCGCCGGTTTCGAGGATGTCAAGCCGATGGTCTTCGCCGGCGTCTATCCCGTCGAGGCCGACCAGTATGAGGATCTGCGCGCTTCGCTCGAAAAGCTCCAGCTCAACGACGCCTCGCTGACGTTCGACCCCGAAAGTTCGCTCGCACTCGGATTCGGATTCCGGTGCGGCTTCCTCGGCCTGCTCCACATGGAGATCATCCAGGAGCGGCTCTACCGCGAATTCGACATGGATGTCATCACCACCGTGCCGAACGTCTCCTACCGCGTGACGACCACCCAGGGCGAGGTCGTCGAGGTCCACAACCCCTCGGGACTGCCCGAAATCACGAAGATCGCCAAGATCGAGGAGCCCTACATCCTCGCACAGATCATCACCAAGTCGGAGTTCCTCGGAAACGTCATCAAATTGTGCATCGACAAGCGAGGCGTGATGAAAAACCAGACCTTTATTACGCAGGACCGTGTCGAGGTCAACTTCGACATGCCCCTCTCGGAGATCGTCTTCGACTTCTACGACAAGCTCAAGAGCATCTCGAAGGGTTACGCCTCGTTCGACTACCACCGCACCGGATTCCAGCTCTCGAAGCTCGTCAAACTCGACATTCTGCTCAACGGCGAACCCGTCGACGCCCTCTCGTCGCTCACCTATACGGATCATGCCTACGACTTCGGACGCAAGATGTGCGAAAAACTCAAGGAGCTCATCCCGCGTCAGCAGTTCGATATCGCCATCCAGGCCGCCATCGGCGCCAAGATCATCGCCCGCGAAACGGTCAAGGCCGTGCGTAAGGATGTGACCGCCAAGTGCTACGGCGGAGATATCTCCCGAAAACGGAAACTGCTCGAAAAACAGAAGAAAGGCAAGAAGCGCATGCGGCAGATCGGGAATGTCGAGGTCCCGCAGTCGGCCTTCCTCGCCGTGTTGAAAATGGATTGAGAACATGAAGAAAACCATCATCGACCTCTTCGAGGCCTCCGTCGAAAAGTATGGCGGAAAGACGTTCCTCCTCGAGAAACGTCACCACAAGTTCGAACCGACAACCTACGCCGAAACCCGCGAAATGGCCCTCGAGGTCGGTGCCGGTCTCGCTTCGGTCGGCATCCGCCCCAAGGACAAGGTCGCCATCCTGGCCGAAGGATCCAACGCCTGGATCATCTCCGAGTTGGGGCTCTTCTACGCCGGTGCGATCAGCGTCCCCCTGTCCGTAAAGCTCGAAGAGTCGAATGATCTGCTCTTCCGTCTGCGCCATGCCGAGGTCAAGGCCCTCTTCGTGTCGAAATACCAGTTGCCGAAGATCCGTCGGATCCGCGCCGAACTGCCCCAGATCGAACACATCATCGTCTTCGGACACCTGCCCCTCGAACCCGGCGAAACCGCTTACGGCACCCTCCGCCGCCTCGGCCGCGACTACCTCTCGAAACACCGCGAGGAGTTCCTCCGGATCGGGCAGGCCATTCAGAACGACGACTACGCTACGATCACCTACACCTCCGGTACGACGGCCGACCCCAAGGGCGTCGTCCTCACGCACCGCAACTACACGGCCAATGTTGAACAGTCGCTCTCGCGCATCGACATCCCGTCCCATTTCCGCACGCTCATCATCCTGCCCCTCGACCACTGCTTCGCCCACGTCGTCGGATTCTACATCATGATCGCCTGCGGAGCGTCGGTCGCTACGGTCCAGGTCGGCAAAACCCCGATGGAGACCCTCAAGAACATCCCGGTCAACATCCGCGAGGTGCAGCCCCATTTCCTGTTGTCGGTACCGACGCTGGCCAAGAACTTCCGCAAGAATATCGAGAGTTCGATCCGCGCCAAGGGGGCCTTCACCGAGAAGCTCTTCCGCCTGGCCCTGAAGGTCGACTACGCCTACAACTGCGACGGCTACAGCAAGGGACACGGCTGGAGATGTCTGCTCCGGCCGCTCGTCGGGCTGTTTGACGTTATCCTCTTCCGCAAGGTCCGCGAGGCGTTCGGCGGATGCATGAAGTTCTTCGTCGGAGGCGGCGCACTGCTCGATACCGAGCTGCAGCGTTTCTTCTATGCCATCGGCATCCCGATGTTCCAGGGATACGGCCTCTCGGAGGCTACGCCCGTCATCTCGACCAACTCGCCGAAGTACCACTGGCACCGGTTCGGATCGTCGGGAAAGATCCTCATACCGCTCGAACTGAAGATCGTCGACGAACAGGGACACGAGCTCCCGCGCGGCGAAAAGGGCGAAATCATCATCCGCGGCGAGAACGTCATGGCCGGATACTGGAAGAATCCCGAGGCGACGGCCGAAGCCATTCGCGACGGCTGGCTCCACACGGGAGACATGGGGTATGTCTCGAAGGACGAGTTCCTCTATGTGCTGGGGCGGTTCAAGAGTCTGCTGATCGCCTCGGACGGCGAGAAGTACAGCCCCGAGGGGATGGAGGAGGCCATCGTCGACAAGTCGCCCTACATCGACCAGATCATCATCTACAACAACCAGAGCCCCTTCACGGGTGCCATCGTCGTACCGAACGGCGAGGCGCTGCGGCGCGAATTGGATCAGCGCAAGGCGGCAGGGGAGGAGCGGCTGCGCGAGGCCGCGCGGATGCTTCAGGCCGAGATCGACAAGTACCGGGCCGACGGAGTCTATGCCGGAGAGTTCCCCGAACGGTGGCTGCCGGCCGGGCTGGCCATCGTCGATGAGGCATTTACCGAACAGAACGGTCTGGTAAACAGCACAATGAAGGTGGTGCGTTCGAAAGTCGAGGCTCATTTCCGGGATCGACTCGATTTCCTTTACTCGGCGGAAGGAAAGTCCGTGGAGAATGCAAAAAATCTGGAATCGTTGAAAAAATGGATCGGGTAGGGTATTTTCACCGCCCGAAAACTTGTAAATTCAAAAATTCGGAGTATCTTTGTACTCCGAAATGCGGAAATAGCTCAGTCGGTAGAGCATCAGCTTCCCAAGCTGAGGGTCACGGGTTCGAATCCCGCTTTCCGCTCTCCGGGTCAGTAGAAGGGACGTGCAAACAACTGACCAAATCCCAAAAAGCCTCGTATATCGCATATACGAGGCTTTTTCTTGTATTATTCCACTCCTGTTGAAGCAAAAGACTGCTATCTTTTCACGCCTTCATCGACCTGTTTGGCTACGACAGGAAGTCAGAACTTCCAGATGGGATAATCAAAGACTTTCTTACCGCTCTTCTTATGATAATAAACGGTGATACCAATAGCCAGTGCAATACTGATCAATCGGGCAATATTGGAAATCAAGCCGCCCGCCGCGACCTCGGTACCCTTCATCATGAAAATATGCCATGCTCCGTTCATCAGTATATGCAATCCGACGGGAATCCATATATTGAAATTCCACTCAACGTACATCCAACTGAAATAGAGCGCTCCGATAAAGGTTACACCGAAAACTGCAAGCGCCGAAAGAACATCGTGACCTTGATAGAGATGAACCGATCCAAAATAAAGTGCCGGTAATATGACAGCCCAGAAGAAGCCTGTTTTTGCATATCGGAAAAGTAAACCAAACATAAAGGCCCGAAACACCAACTCCTCCTTGAATCCGGTAAGAATCGCTCGGTCATAAAGCTCGGAGAACGTCAACTTTGTATTGAGCTCTCCGAACAAAGGGAATATCAGATAAAGCGGCAGCACGCACAGAAGTGCGATCCCGAATCCTTTGAGGATATTGCTGCTCAACCCGAGAAACGAGAACAGCTCTTTCGGTTTAATTACGACGATCGTCAGAATCCAAGCAGCAAGGGTAAGAAATAAAGCCTTTATCGAGAGTCCGAGGATAGAATTGTCCGGTATATCGAATAGCGTGGTTACAAAGCCTATGTTTCGCCAGAAGAGGATGATGAGAATGCTCGCAACGATAGCATACAGGATCCTTGCCGTTTTCGATGAGATCATTATTTCCAAATTCTGTTTTAGACCCACAAAGTTAGAAAATGTTTCTCAGTTCAGGGCATTATTATCGCCAAGATTCTGGGCCATACGAATACGAACATGACGCGGCGCTATGCGAAGATCTCCGAGGCGAACATCAGCCGTGAGATGCGCCGTATCGGCCAGGTGCTGACGGCATAAACCGGTTGTTGAGTTGAAAAACGAAGATGCGGCGGCGAGGGTCCATGGCAGATCCCCGCCGCTCAGTTTATAGGGATTCATAATCCGTAAAAGCTGTACATTCTTCCATGAAATCGTTACGTCGGTTTGCACCCCGCCGGATTACCTTTGCAGCAGACACAACGGCCACAATTCTGTCTGACCGGGGGTCGGAACAGATAAACGGGAAGCGATATGGATAGACGCGATTTTCTTAAAAGCGGACTTTTTGCCGCAGCTGCCAGTGCGATAATCGGTCCGAAAGCCCTGGCGCAGGAGGTTGAAAAACAAGCCATACGGGAGCGGTTGTCGAGAGAGATTCTCAATTACAATCCGCAGATGCAGTACCGCCCGATGGGACGGACCGGCGTGAAGGTCTCGGCGCTGGGTTTCGGCATGCTGCGGCTGCCGATGAAGAACGGACACGTGGATTTCGACCAGACCACGCCCATGGTACGCCGTGCCATCGAAGGCGGTGTGAACTACATCGACACGGGGCGTGTCTATCTGGGCGGAGAGAGCGAGCAGGCGGTGGGCCGTGCTTTGGCCGGAGGCTGGCGCGACCGGGTGTATGTCACCTCCAAGATGCCGTGGTGGGAGATGCGGTCGGCGGACGATTTCGAAAAGTTTTTCGACCAGTCGCGTCGCACCATCGGCACGGACGTGATCGATTTCTACCACATCCACATGATCATGCACCGCGCGTGGAAGGATTATGTGCTGCCCTACCGGCTCATCGAAAAGATGGAGCGGCTGAAGGCTCAGGGCAAGATCCGCTTCATGGGCTTCTCGTTCCACGACAGCCTGCAGCTGTTCAAGAAGGTGGTGGAATACACCCCGGCCTGGGATTTCTGCCTGATTCAGCACAACTACCTGGATTACGAATACGAGGCAGGGGTGCTCGGCCCGAAGTATGCCGCAGCCAACGGGATGGGGCTGGCGGTGATGAAGCCCGTCCGCACGGGGTTCCTGGCCCGTCTGCCGCAGGCGATGCACGATGCACTGGCCTCGATGGGGGTCCGCAAGCCCGATGCCGAGTGGGCGTTGGACTATTTGTGGGATATCCCCGAGGTGAGCGTGGCGGTCAGCGGCATGGGTTCCATGGCGGATGTGGAGGAGAATCTGAGGTATGCCGCCAAGGCCCGGCCGAACATGCTCTCGCCGGCCGAGCGCGAGGCGTTGGGGGCTGCCATCCAGGCCTATCGCCAAGCGCCGGGTCATATCGACTGCACGGGCTGCTACCAGTGTATCCCCTGTCCGCACAACGTGGCTATCGGCTACATCTTCGCCTATGTGTACAACAACTACCTGCTGCACGGCAACCTGCAGCGGGCGCTGGCCGACTATACCGTGTCGATGTCGCCCGTACAGCGCGGCGACCCGGCCTCCTCGTGTGTCGCGTGTGGCGAATGCCTGGCCAAGTGTCCGCAACATCTCGATATCCCGAACCTGCTGGCCCGGGTTCGGGAGACGATGGGTAAATAAAGACAGACAAATAAAATACTCTCACATAAAACAATTCTAAAAGATGGAAACCAATCTTATGTACGACATGTATGTCCCGACCCGGGTGATGTTCGGGGCCGGGATGCTGGACAAACTGAGTGAACAGCCGATGCCGGGACGCCGCGCCCTGATCGTGATCTCCAACGGAAAGTCGACCCGTGCCAACGGCTATCTTTCGCGTACGGAGGAGCAGCTGCACAAGGCCGGCGTGGAGACGGTGCTCTTCGACGGGGTGATGCCGAACCCGACGATCGGCAATGTCGATGCCGGAGCGAAGGCGGCCCGTGAACACGGCTGTGATTTCCTTGTGGCGCTGGGCGGCGGCAGCGTGATGGACTGCACGAAGGCCATTGCCGTGATGGCGACCAACGACGGAGAACTTTGGGACTATGTGCCCATCGGTTCGGGCAAGGGCAAACCGATTGCCGTCCGGCCGTTGCCCATCATCGCCATCACGACCACGGCCGGAACGGGTTCGGAGACGGACAACTCGGGCGTCATCACCAGGGAGGATACCTTCGAGAAGGCCTTCGTGGGCGATGCTTCGCTCTTTCCGGTCCTCTCGATCGTCGATCCGGAGCTGATGGCCAGCGTGCCGCCGACCTTCACGGCCTATCAGGGCTTCGACGCCCTGTTCCACAGCACCGAAGGGTACATTGCCCGGGGTGCGAACCTGATGAGCGACATGTACGCCCTGACGGCCATCGAGAATCTGGCAAAGTACCTGCCCCGTGCCGTGAAAGATGGCAAGGACATGGAGGCCCGCACCCACGTGGCTTTCGGAAACACGTTGTCGGGTGTGGTGATGTGCCTCACGCTGATTACGAGCGAACACGCGCTGGAGCATGCCCTCTCGGCCTACCATCCGGCACTGCCTCACGGCGCAGGGCTGATCATGATCAGCCGGGCCTACTACAAATACTTCATCGAGCACCACGCCTGCGACGAGCACTTCGTCCGCATGGCGCAGGCCATGGGGATGCCCGAAGCTACCCGGCCCGAAGATTTCCTCACAGCCCTCACCCGGTTGCAGGAGGCCTGCGGCGTGGCCGACCTGAAGATGTCCGACTACGGCATCACGCCCGACGAATTCGAGACACTGATGCGCAACACGCGTGAGGTGATGGGCATCATGTTCACCAGCGACCGGGTGCAGATGAGCGACGAGGAGATCGTGCGCATCTACCGGGAGTCGTACAGATAGCCGATTCCCGATCCGGACTTTGGAAAAGCGTCAAACCATTCAAAGAGAAGCGTATGAAAAAGCTGTTTTTGATCCCCTGGATGCTGCTGGCGACACTTGCCGTGACAACGGCCTGCGGCGAAACCCATCCGTCATCGAACGAGCCGGAACAGACCCGGCCCGAGGACGACGGGAACGACGAGGAAGGCGGCAACGTGAACGGAGCCGACGGGCGTTACCTTGTCCTCTACTGCTCGCGCACGGGCAATACGGAGCGGATGGCACGGACCATTCAGTCCACATTGGATTGTGAGATGGCGGAGGTGGAGCCGGCTGTGCCCTACGATACGGACTACAACGCAATGCTCGACCGCGCACAGACGGAGCTGGAGGCCATTGCACAAGGCAATTTCCCGGCCATTACCACCTCAGTAGAGAGTCTTGACGAATATGATATTATCTTTGTCGGCTATCCGATCTGGTTCGGGCACATGGCTTCGCTGATGCAGACCTTCCTGCACGATCATGCCGCGTTGCTGGCCGGAAAGCGGATTGCTCTCTTTGCCAGCAGCGGGAGCAGCGGCATCGGCACCTCCGAACGGGATGCTGCCGCGCTGGTTCCCGAAGCCACGTTCGAAGAGTCACTGCTGCTCACCTCCGGTTCGTTGGGCAGCATGGCGACCCGTATTCCGGCCTGGCTGGAGGAGCTCGGAGCAGGCCGGGAGGAGCATTAAAAAGCACGCGACATGGGCCGCCGACGGGGAGCTGGCCGGATATGCCGACCGGATTCTGGGACGGAATGCAGAACAGCTGTTTGTCAGGAGCGCCGCTTGCGGCTGTACTCCGAGGGAGTGATTCCCTCCTGTCGCCGGAACATGCGGCTGAAGTGCTGCGAATACTCGAATCCGAGGCGGTCGGCCACCTGCGTGACACTTTCGCCGGCGGAGAGCCCGTCCTTGGCAAGCTGGATCACGAACCGGCGGATGTGGTTGCTGGCCGTCTCGCCGGTCGTCTTCCGGATGACATCACCGAAATAGTTGGGTGACAGGCAAAGTTTGTCGGCACAGTACTGCACCGTAGGCAGCCCGAGGGTCAGCTGGAGCCGCTGCTCGTAATAGTCGGCAAGCAGCTGGTTGAAGCGGACCAGAATGTCGGAATTTTCGATCCTGCGGGTCTGGAACTGGCGGTTGTAGAAGCGCTGGCAGAAGTTGAGTACCAGTCCGATGTAACCCACCAGAATAGCATCCTGCTGCGCGTCGCGTTCGTTGTCGAGCTCTTCGCGCATCCGGCGCATCAGCGAAACCAGGATGTCATGCTCCCGGTCGGTCATGTGCAGCGCCTCGTTGACGCGATAGTCGAAAAAGGAGTAGTCGCGGATCCGTTTTTCGAGCGGCGTGCCGCGCAGCAGATCGGGATGGAAGAGCAGCGCCCAGCCCGTAATCGAAACCCGCTCGCCGTTGTCCTCCTTGCCACCCACCTGTCCCGGGGCCACGCACAGCAGCGTCCCCTGGTTGTAGTCGTAGCGGCCGCAGCCGTAGTCGAGCTCCACGCTGGCGTCGTCGCGCAGGAAGAGTGCGTAGACACTGTAGTTGTTCAGACTGTGGCGGATGGGCGAAACCTCGGCATAGTCGATAACACTCACCAGCGGATGGCGGTCGGTGTGTCCGACCCAGCGACTGTAATCGCCCACGCTGTTTATCTTCAGAATCCGGCTCATCGGGAAAAGGCTTGAGGGGTTGTCTTCACAAAATTAACCATTCCCGGTCAAAATCCCAATCGGGCGGCGGGCGATTCGGTAAAACGGGTATGAACTTCCGGAGTATCGGTATCTGCGTGAGCGGGTGAACCGCTACTTTTGCGATGTACATACGTCAAAACCGACCACCCATGACAAATCGCATGATCTCTTTCGCGTGCCTGCTGCTGGGCCTGACGCTCTCGGGCGGCAGCATGGCGCAGACTCAACCGTTGAATCCTTCAAATACAATCACCATGGAAAAGAAACTCATTGGAAATACGCTGGCACTCTATCCCATGCCGCTGACGGTCGTCGGGGCCGAGGTCGACGGCCGCGTCAACTGGCTCGTCGTGGCGCACGTCGGGATTATCGGCCACGACCGGATTCTGGTCAGCATGAGCCAGAGCCACTACACTAACCAAGGAATCAAGGCATCCCGAAAGCTCTCGGTCAACCTCGTCAGCCATGAGATGCTCCCCGAAGCCGACTATGTGGGAAGCGTAAGCGGCGCCCGCGTGGACAAGTCGCAGGCGTTCGCCTGGCATCGGGGCGCGAACGGCGCGCCGGTGATCGACCGCTCGCCGCTGACGATGGCGTGCGACGTCGTGGATATTTACGAGACGGAGGGCTTCGACAACTTCATCTGCTCGATTGCGGCGACCTACGCCTCGCCGGAGGTGTTGAACGACCGCGGCCGGATCGACTACGCGCGGCTGAAGCCCGTGCTGTTCGAGTTCCCGACCTACTCCTATCTCTCCACGGGCGAGGTGATCGGCCGCTGCCTGCGGCTCGACAGCGAACCGTCGATGTGCGCCAAGGAGCCGATGGGCGGGGACGGCATCGTGCGCCTTTCGAAGATTGAGGTCCGGCCGGAGTATCTCGACGAATATATGCGCTTCGCCGCCGAAGTGGGCGAGGTCTCGCTGCGCACCGAGCCGGGCGTACTGACGATGTATGCCGTCTCCGAACGGGAGAATCCGTGCCGAATCACCATCCTCGAAACCTACGCAAGCCGCGAAGCTTATGAGAAGCACATCGCCTCGGCGCATTTTCAGAAGTACAAGCAGGGGACGCTCCACATGGTCCGGTCGCTCGAACTGGTCGATCAGACGCCGCTCAATCCGGCCAACTGCCTCCGCAACTTTATCCAACTCCAATAGACGGTCGGCAGGCGCCCCGTCCGTCACACGGTTCCGGACTGCGGCTCCGGTGCGAAAAGGACCCGTCAACGGTTGCCGAGCCGGATTTTTTCGTGATAGAAGTAATTAACCACAACCGGGTGCCCCTTTTCGGAGCGGCCGTACGGCAGGTCGTTCACGCGATACGGCAGGCCGTTTGCGGCGGCATAGGCGGCCATCTCCCGCTCGAGCGCCTGCCAGTAGTCTGTCCGGCGGCGGTTGTAGATCTCCTCGTATAAAGGCATCAGCTCGGGGTGTTTCTCACGGATATAGGTCATGATCGTTGCCTTGAACGATCCGCGCAGGTTGAGGTTCTCGAGCCACACGAGATCGGCAAACTCCCGCACCCGTTCGATGATGGCCTTCGGATCGGTGATGCCCGGGAAGATCGGCGAGACGAAGCAGACGGTGCGGATGCCCGCCTCGTAGACCTGCCGCATGGCTGCGAGCCGCCGCTCGATGCTCACCGCGCGGTCCATGTCGGCGCGGAAGGCCTCGTCCAGCGTGTTGACCGACCACGAAACCGTCACGCGCGGGAACTCCCGCAGCAGATCCAGATCGCGCAGCACAAGGTCCGATTTCGTGCAGATCAGGATCTCGGCCGTCGTGCCGCGCAGCTCCTCGAGCAGATGACGCGTGCGCTGGAAATGCTCTTCGAAGGGGTTGTAGCCGTCGGTCACCGAGCCGATGACGATGCGCTGGCCGTCGAAGCGGTGCGGATCGCCGACGGGTTTCCAGTGCTTGACGTCGAGAAACGAACCCCAGGGCTCGGTGTGGCCCGTAAAACGCTTCATGAACGAGGCGTAGCAATACTTGCAGGCGTGAGGACACCCCACATAGGGATTGACCGAATAGCCGCCTACGGGCAGCGACGAGCGGGTCATGACGCTCTGCACGTCGATGTCGCGAATCAGTTCCTGTTCCATACTCTTTGTTTGAATGCTTCGGGTAACTCCTGTATCATGCCGCTCTCACCCATGATCGGCAACAGATCCTCCTTCATGAAGACCGCCACGCCCTGCGCCCGGGCCTGGGCGACAATGCCCCTCACCCATTCGGGTCGGGCATCGACCTTGCCGCGGCGGCGTCCGGTCTCGGTGCCGACGACGATCCACTCCACGCCCGTCAGGTCGAGCCCTTCGATCGGCCCGAACAGCGGTTCGAAGGTCACGTGGTAGTGACGTGCCCTAGCGTGTTGGCGCAGTGTGGCGATACGTCCCTTCTCCGCCTCGCACGTCACGGTGACACCCATCCAGACGTTGTCGTCGTCGGTCTGCAGATCGAGCCGTTCGGGTCGTTTGGTCAGAAAGAGGTAGGCGTGCTGCGGATTGCGGGCCATGCGATCGAAAACTTCCGTCGTCCACTCGGGCCGCCAGTCCGAGAAGTCGCTCATGCCGGTCATTAGAAAGACCCGCGGGTCGCGGCTTTCGAGAATGCGGAGCTTGCGGGGCATGTACTCCGGGACGGAAAAATCGTCGGTCATGTGGAAGCGTCGGCAGTTGTTGCGGGCATAGCAGTAGGTGCAGCCGACGGTGCAGCCGACGACCAGATTCAGATTGCGGATCAACGATTTGATGCAGACACTCATGGCCGGATGTTTTTCGAGGGCGGATTCATATCGAATCTTCCGTCGGCAAAGGTCCGAAGATTTTTTGTGCAAAATTATGCCCGAAAGGGGGTAATGTATGCCATTTTGATAAATGATGTCGTATCTTTGTCTTCGGACAAACCGGATGCGAGCGATGAAAACAACGACAAATCCCCGACGATTAATCACCGTGCCGTTCAGCAAGACGCTGTGCGGCGTTGACTTCTACATCAATACGGGCCGCAGCGAAGAGATCCGCGGCGTACTGACCGAGCACCCGCTCTTCCGGACCGACTTCTTCGAGTTCTTCTTCCTCGGCCGGGCCCGGGGCGCGCTGTTGCTCGGCGGACACCGCATCGAGCTGCACGACGGCATGGTGCTGCTCCTCTCGCCCCACCAGCAGCAGCGCTGGCTGGTGGACGAGGCGGAACTCGACTACACGTTCCTGATCTTCCGCGAGGATTTCATGCGCACGTTCCTCGCGGACAAGTTCTTTGTCTACCGTCTGCTCTATTGCTATCAGACCGATACGCCGCCGTGGTTCGAAGCCGGGCCGGAGGCCTTTGCGGAGTATCTCCGGCTGCTCGAAAAGATCAAGGCGGAGTTGCGCGCTCCAACCTCGGACAGTTACAATCTGATCGTCTCGGTGCTCTACTACCTGCTGGTGACGCTCAACCGCGACTATGCCGCGGCCCATGGACTGCCGGTGACGCTGCCGCGCAATAACTGCGCCTTCCGCTTCAAGGCGCTGCTCGAAGAGCATATCCACGACACGCAGCGCGTTGAGGAGTATGCCTCGATGTTGCGCGTGAGCCGCGTGACCTTGAACCGGGCTGTTATGGATCAGTTCGGCGTCACGGCCGTACACCTGCTGAAACAGCGGCTGCTGGAGGCTGTGAAGAACGACCTGCTCTTCGAGGGGCGCAGCGTCAGCCAGCTGGCCGATGCGTACGGCTTCTCGGACCCGAGCCACCTGATGCGCTTTTTCAAGCAGCAGACCGGACGGACCTGCTCGGCCTTCGTTGAGGATTATCGGCGCGGTGCGGATGAATAGGGCCGCATCGGCATCCGCAAACGAACTGCAACTCAGTCCGTGTATTCTCATGGGCACGGTTGTCATAAACGCAAACCGGTGGCCGGGCGCTGAACATCACCAAACACACGCTGTAAAGCTACCGGGATCGGCGACAGATTTTCTTCACGGTATTTGGCAGCCACCTGCTGCTCTATCCCGAATCGGGAATCCGGGCGCTTGACCGCAACCTTCGGGCAGCTGTCGGAGAGTTTCCGCCTATGCCTCGGACTGATTCCTGTACTCGTTCGGCGTCATGCCCGTGGCTCGCTTGAAGACCCGCGTGAAGTGTTGCGGATACTGGAATCCCAGTCCGTAGGCGACTTCGCTGATACTGTGTGACGGCATCAGAAGCCGTTCCCGGGCCAGACTGATGATCTTGTGCTGGATGTATTCCCAGGCTGTTTTGCCGGTTTCGCGTTTGATGAGGTCGCTGAAGTAGTTGGGCGACAGGCACAGCTCGCCGGCACAGTATTTCACCGTTGGCAGCCCCTTGCGCAGGGCATTGTCCGCCGTGAAATAGGCATTGAGCAGTGTCTCGAAACGGGTCAGAATATCGCGGTTGGCCTGCTGTCGGGTGATGAACTGCCGCTCGTAGAAGCGCAGACAATAGTCCAGCAGCAGTTCGATTTGGGTGACCAGCAGCCGCCGGCTCATTCGGTCGACATCGTGGCCGAGCTCCTCGTGAATAGCCGTCAGGCAGTTGATGAAGGTCGTGCGCTCACGCTCGGAGAGGTGCAGCGCCTCGTTGACCTCGTAGGAGAAGAAGGTGTATTCGCCGATATGGCGTCCGAGGTGGGTGCCGCGGATCAGGTCGGGGTGAAAGCAGAGCGCATAGCCTCGGGGTTGGAACTCCTCGCCCGTGTCCTCGATGCCGATGACCTGTCCGGGGGCGAGGCAGACGACCGAACCCTTCTGATAATCGTAGCGCTGGCGGCCGTAGATCAGGTCGCAATTCTTCTCGTCCTTGAGGAATACCACGTAGAAGCTGAACGTATGCCGCATGTGGCGCATGGGACGGGCCTTCGCAAGGTCGATCACGCTCACCAGCGGATGCAGTGTCTCCACGCCGAGCAGGTCGTTGTATTCGGTGATGGTCTCGATATTCAACAGTGCCTTCTCCATAGGAACGGATTTGCGGGTTTTGTCTCACAAAGTTAGCAAATCCGGCCGAGTTTTCACCCTCGCTGCGACGGGATCGGTGGATATGTGAAATCTTCCCGTGTTTTGTATAACCCCAGGATGCCGCGCGCGGCGTAATTTTGCCGTTGAGATCCAACCAACCGTTATTTACCGCCATGAAACAGACGAAGAAACAGATTTTGATCGCGGTACTTCTACCGGTTGTATTGTTCCCGATATTTTTATCCGCACAGAATATATCCGTAAAAGAGAGATACATGAATACGAAAAAGATTTTGGTGGCCTTCTTCTCGCGCACCGGGGAGAATTACGCCGTGGGCCACATCGAGCAGGGGAATACCCACATTGTGGCGGAGATGATCTCCGCCGCGACCGTTGGAACCCTCTTCCGCATCGAGCCGGCAACACCTTATCCTGCCGATTATCGGACCTGTACGGAGATGGCCCAACGGGAAAAGCGGTCAAAGGCCCGTCCTGCACTTGTCGGAGATATCGCTGCGGAGGAGTATGATGTTATTTTCCTTGGGTATCCCAACTGGTGGGGCGATCTGCCGATGTGCGTCTACACGTTTCTGGAGCAGCACGACTGGCAGGGCAAGGTCGTCATTCCCTTCTGCACGCACGAAGGAAGCGGACTCTCCGATACGGAGAACCGGCTGCGGGCGGCCTGTCGGGGTGCTTCGGTGCTGAATGGGCTGGCCATGCGGGGCTCCGTGGCGCAGAACGAGCGGGTGACGGCCCGGAAACAGGTGTTGGAGAGGTTGAAGCAGTTAAAATATTGAGGATATGAAACAAGTGATGATACTGACCGGTGCCGGACAGATCGGTATGGCAATCGCCCGCCGCATGGGCGCCGGCATGAAGATTGTCATCGGCGACAAGAGCCCGCAGCACGCCGCATCGATTGCCGAAACGATGAATCGGGCCGGATTCGATGCCGTCCCGGTCGAGATGGATCTCTCCTCGCGGGATTCAATCCTCGCGTTGATCGACACGGCCCGGAGCTGCGGTGAGGTCTCGATGCTGGTCAATGCGGCGGGAGTCTCACCGAGTCAGGCCTCCGTCGAAACAATCCTCCGGGTCGACCTCTACGGTACGGCGGTGCTGCTGGAGGAGGTCGGACGGGTCATAAGCCGCGGCGGGGTCGGCGTAACCGTCTCCAGCCAGTCGGGACACCGCCTGCCGGCTCTCGGCGAAGAGGCCGACCGGCTGCTGGCCACGACCCCGACCGAAGAGCTGCTTGCGCTGGAGATTTTGCAGCCCCGCAACATCCGCGATACGCTGCACGCCTACCAGCTGGCCAAGCGCTGCAACGTCAAGCGCGTGATGGCCGAGGCGGTCAAATGGGGCCGGCAAGGCGCCCGCATCAACTCCATCTCGCCGGGCATCATCGTCACGCCGCTGGCGCTGGACGAGTTCAACGGTCCGCGCGGAGACTTCTACAAGGAGATGTTTGCCCGATGTCCGGCCGGCCGCCCCGGTACGGCAGACGAGGTGGCCAACGTCGCGGAGTTGTTGATGGGGCCTCGGGGTTCGTTCATCACCGGGAGTGACTTCCTGGTCGATGGTGGCGCTACGGCCTCCTATTTCTACGGAGCGTAATCCCGACGCGGGTTCCCTTCCATCAAACCGGACTTTCTGCGGAAGGTCCGGCGCTGGCCAAGCATCCCGAAACAAACAAAACCTGCACAGTTCGGGATCCGACGCGTTAAACCGCATCCGTGAGCGTAAATGTCCATTTTTTCCGACAGCACGGGATACTTTCACACAAGATAAATCGTATCTTTGTTCTGCATGCAATTCAATTCAAACAAAAATGTGGAGAATAGCTTCGCTTCTCGCAGCACTGGCGGTCGCCATCCCGGTCGCAGTGTCCGCTCAATACCGTGACGCCGAGGCATTCGATGTCCACGGCCGCATACACAGTCTCATCGTCGAATTTCAGCGGGAGCTGATTCATAACCGCTATTACTATGCCTTCTCCAACGACGGCCAGCTGACAAAGACCGCCGACGGCCCCGTCATCCAAATCGACCGCGATGCGCAGGGTCGCTTGATCCGCTACGTCTACAACGATGCCGGTTCCTACTACGGATTCGAGTATGACGGGCAGGGGAGGGTCTGCAACAGCAGTTTCCCGGGCGGGGAGGCTATCTTCACCCGGGACGCCGAAGGTCGGATCGTCAGCAGCCGGGAGCGGTTCATGGACAGCAACGATCTGTACGAATATACCTATCTGGCGTTTGACGACCACGGGAACTGGACGCAGCGCAGCATCACCCGAAACGGTTCGGACTATGCCACCGAAACCCGCAGGATCCTCTATATGCCCGATTCCGATCCGGCCGGCGATGCCAAGTCCCGGGAGAAGGACGACAACCGGCCGGTGGTCCTGGTCGGAACTCCGTTCCCCGATGCGGAGACCTCCCGGATCGACGAATACTACCGCGATCTGCTGCAGTATGACATACAGGGACTGCAGCACACCTATCGGGTGATCATCGGACAGACCACCATGGAAGAACTCGCCGGTCTGAAGGATGTCATCTTCGACGAGATCATTCGCAACGAAGGTCGCGTGACACGCATCGAGCTCGACGGCGGAAACGTCGTGTTCCATGCCGACAATGCCGGGGAACGGGTCGCAAATATCACGTACGAACCCGCAAGCATCCCCGCAATCTGGAAGACCCGCTATGGCATCGACCGCAACACGCCGGCCGACCCCAATCGGCGTGAGATACTCCGTGCCGCCGGTCTCGAATGGGTGGCAAGCGGCGAGGCCTCGTTATGGACCAGTCCCTACGAAGCCTACGCCGTGAAGAGCAACGGCAAAATAGAGGTCGATCTTACGATGTCGCTCCGGGGCGACGCGCTTTCGCTGATCCAGGTCGAGTTGAGGGAGGATGAATCGGGCCTCTATCCCCATCTGGCCGCCACCTCGTCGGACGGTACACCCGGAGGCTTTCTCCAGAAAAGCTTCGGACGGATAAAACGCGAAAAACAGGAGAGAGACACAAGTCTCAGGACGACAACGACGGCTGCGAAGCTGACCCCCTGGACGATCATCAACCGGCCGTTCGGCATCCTGCCCGGACAGGTCTCCCGATTGATGGCCCGGCTTGCACTCGCCCGCCGTACGGGGTGGAATCCCGAGAGTGTCGGCTCGGCACGGATCCGAATAACCCCCGAAGACGGATATGATCTGGATTTTATGGGGCTGATCCCGGAGGCCTCGGCCACCTTCTCCGAACCGGCGGAGGGCGACCGCGTACGGTCGTTCGACTTCTGCTTCCGCTTCACCTCCAACAGCCCTCTTCCGCGGGAGGCTGCCGCCGCAATCCTGCGGATAAACGCCCAACGAACAGCCCTCCGGATCATCTCTTCGCTGCAGCTTCTGGGTATCGTTTTCGACGAGACGACGGATGGCGGCGACATCGTCTGGCTCCATAAAGACAGCTACCGGAGCGTGGAGATGCGGATCTCTCCGGCCGTCCCGGTGCAGGAGAAGCCCTCGTGCGAACTGCGCATCACCGTGCAGCTGCCGACAGCCACGGGAAGGTAGATCCGGATTCGGCACCGGCAGGGGAGCAGACCGCTCTCTCCGACCGTCCCGATTCGGTTCTCCGGCGGACAAAGCCGATATCCGGCTTTTCGACCGGTTCGTGACGGTTCTCTCCGCAGGCAGCCGTCCCCGACCAACCGCTCCAAACTGACGAGGTCCGACCCGCATGGGGTCGGACCTCGTTCCGATTGACGCATTCCGTCGGGCCGGTTACTCTTCGGGGCAGGGGACCACCGTCACCTTGACGCCCTGTTCGGTCATCGCCTCGAGCATCTTTGCCGAGATCCCCGAATCCGTAATCACCTGATCGATGTCGCTCATGTCGCAGATCTTGCTGAAGCCCCGACGGCCGAATTTCGACGAGTCTGCCAGGACGATCGTTTTAGTGGCCGACTGGATCATCGCCCGGTTCAGACACGCCTCCTGCAGGTGCGTCGTGCTCAGTCCGTAGACCGGATCGATGCCGTCGACCCCCAGGAAAAGCTTGCTGCACGCGAAGTTGTCCAGCATCCGCACCGCATACTCGCTCACGACCGAAGCCGACGAATGGCGGATGATGCCGCCCAGCTGGATGATCTCGATATCGGGTTTGTCGAGCAGCTCCATCGCCACGTTCATCGCCGAGGTGATCACCGTCATCTTCATGTTCGCAATGCAGTGCGCAAAGGCCTGCACGGTCGTTCCCGAAGCGATGATCAGCGCATCCTGCGGCGCCAGCAACTCGACGGCCTTCTGCCCGATGCGGCGCTTTACTTCGGGGTGGAGCTTCTCCTTCTCCGATACCTTGCGCGTGGCAATATAGGGGTCGGCCAGAATCGCTCCGCCGTGCGTACGGTAAAGCAACTTCTTCTCCTCGAGCAGGTCCAGATCCTTGCGGATCGTCACCGTCGATACCTTCAACTGCTGGCTCAACGCCCCCACATCCACGCTCCCGGAATCCCGGAGCAGGTCCAAAATGGCCTTATGTCTCTCCCGAAGTGTCATCATCTGCAAATAATCCCGTTGCAAAGATAATCAAAAAGCGAACAGGTTGACCCCCACCTGCAGATATCCCTGCCGCTGGTCGGGATTCCACATCGCATGGGCGAATACCGGCATGTCGAACCGTCCCAGCTTCAGCTTGTAGGTCGCACGCAGCGAAATCTGGTCGATGCCGTCGTAACCATAGAAATTCGCTCCGCCGTCACCGTCGCCCCGGTTGAAGGCAAACGTGCCGCCCAGACCGACATCCACGATCCAGTGCTCGTCGCGGTAGACGCTGTACTCGGCATTCACATAGGTCGAGTAGCGGTTGCGGCCCTCGAGGTTGAGGTCCCGGCCCGCAAAGATCGTCGCCCAATAGAGCCGCAGCGGCACCTCGAACTTCGTGTCGAAGTTGTAGGCAACGCTCAGATCGAGAAAGTGCGAGGTCGAAAACTTGTTGTAGTTGAAGATATCCTTGCTGTAGGGCAGCCCCGGCGAGTAGTTGTAGATGTCCCACACGGCCACCGTAAAGCCGGCGATCGTGTAGGAGAGGTAGTAGTCGAACTCCTTGTAGTCGCCCGTGAAGTCGGTGCCGCCCCACAGGCCTACCTTCAGGCCGTCGTCGAGGAAGCCGACATTCACGTCGGCGGCCAGTATGCCGCCGTCAGCAACCTGCTGTCCGCGCCACAGGTGCATGTTCTGAAGGGTTCCGCTCAGGTGCATGCGAGCGGTCTGTCCGAAGGCCGCGGCCGTCAGAAACAGCGCTGCACAAAGCGCTGCGAGATGTCTCAGGGTCTTCATGGCAGATGGTTGTTTAGCAGTAGATCAGACAATAGAGGGCCGCGGCGATGAATCCGCCGATGATCGGGCCGACGACCGGCACCCACGAGTAGCCCCAGTCGCTCGACCCCTTGCCCTTGATCGGCAGCAGGGCGTGGGCCAGACGCGGCGCCAGGTCGCGGGCCGGATTGATGGCGTAACCCGTCGTTCCGCCGAGCGACATGCCCAGCGCCACGATCAGCATCGCTACGGGGAAGGCTCCCAGTGCTCCCATGCCAACCTCCGAGGTGTTGCCGTCGATCGACAGCGCCAGGATCACGAAGACCAGCACGAACGTGCCGACAATCTCACTGAAGAGGTTGCGGCCGTAGTTGCGGATGGCCGGGATCGTGCAGAAGGTTCCCAGTTTGGTCGAGGGGTCCGACGTGGCGTCGTAGTGATCCTTGTAGAAGGCGTAGACCAGAACCGCTCCCACGAAACCGCCCAGCATCTGGGCCACGATGTAGGGGATGACCTGCGACCAGGCGAAGGTCCCGGCGGCCGCCAGTCCCAACGTTACGGCCGGATTGAGATGGGCGCCCGAATAGGGCCCCGAAATGAAGACTCCAAGCATCACGGCCAGTCCCCAGGCCAGGGTGATTACCACCCAGCCGGCATTCTCGCCCTTGGACTTCTTCAGGGTTGTACAGGCTACGACTCCGTCGCCGAAGAGGACCAACACGGCCGTACCGATAAACTCGAACAGGCATTTTACTAATACGTCGTTCATGGCAGTATGGTTTTAAGGTTAGGTTTGGTTTTCGGGGTTGAATCTCTGTATCAGCGTTTCGTATAGTCGCTCAGCGTCCGCTTCACGGCATCCTCCCAGCCGGCCTTCGCTTCGGCGGCCTTCGCCTCCTCCATTGTGGGCTCGAAGACACGGTCGACCTGCCACTGCTTGCGGATCTCGTCGATGCTCGACCAGTAGCCGACGGCCAGTCCGGCCAGATAGGCGGCTCCCATGGCCGTCGTCTCGACAATCTGCGGGCGGATCACCTTCGTACCCAGAATATCGGCCTGGAACTGCATCAGCAGGTTGTTGCGCGAGGCTCCGCCGTCGACCTTCAGCTCCCGGAGCGGGATGCCCGCATCGCGCGACATGGCCGCCGTGATGTCCATCGTCTGGAAGGCGATTCCCTCGAGGGCCGCACGGGCGATATGGGCCGTCGTCGTACCGCGGCTGATGCCGATGATCGTTCCGCGGGCATACTGGTCCCACCACGGAGCGCCGAGTCCCGTCAGCGCCGGAACGAAGAAGACACCGTTCGTGTCGGGAACCTGCGAGGCAAGATCCTCGACCTCCGATGAGGATTTGATCACACCCAGTCCGTCACGCAGCCACTGCACGACCGATCCGCCGACGAAGATGCTGCCCTCGAGGGCGTAGTTCACCTTGTCGCCGATCTTCCACGCCACGGTCGTCAGCAGGTTGTTCTTCGACAGGATCGGCTTCTCGCCGCTGTTCATCAGCAGGAAGCAGCCCGTACCGTAGGTGTTCTTGACCATGCCCGGCTCGGTGCACATCTGTCCGAAAAGGGCCGCCTGCTGGTCGCCGGCAATACCCGCGATGGGCACCTTGTGGGCGAAGATCGTCGTTTTCGTGTGGCCGTAGACCTCGCTCGAGGACTTCACCTCGGGCATCATCGACCGCGGAATCTTGAACAGATCCAGCAACTCCTGATCCCAGTCGAGCGTATTGATGTTGAAGAGCATCGTACGCGAGGCGTTGCTGACGTCGGTCACGTGCACCTCGCCGCGCGTCAGACGCCAGATGAGCCACGTGTCGACCGTACCGAACATCAGTTTGCCCTTTTCGGCACGCTTGCGGGCTCCCGGGACGTTGTCCAGGATCCACTTGATCTTCGTGGCGCTGAAGTAGGCGTCGATGATCAGACCCGTCTTCTGGCGGATCATCTCCGTCAGACCCTGGTTCTTCAGCTCGTCGCAGTAGTCCGACGTACGGCGGTCCTGCCACACGATGGCATTGTAGATCGGCTCTTCGGTCTCCGAATCCCACACGATGGTCGTCTCGCGCTGGTTCGTGATGCCGATGCCGGCAATGTTCAGACCGTTGATGTCCATCACCGAAATCGCCTCGGCAATCACCGACGCCTGCGAGGCCCAGATCTCATGCGGATCGTGCTCGACCCACCCCGATTTGGGGAAGATCTGGCGGAATTCGCGCTGCGCAACGGCGCAGGTCGTGCCCTTCTCGTCGAAAACAATGGCCCGGGAACTGCTCGTCCCCTGATCAAGTGCAAGAATGTACTGTTTCATAGGTTGTAGGTTGTGGTTGATTGATGAATTGTGTGTGCATGGGGGGTGTGGCCGCGGCCCGGCTCAGGCCAGACGCGACGCCAGAATGTGAAGCGGGTGTTCGCAGGGTTTCGTGGTCGACATCTCGATCTGCCACTTGCAGGTTTCGCAGTCCGTGGCCACCAGATCGGCTCCCGATGCCTCGATCTGCCGGAACAGCGGCGCTCCGATCGCCTGCGAGGCCTCGTAGTTCTCCTTCTTGAAGCCGTACGTGCCGCCGATGCCGCAGCACTGCGAGTCGAGGACCGTCACCTCGACCCCCGGAATCATCCGCAGCAGCTCGATCGAGTAGTATCCCCAGCCCATCTTCTCCATGTGGCACGGCGTGTGGTAGGCAACCCGCAGCGGGGTCGTATCCTTGAAGCGAAGCTTCGCCTCACCCGTCTGGAGCAAGCGGTAGAGGTAGCGTGTGGCCAGTTCGATATGGTCGCGCACGTCCGCATTCTCGAGGTCGAGCAGGTGGGGATATTCGTCGCGCAGCGTGAAGGTGCAGGTCGACGAGGTGGTGATGACGTCCAGCGCACGCCCCTTGACCGAGGTGCGGATCGAGCGGAGGTTGGTCTCGGCCTGGCGCCGCGCCTGCTTGTAGAGGCCGTTCGAGATCAGCGCCACGCCGCAGCACTTCTCCTCGTCGAGCAGCTGCACGCCGTAGCCCAGGGCGTTCATGATCCGCAGCAGATCCTTGCCCAGCTGCGGGTTGTTGTAGTTCACGTAGCAGCCGTGGAAGTAGGCCACCTGCTTCGGGAAGGCCTCCTGCGCCGCGGCGGCGTGCTTGCGGTACCACGACGTGAAGGTGCCGTGGGCATATTTCGGGAAGACGCGGCGGTGGTCGATGCCCATCACCTTGTCCATCACCACCCGCACGGGCTTCAGCTTGACGGCCGTATTGACGATCGGAGCAAAGGGCGTGGCCAGCGTCCCGACGAGGTCCGTGTTAGCCAGCACGAAGTTGCGGAGCGACGTGTTGCGCTGCGGACCGTACTTGATGCGGGCCGCCTGGATGATGTCGCCGATGCGCACGTTCGAGGGGCAGGCCACCTCGCAGCGTTTGCAGTTCAGGCAATATTTCAGGGCGTTGTCGAAGAAGTCCGGCCGCTTGAGGCGCAGACGCTCCCCGTCGGGTCCGGCCTGTTTCGGACCCGGATAGTCGGGATTCACCGCCGCCACCGGGCAGTACACCGTACAGATCGTACACTTGATGCACTGTTCGAAATTGTTCTCACTGACGCTGTTCTGCTGTATGTTCATGGTCATTGTGCTTTTAACGTAATCAATCCTTCAAGATGCTCTCCGCCACGTGGAGCGCCGACAGCAGCGAAACGCCGGCTCCGCACTCCTCCTGAACGGGGTGGAAGCCCGCCAGGCCCGCGCCGGCGCAGTAGAGATTGGCCAGCGGCTCGCCCTGCTTCATCACCCGCAGCCGGCTGTCGGTCTTCACGCCGAAGGCCTGGTAGGCCTGCCGGTCGAAGAAGCGCAGCGTATACCACTCCGAACGGTTCGGCGTGTAGGCCGTGTCGGCCCCGAAGACCGGTTCGACGATCCGGTCCGGCGTTGCGACGAGCCCCTTGCTGAAGAAGCTGCCCGTCGCCAGAACGAAGTGTCGGGCCTCGAAGGGAATGTTGCCGTGGTTGGCCGTGTAGATCCGTCGTACGGAGCCCTGCTCCGTCTCGGCCGAGACGACGCTGTCACCCAGGAAGTATTCGCCCCCCAGCGCGCGGAAGCGGTGCTGCAGCGCCTGCTGGGCCCGGATGCCCGGAATCGACGGCGGAAGCGTTGCCAGCAGATAGATCGGCCGGCCGACCCGCGCCCGGAGATATTCGAGCGAATCGTGGCGGTTGATGCCGATCAGCGCCGGCACGATCAGCGCGTCGCACCCTTCGGACTGACGGCGCAGCGACTCGGCCAGCGCCTCCAGATTGGCGTCGTGGTCGAAGACCCGGGCGATGTTGGCCGAACGCATCTCGCTCGGATTGCGGCGGATCTGCTCCAGATCGGGGTGGTTGAAGCTCCCGAAACGGCACTCAACGTCATATTTGCGCAGTTCGTCGGCGATGAATTCCGGATAGAAGTCGAGAAAGCCCTCGATGTTGGCGATGCAGACCCGGCGGAAGGGGAACTTCCCGGCCTCCTGCGTCGTCAGATACCCCTCGATGGTCAGCCACGTCGACTTCGACTTGCCCATCGGGGTGATGCGGAAGTGGTTGCGCCGGGCGTCACCCACAACGCGGATTCCCGCCTCGCACAGCAGCTCGGCGGCCTGCGGCGCGTAGCGGGCGCAGTTCTCCGCGCCGATCACGGCGTAGGGGTGCGTCGGGCACTGTTCGGCCAGCCGCGCAATCCCCGCCACGGGGTCCTCGACGCGCTCCCCGTCGGGCAGGCGCCCCAGCAGATCGAACGATCCCGACGAGAAATGGATCGCACTCTGACCCTGCGAGACAATCGCACAGCGCTGTCCCGCCTTTGCCAGGCGGATACCGCAGGCCATGCCGGCCAGCCCTCCGCCGATAATTACCGTATCGAATCTCATTTTGATGCACTTTTTTCTTCGTCCGACAATCCGCATACACTCTCGTAGACCCACGTCATGTATTCGCTTTCACGCAGCGTGTCGCCCCAGGCGATCGGCTCCATGCCCTTCCAGCGCTCGTTCAGGAACGAGACCAGATCGGCCTTTGCCCGACGGGCGCAGATCGGGTCGCGACGACCCATCAGCCCCGCGGCCCGGCAGGCGCAGAGCTCGCCCTGACACGTTCCCATGCCGATGCGCGTACGCCGGCGCAGATCGACCAGATTGTTCACCGAAAGGTTCTCCAGGGCATACTCCACCTCGCCGATCGAGACCTCCTCGCATTCGCACACCAGGCTGTTCTGGATCGACGTGCGGCTGTCGATCTTCACCGCCAGATCGCCGTGGCGCGAGATCGACGAACGCCGCTGCGCCACGGGCCGGTTGCGCATCTTGCGGTCGACCTCCTCGCGGCTCTCGGTCGAACCGGGCAGCGGCGTCTCCGCCGTGCGGCACTTCTCGCTGTTGCCGATCTTCTTGCAGACGAGATCCGTGGCCCATTCGGCCATCAGGCGGTAGGTCATCAGTTTGCCGCCCGTAATGGTGATGAATCCCTCCAGACCGTCGCGCTTGGCGTGGTCCAGCAGCACGATGCCGCGGCTCACGGTACGCCCGCTCGGGTCGTCGTCCGAGGCCACCAGCGGCCGTACCCCCGCATAGGCACGCAGGATACGCGTCGTAGCCAGCGACGGCGCCAGCTTCTCGCCTTCGCGCAGCAGCAGGTCGACCTCGTCGGGCGTGATGATCATGTTGTCGATCTGATCGTAGGGGACCTTGCTCGACGTGGTGCCGATCAGCGAGATCGTATCGCCCGGAACCAGAATGTCGGCATCGGCCGGCTTGCGGCAGCGGTTCAGCACCATGTGGTTCACCCGGTGGCCGAAGATCAGCAGCGCCCCCTTGGCCGGAAGCATGCTGACCGTAATGCCGACCTTGGCCGCAATGCCGTGGCCCCAGATGCCGCCGGCGTTGACGACCACCTGGGCATAAAACCGCTCCTCGCAGTGCTTCCGGTGGTCATAGGCCCGTACGCCGACCACCCGGTCCTGTTCGCGAAGCAACTCCATCACCTCGGTGTAGGTCCGGATCTCGGCGCCGTGAGCCTGCGCATCGAGGATGTTCGACGAGGTCAGGCGAAAGGGATCCACCGCACCGTCCGGCACGCGGACAGCCCCGATCAGGGCGGGGTTGGCCGAAGGTTCGAGGCGCAAAGCCTCCTTGGGATCGATGATGTCGGCCCGGATTCCGGCCCGGCGGCAGGCATCCACGAAGGTGGCCTGGTACTCCAGTCCGTCCTCCGGGAGAGAGATGAAGAGACCGTCGGTCTCTTCGACGCAGTGTGCGGCAATCTTCCGCAGAATCATGTTCTCGCGGATGCACTCCACGGCCGACTCGTGGTCCGTCACGGCATAGCGGGCTCCGCTGTGGAGCAGACCGTGATTCCGGCCCGTTGCACCGGTCGCGATGTCGGAACGCTCGAGCAGCAGCGCCTTGATGCCCCGCAGCGAACAGTCTCTGGCTATCCCCGCTCCGGTGGCCCCGCCGCCGATGATGATGACATCATACGTATTGTTCATAAGGGTAGAAGGATTAAGTCACTACAAATATAAATACTTTTTTTATTCAAACAAAATAAAACGAAATAATTTTATTTCATTTTGTTTCGTAAAGCCTTGTGTAATTCGTCCGAAGTGATCCGTTTTCGTTCAAATCAAAATAAAACAAAAGCATTTAACCTTTCAATCGAAACTCGCGCGCATAAATCGGACTCTTTCGACAAAATTCAAAGCAAATCGAAAGAGCTCCATCGGATCCGGACAAACGACAGCACCGGCCGCACTCCGTTGTAAATCCAACTCTTACAAAAGGGATACTCCTTCCGGGTGACCCGGCAGGCTCGATCCGCCGGTCTCGCCCGAGAGCACCTTTTCGCAAAAGCTACCCACGCGTGTGTATGCATTTTTCGCCAAAAATGATTATATTCGCACCCAAATTTCAGCCAGCAAGTATTCCGAAAATGCTCCAGCGAAACCCCGGAGGATCCTTTCTCCCGGAAAATCAGAACTTCCTGGCCGAAATCACGATCGGACTCTCAGGACGAACCCCCTTCCGGCGTCACGCCCCGCATCTGACCGTTGCAAACAGGTTGATGAATCGATGAACACGACCCATACATATTTATATATGAACGCGCGGAACACCCGCGTGTTACGGACCCTCACCCCGCCGACAAACGGCTGTCGCCCCGGTGAACGGTTCGGTTTTGGAGAAAAATCGTGAGAATTTGACGAATCAAACCCGCAGCCAGTTTCGTTATATAGGGAAATCGAATCCACATAAACAATATATGACACAGATTGAAGGATCTATTTCGCAGATAGTCGGTCCGGTGGTGGATGTGACATTCCAGCCCGACACCCCGGATTTCCGGCTTCCGGCCATCCACGACGCCATGGAGATCCACCGCGCCGACGGGCGTACGCTCATCGTCGAGGTGCAGCAGCACATCGGTGAACACACCGTGCGCACCGTCGCCATGGACTCGACCGACGGCCTCCAGCGCCACATGAAGGCGACGGCTCTCGGCCATCCGATCTCCGTCCCCACGGGCGACCAGATCAAGGGCCGTCTGTTCAACGTCATCGGCGCCGAAATCGACGGCATGAAGCCCCTCGACCGCAGCCACACGCTCCCCATTCACCGCGAACCCCCGAAGTTCGACGAACTGGCCACCTCGCAGGAGGTCCTCTTCACCGGTATCAAGGTCATCGACCTGCTCGAACCCTATGTCAAGGGCGGAAAGATCGGTCTGTTCGGCGGCGCCGGCGTCGGCAAAACGGTGCTCATCATGGAGCTGATCAACAACATCGCCAAGAAACACAACGGTTTCTCGGTCTTCGCCGGCGTCGGCGAGCGTACGCGTGAGGGCAACGACCTGCTGCGCGAAATGCTCACCTCGGGCGTCATCCGCTACGGCGAGGAGTTCATGAAGAGCATGCAGGAGGGACATTGGGACCTCTCGAAGGTCGACTACAACGAAGTGGCCAAATCGCAGGCCACACTCGTCTTCGGCCAGATGAACGAACCCCCCGGAGCCCGTATGTCGGTAGCCCTGTCGGGTCTGACCGCCGCCGAGTCGTTCCGCGACAGCCAGCAGGAGGGTGCCCCGAAGGATATTCTCTTCTTCATCGACAACATCTTCCGATTCACGCAGGCCGGTTCGGAGGTCTCGGCCCTGCTCGGGCGTATGACCTCGGCCGTGGGCTACCAGCCGACACTGGCCACCGAAATGGGCCGCATGCAGGAGCGAATCACCTCGACCAAGCACGGCTCGATCACCTCGGTGCAGGCCGTCTACGTCCCGGCCGACGACCTGACCGACCCCGCTCCGGCCACGACCTTCTCGCACCTCGACGCCACGACCGTCCTCAGCCGTAAGATCGCCGAGCTGGGTATCTATCCGGCCGTCGACCCGCTGGAGTCCACCTCGCGAATCCTCGATGCCAACATCGTCGGCGAAGAGCACTACACGGTGGCGCAGCGCGTCAAGCAGATCCTCCAGCGAAACAAGGAGCTGCAGGATATCATCGCCATCCTCGGCATGGACGAACTCTCGGACGAGGACCGGCAGACGGTCAACCGCGCCCGCCGCGTGCAGCGTTTCCTCTCGCAGCCCTTCTCGGTGGCCGAACAGTTCACCGGCGTACCGGGGCAGATCGTCTCGATCGAGGATACGATCCGCGGCTTCCGCATGATCCTCGACGGCGAGGTCGACTACCTGCCCGAGCAGGCCTTCCTCAATGTCGGTACGATCGACGACGCCATCCGCAAGGGCGAAGAGATCCTTGCCAAAACCAAACAGGCTTAGTTCATCCGTAAAAACCGCACCATGATCCTGACTATTGTAGCTCCGTGCGGCACGCTGTGCAGCACGACAACCGACCGGGTCACGTTCCCGGGAACGGTGGGACGCTTCACCGTCCTGAAGGGCCACGCTCCGCTCATCGCCGGACTCGCCGCTGGAGAGATCGTCTATGCCACGGCCGGCGAGGATGCCCGTCTGCGGATCAAGAACGGCTGCGTGCGCGTCTTCGAGGATCGGATCGAGGCCTGTGTAGAAACGGCGGACGAAACGTCCGGGAAAGGGGATAAACTGTCATGAAATACCTGCTGAAAATCGCACTGCTGGTCGCCCTGCTGATCCCGGCGGCTTCGCTGCGGGCCGAAGAGGCCGGCGAAAAGCCCGACATCAAGCAGATCGTCCTGGGACACCTCGGCGACAGCTACGAATGGCATGTGCTGACGACCTCGGGCGGGGAGTGGAGCATTCCGTTGCCCGTCATCGTCCACAGCCCCTCGAGCGGCTGGCACCTCTTCTCCGCAGCCCGGCTGCGCGAAGGGGCCGAGTACGAAGGGCTGCGCATCGCCCAGGAAGGAGAGTATGCCGGCAAGATCGTCGAACGCCAGGCCGACGGCTCGGATCTGCGACCGCTCGACCTGTCGCTCACCAAAACCGCCGCGGCGCTGGTGCTGAACAGCCTGCTGGTGCTGTGGCTGGTGATGGGTTCGGCCCGCTGGTACCGGCGCCACAAGGCTACGGAACAGGCTCCGAAGGGTTTTGTCGGTCTGTTCGAGATGCTCGTCACGGAGATCCTCGAAGGGGTCATCGAACCCTGCGTCGGTCCCCGTTACCGCAAGTTCGCCCCCTATCTGCTCACGGCTTTCTTCTTCATCCTGCTGAACAACCTCATGGGGTTGATTCCCTTCTTCCCCGGAGGCGCCAACGTGACGGGAAACATCGCCGTGACGTTCATCCTCGCCCTGGCTACGTTCCTGGCGGTCAACATCTTCGGCTCGAAGCACTACTGGAAGGACATCCTCTGGCCCGACGTTCCGGTCTGGCTCAAGGCCTTCCCGCTCATGCCGCTGATCGAGTTCGTGGGAATCTTCACGAAGCCTTTCGCACTGATGATCCGACTGTTCGCCAACCTGATGGCCGGACATGCCGTCATCCTCAGCCTGACGTGCGTGATCTTCGCCACGGTGAGCATGGGCGCCGCCATCAACGGCTCGATGACCTGCGTGTCGGTCCTCTTCACGATCTTCATGTACTGCCTCGAGCTGCTCGTGGCCTTCATCCAGGCCTACGTCTTCACGATGCTCTCGGCCGTCTTCATCGGCCTGGCCCAGGAGGAGCCCGAAGAGGAGTCTCCCGAAAAGGCCGCCGACAAGCAATAATTCCAAAATCAAGACATCAAATAAAACTAAAAACAAACACATTCGAACTATGGAAAGTTTAGGTATTCTGGGCGCTGCACTCGGCGCAGGTCTCGCCGTCATCGGCGCAGCATTCGGTATCGGTAAAATCGGCGGTGCCGCCATGGAGGCCATCGGCCGTCAGCCCGAGGCTGCCAGCAAGATCCGAACCAACATGATCATCGCCGCCGCCCTGATCGAGGGTGTCGCCCTCTTCGCCGTTGTAGTCTGCTTCCTGGCACTCTGATCCCTAAATCGTAACGTGCCATGGGACTTCTGCAACCCGAATCGGGACTGCTGTTCTGGATGACGCTCGCCTTCGGCGTGGTCTTCATCGTGCTGGCCCGCTACGGATTCCCGGTCATTCTGAAGGCCATCGAGTCGCGCAAGGAGTACATCGACTCGTCGCTCGACGCCGCCCGCCAGGCCGAACAGAAGTGCGCCACGCTCGAGACCCGCAGCCGCGAGATCATCGACCAGGCCGAGGTTCGGCGCAACACGATCCTGCGCGAGGCCGAGACCGAGCGCAAGCAGATCCTGGCCGATGCCCGTCAGAAGGCCGAAACCGAAGGGCAGCGGATCCTCGAGAAGAGCCGCCTGCAGGCCGAAACCGAACGGGCCGCCATCCTGGCCGATGCCAAACGCGAAATCGCCGCACTGGCCGTGGCCATCACCGAACGCATGCTGCGCGAGGATCTCAAGGACCGCGACGCTCAGACGCAGCTGGCTGCCCGGCTGATGGACGAACTCGATCCGAAAAACCGCAAGACATGGACACCGGATTGATCGCCCGCCGCTATGCCCGGGCCCTGGCCGACTTCGCCGAATCGAACGGGGAGATGACCCGCACGGCCGGTGAGGCCGCGCAGTTCATCGAGATCCACAACCGCAGCTGCGAACTCCGCGAGGTGCTCCAGTCGCCGGTGCTGACGGCCGACGAGAAGATGTCCGTCGTGCACAAGGCCATGGGCGCGGAGCCCGGCAGATCGTTCGAGGGTTTTCTGCGGCTGGTGATCCGCCATCACCGCGAGAAGTGGCTCTGCTTCATGCTGCCGGCCTTCGTCGGGATCTACAAGCAGCGCTACGGCATCGTCGACATGACGCTCACCACGGCCTCGGAGGTCGATGATGACTTCGTCGACCGCCTCTCGGCCCGGGTCGGACTCGAAACCCACAGCCGCGAAGTCCGCGTCCACCGCTGCATCGACCCCTCGCTCATCGGAGGTTTCCGCTTCCGGATCGACGACAGGCTGCTCGACGCCAGCATCGCCACGCAGCTCCGCCGCGTAGAACAGAAACTGGGCAGACTGCCCGAAAGAAAACTATGATCATGAACAACAAAGAGAGAATAAAACCATCGGAAGTCTCCGAAGTGCTCTTCTCCGAACTCCAGGGCGTCGACCTCTCGGCCCGCTATGCCGAGGTGGGAACGGTGCTCCAGGTCAGCGACGGCGTGGTGCGGATCTACGGTCTGCAGAACGCCGAGGCCAACGAGCTGCTCGAGTTCGAGAACGGCATGCGGGCCGTGGTGATGAACCTCGAGGAGGACAACGTCGGCGCCGTGCTGCTCGGCTCGACCGACCGCGTCGAGGAGGGCGATCTGGTGCGCCGCACCGGTCGTACGGCCTCGATCGACGTCGGCATGGGAATGCTCGGCCGGGTGATCGACCCGCTGGGCCAGCCGATCGACGGCCTGGGCGAGATCCCCGGCGAGCGGATCGAACTCCCGCTCGAACGAAAGGCCCCCGGCGTGATCTTCCGTCAGCCCGTCACGGAGCCGCTCCAGACCGGTATCAAGGCCATCGACGCCATGATCCCGATCGGCCGCGGTCAGCGTGAGCTGATCATCGGCGACCGCCAGACCGGCAAGACGGCCATCGCCGTCGATACGATCCTGAACCAGCGCGCGAACTTCGAGGCCGGCGACCCGGTCTACTGCATCTACGTCGCCGTGGGGCAGAAGGCCTCGACCGTCGCCTCGCTCGTCGAGACGCTGCGGGCCCACGGAGCGCTGGATTACACGATCGTCGTCGCCGCCACGGCCGCCGATCCCGCCGCCATGCAGTACTTCGCCCCCTTCGCCGGTGCCGCCATCGGCGAGTTCTTCCGCGATACGGGCCACCATGCACTGGTGGTCTACGACGACCTCTCGAAGCAGGCCGTGGCCTACCGTGAGGTCTCGCTCGTACTGCGCCGTCCGTCGGGTCGTGAGGCCTACCCGGGCGATATCTTCTACCTGCACTCGCGTCTGCTCGAGCGCGCCGCCAAGATCATCGGCCAGCAGGAGGTCGCCGAACAGATGAACGACCTGCCGGAGTCGCTGCGCGGCAAGGTGCGCGGCGGCGGTTCGCTGACCGCACTGCCGATCATCGAAACCCAGGCCGGCGACGTCTCGGCCTACATCCCGACCAACGTCATCTCGATCACCGACGGTCAGATCTTCCTCGATACGAACCTCTTCAACCAGGGCAACCGCCCGGCCATCGACGTGGGTATCTCCGTGTCGCGTGTCGGCGGAAGCGCCCAGATCAAGGCCATGAAGAAGGTGGCCGGTACGCTGAAGATCGACCAGGCGCAGTACCGCGAACTGGAGTCCTTCTCGCGTTTCTCAAGCGATCTGGATCCCGTCACGGCCGCCACGCTCGACCGGGGCCGCAAGAATACGCGTCTGCTCGTCCAGCCGCAGTACAGCCCCCTGTCGGTCGAGGAGCAGATCGCCGTGCTCTACTGCGGTACGCACGGACTGCTGCGCGAGGTGCCCATCGAAAAGGTCGCCGACTTCGAACACATGCTGCTCGAGCGGCTGCGCACGACCGATATCCCCGAAGCCCTGCGCAAGGGGCAGATCGACGATGCGCTCGGCGCCCGGATCGAGGCTCTGGCAGCCAGCGTCACGACGGCTCTAAAGGCTTAAGGTCATGGCTGCACTCAAAGAGATCAAGGCCCGGATCGGCTCGGTCAGCAGCACGCTGAAGATCACCTCGGCCATGAAGATGGTCGCCTCGGCCAAGCTGCACCACGTGCAGGCCGAGGCCGAAGCGCTGGCTGTCTACGAACGGCAGCTCGCGGCCATCACCTCGGCACTCTTCCATTTCGCCGGAGAGGAGGAGATCGATGTTCCGCTGAGCCGTCCCCATGCGCAGCTGCATCGGGCCGTCGTCGTGGCCATCGCCTCCGACGGATCGCTCTGCGGCGGCTTCAATGCCGAAGCGACACGGCAGCTCGAACATGCGATCGCGGAGCTGCGTCGCGAAGGGTGCACCGAAATCGAGGTCTGGCCCCTCGGCGAGAAGATGGCCACCTTCGTCCGCAAGGCCGGATACACGGCCGACAACTCGTTCCGGCAGCTGTCGGGGCACCACAGCTATGCAGGTGCCGTCGAGATGGCCGACCGGCTGATGAAGGCCTTCCAGACGGGTGCGATCGACCGTGCGGTACTGGTCTACAACCACTACGCCTCGATGAGTCGCCAGGTTCCCGTCAGCGAGACGCTGCTGCCGATGGCGTCGCGGCAGGCGGCCGGTGAGGAGCCCGCCCCGACGGCGGACTACATCTGCGAACCCTCGCCGCGCGAACTGCTCGAAGAGCTGCTGCCGCTGGCGGTCCGCACGCGCCTCTACGAGGTGCTGCTCGACAGCGCCACGGCCGAACATGCCGCCCGCACGGTGGCCATGCAGACCGCGTCGGACAACGCCGAAGAGTTGCTCGACGAGCTGAAACTCTCCTTCAACAAGCAGCGTCAGCAGGCCATCACCAACGAGCTGGCCGATATTTCGCCCGCCGACTGATTCCGCACTCAGTCCTGGCTGACCATTCGTCAAAGAGCCGGCAACTCCCCGAAAAGAGTTGCCGGCTCTTTTTTTGCGGTCGACACCACGTCCCGCCGCATCGAGCGATCCGTCTGTTAGAAAATTCACACCTCCGGACACCCGGGCAGACCAAATCTTTTGTAAATCTTCGGGAAAATGCCTACTTTTGGGCTGTCGTTCGCAACCTTGAGACCGAATGACCGATCCGGGGCCCGAATCCCGGATCCGCAACCCGATTAACATACCAAAATCTGGACTCATGAATAACCTGAAAATTGTAGGTCCGGCACTCCCGGACATGCCGTGGGAAGAGCGTCCCGCGGGCTCGAACGAGGTGCTGTGGCGCTACTCCGCCAACCCGATCATCGGTCGTCACGCCCTGTCGACCTCCAACTCGATCTTCAACTCGGCCGTCGTTCCCTTCAAGAAGGGCAAGTACAACTTCGCCGGCGTCTTCCGCTGCGACGACACCAACCGCCGCATGCGCATCCACGTCGGCTTCTCGGTCGACGGTCTGAAGTGGGACATCCAGGAGGAGGATTTCCACCTCGAAGGGGCCGATCCCGAAGTGGGCGAGTGGGTCTACGGCTACGACCCGCGCGTGGCCAAGATCGAGGACAAGTACTACGTGACGTGGTGCAACGGCTATCACGGCCCGACGATCGGCGTCGCCTGGACCGACGACTTCGAGACGTTCCACCAGCTGGAGAACGCCTTCCTGCCCTATAACCGCAACGGCGTGATGTTCCCCCGCAAGATCAACGGCCGCTTCGCCATGCTGTCGCGCCCGAGCGACACGGGTCATACCCCCTTCGGCGACATCTTCTACTCGGAGAGCCCCGATCTGGAGTTCTGGGGACGCCACCGCCACGTAATGTCGCCCGCGGCGTTCGAGGTGTCGGCCTGGCAGTGCATGAAGATCGGCGCCGGCCCGATTCCAATCGAGACGTCGGAGGGGTGGCTGCTCTTCTACCACGGCGTGCTGCGCTCGTGCAACGGATATGTCTACGCCTTCGGCTCGGCACTGCTCGACCTCGACCAGCCCTGGAAGGTGCTGGCCCGCAGCGGTCCGTATCTGATCTCGCCGCGCGAAACCTACGAATGCATGGGCGACGTGCCGAACGTGACGTTCCCCTGCGCCGCGCTGCATGACCCCGAAACCGGACGCGTCGCCGTCTACTACGGATGCGCCGATACGGTCACCGGAATCGCCTTCGGTTACATCCCCGAGATCGTTGAGTTCACGAAGAAAAATTCGATCCTCTGATGCTGCTGCGACGAACGCTCATACTGGCTGCGCTCGCCGCAGCCTTTTTCCGTACCCCCCTGTGCGGTGCGGAACCGGCGGCGTGGGTCGACCCCTTCATCGGAACCACCAACTTCGGAGCCACGAACCCCGGCGCCGTCCTGCCGAACGGCATGATGGCCGTCGTCCCGTTCAACGTCATGGGCTCCGACGAGAACCTCTACGACAAGGATGCACGCTGGTGGTCGACCCCCTATGAATTCCACAACAAGTTCTTCACGGGATTTGCCCACGGTGCGCTGAGCGGCGTGGGGTGTCCTGACATGGGATCGCTGCTGACGATGGCCACCACGGGCGAACTCAAGCCCGACTACCGCCAGTACGGCTCGGAGTACGGCGACGAAGTGGCCTCGCCGGGCTACTACGCCGTGACCCTCTCGAAATACGGCATCCGGGCCGAGGCTACGGCTACGGCCCGTACGTCGGTCGAACGCTATACGTTCCCCGCAGGCAAGGGCAATCTGCTGCTGAACCTGGGCGAGGGGCTTACGAACGAATCGGGTGCCATGGTGCGCCGCGTAAGCGACACGGAGATCGAAGGCATGAAGCTCCTCGGCACGTTCTGCTACAACCCGCAGAAGGTCTTCCCGGTCTACTTCGTGCTGCGGGTCTCGAAGGCGCCGCGGGCCGCGGGCTACTGGAAGAAGCAGCGCCCGATGACGGGCGTCGAGGCCGAATGGACCCCCGACAACGGCAAGTACAAACTCTACAACGAATACGGCTGCGAGTTGGCCGGTGACGACATCGGCTACTGGTTCACGTACGACGATCTGGCCGAAGGCGAGCAGATCGAGGTGCGGATGGGCATCTCGTATGTCTCGACGGAGAACGCGCGGCGCAACCTCGAGGCCGAGCAGGCGGCCGGCGATACGTTCGACACGGTCCACGCCGCAGCCCGCGCCCGGTGGAACGCCGATCTGGGCCGCATCCGCATCGAGGGCGGCACGGACGACCAGCGGAAGGTCTTCTATACGGCGTTGTACCATGCGCTGATCCACCCGAACCTCCTGAGCGACGTCAACGGCGAATATCCCGTCATGGAGCATTCGGGCAAGGTGGGGGTCACCGAGGGCGACCGCTATACGGTCTTCTCGCTGTGGGACACCTACCGCAACGTCCACCAGCTGCTGACGCTGGTCTATCCCGAACGGCAGGTGGAGATGGTGCGCTCGATGATCGACATCTCGCGCGAGTGGGGGTGGATGCCCCGCTGGGAGCTCTACGGCCGCGAAACCTTCACGATGGAGGGCGATCCGGCCATTCCGGTGATCGTCGATACGTGGATGAAGGGGCTGCGCGACTTCGACATCGAGGCGGCCTATGCCGCTTTCCGCAAGTCGGCCACCACGCCCGGCGCACAGAATGTCCTGCGCCCGGACATCGACCCCTATATCGAACGGGGCTATATTCCGCTGGGATTCTATGCGCAGGATCTGGCCGGCGACGTCTCGGTGTCGCACGCCCTGGAGTACTACGTGGCCGATGCGGCGCTGGCACGTCTGGCCAAGGCGCTGGGGCATGAGGAGGATGCACGGCTCTTCCGCGAACGCTCGCTCGGCTACCGCCACTACTACGACAAGGAGTTCGGCACGCTGCGCCCGATCAATCAGGACGGCACGTTCCTCACGCCGTTCGACCCGCGGGCCGGCGAGAACTTCTCGGCCGCACCCGGTTTCCACGAGGGTTCGGCCTGGAACTACACCTTCTACGTGCCGCACGACATCGAGGGGCTCGTGAAGCTCATGGGAGGCCGCAAGCGCTTCGTCGAGACGCTGCAGATGGTCTTCGACGAGGGGCTCTACGACCCGGCCAACGAACCCGACATCACCTATCCCTACCTCTTCAGCCGCTTCCCCGGCGAGGCGTGGCGCACGCAGCGCGAAACGCGGCGGCTGCTCGAGAAGTACTTCACCGTCCAGCCCGACGGCATCCCCGGCAACGACGATACGGGTACGATGTCGGCCTGGGCCGTCTTCACGATGCTGGGCTTCTATCCCGACTGTCCGGGCGAACCCTTCTACACGCTCACGGCCCCGACGTTCGACCGCGCCGAGATCGATACGCCGCAGGGGGTACTCGTCATCGAGAAGCAGGGCGAGGGCTACGTCCGCCGCATGACGCTTGGCGGCAAGCCGCTCACGACCTATCGCATCGGCCACGAAGCACTGCTCCAGGGCGGGAAACTAACCTTTGAACTTCAAAACACGAATCATAAATGAAAATCGAACGCATCCTGAGCGCTGCGCTGCTGGTGGCCCTGGCCGCCTGCTCGCAGCCGCAACAGACGGAGAGTCTGACCCGATGGGTCGACCCCAAAATCGGTACCGGCGGCCACGGTCACGTCTTCGTCGGCGCCAACGTCCCCTTCGGACTCGTCCAGGTGGGACCGACGAGCATTCCCCAGACCTGGGACTGGGTCTCGGGCTATCATGCCTCCGACTCGACGGTGATCGGCTTCTCGCACACGCACCTGAGCGGTACGGGAATCGGTGACCTGTTCGACGTCACGGTGATGCCCGTCGTAGGGGAGGTCACCTATGCCCGCGGCACGGAGGAGGATCCCGCATCGGGACTCTGGTCCTATGCCGACCGGTCGAAGGAGGTAGCCCGCCCGGGCTACTACTCGGTGCCGCTCGTACGCTACGGCGTCAAGGCCGAGATGACCGCCACGTCGCGTGTCGGCCTGCACCGCTACACCTTCCCGGCTTCGGAGGCGTCGGCCGTGGTCTTCGACCTCGAGAACGGCGGCTGCTGGGACAAGGCCACCGAAACCCGCATCGAGCAGATCGATGACCATACGATCGGCGGCTGGCGCTACTCAACGGGCTGGGCCAAGGATCAGAAGGTCTACTTCGTGGCCGAATTCTCGAAACCCTTCGACGGATTCGAGACGATCGGCGAACGGTATGCCCGGACCTCGTTCCGGACCGCCGACGGCGAGCAGCTGCTGCTGAAGGTGGCCCTCTCGCCCGTAAGCCTCGAGGGGGCAAAGGCCAACCTCGCGGCCGAACTTCCGGGGTGGGATTTCGAAGCCGTGGCCGCAGCGGCCGACAAGGCCTGGAACGACGAACTCGCGCGCGTGAAGGTCTCGACGACGGATGAAACCGCCAAGCGGATCTTCTACACGGCATTGTACCACACGATGGTGGCCCCGTCGGAGTTCTGCGACGCCAACGGCGACTACCGCGGTGCCGACGGTGAGGTACACCAAAACCCCGGCTACAAGACCTACACGACCTTCTCGCTGTGGGATACCTACCGCGCCGCAATGCCGCTGATGACGCTCCTCCACCCGGACCGCATGCCCGATATCGTCAACACGATGCTGGCCATCGCCGACGAGCAGGGACGTCTGCCGGTATGGCACCTCTGGGGCAACGAGACCGACTGCATGGTGGGCAATCCGGGCATTCCCGTGGTGGCCGACGCCATCGTCAAGGGGATCGAGGGCTTCGACCGCGAGCACGCCTTCGAGGCAATCCGCAAGACGGCGATGAATCCCGACCGCGGCAACGGCCTGCGCATGAAGCACGGCTACATCCCGTGCGACCTGTTCAACGAGGCCGTGGCCTACGACATGGAGTATGCCCTGGCCGACGGCGCCGCAGCCCGTGCCGCCGAGGCGCTGGGCAAGGCTGACGATGCCGCCCTCTTCACCGAACGCAGCCACTCGTACCGCCACTATTTCGACCCCTCGACGGGCTTCATGCGCGGCCGCGACAGCCGCGGCGGCTGGCGTACGCCCTTCAATCCGTTCGCCTCGACCCACCGCGCCGACGACTACTGCGAAGGCAACGCCTGGCAGTACACGTGGCTCGCTCCGCACGACGTCAAGGGGCTGCAGGAGTGCTTCGGCAGCCGGGAGCGGATGATCGGGAAGCTCGACTCGCTCTTTACGGTCAGCTCGGTGATCGAGGGTGCCGAGACGTCGCCCGACATCTCGGGCCTGATCGGGCAGTATGCCCACGGCAACGAGCCCAGCCACCATATTCTCTACCTCTACACGATGCTGGGCCAGCCCTGGAAGACGGCCGACAAGGTCCGCCAGGTGCTCACGACGCTCTACCACGATCAGCCGGACGGACTGTCGGGCAACGAGGATGTCGGTCAGATGTCGGCCTGGTACGTGCTGTCGGCCATGGGCATGTACGAAGTCGAGCCGGCCGGCGGCCGCTACTGGTTCGGCATGCCGCTGTTCGACCGCGTCGAGATGGAGGTTCCGGGCGGAACGTTCACGATCGAGGCCCGCAACAACTCGGCCGAAAACCGCTACATCCAGCGCGTATGGCTCAACGGCCAGCCCTATACGAAGGGGTGGATCGCCTACGGGGATATCATGAAGGGCGGCGAACTCTGCTTCGAGATGGGCGCCGAACCCAAGGTGTGGTACTGCGCCGACGAGCCGGAGGTCTATGCCGACCAGCGCCCCGCCAAGGAGGAGCGGCTTTTTAGCTCGGAAGCAGTGGAGGAGGAGATCGCCCGCGTGTGCGGTCTGCTGACCAACGAACGCCTGCGCTGGATGTTCGCCAACTGCTTCCCCAACACGCTCGACACGACGGTCCACTACCGCGAAGACGAGGAGGGCAGACCTTCGACCTATGTCTATACGGGTGACATCCCGGCCATGTGGCTCCGCGATTCGGGGGCGCAGGTGTGGCCCTACGTGCAGCTCTGCACGCGCGATCCGAAGCTGCAGAAGATGATCGCCGGCGTGATCCGCGAGCAGATGCGGCTGATCACGATCGACCCCTATGCCAACGCCTTCAACGACGGCCCGACGGGTGCCGGCGAGGATGTCGGCTATCCGGGCAACGACCAGAGCCCCTGGGTCTTCGAACGCAAGTGGGAGATCGACTCGCACTGCTATCCGATCCGCCTGGCCTACCACTACTGGAAGACGACGGGCGATACGTCGGTCTTCGACGAGCGGTGGATCGATGCCATGCAGGCCATCCTCCGCACGCTCCACGAGCAGCAGATGAAGGAGGGTCCGGGCGACTACATCTTCCTGCGCGTCACCGACCGGCAGCTCGATACGCGCTGCCACGTCGGACGCGGCAATCCGGTGAATCCCGTCGGGCTGATCGCATCGGCCTTCCGGCCTTCGGACGACGCCACGACCTTCAGCTTCCTCGTACCGTCGAACTTCATGGCCGTCTCGTCGCTGCGCAAGGCCGCCGAGATCCTCTCGACGGTCAACAACCGCCAGGAGATGGCCGCCGACTGCACGGCCCTGGCCGACGAGGTGGCTGCCGCCCTGCAGCAGTACGCCGTGGTCGACCACCCGAAGTACGGGAAGATCTACGCCTTCGAGGTCGACGGCTTCGGCAGCGTCCACCTGATGGACGACGCCAACGTGCCGTCGCTGCTGGCGATGCCCTACCTGGGCGATGTCGAGCGCACGGACCCGGTCTACGAGAATACGCGCCGCTTCGTCTGGAGCAAGGACAACCCCTATTTCTGGAGCGGTGAGGCCGGCGAAGGCATCGGCGGTCCGCACATCGGCGTGGAGGTGATCTGGCCGATGAGCATCATGATGCGCGCCTTCACCTCGACCGACGACGAGGAGATCCGCGACTGCCTCTGCCAGCTCATCACGACCGATGCCGGCACGGGCTTCATGCACGAATCCTTCTCGCGGCACGACGCCTCGAACTTCACCCGCCCGTGGTTCGCCTGGCAGAACACCCTCTTCGGAGAGTTGATCCTCAAGCTGGTCAACGAGGGCAAAACCGATTTATTGAACTCCATTAACTGATACCTGAAAACGAATGAAAAGACTTTGGATCATGGCCTGCCTGCTGGGGGCAACGGCCTGCTGCGAAACCCCGCGTGAAGGTGCGGAGACGGTGCGTCCGACGGAGTATGTCACCACGCTGATGGGTACGCAGTCGGACTACGCCCTCTCGACGGGCAACACCTATCCGGCCGTGGCGCTGCCGTGGGGCATGAACTTCTGGACCCCGCAGACGGGCAAGATGGGCGACGGCTGGACCTATACCTACGGCGCCCACACGCTGCGCGGCCTGAAACAGACCCACCAGCCCTCGCCCTGGATCAACGACTACGGCCAGTTTTCGGTGATGCCCGTGCGCGGTGCGGACAAGCTGGACGAAGAGTCCCGCCAGAGCTGGTTCTCGCACCAGTCCGAGGTGGCCAAACCCTATTACTATTCGGTCTACCTGGCCGACCACGACATCCTGGCCGAGGTCACGCCGACGGAGCGCGCCGCCATGATGCGCTTCACGTTCCCCGAAACGGGGGAGTCGGGCGTCGTGATCGACGCCTTCGACCGCGGCTCGCGCGTGGAGGTGGTCGACGACCGCACGGTGGCCGGCTACACGACGCGCAACAGCGGCGGCGTGCCGGAAAACTTCCGCAACTGGTTCGTCATCCGCTTCGACAAGCCCTTCACGGCCGTCGAGCTGACGAACTCCCCCTCGACCTACCGCGCCGGCAGCCAACTGCTCAAACCCGAAGGGGGCAAGGCGGCCGAAGGGGACCACGCCGTGGCAAAGGTCCACTTCGCAACGACCCGCGGCGAGCAGGTGACGCTGCGCATCGCCTCGTCGTTCATCTCGGCCGAGCAGGCCGTGCGCAACCTCGAGACGGAGCTCGGCGCGGATGACTTCGAGACGGTGAAGTCGAAGGCGCAGGCCCGCTGGGACGAGGTGCTGGGCCGCATCGAGGTCTCGGGCGGCAGCATCGACCAGCTGCGCACCTTCTACTCGTGTCTCTACCGCTCGACGCTCTTCCCGCGCAAGTTCTACGAACTGGACGCCGAGGGCAAACCGGTCCACTACAGCCCCTATAACGGCGAGGTGCGTCCCGGATACATGTATACCGATACGGGCTTCTGGGATACGTTCCGCTGCCTGTTCCCGCTGCTGAACCTGGTCTACCCGTCGGTCAACGCCGAGATCCAGGCCGGTCTGGCCAACACGTGGCGCGAGAGCGGCTTCCTGCCCGAATGGGCCTCGCCCGGCCACCGCGGCTGCATGGTGGGCAACAACTCGGCTTCGGTCGTTTCGGACGCCATCCTGAAGGGGGTAACCCCGGCCGGGGATGTCGAGGAGCTCTACGCGGCGATGCTGAGCGGCCGCTCGAAGGTGCATCCCGAAGTTTCGTCGACGGGGCGCCTGGGCCACGAATACTACGATTCGCTCGGATACGTTCCCTACAACGTCGGGATCAACGAGAACGTCGCCCGCACGCTGGAGTATGCCTACGACGACTGGTGCATCGCACAGGTCGCCTCGAAACTGGGTAAGGCCGACGATGCCGCCCGGCTCGAAAAGGCCTCGCAGAACTACCGGAACCTCTTCGACCCCGAAACGAAACTCATGCGCGGCCGCAATGCCGACGGTACGTTCCAGACGCCGTTCAGCGCCTACAAGTGGGGCGATGCCTACACCGAGGGCAATGCCTGGCACTATACGTGGTCGGTGTTCCACGATGTTGACGGACTGGCCGAGCTGATGGGCGGCAAGGAGGAGTTTACGAAGATGCTCGATTCGGTCTTTGTCGTTCCGCCCGTCTACGACGACAGCTACTACGGATTCCGCATCCACGAGATCACCGAGATGCAGGTGGCCAACATGGGCAACTACGCCCACGGCAACCAGCCCGCCCAGCACATGATCTACCTCTACGACTATGCCGGCCATCCGGCAAAGGCGCAGTACTGGGTGCGTGAGGTGATGAACCGCCTCTACAAGGCACAGCCCGACGGCTACTGCGGCGACGAGGACAACGGCCAGACCTCGGCCTGGTATGTCTTCTCGGCCCTTGGGTTCTATCCCGTCTGCCCGGGTGCCGACGAGTATGCCGTCGGAGCCCCGCTGTTCCGGCGCGCGACGATCCACCTGGAGAACGGCCGCACGATCGAGATCGAGGCTCCGCAGAACAGCCCTGAGAACCGCTACGTCGGGGCGATGAAGGTCGACGGCAAGATCGCGTCGGGACCCTTCCTCCGCTACTCGGAGCTGAAGGAGGGTGCCACGGTGCAGTTCGACATGCAGGCTGAGCCCGCCGCCCGATAGACTTCTGGGGCCCATTCTGAAAGGCCGGCCGTTCCCGTCGAGGAGCGGCCGGTTTTTTACGGGGAGCGCATGAGAACGGTACGCGGAACCGCCGTCCAGCCCCTCGATCCACGAAAAAACCCTTCCGCCAGGCGAAAGGGTTTTCCACACACAAACATTAACAATACAAACAATGCGATGGCGAATTTCCGGTTCATTGTTCCTGATGCAAAGGTCGCGGAAATAGCCATGCGCCGCAATCGCCAATTTTAGGTATTTTGCAGACCGAATGGACAACAATCTCTCACAGAGAGCCTTTTCCGAGGCTCTTTTTCTTTTGTAATTCAAAATAATGCACTATATTTGCACGTGAATTCCAACGAACCGGACGGCCGTCCGGTTTTTGAAAAATCTCATTCAACAGGAAATATATGCAGGATCTGAAAGCGCTCGAAGGAAAAACGCTGGCCGAATTGCGCGAAATAGCAAAGGCCCTCGGAATTGGGAATGTGATGGTGAAAAAGCGCGAACTGATAGAAAAGATTGCAGGCAATGGCTCGGACGAACCCGCCGCAGAGCCGGCTCCCGAAGCCCCGGAAGCAGCAACGCCGACGGAGAATGCCTCCGGAAACGACTCGCCGGCAAAGGCCAAACGCGGCCGCCGTCCGCGCCTGGCCAAGGTCGAGAATGCCGCCGACAAGCGGGCAGAGGAGGGGAGTGCCGTTTCGGGAGAGGCCCCGGCTGCGACATCGGAAGAGAGTCAGGCTCCCGGTGGCGAGGAACATCCGCACGGAAAGGCGGAACGGGGAGCCCATCGCTCCGGCCGACAGGCCCGGGGACGCGAGGCTCAGAAACACGTCGAGGCCGCGGCTGCTGAATCCGAACTTCCGCTGGATGGCGGAACGGCGGCGGAGAGCCCCGCGACGGAAGGAGGCGAAGCCGCAACTCATCAGGAGACGGCCAAACCCGAACCCAAACGCCGGGGCCGCAAGCCCAAGAACCAGCCGGCAGCCGCAAACCAGCCGGAAAGCGACGAGTCGCAAGCCGCCCAGCCGGCAGAGCCGACGGTCCGTTCGCTCGACGACGAGATCATCACCAAGGATGACTTTGCCGGCGAGATCGAGGGCGAAGGGGTACTCGAGATCATGCCCGACGGCTACGGATTCCTCCGCTCGGCCGACTACAACTACCTCAATTCACCGGACGACATCTATGTTTCGCCCTCGCAGATCAAGCTCTTCGGTCTGAAGCCCGGCGATACGGTCAACGGAGCGATCCGTCCCCCGAAGGAGGGCGAGAAGTACTTCCCGCTGGTGCGCGTGAACGAGATCAACGGGCTCAAACCCGAGTACATCCGCGACCGCGTGCAGTTCGAATACATGACGCCGCTCTTCCCGAGCGAGAAGTTCTGCCTGACGGGCAACGGCCACAACAACATGTCGACACGCATCGTCGACCTCTTCTCGCCGATCGGCAAGGGTCAGCGCGCCCTGATCGTCGCCCAGCCCAAGACGGGTAAGACGATGCTCCTGCAGTCGATCGCCAACGCCATTGCGGACAACCATCCGGAGGTCTACATGATCGTGCTGCTGATCGACGAACGCCCGGAGGAGGTGACCGAAATGGCCCGCAACGTGAAGGCCGAAGTCGTCGCCTCGACCTTCGACGAACAGGCTTCGCGCCACGTGAAGGTGGCCGAAATGGTCCTCGAAAAGGCCAAGCGCATGGTCGAGTGCGGCCACGACGTGGTGATCTTCCTCGATTCGATCACGCGTCTGGCCCGCGCCTACAACTCCGTGCAGCCGGCCTCGGGAAAGGTCCTCTCGGGAGGTGTCGACGCCAACGCCCTGCACAAGCCCAAGCGCTTCTTCGGCGCCGCACGAAATACGGAGGAGAAGGGTTCGCTGACGATCATCGCCACGGCCCTGATCGATACCGGTTCGAAGATGGACGAGGTGATCTTCGAGGAGTTCAAGGGTACGGGTAACATGGAGCTGCAGCTGGACCGCAAGCTGGCCAACAAGCGTGTCTACCCGGCCGTCGATGTCATCGCCTCGGGTACGCGCCGCGAGGATCTGCTGCTGCCGCGTGACGTGATGAACCGTACGTGGGTGCTGCGCAAGTACCTCTCGGACATGACCCCCGTCGAGGCGATGGAGTTCCTCCAGAAGCAGATGGGACTCACCGATACGAACGAGGAGTTCCTCGCCACGATGAACCATTAACCGGCGGTCGGGATGCGAACCATGAAACGACTGATCGTGCTGGTGTGGTGCCTGGCCGCCTGCGGCACGGCCTTCGGATGGGGGCAGAAGGGGCACGACGTGACGGCGGCCGTTGCCGAAAACCACCTCACACGGAAGGCTGCCAGGAAGGTACGGGCGGTGCTCGACGGACAGTCGCCGGTCTACTGGTCGAACTGGATGGACAACGCCAGCCACACGCCGCAATATGCCGCGACGAAGACGTGGCACTATCTGGATGTCGACGAGGGGCAGACGCTCGAAACGGCTCCGCGGAATCCCGACGGCGACGTGCTGACGGCCGTCACGGAGATCGTCGAGCGACTGAAACGGGGCGGATTGTCGCACGAGGAGGAGGCCGTGCAGCTGCGGATGCTGATCCACCTGGTGGGGGACATGCACTGTCCGATGCACCTGGGATGGGTGAGCGACCTGGGCGGCAACCGTCGCGAGGTGTACTTCTTCGGGCGGAAAACGAATCTGCACACCGTGTGGGATACGGACCTCCCGGAGGCGGGCCACAAGTGGAGCTACACGGAGTGGTGCGAGCAGATTGACCGGCTGCCGAAGCGTGAACAGCAGACCGTCGCGTCGGGAACCCCGGCCGACTGGGCCCGCCAGACGCAGGAGGTCTGTGCGGAGATCTACGGCTCGACCCCCGAGGGTGCACGGATCTCGTACGACTACATTGCCCGCTATACGCCGGTTGTCGAGCGACAGCTGCTGCGGGCCGGACTCCGGCTGGCGCGGCTGCTGAACGAGATCTACCGGTAACGAGACACAATACCCGAAAAACGCCTTCGATCTGCACGGTCGAGGGCGTTTTCGGTAAATAAGGTAGAAAGATCGGGAATCCGTTGCATCCGAAACCGGGATTTCGCCGTATCTTTGCCCGTGAAAACCGAGGAAGAAACCAACACAGATATGAACCCGACAAAATCATCGAACAGCGAGCAGGAGCTCGACCGCAAGGCCGTTGAACGGCTCCATGAAGAGCAGTGTTCGTGCGTCGTGCGCAACGGGGAGACGATGCGCTCGTTCCACCAGCGGGGCGTGAGCGACCTCTGGCGGCTGCTGCACGAAGAGCCCGATCTGCTGCGCGGCGCCTTCATTGCCGACAAGGTTGTAGGCAAGGGAGCCGCGGCACTGATGGCCGCAGGCGGTGTGCGGGGGCTGTATGCCCGCACGGTGAGCCGCCCGGCACTGGATCTGCTCGCCGAGGCCGGCATCCCCGTGGAGTACGAGGTCGCCGTGCCGCACATCATCAACCGCGCCGGAGACGGCATCTGCCCCGTGGAACAGCTCTGTGCCGATACCCGGACCCCCGAAGAGTGCCTGCCGCGGATTACGGAGTTCATCCGCCGCATGAAGGAACAACACCAAACCCGACAAGATGAGACGAATCGATAAAACGCTGATTCTGCTGCTGCTCGGCTGTGGCGTTGCGGGCGGCACCGCGGCTGCACCGGCCGGAGGATTGGTCCGGACTGCAAACGGGACCCCGGCGGCGGGGATGGCCGCCGTCGCGGAAGAGGCCCTGAACGACGATACGGAGGCCACGCCGCGCAACGTGCCGATCGATTCGGTCGTGGTGACCGGCACGCGCTATGCGTCGGATATCCGCCACCTGCCGATGAGCGTCTCGGTCATCGGACGCCCAGAGATCGACCAGCGCCACGAGGCCTCGCTGCTGCCGCTGCTCACGGAGCAGGTGCCGGGACTCTTCGTCACCTCGCGTGGCGTGATGGGCTACGGCGTCTCGACCGGTGCGGCCGGCGGCATGAGCCTGCGCGGTCTGGGCGGCGGCGCCACGTCGCAGATGCTCGTGCTGATCGACGGACAGCCCCAATACATGGGCATCTTCGGCCACCCGATTGCCGATGCCTGCCAGTCGCTGCTGGCCGAACGGGTCGAGGTGGTGCGCGGCCCGGCGTCGGTGCTCTACGGCTCGAACGCCATGGGCGGTGTGGTCAACATCGTCACCCGCCAGCAGCGTGAAGAGGGGATCCGCACCGATGTCGACCTGAGCTACGGCTCGTGGAACACGCTGCAGGCCGAGGCGGCAAACCGCATCCGCAAGGGGCGTTTCTCGAGCGTGGTGAGCGCCTCGTACAACCGCACGGACGGCCATCGCGCCGACATGGGTTTCGAACAGTACGGCGGCTTTGCGAAGGTGGGGTATACGATTGCCGACCACTGGCAGGCGGCGGCCGACGTGAATCTGACCCACTTCAACGCCTCGAACCCCGGTCCGGTCACCGCACGCCTCTACGACAACGATTCGCGCATCACGCGCGGCATGGCCTCGCTGGGCATCGAGAACCACTACGAACGGAGTTCCGGCGCGCTGAAATTCTACTACAACTGGGGCCGCCACCGCATCAACGACGGATACAAGGCCGGCAAAGAGCCACTCGACTCCCGGTTCAACTCGCGTGACCGGCTGCTCGGGCTGTCGCTCTACCAGAGTGCGGAGCTCTGGCACGGAGGCCGTGTGACGGCGGGATTCGACTGGCAGCACATCGTCGGCGAGGCCTGGAACCGCTCGACGGTGGACGGCAGCGAGTCGTCGATCGTCGACCAACGGGAGGACGAGGTGGCCGGCTATGCCGAACTCCGACAGCTGGTCGGACGCTTCAGCCTCGATGCCGGGTTGCGTGTCGACTGGCACTCGCGCACGGGTGTGGAGTGGATGCCGCAGTTCGGTGTCTCGATGCAGGCGCTGCCCGACGGCGTGGTGAAGGCCTCGGTCAGCAAGGGCTTCCGCAACCCGACGATCAAGGATCTCTACATGTTCGGCATGAAGAACCCCGATCTGTTGCCCGAACGGGTCTGGAACTACGAGGTGGCGTGGAGTCACCGCCCGGGCCGGGGACGCGTCGCGTACGGCGTCAACCTCTTCTGGATCGAGGGGCGCGACATCATCCAGACCGTCACGATCGACGGCCGCCCGAAACTGCTCAACCAGGCGCGCGTGGAGAACCGCGGCGTCGAGGGCGAGATCTCGTGGCAGATAGCCGAGGCGTGGCGTGCCGATGCCAACTACAGCTACCTGTGGATGAAGTATCCGGTGCTGGCCTCGCCCCGCCACAAACTCTACGCCGGAGCCCGCTACGCCAAGAGTCGCTGGACGGTTGCGGCCGGCGTGCAGTATGTCGACGGACTCTACACCGAGGTGACGCCGGGTGCGGAAATTCAGGAAAATTTCGTACTTTTGAACCTCCGGGCGTCGTTCCGCGTCAACCGCCGCCTGACGATCTACGCCCGCGGCGAGAACCTCCTCGCCCGGGAGTATGAAATCAATGCCGGATATCCCATGCCGCGGGCCACGGTATTCGGCGGAATCAAACTGAACCTTTAATTGATATGTATATGGCAACCAATTCTGTTTCACTCCATTCGCTGGAGTACAAGGAGGCAAGGACCTATTGAGTCGCTGCACTGTTCGTCGTGGGGAACATCGCCCTGCCGCAGTTGTGCCACCTCGTGCGGCTGGGTGGACCGACCCTGCTGCCGATCTACTTCTTTACGCTCGTGGCCGCCTACAAGTATGGCTGGAAAGTCGGCCTGCTGACCGCCGTGGCCTCGCCGCTGGTCAACTCGCTGCTCTTCGCCATGCCCGCCCCGGCCGTACTGCCGGCCATCCTCGTCAAGTCGCTGCTGCTCGCCGCAGCCGCCGGTTTCACGGCCCGTAGATTCCGCCGCGTCTCGCTGCTGCTGCTCGTCGGCGTGGTACTCTTCTACCAGGTGGTCGGCTCGGCCGGCGAATGGGCCCTCAGCGGCAGCCTCACGGCTGCCCTGCAGGATTTCCGCATCGGGATCCCCGGCATGCTGCTGCAGATCTTCGGCGGATACCTGCTGATCAAATACCTCAAGTAGCCATGATCCGTAAAATCTGTATGCTGTCGCTTCTCATGCAGTTTGCAGCCGCAGGTTCCGGTTGCGCTGCCAATTCCGAAAAGAAGGGCGGCGAGACGACTCCCGCCCGGGTCTACATGACCCGTGACATTTCGCCCGAAGGGATCCGGGCCGTCTACGAGGCGCTCGGACGCAAGGCCGAAGGCAAAAAGGTCGCCGTGAAGCTCTCGACGGGCGAACCCGGCGGCAACAACTACCTCAAACCGGCCCTGATCGGCGACTTCGTCCGCTCGATCCACGCGACGATCGTCGAGTGCAACACCGCCTACGGCGGAGGCCGCGCCGCTACGGCCGACCACCTGAAGGCCGCCGCCGACCACGGTTTCACGGCCATCGCGCCGGTCGACATCATGGATGCCGAGGGCGAGGTGCGGCTGCCCGTCGAGGGGGGCCGTCACCTGGCGTACGACATCGTCGGATCGCACTTCATGGACTATGACTTCGTGGTGGTCCTCTCGCACTTCAAGGGGCACGCCATGGGCGGTTTCGGCGGCGCCATCAAGAACATCTCGATCGGTATCGCCTCGTCGGCCGGCAAGGCCTGGATCCATTCGGCCGGCAAGACGACCGACGTCAACAAGGTCTGGGGCGACCTGCCCGCTCAGGACGACTTCCTCGAGTCGATGGCCGAGGCTGCCAAGGCCATTGTTGACCACTGCGGCGAGCGGATCCTCTACATCAGCGTCATGAACAACCTCTCGGTCGACTGCGACTGCGACGCCCATCCCGAACCGCCCCGCATGGGCGACATCGGCATCCTCGCCTCGCTGGATCCGGTGGCACTGGACAAGGCGTGTGTCGATCTGGTCTACGCCTCGCCCGACGAGGGCAAGGTCCACCTGATCGAGCGCATGGAGTCGCGCCACGGCATCCACACGCTGGAGCATGCCGAAGAGCTCGGCATCGGCTCGCAGCAGTACGAGCTGGTCGATCTGGATCGGAAATAGGCTCCTCGCGGAGAGATTCCCGCCGGCCGGAAGCACCGGTTGCGGAATCGACCCCTGGAAACGAAAAGCGCCCCGGAAAATCCGGAGCGCTTTTTTTACGGGGGTGGGGCAGCCGAGCGAAAGGGGCGGGGGAGTCTCAAGACCGATCCCAGGGGCAGGCGGACAATCCGACCGAACATCGAGGCTCCTGCCCCGGGAACTACCCGGCCCGAAGGATCCTGTCTCAAAGATTCCCGCCCCGGAGATTCCGCTTCGTTCAGAGCCCCTCGTGGGCACAGACGAGTCCGAGCTTGCTCTCGACGATGCGGGAGATGGCATACTCGAGCTCCGCTTCATCCTCTTCGGGACCGAGGGTGAAAAACTTGTCGGGCGGTGAACCGTATCGCACCGTATTCGCCGCCTCACAGGCCGCCGGATCACAAACAATCACGGCATCGATCTCCGATTCGCGCGCCAGCATTTCGTTGTAGAAGGCCAGCAGCTGCCGCGGAGACTCCATCGGCGGAATGATCAACAGCGTGTCGGGCTCTCCGACACCGGCCAGCGTCCGGGCTATCTTCAGCGAATAACGGTCGGCAATGCGACGGGCAATCCCGGCCGGGACGCCATATAAAAGAAGGTTCATAGGCTTCAAATTAAAAAAAGGCGCGGCAAGTCTCATACTAATCCACATCCATCAGATCCAGTTTTGGCAGTTACCGGTCCTCGTTTTTGCGCCGCGCCTTTTTTGTTCCACACTCCTCCGGATTGGGGATCCGCGGGTGAAAAAGCCTCCCGATACGGACGGTCTTTCCTTCCCCTATACCCCGGGCCGGAGCTCTCCTCATATGTCTATTGGTATCCATTCCGAAACCGCGTGCCCATCCCACGGGGCCATACGGCATCGAATCGACTTGGCAGGTCTTCTGACTGACTCCCGTTCCGAAGCCTTCCCGATCGCAAGGATCAGTGGCCGAGATGTTCGGAACGAACCTGGAGCTTCACAGCAGCGGGACTGTCCGGGATTTGCACCCGATTCCCTTTTCATTTCGCTTTCCGCGGGGAAAGACGAAAACCAAATCTGGCAACAAAGATAGGGCTATATTCCGAAAAAACAAGACCCCGATGCAAAAAATATCCGCCGATCGCCGCCACAGCACCCTGCAGGAAGGTTTCTGCCGTCCGATTTGCAAACATCGGGGCAAATTACTACCTTCGGACAAGTTTTCGACCCGACGACACCATGAAACCAACCTTCTGTGGAGTGCTGATGCTCCTTGGACTGCTCACCGGATGCAGCCGCGAATATACCCAAACGGCCGACACGCTCGACCGCGCCGAGAAGATCGTCAAGGAGACGCCCGACAGCGCCCTCTGCCTGTTGCAGGACATCCGCACCGACGCCCTGGGCAACCGCTCACAGCGGGCCCGCTACGCCCTGCTCTGTGCCGAAGCCTCGGAGCGCGCCGGCCTCGAGACGGACAACGACTCGCTGCTCCGCATCGCCTGGAACTACTACAGCGCACGGCCCAACGATATCCGCGGCATCTGCAAAACCCGCTTCTTCCAGGGGCAGAACCTCCTGCGGCGGGGTGACAAGCCCGGAGCCCTGCGCATGTTCCTCGAGATCGAGGAGATGTTGCGCCCCTACGACGAGCCCTACTACCTCGGCCTGCTCTACCTGCGCATCGGCGGGGTCTATCGTGCCGAGCTGAATTTCGTCCGGGCATACCGCTATTATCGCGACGCGCGCGACCTGTTCATCCGCTCGGGCGCCACCCGCCAGACTGCCGAGGCCCTGCTCGGCATGACCACCTCGGCCCTGCGCATGCAGGACCTCGGCCGAGCCCGCCGCGACTGTACGATGGCCCTCGAACTGGCCGACGACCTGCACGACGACACCCTCGTCCGGCAGAGCCTCGGCCTCTTCGCCACACTCTACACCGTCTCGGAGAACGAACGCATCCCGAACGATCTGCTGCAACGGGTCGAACAGTCGATCCGCCGCGATACGTCGGCCGCCGGCCACTGCACGCTGGCACAAACCCAACTCTTCCGCCGACGTCCCGACAGCGCCCGCTACTACCTGCAGCTGGCCGCCCGTCAGAACCCCGATCCCGATGTCGAGGCGATGATCGAATACACGGCCTACCGGGTCGAAGCCATGGCCGGCCAATATCGCGAAGCGGCCCGGAAGATCCACCGGTTTATCTTCCTGAACGATTCGCTGACCCGCTCGGCGCTGCAGACCTCGGCCGGCATGATCGAACGCGACTATTTCCAGGAACGCGCCGACTTCGCCGACTACCGCATGCAGAACCGGCGGACGTGGGAGTGGGTCGTCGCCGTGACGGCGCTGCTGCTGGCGGCCATTGCCGCCTTCCTGGTCCGCCAGCGCATACGGCTCGACAAGGAGCGCAACGAACGCTATCTGCTGCTGGTAAGGGAGGCCCGCGAGGAGTATCAGCGTCTGTCGCACAGCCTCGAACGGCGCCACGATGACGAGATGCGCATGAAGGGGCTCATCGCCTCGCGCTTCGACATCGTCGACCGCCTGGGCAAGACCCTCTACGAACGCGAAAATACCGTCTCGGGACAGGCCGCCATGATCCGCGAGGTGAAACAGCTCATCGAGGGCTTCTCCGAAAACGGCGAGATGCTGCAGGAGCTCGAGCAGATTGTCGATACGGCTCACGACGAGGTGATGCAGAAGCTGCGCCGCGACTTCCCCCGGATGAAGGAGGCCGACGTACGGCTGTTGTGCTACATCTTCGGCGGCTTCTCGCCCCAGGTCATCAGCCTCTTCATGGAGGAGAGCGTCGCCAATATCTACGCCCGCAAGTCGAGACTCAAATCGCGCATCAAAAGCTCCGATGCACCCGATCGGGAGCTGTTTTTGGCCCTTTTGGGGTAGGTGTCAGACGGGTGTTAGATTCAAAATCGAATGATAATGCCAACACACTGATTTTCAGATACTGTTTTTTCAAAGTGTTAGATCGGAGGATCCGCAGCGCAACTCGAAAACGCTGCGGATCCTCTACTTTTGCATTCGGAAAAACCCCCGGTCCGGTACCCCCCGGAGAGAGCAGGGGTGATGCGAAAGCAACACTAAAAAGAGAAAACAATGCGTAAAATCATGATGAGCATCCTGGCCGGCACGGCGCTTCTGTCGGCCTGTGAGAAGAAAACCTACGAAGCGAACGAGCGCGATGCCGTGGTTCACATCTCGGTGGTCGACGAAAAGGGAAAGCCCCAGCCGGGAGCCGCCGTCCTGATCTTTGATGAAAAGGGATACGAAAGCTTCAAGAAGGACCACAAAACCGAACCTTCGGCCTTCACGCTCACACTGCCCGACGGCAAGGTCAACTATCGCCTGCCGTATGCGGCCTGGTTCACGAAAGGCAGCCGACTGGTGACCTTCGTGGTGATGGAGCAGGCCGACGCGGACAACTACCACATATGGGCCGTCGGCCGTACGATCAAGGCTGCGGAACAGGTACAGATTGAAATTAAGGTTGATCGGTCGGAAGCATCGGCCGATCCTTCGAAGCCGGATGAGACGGGAGAGTCGGGAGATTCTGGAGAGACGGGAGAGACGGGGAAAACCGACTCCCCGGCTTCACCGGCAGAAAACAGCGGTATGCAGCTTGAGATGTTCGACGAGGAGAACGGCCACACGCTTTTCGGTGACGCCCTTTTCCTGGACAAAGACCATCACTTCGACGGCGCCAACCGCTACACGATCGCCGATGCGGGCCAGGTCGACGGACTCGCAGCCATGCCGGCCCTGATGTTCGACCGTGCAGCCCACCGCATCTCGGCATGGCCCCGGCACGGCTACTACGTCGCCAAGGACATCTCGCTGATGGAGTTTCCCTCGGGCAAACGGGCCCTGGCCATCGGTTCGCAGTATGCCAGGATCTACGTCTCGGAGGGGATCACCCGCGAAGGGAAACAGGTCGGCGTGAAACTCAACTACACGATTGAGAAACTGGCAGGCGGCGATCTGCCCGAGTGGGGCAAGGTCTACGAGGTGAAACTCACGACCGATCGCACGGTATCGATTCCGCTGCCGACGCACGCCGCCGATTCGGAGTGCGCACCGTGGGGCAAGACCCCGCTGCGGATCAGCTTCTCGGAGGATCACGTGACGCTGCAGATCACCGATCCGAAGGCCGCCCCCGGCAAGGAGTACCGCTTCGTGATCCGCGCCGGAGCCAGCTACACCGAGGCTCGACTCAAACTCGTGGACTAAGTCCACACCCAAAAAAGATACTCCCCGGAGACCGGTTCCGCTGCGGACGGTCGGATTTAAAAAAAAATGACAGTATGGAGAGAGGGAGGTTCGACCGACTTCATGCGACAATCGGGATCCGGGGTGTTTTTTGCAACCAAAAGCCGGCACAGGAAAGTGTTTACGTGCCATCGGCTTCGAGATAAACAATCACCGCCCCATGCCTGCAGCCAAGGCTGCAACGGGAAAAAGTCGTGAAACAAGATGCTTTTGTTACTGCTGCTTGCGCTGCTGCGACTGACCGGGGCGCAAATTCTCAGATCACTCAAACAAGCCATCAGGCGTTATTAAGTTGCTTCGCCGGGTCCCCGCAAGGGGGCCCATTTTTTTTGCGGCGGCGGAGGGCCCGGCAGAACTTTCGCCCAGACTCCCGGCCGGACTGCCTGCCGGACCTACGCCCGGCCGAGACGGACGGGACGGACGGGAAAAGTGCCTTTTTGCTTGCCACGATACGACGCATTTCGTATCTTTGTCGTATGAATCAAACGCTCGAACATACGACGCAGGACTTCACCGCGTCGCTCCCCGCTGACCGCTACATCGCCGTCTATCGCGATGCACGGCGTTTTGCGGCCTGCTGCCGCGCCTGTCCCAACTACGGCCGCAGCTGGGCCTGTCCGCCCTTCGACTTCGACATGGAGGACTATCTCTCGGGGTATCGCACCGCCCTGATCATCGCCTCGAAGGTCACGCCGCTCCATCCGGGGCTGCCGCTTTCGGCCTCCCAGGAGTTGCTGCGTCCCGTGCGCCGGCGGCACGAGCGGATGCTGCTCGACCTCGAAAAACGATACGGCGGACGCGCCTTTGCCTATGCCGGGACGTGTCTCTACTGTCCGGAGGGGAGTTGCACGCGGCTCGAAGGCAAGGCATGCCGCCATCCCGAGTGGGTAAGACCCTCGCTCGAGGCGTGCGGCTTTGACCTCAGCCGTACGGTCGAGGAGCTGATGGGCATTCCGCTGCGGTGGGGCGAGGGTGACCGGATGCCGGAATACCTGACGCTCGTGAGCGGATTCTTCCACAACGCCGAGCGGATCGATCTGACAAAATACTGGGAGGAGTGATGACCGGAAGGGGAGTGGCAGGGTGGATCCTGACCGTCGCGGCCCTCGCGGCCACGGCCTGCACGACGCACCGGGAAAAGGCGGAGTGGAAGGTCGACAACTTTCTGGCGGTCGAACACCCCGACAGTGCGCGCCGGCTCCTCCAGCGGATCGACCCCGAACAGCTCAACCGCGACGATCGGGCCCGATGGACGCTGATCACGGGACTGGCGGAGGTCGCATCGGGCGATACACTGGCGGGGCAGCAGCATCTCTTGCGGGGAATCGGCTATTTCGACCGTCACGGTTCGGCGTGCGAACGGGCCGTGGCGTGGTACAGCTACGCCCAGGCGCATGTCGAGGCGGGCAACCTGGAGGAGGGGATTCGGGGCTACACCCAGGCGGCGATTTTGGCCGAGGAGGCCCTGGCCGCCAGGACGTCCGACGATTCGCTGCGGCGGAGGAGCGAGACGCTGCTCGTGACCGTCTACCACACGCTGGGGCTGCTCTATTTCGAACAGGGATACGATGCCGTGGAGCCCTTCGCGAAGGCCGTCGAGGCGGCCCGTGTCAACGGCAACACGGAGCAGGAGGGATACAGCCGCTTCATGCTGGCCTCATCCTATTGTGCCAACGGGGATTACAGGAGGGCCGTCGAGACGCTGGAGCCGCTGGTCGAGGCGGCCGACACCATTCAGTTCCGCTACTTCGCCCAGCAGATCCGCCTGCAGAACCTCATCTTCCACACCTACCTCGAGGACTGGACGCCCGAGCAGTTGCTGGAGGCCCGCAAAGGGATCGACCTCGAAGTGATCCGCCGAGCTCCGCTTTCGTACGGCTCGGCCTCGTCGGAGGATACCGGGCGGTCGTTCTACGACGTGGCCTCGGCCATCATCTTCCAGCGCGACGGCCAGCTCGATTCGGCCCGCCGCTATATCGAAGAGTCGCTGGCCAACCGGGATACGTTCCATCAGGGAGATGTCGGACTGTTCGACCTGGCGGCCGAAATCTACCACGACCGCGGCGACGACTCGCAGGCCTACGCCTACATGCGGCGGTATGTCACGGTGAAGGATTCGCTCTTCGAAGTGCAGCGCGGGGCACAGGTGGCCGAACTCGAACGACGCTTCCGCACGGCCAACGAGGTGGCGCTGCGAGAGGCGTCGCTGCGCTACCGGGTGTGGATTACGGTACTGGCGGCAGCGTTGGTCACCGCAGCAGCCGGAGTTACCGTCGTGGGATACCGCCGCAAGCTGCACCGCCGCGACGAACAGCTCAGCGAGTCGCTGGCCCTCGTGGACTCCTACCGCGAATCGCACGACAGCCTTACGTCGCGGCTCGACGCTTCGAATGCCCGCGAAGCGGCCGTCAAGCGGCTGCTGGAGGGGCGTGTGGCCGCCGTGCGCGACATTGCCTCGACGTACTACACCTACGGCGAGGGCGAACGGCTGACGGCCAAGATGCGCGACCTGGCGCTGAGCCCCGCGATGCTGGCCGACGTCGTGGACATGGCCGACCTCTACAGCGACCGGGCCGTCACGCGGCTCCGCGAGCAGTTCCCCGGTTGGACCGCGCGCAACTACGACTTCGCGGCGCTGGTCATCGCCGGATTCTCGCCGCAGGAGATCTGCGTCATGCTGGGCATGTCGCTCAACGGCGTCTACTCGCTCAAGTCGAAGCTCAAACGGCGCATTGCCGAATCCACGGCGGCGGACCGCGACCGGCTGCTCGGACTCTTTGCCTGACGGCGACCGGGGGAGGAGCAGGGCATCCGGCAGAAAAAGGAAGGGGCCGCCAAACAGAGCAGGGAAGACCGACAGGAGGAGTAAGGAAGGAGAGGCTTCCAATAAGATTTTTCAAAATACAGGCACTGTAAATCAACCGGTTGAGATTTCGGAAGTAAGATTTCATTCACACCGGCAAGGACCTTTCGGGTGTAATTTTGCGAGAGAAGAAACCCTTCGAAAATCGCAAAATCATGAAATCTCGCAATTGGCAATTCCTACTGATTCCGGTGGTGATCCTGCTGGCATTCGCCACCGCCGAAGCACAAACTGTCACCCCGGCCGATGGCTTGATCCACGGGCGGCTGGTCGATGCGTCGGATGCCCCAATCGTCGGGGCCGCCGTCGTGCTGTTCGACTGCGACTCGGTCTATCTCGATGCCGTCGCCTCGGGAGCGGACGGGCGGTTCGAAATCCACTCCGCCGTGCGTCCCTACCGGCTACAGATCCAGCATCTGGCCTACGAAATCCGCACCCTCGAGTCGGACCGCTCGGATCTGGGTGACATCCGCCTCTCGGAGGCCTCGACAAAGGTCGACGCCGTGGTGGTCGAGGGCGAGCGTCCCGTGGTGAAGGTCGAGCAGGGGCGTTTGTCCTACGACCTTGAGCGGCTGACCGAAGGGCAGGCCGTTAACAACGCCTACGAAGCCCTGACACGGCTGCCGGGCGTTGCGGAGCAGGAGGGGATGCTGACGCTGGCCGGGGCGTCGTCCGTCACGGTGATCCTGAACGGGCGCCCTTCGACGATGACCGCCGAACAGCTGGCCACGCTGCTGCGTGCGACGCCGATCGACCGGGTGGAAAAGGCCGAGGTGATGTTCAGCGCACCGCCGCAGTACCACATCCGCGGGGCAGCGATCAACGTCGTGCTGCGCCGCAGCCACGAAACGGCCTTCTCGGGCGAAGTCCACGCCAACTATACGAACCGTTACTACGACACCTACGATGCCGGCGGCAGTTTTGCGCTCTCATCCCCCAAATGGTCGGCCGACGTCACCTATTCGGCTGCCCGGAGCAAGGAGCTGTCGAGTTTCGACCTGCGGTCGCTGCACACCTTCGAGGGGCGGCAGTACGACATCCGGCAGGATGAATGGATGACCGACGAGGGGTGGAGCCACCAGCTCCGTGCCGCCGTCGAATACGCCCCGAAGCAGCGGGGACGCCTGAGCGCCGCCTACACCGCCTCCTTTTCGCCCAATACCGACGGGCTGTCCCATTCGACGGGAAGCTACGTCGAGTCGCTCTCGAAGAAGCTGAGCGACCGGTCGCTGCACAACCTGGCACTGCGCTACACCTTGGCATTCGGGCTCGACCTGGGGCTCGACTATACCCACTACGACAATCCCGAGCAGTCACGGCTCGAAAACCGCTATGCCGAGGGATCGGCCTCGGCCTTTGACATCGGTTCGGGGCAGCGCATCGACCGGCTGAACGTGACGGCCGACGAGCGCCACACGTTTGACTCGGGCTGGGAACTGACGGCCGGCGGAGCCTTTGCCTTTGCCCGCTCGCACGACTGGCAGCACTACACGGTTCTCGAGGGCACGCCTGCAACCTCGGACACCGACGCCCGGCTCGACGAATACACCGGGAATCTCTACGCCGGCTTCGGGCGGCAGTTCGGAAGCGTAAGTCTCTCGGCCTCGCTGGCCGGGGAGTATTACCGGCTGGGCGACTACGAGAACTGGTCGCTGTATCCGCAGGCATCGCTGAACTGGATGCCCTCCGAGCGGCATATCCTGCAGCTGAACTTCTCGTCGGACAAGGAGTATCCCGCCTATTGGGAGATGCAGGGGGCCATCTCCTACATCGACGGCTATTCAGAGATCCACGGCACGTCGGGACTCCGCCCCTCGCGCAGCTACGAGGCGCAGGCCGTCTACATCTACCGCCAGAAGTATATCTTCGTCCTCTTCTGGAACGAGCAGCCCGACTACTTCGTGCAGACCGCCTGGCAGGCCTCCGACCGGCTGGCGCTGATCTATCAGTCGCTCAACTGGAACTTCAACCGGCAGTGGGGCGTCAATGCCGTCCTGCCGTTCCGCATCGGCCGCTGGCTCGATTCGCGGCTGACACTCACTGGAATACGGATGCGGCAGCGGTGCGACCGGTTCCACGACATGTCGTTCGACCGCTCGAAGTGGGTCGGCATCGCCCGGCTCATGAACACCTTCCACCTGAGCCGCAAGCCCGCCATCGACCTCGAGGTGAACGGATTCTTCCAGTCGGGGGCCATTCAGGGGACCTTTGACATCGAACCGTTGGGGTCGGCCGATGCCGCCGTGAAATGGACCTTCGACCGGAGCCGCGCGACGTTGTCGGTCCGTTGCAACGACCTCTTCGACAGCGGCAGGCCCAATACAAAGGTCCGCTACCGCGGGCAGTGGCTCGACATGGGGGCCCAGCGCTACATGCGCAGCGTGACCCTGCACTTCTCCTACCGCTTCGGCGGCTACAAGGAGCGCAAGCACCGGGAGGTCGACACCTCGCGTTTCGGACACTAAACCCAGGACTCCGACTGGAAACGTACGAACCTGCGGAGGGAGCGGCCGCTCCGCGTGACACGCGGGTGGGGGCTCCACGCCCGGCCCGGACGCCGGCCGATCAGCGGTCGCTTCAAACCGGGAAGGTCCCGGTTCGGATTGTGGTCCCCGATTTCCCTCTCCCAGCCCAAATCACGGGAGAAAAATTTTGAATACGGCATTGATTTTCGTATCTTTGTTACGAACCGGGAACACACCTAAATTCTCCATACCATGAAACTCAACCTTCTCAAATGGGCTGCGGCAGCGGCCATGCTGGTTGCAGGCCTTACGGCATGCGACGATAGGGAGGAACCCTCCATTGCCGGAACGCCCCCGATTACCGCCCCCACGGAGGTGTCGGCATTTTTCGATGCCACACTGCCTCCGACATCTTATTCGTACCCCGGGTCGGATTTCGGTTTCGGCGAAATCAACTGGGGCGAATCGGAATGCTTCCTGATCAACAGCATGGAAGAGTTCGAAGCCATTGCGCCACCGTCGGTCGATCTGCCCGAGATTGATTTCGGGAAATATACGCTCCTGATCGGCCAATGCAGTATGGGGGACCCAGGATACGCCCTCGAGAAGCAGGCTGTCGACATCCAACCCGACGGGATGAGATGGAACCTGGCGTTCTCGCAACTGTCGGGAGCAAGTCCATGCGTCGTGACAACATTTTACTTCTGGGGGCTCTATGCCAAACTTCCCGGAAACACTCTTATCGCAACTATCATCATCCTTTAGAAGCTCCCCGGGAGCCGGTTGCGGCACGCTGCGCACCGTCGGGTCGCGGGGTGCCGACTGCATCCGCGCGTTCCGACGGCTGACGATCGACTCCCGACAACAGCGGTTCATCCGCGGCGAACGGCTCCGGCATTCGTGGCGGGGAGGGTCGCCGAAAGGATAGGCTCCCGAATGAAAATTTCGGTCCGGAAACTTTGTAAAACGCTGTTTTTTTTATTTTTGTGCGTTTAAATGCTTTCCTGAACCGATGAAACATCTCCTTCTGCTGATTGCCCTGCTCGGCTGTTTGGCCGCGCCGGGACAGACCGTGACGATCCGCGGCCGCATTGTCGACAGCCAGCGACAACCTATCCCCTTCGCCAACGTCGCCCTCTTCCGGGCCAGCGATACGCTGACCATGATCCGCGGCACCGCCTCGGATCTCGAGGGGCGCTACTCGGTCGAGGCTCCCGAAGCGGGCGAATACCGCCTCCGGGTCTCGTATTTGGGCTATAAGAATGCCTCGCTGGCGGTGTCGGCCGAGGGGGATCTCAACCGCGATGTCCGGCTCGAAGCCGATTCAACGGCGATCGGCGAGGTGGTGGTCGAGGGGAAACGCACCATCCGCAGCATCGACAAGACCTCGTACCTCTTCACGAAGGAGCAGATCGAGCGAGCCCCGGACGGCCGCGAACTGGTCGCCACGCTGCCCAACCTGCGCGTAGACCGGGCGACAAACACACTGGCGACGGTCAACGGCAAGTCGATTCTGATTCTGATCAACGGCATCCGGGCCACGGACGAGGAGCTGCGGCTGATTCCCTCGGACAAGGTCCGCAGCGTCGAGCTCTACGACGTGCCGCCGATCCGCTACATGGACGATGCCGAGCAGGTGGTCAACATCCGCACCCGACCGCTCGACACAGGCTGGAGCGGCAATCTCTACGGCACGCTGGGGCAGATGTTCTCGAACGCCTCCGTGGCGCTCTCTTACATCAAGGGTGACAACCGCCTGACGTTCAACTACGGCACCCACATCAACATGAAACGCGACCGGAGCGATCTCGAAACGGGGCACTACGACTATCGGATCGACGACGCGGCGTGGCTCTACGACTACGTGCGCGAGAGCCGCGACTGGGGCCAGCAGCACAACGTCGGGTTGACCTACTCGATCAGCCGCGAGGGGAACTACGACCTGCAGATCCGGGCCTCAGCCCGGACGGACAACGAAAAGATGGATGCTGCCAAAAGCATCGTCCTGACCCAAAACGCTGCCACCGAGGAGCGGACCGGTCAGCTGACCGACCGCACGCAGAGCGTGGTGCCGACGCTCGACCTCTACTTTGCCAAGCAGTTCGGCCGGAGCAACTCCCTGGCGCTGAATCTCGTGGGCAGCTACTTCGACAACGGGCAGCAGACCCGCTCCACGGAGAGCGGCCCAACGGGCTTCGACGACCGGATGGAGCTTGACAACCGGAAGCGGACGCTGATCGGCGAGGTGGTCTACGGCCACCGGTTTGCGAAGGCCTCACTCTCGGTGGGCTACCGCGGCCATTACAACTTTTTGACCAACTCGCTGAGCAACTCCCTCGACGAGGCGGGCACACGGGAGTCGATCCACACGCAGGCGCACCGTCTCTACGCCGAGATCAGCGGCAAGGCCCGCTCGTTTCTCTATCGCGTCAGCCTGGGAGCCGACTACGACGTGCGGACGGGCCGCGACGGATTCCGCAACCTGACCTTCACGCCAATGGTGATGGCCGGGTACAACTTCGGCGACACCCATTCGCTGCGTCTGATGTACGAATCGGGGACGCAGATGCCCGAGATGCTGCAGATGTCCGAGGCCCGGATTCTGATCATGAACGGTCTCTATCAGACGGGGAATCCCGACCTCGAGAATGCCCACCGGCAGACGTGGCGGCTGAGCTACGACCTTTATGTGCGGAAATTCACGCTGCAGGCCGCACTCTTCTACGACTATACACGCAACAGCCTCTTCGACGCCTACCGCTCCGGCGAGGGGTGCATCCTTCTTCGGACCGACAATGCCGAGCGGGACGTACGCCGCGGCGGCGAACTGAGTCTGAACTTCACCCTCTGGAAGTTCCTCCGCATCGGCGGCAGCGTCGAGGCCGCGCAGCAGCTCTTCCGCCCGTCGCGGGAGGTACCGACCTATCGCTACTGGACCTTTCCCGTTTCGGTTTACGTTTCGGCCGGATACAAAAACTTCACGCTCGATCTCTACCAGAAATTCGGCGGGACGATGCTCACAGGACTCTACCGGACGGGGATCGAGAAGGTCTCGTACGTCAGTCTGGGCTACCGGTACCGCAATCTCAACGTCGCACTGCAGTGTTTCTTCCCCTTCGTCCGCGACCGCTACTCGAACGAGACGATCCCGACGAGCATCGTCCGCCACCGGACCGTCTACGCGATCCGGAGCAAGGACCACGCCCTGGGACTGAGCCTCTCGTGGCGTTTCGGCGTCGGACGGAAGAAGGCCGCCGTACGTCCCCAGCTCGAGAACTACGACAGCGACAGCGGACTCTTCAAGATCAAATAGGGGAGGCCGGGAGGTTAGGAGATGCCGGGCGACCAGGAGACACCGGAAGGTCAAGAGATGCCGGGAGGCCAGAAGACAGCGGGCGGTCAGGAGACGGCTGGCGGTCAGGAGACGGCTGGCGGTCAGGCGTGGAGTTTGTACCCCACGCCGCGGGCATTGACGATCTGCACCGTGCGGTCGTCGGCCAGCCGGCGCCGCAGCCGGGTGATGAAGACATGCAGACTGCGGGCGTTAAAGAAGGTGTCGTCGCCCCAGATCCGCTGCAGGATCAGCCGCGTGGGGACAATCTCTCCCATGCGTTCGCACAGCATCTCCAGAATGCCGGCCTCCCGGGCCGAAAGTTCCTGACACCGCTCGCCGTCGGAGAGCGTCTGCCGTTCGACATCGAAGCGGAAGCGCCCGATCCGGTAGTACAGTTCGGAGGGTTGACGCACCTGGCGGCTGCGGCCGACCAGCGCCTTGATGCGCACGATGAGTTCGCTCATGGCGAAGGGCTTGCGCAGATAGTCGTTGCCGCCCGTCTCGAACCCGCGGACGACATCCTCGGCCGCCGACCGGGCCGAAAGGAAGAGCACGGGCACGTCGGCCGATCGCCGGCGCAGTTCGTCGACAAACGAAAAACCGTCCATGCCGGGCATCATGATGTCCGTAACAACGACGTCGGGGCGCCGTTCGTCGAACCGGCGCAACCCCTCGATGCCGTTGTAGGCCACCGTGACGTCGAACTCCTTTTCGCCGAGCGTGTCGGCAATGATGTCGGCCAGCGTCTGTTCGTCCTCGACGAGCAACATATGGATCTTTTCGTTCATGGGCAGTTGTGTGATTGATGGGGCATCAACGGTCGGGGAGGGTCAGCGTGAAGGTCGAGCCGCGCCCCGGAGCGCTCGTGACCGTGACCTCGCCGCCGTGTCTCTCGGCAATCAGCCGGACGTAGTAGAGCCCCAACCCGAATCCCTTGACTGTATGCAGATCGCCCGTAGGCACGCGGTAAAACTTCTCGAAAATATGGGCCTGCGCCGAGCGGTCGATCCCGATGCCGTTGTCCTCCACCCGCAGCTCGATCCCCTTGTCCGAACGCCGGGCCGAGAGGCGGATCCGCACCTTGTCGCAGGAGTATTTCAGGGCATTGTCCACCAGATTGTCCAGCGCATGCGTGAGGTGGAAACGATCTGCCATAACCGTCAGATCCGGATCTTCGGCCTCCACCTCGATCGTCGCCCGCCCGCGGCCCTTCATCCGGAAGCGGGCCGCCACCTCCTCAAACAGCGGCCGGACCGCAATCTCCTCGCGGCGGATGGTCATCTCGCCGCGCTCCTCGATGCTCATCGTCAGAATGCGCTGCACCATACCACTCAAGGCGGCCAGCTGTTCGCGGATCACCCGCAGATAGCGCGTCCTCTTCGCCGTATCTTCTGCCGCCCCGAAGTCGAGCAGGGCATCATTCGCCGCGTTGGCCACGGCAATCGGGGTCTTCAGCTCGTGGGTGATGTTATGAGTCAGGTCGCGGCGCATCTCCTCGAGGGTCTTCTGCCGGAAGAGCGTGCGCAGCAGGTAGATCAGCACACCGGCCACCACGGCAAGCATCATCAGCGACGAGCCGATCACCCCAGCCATGTCGCGCACGAGCTGCCGGTCGGGATTCTCGATCCGCAGGCGGAAGTAGAGCTCTTCGTCGGTCGTGAGCGAAGTCGTGAAGGTCAGCGGATCCGCAATCCGCAGCGAATCATTAAGAGCTGTAACCACCACCTCCGAATCCGAGAGCGGCTTTGCTGTAAAGGACTTCACCGACGATATGCTGTCGGAAGGACCGCGTACGACATCCACCTTGTGGGGCAGGTCGATACCCGCCGCTGCAAGGTTGCACGTGAGAAGCGAGTCATAGCGTGCCATATTGAGCTGCAGCATGTAAATGGGCGGGATGCGGATTTCCTGGCGGATGTAACGGGTTGTTTCGCCGTCCGAGACGCTGATATTGTGGTGGATCGTATCGGATTTGGGGGTGAATGAGATACTCTTGCCCGCGCCGCCGAGATTCTTTACCGAAACCGACTGAATCATATCCACCTGGATCGAGTCGATGTTCCCCGACGAGGAGAAGGTAATCTGACTTTTTTGCCCGGAAGGTTTGTTGCCCAGCAACAAGTCGTCGTAGGCCGCGCGCGTCATGGCCTGCATGACCTGGCGCGAGAACTCCTCACGTCGGTCGCGGTACATGCTCGCAAGGCTCCACGCCTGCACGGCGAGGAGCACCGCCAGCGAGAGGGTGACCAGCAGCGAGATGCGGCCGAAACGGTGTCTGTTCATTCGAATGCGGTTCATGTGCCGAACAAAGGTACGCATAAAAAGGCCACAACCGACGGCGTTAAGACTATTTAACACTCTTTAACGGAGCGTTAACCATCGCCAGCCGGATTTCATTGCAACTTTGTCTTCGGAAACCAAAAACCGTAACAAAGATGAAAAAGATCCTTCTTCTTCTCACGCTGCTCGGCGCCACGGCAGGAGCGGCGCTTGCCCAACAGACCATCGTAACCTATACGCCCGACGGCGTCAAGACCTACGACACGGTCGAACCGCCCAGCGAGGTACTCGACACGACGCGTTTCGTCGTCAGCTACCGCATGCTCTACCAACAGCGGCCCGAGAGCGAACACCCGAAGGAAGACCTCCTGCTGCTCGAGGTGGGAAGCCGCGTCACGAAGTTCTACTCCTACAAGACGTGGCAGACCGATTCGCTCGTGCGCGTCACGCCGCCCGAGCAGGTGATGGCTAACCTCGGAAGTTTCCACGGAGGCGTGCAGGATGTCCTCTTCCGCGACCAGGCAGCCGGCCGCCTGACCCACACCGACCAGATCGGCATGGACTACCTGCTCTACACCGAGCCGCTGCCTGCCATCGACTGGGAGCTTGCCGACGGCGAGCGATCGATCCTCGGCTATGCGTGCCGCCGGGCCCGATGCGCCTTCCGCGGCCGCAACTACGAGGCGTGGTATGCGCCCGAGATTGCCGTGAGCGCCGGGCCGTGGAAGTTCGGCGGGCTGCCGGGGCTGATCCTTGCCATCAAGGATGATGCCGGGGTGCTCGACCTGGAGGCCACGGGCGTGGAGCAGCGCGTCGAGCCCATCCGCATGACCGATCGCAACTACATGAAAACCAACCGCAAGAAGTATCGGGAACTCAAGCAGAAGATAATGACCGATCCGGTCGGCTACCTCACGGGGAACTCCAACGTGCAGATGACGATCAAGAACGAGGACGGCAGCCCTGTCAATCCGGGCGACTTGGTGCGCGGATACAATCCAATCGAACTCGAGTAACCTTCAGCAACACATGAAGTGGCTTGCACATCTATTTGTGGGCGTGCTGTTTGCATCGACAATATCGACCGTATCAGCGCAGGAGCTGACGGGACGCGTCGTGGATGCCACCGACGGACGGCCCCTTGCCGGGGCCATCCTGCTGGCGGCCGACAGCACGGGACGGCAGGCCGGATACACAACCTCGGCCGCCGATGGTGCCTTCCATCTTCGTCCTCGTCAAGGGATGCGGGCCGCATGGATCGACGTCTCGATGATGGGCTACCGCGCGCAGCGGTTCGAAGCCTCCCGTCTGCCACGGGAGATCCGTCTTGCGGCCAGTGCCGTCGAGATCCGCGAGGTTGAGATCCGTGCGCCGCGTCTCTCGCTGCGGGGCGATACGGTGAGCTACAACGTCTCGAGTTTCACCGAGGCACAGGACCGTACGATTGCCGACGTGCTGCGCAAGATGCCGGGCATCGAGATCGAGAAGTCGGGCGAAATCCGCTACAATGGCAAGGCAATCAACAAATTCTACATCGAGGGGATGGACATGCTCGACGGCCGCTATGGGCTGGCAACGAACAACATCGCCCCGCAGGATGTGGCCAGCGTCGAGGTGCTGGAGAATCACCAGCCGATCAAGGCGCTGCGCGACGTGCTCTACAGCGACCGCGCTGCGCTGAACCTCCGGCTGAAGAAACAGGCTCGGGCGCACTGGACCGGAACGCTGCGCGGCGAGGGAGGCTGGTCGCCCGACGAGGTGCTGGGCCGCGGTTCGGTCTTTGCCATGCGCATTGCTGCCCAAAGCCAGTCGATGCTCAACCTCAAGGGGGAGAATACGGGTGGCGACCCGACGGCCGATCTGCGGCAATTGACGGTCGAGGAGATGCTCAACGGCGCCGACAACCGTTATGAGACCCCCGAGTGGTTCTCGACGGGGCTCTCCGAGGCGCCGCTCGACGACAGCCGCACGCGGATGAACCGTTCGGCAATGGGCAGCGCCGACTATCTGCGCAAACTCACGGACGACTACCAACTGAGCGGCCACGTCGCCTATGGGTATGACCGGCTGACGTCGGATTACGCCTCGCGGATCGTCCGCTACCTCTCCGACGGAGAGCTCACAGAGGAGCTTGCGGAACGGGCCCGGCGGGTCGACCGGCAGGTGGCGGCCCATCTGAAGCTACTGGCCAATACCGAGCGTTTCTATCTGATGGACCGTCTTTCGGCCGACCTTGCGTGGAGCGATTTCGACGCCCGAACGACGGGCACCTATCCCAACCGTCAGCAGGCCGAGGCCCCGGCTCACCGCGTGGAGAACGACCTGAATTACATCCGCCGCTCGGGACGCCGCACGCTCACCGTGACCTCGAACCTGTTGTGGCTCACGCAGCCGCAGCAGCTGGATGTCCTGCGCGAGGGATCGGACCAGCATCAGCGGCTCGATATCAACCTGCTGCGCATGAACCACAACATCGCCTGGGGGCTGGAAGCCGGCCGCCGCTGGTTGTTTCAGTTCAAAGGGGGGATCGCTGCGTTGTACCGGCGCTTCGACACGGCGCTGAGCGGTCTCGAAGGCGTCACCGCCGGGTCGCTGGCCGCCGACACGCGTTTCGGTTACGGAAGTCTCTATCTGCGCCCGACGGCCACCTATCGCACGCAGCGGCTGCGTCTCATCTTCGCCCTACCGGTCGACTGGCGCTGGTACCGCTACACGGGCGGCAGCTCCTGCCCGCTGCTCTGGTCGGCCAACCTCTCGGCCCGCTGGACGCCGTCGGCCTGCTGGACCCTCTCGGCTTCGGGCGCCATGGGGGAACAGGGTCCCGACGACCAGTCGATCTATCCCGTCGCACTGCTGCGCGACTACCGCACGCTGACCTCGGGCGTCGCATCGCCCCGCACTACGCCCACACGCATGCTGACGGCCGGCGTCGACTACAAAAACCCGCTGAGCGGGATCTTCGCCCACCTCTTTCTCCAACGTTCGTGGAGCGATCAGCCGTGGCTCGCCACGCAGGAGTTCGAGGGCGACTACATCGTCGCGGGGCAGCTCCGCGAGGTGAACCGCATGACGTCGTGGAGCCTCTCGTCGGGTGTGAGCACCAACATCGACGCCCTGCACGGCCAAGCCGGGGTCGATCTCGCGTGGAACGATTCGTCGCTCGAAATCCGGCAGCAGGGGGTGCGGATGCCGTACCGCTCGGGGATGCTGACCCTGTCGCCCCGGGTGAATCTCCGCGCAGCCCGCTGGCTCAACATCGAATACACGTTCAACTACCGTTACACGCAGTTGCGGATCGAATCCGCCGTCCCGACTGACCGCCATACGTTCGACCAGCGTCTGCAGCTCAACCTGACACCGGCCAAAAATCTGGTCCTGCAACTGACCGGAGAGCACTACCGCACACAGCTCTCCGATACGCAGAACAAACACCTCCTGCTTATCGACGCGTCGGTGCGCTGGAAGGCCGGCGAACGGTGGGAGCTTTGGGCTTCGGCGGCCAATCTGCTCAATGAAACGGAGTATGCCTACACGCTCTTCGACGGGTTGAGCACCTCGTCGTGCCGCTATGCGATCCGTCCGCGCGACCTGCTGCTCGGGGCAAGCTGGCGATTCTGACCGTTCGGCATCACGGCGTCTGGACACGGGTCTGTGTCCCGGTTTGCGGTACACCGTCGCACCCGCAGCCCGGCGCCGAAGAACCCCAACCGACAGGCGGGGCCGATGCCCTTTCTGTCGGACACCGACCCCGCCGGGATCCGGTCATCAGGATGGATTCCCCGGAGAACCAACCGGCTCTCCGTCGCGGTTGCGTTCGGGCATCCAGCGCTCCTGCAGCCACTGGAAGACCATGAACAGAGGAGGCACGATGAACAACAGCGCCACGGTGCCGATCAACATGCCGCCGACCGTACCGACGCCGATCGAGATGTTTCCGTTGGCACCGACACCCGAAGCGAACATCAGCGGCAGCATGCCGAAGATCATCGTCAGCGAGGTCATCAGAATCGGGCGCAGACGCACCTTGGCGGCCGAAAGGGCAGCCTGCGGAATGCTCATGCCGGCGCGGCGGCGATCCGAGGCGTACTCGGTCAGCAGGATAGCCGTCTTGGCCAGCAGACCGATCAGCATGATGAGACCCGTCTGGAGGTAGATGTTGTTCTCGAGGCCGAACATGCGCGCGAAGAGAAAGCTGCCGACCAGGCCGAAAGGCACGGAGAGGATGACAGCCAGCGGCACGAAGAGACTTTCGTACAGCGCACAGAGAATCAAATAGATAAATACTACGCAGATAACGAAGACCAGCGTCGTCGTATTGCCCGTCGAGGACTCCTCGCGCGACATGCCCCCGAATTCGTAGCCGTAGCCCGTCGGGAGCGTTGCGGAGGCCACCTCGCGCACCGCCTCGATGGCCTGTCCGGAGCTGTAGCCCGTGGCCGGGGTACCGTTGACCTGGATGGCCGAGAAGAGGTTGAAGCGCGTCAGCACCTCCGAACCGTAGACGCGCGTGAGGGTCAGATACTGGCTCACGGGAGACATCTCGCCCGCATCGTTGCGCACGAAGATGTTGTTGAGCGATTCGGTGTCGAGGCGGTACTCGGGCGGGGCCTGCACCATCACGCGGTAGAGTTTCGAGAAGCGGTTCATGTTCGAGGCGTAGCTGCCGCCAATGTAGCCCGAAAGGGTGCTCAGCACGTCGGAAGGCGAAACGCCGTTGCGCTTGCAGCGGGCGGCGTCGACCTCGACCAGATACTGCGGAAATTTGGTGTCGAACGAGGTGGTGGCGCGGCCGATCTCGGGACGGCGGTTCAACGCCTCGAGGAACTGCCGCGTATATTTCAACAGATCCTCGGTCGTACCGCCCTTCTGGTCCTGGACGTAGAGCTCGAAGCCGCTGCTCACGCCGTAGCCCGGGATCATCGGGCGCGTGAAGGGCATGATCTCGGCACTCGAAATGAAGGCCGTACGGCGGCTGATCTCCTCCATCACGGCGCTGATGGCATCCTCCTTCGAGGTGCGCTCGCTCCAGTCTCGCAGCCGGATGGTGAACATGCCGTTGCAGGCACCCTGGCCGCTGAGCATCGAGTTGCCGGTGATGTTCGAGTAGAGCTCGATCTGGGGAATGGTCCGCAGGCAGCTGTCGACCTGCTCCATGACCAGCCGGGTCTGCCGGGTGCTGTTGCCGGGTGAGGTGCGCACGTCGATGAAAATCGTGCCCATATCCTCGTTGGGAACCAGGCCGGTTTTGGTCGAGGCCATCAGGGCCACAAGCCCCCCGCACGCCGCAACAAGCAATACGCCGGCCAGCCAGCGGCGGCGCAGCATGAACCCGACGCCGAACTTGTAGCGGTCGACCAGTCGGTGGAACGCCGCGTCGAAGGCAATGTGGAAACGCGACGAAAAGCTCAGCCGCCGGCCCTCGGAGGCGCTCTGGTGCGGAGTCATGATAAGAGCGCAGAGGGCCGGGCTGAGCGTCAGGGCGTTGATGAGCGAGATGGCCACGGCGGCGGCCATCGTCAGTCCGAACTGGGTGTAGAACGTACCGGTCGTCCCGCCGATGAAGCTCACGGGGATAAAGACGGCCATGAAGACGAACGTGGTGGTGATGAGGGCCGACGTGATGCCGTCCATGGCGTCGATCGTGGCGCGGTAGGAGGAGCGGTACCCCTCGTCGAACTTGGCCTGCACGGCCTCGACAACCACGATGGCGTCGTCGACCACCGTACCGATGACCAGCACCAGCGCGAAGAGCGTCAGCATGTTCAGACTGAAGCCCGCAGCGTAGAGGAAGGCGAACGTCCCGACAAGCGAAACGATGATCGAGAGGGCCGGGATGAAGGTCGAGCGGAGGCTCTGCAGGAAGACGTAGACCACCAGCACGACGAGGATGATCGCCTCGACCAGCGTCTTGATGACGCTGCGGATCGAGGCGTCGAGGAAGTCCTTCGTACTCATCAGGTCGACGATCCGGATCCCCTTGGGAAGGGTCTTCGAGATCTCGGCAATCGTCCGGTCGATCTCCTCGATGATCTCGTTGGCGTTCGAACCGGAGGTCTGCGAAATCATGATGTTGCAGCCCGGATGGCCGTTTACGCGGCCGATATAGTCGTAGGCGCGGGTGCCGAGTTCGACCGTGGCCACATCCCGGAGCCGAAGCACCTCGCCGTCGGGCAGCGACTTGAGGACCATGTTCTCGTAATCGACCTCGTTTTCGTAGCGGCCGCGGTACTTGAGCACATACTGGAAGGTGTTTGTCGACTCGGCACCCAGCGTGCCGGTGGCGGCCTCGACGTTCTGCTCGTCGAGCATGGCGGCGATGTCGGCCGGAATCAGCCCGTATTTGAGCATCTTGCCCGGATCGAGCCAGATGCGCATCGAGTATTCATAGCCGAAGACGTTGACCTCGCCCACGCCGGCGATACGCGACAGGCGGGGTTCGATGTTGATCTTCATGTAGTTGGTCAGGAAGGCCTCGTCGAACGAATCGTCGGGACTGTAGACGGCCAGCTGCTTGATGTTGCTCGTCTGGCGCTTGCGCACGGTGATGCCGCTCTTGGTCACCTCGGCCGGAAGCAGACCCTGGGCCGTGGCAATGCGGTTCTGGACGTTGACCGTGGCCATGTCGGGGTCGGTGCCCTGGCGGAAGTAGACCGAAATACGGGCCGAACCGTTGTTCGAGGCCGTGGAGGTCATGTACATCATGTTCTCCACGCCGTTGAGCGCCTCCTCCAGCGGTACGACGACGCTCTTCTGCACGGTCTCGGCATTGGCGCCGGTATAGGTGGCCGAGACGCTGACCGTCGGGGGCGCAATCTCGGGAAACTGTTCGATCGGTAGTTGCGAGAGGCCGATGAGCCCCAGAATCAGGATCACCACGGAGATCACCCCCGCCAGAATCGGCCGATCGATAAAGGTTCGTATCGTCATGGGGCAGCGCTATTTTCGGGATTGGACGGCCGGTTCGCCGGCGGATGCGGTGGTGTCGGCAGCGGCAGGGGAGGTCGTTGCCGTTGAGCCGTCGACGGCGTTGTCGGCCGCGTCGATCCGGATCCCCTCGTGCAGCAGTCCGGCTCCTTCGGCCACGATGACCTCGCCGACCTTGAGCCCCGACTCGACGATGTAGGTGTTTCCGTCGTTGTACTTGTTCACGGTGATCGGCGCCGAGCAGGTCACGCCGTCGACAACCTTCCAGACAAAGATGCGGTTCTGCAGTTCGTAGGTGGCCGACTGCGGAATGATGATGCGGTCGCGGTAACGGATCGGAAGGATGACCGTCGCGCTGCCGCCGCTGCGCAGCAGATGGTCCGGGTTGGGGAAGACGGCACGCAGCCGTACGGCTCCGGTCCCCTCGTCGACCGTACCGCTGATGGCGTCGATACGTCCCGCATGCGGGTATTCCGAACCGTTGCCCAACCGCAGCGCCACATCGGGCAGCTTCGCACGGGCCTCCTCGAGCGATCCGTACTGCTCGATGAGGTCGAGCACCTGGTTCTCGGCCAGCGAAAAGTAGGCGTAGACCTGGCGGTCGTCCGAAACGCTCACCAGCGGCTCCTCGATGTTGCTGTCGACCAGCGCCCCGACCCGGTAGGGGATCATCCCCGTCGTACCGTCGACCGGGCTGCGGACCTCGGTGTAGGAGAGGTTGTTGCGGGCATTGGTCTCCTGGGCCCGGGCCTGGGCCAGCGCGGCTTCGGCGGCCAGCTGCTGGTTGCGGGCCATCTCGAGATCGAAGTCCGAAACAACCTTCCGGGCATGAAGCGCCTCCTTGCTCGAGGTGGTCAGCCGGGCGGTCTGCAATCCGGCCTCGGCGCTCTTCACGTTGGCCTGCGCCGTCTCGAGCGCCGCCCGGTAGGGTACCTGGTCGATGACAAAGAGCACCTCGCCCTTGCGGACCGGGGCCCCCTCGTCGATGCGGATCTCGGTAATCAGACCGCTCACCTGCGGCCGGATCTCGACGGTCTGGCGGCCGCGCAGCGTGGCAGAGTAGTCCGAACGAAGGGTCTGGTCGCCAATCGCAACCGTGAGCAGCTGGTAGGTCCGGCTCTCCGCGCGGGGCTGGTCGCCCGCACAGCCGCCCACAATCAGCGGCAGCAGAATCAGCAACAAGGCTGGATGCAGGGTCTTCATGATCTCGTTGTTTTGCGGTGAAGGATCGGGATGGAAACCGCTCCGGAACTCCATCCCGGAACAAACTTACGAAATATCCGCCGAACGGCGGAACATGTGGTGACCAACGCCCCGAATGTGGTGACCAACCCGGAATCCGGACGCACCGTTTTCTGCCGCAATGTCGTATCTTTGCCATCAGAAAACCTCATCGTGCCGACTATGGAATCTCTGGTGATGAAACATACCCGTGTGGCCCGATGGATCGACCTGCTCTTCTGTCTGGTGATCCTGCCGCTGGCCATCATGCTGCTGCCGGTCGACCGCTGGATCGTCAACAACACGGCCTTCCTGATCACGCTCGTCGGATATCTCTATGCCCTCTACTTCACCTACCGCTGGGCGAAACTCTCCCAGCTCTTCCGACAGCGGCGATACCTGCACATTGCCGGGCTGATGCTCGTGCTGGTCGGAATTACGGCGCTGCTCACGCACTTCCCGATGCCGGACAACTCCGCGGCGCTCGATGCCCGCCAACTGGCCGCCCGCCGCGGAATCCGCACCCAGACCGTATGGTTCTTCTTCCTGATCGTCACCGGATTTTCCCTGGCCATCGAGCTCACCTTCGAACTCTTCCGCCAGATCCTGGCCCGGCAGGAGCTGGCCGCCGAGCGCGATCGGGCCGAACTGGTCCTCTACAAGGCACAGATCAATCCCCACTTCCTCTTCAACACGCTCAACACGCTCTATGCACTGGTCCTCTCGAAATCCGACCACACGGAATCGGCCTTCGTGAAGTTTTCGAATATCCTCCACTACATGTATGCACAGGCCGATCGGGAGTTGATTCCGCTCTGCGAAGAGTGGGAGTACATCCGCCAGTATGTCGACCTGCAGCGCATGCGGCTCAACCGTCATACCCGGGTCGAACTGAACGAGGTGGTCGACGACGAACAGGCAAATGTGCCGCCGATGCTCTTCATCACCTTCGTCGAGAATGCCTTCAAGTACGGCTCCTCCTCCGAGCACGACTGCACGATCCGCATCGGCCTGCGGCAGCACGACGACATTCTGGAGTTCCGGACCGAGAATGCCGTGATGCGGCCCCGTGAACACGGATGCGGCATCGGAATCGAAAACTGCCGCAAACGGCTGCAGCTGCTCTTTCAGGGCGACTTCGACCTGCAGACCTCCGAAAACAACGGCATCTACCGTGTCCGGCTGACCATCCGACTCAAACCGACCCGATCATGAAGACAATACGCTGTGTGGCCATCGACGACGAACCGATGGCTCTGCTGGTCATCGAACAGTTCTGTCACCGCCTGGGAGGTCTCGACCTGGAGTGTTTCAGCGAACCGCACGTCGGGCTCGAGGCAATCCGCCGCACGTCGCCCGATCTGGTCTTTCTCGACATCGAGATGAATGGGATCAACGGTCTGGAGATCGCCCGCTCGCTGCCGTCGGAGTGCCGTCTGATCTTCACGACGGCCCACGCGCAGTATGCCCTCGAAGGATTCGAACTCGATGCCGTCGATTTCCTCCACAAGCCCTTTGCCTACGAACGCTTCGAACGGGCGGTCAACAAGGCCCTGCAACAGATCGGCGACAAATCCGACCGGTCTGCGGTTGAGTCCGTGACCCTGAAGCAGGAGTACAACAATGTGGTTATCCCGATTGAGGAGATTCTCTATCTGGAGGCCATGGAGAACTACACGAAGGTCCACCGCCGAAACGGTCGTTACATCCTTTCGCGGACCAGTCTGAAAAAAACGGCCGAGCTGCTGCCGCCCGACCGCTTCCTGCGGATCCACAAATCATACGTGGTGGCACTGCCCCAGGTCGCCGAATACTCCCACACGCAGCTGCGACTGAAGGAGAGTCCGACGATCATCCCCATCGGGCGGGCCTTTCTCGAGGCATTTCTCCAAAGCATGATGAAGAGGCGACGATAACCCCGACGGCCGACGGCATCCCGGGCGGGTGACGGACAAAGATCCGCGCTATTCGGGAAGGCAGGTGATATCGCCTCTTCCGGGTTCGTATTCTGATTCCAGATTGGAAAGGTTATAAGATCCCTTGCTTGTATGTCGTATCCGGCGGAATTTTTTTGAGAATCATAATACGCAATGCTGTCGTCGAGCAGATTGGCAACAAGAATCGGACTCCTTGCATTCGGGATTTGGGTCCAGTTGTTAAATTCCCATAATTTCTTCTCTATGGCAGCCGGGGTCTCTTCATTGAACTGGAAGATCTCATCCGAACCCGGACGACTCTTCGGGCCGGCCTCAACAGGAGAGAGACAAAGCCAAATGCGACAGTGACAAGGGTTTTCGTAGGTCGTAATTATGGATTGTTCATGGCTTGACGTCTTTTTGCCGGTTTCTTGCCAGTCGCAATCTTGATTTCGGCAGGCGAATCGTCCCTGCCTTTCCGGGTGCCTCCAACCGGAAAGCCTGTAGGCCCTTCCGAATCTGCCCGTAACGCTCCGGCGTTAGAAACGGATGCTGAAATACGATCGGGAACTCGGGATACAACCGGCCGTTGCGAATCTGATATCGCCAACGGACTCCATCGTCATCTTCCCGTGAATAAAAATAGTAATGGACGTAATCTTCGTATCGGAAATGACGCATCTTGCCCGTCTTTGAGAACATCCTCTCCGGGGCGTCGCCCATAATGATATATGTCAATCCATTATGGTCGAAACAGCCTTTGGTGCATTTAATTTCCGACCCGGAAAGCGATTCAATACAACGGAATATTCCGATCCTCCATCTACCGCCCGAATCTTTACCGCACAATAGTTGTACTCCTCATATCGATTTACAACTGTACCTTGTCTACTAAAGAAAAATTTATGCTCCTGCATCAGGAAATCCTGAGTTTTCAGAAACGTCGAGTCCTCAATCGCCAATATCGGCAAGGAATATTCCACCGTTTCCCACGTTGGAGGAAAATTTATAACCTGCGCACGGGTTTCCACTCCGTAGGCCAAAGCCCCGGCTACTGTCACCATCCACAAAAATCGCTTCATACCCCTTGTTTTTAACATGATCTATTCTGAAAACCATATGGTACTTTTTGTCGTGTCGAAACCGGGTCCTTGCAGAATATCGTTACCAACTGTCCATATTTTTTATCATATGGCAAACGATCGATTATTGACTACCAGGGAATCCGATCCCGGCATTTTATCTATGCTCATTCCAATTTCGGCAGAATCCCATAAAGTTTTGTAGACATGCATCCGTAATACACCAGACAGATCATCATACGTGTATGGATATTCAATGAGTAAAACCTTATGGAAGGGAAGGGGTTCTGCCAACTTAACCGGGATGCAGCCTTTTTCCATATTGACAATCTTCCCCGTAAATTCGACCGAAGCGTAACCTTTCGAAAGGAGGGTAGTCAATATAACCGAATGCCTTTTAGTATTCTTCAGCAGGGATTTCATCCGGATAAAGAAGCCGGGAGACTCCGTTATATTTACCATTGTAATAATATTCCGAACCGAGTTCCTCCCAATATGTATTATTCAAACGAATGATCTTTATGATATAATGTGTAAGTGTTTTATCTTGAAAAATACAGTCATTGCATTGCAGGTGGGAATACCCGTCTAGAAATAACGTATCAGTTTTCTGATCAGAATATAACATGACGGCTATGGATGTATCAACATAACGCCGATTTCCTTGAAAAACAGTGTCTTGAATGGCATGTCCTACCAGATCTTGAATATACTTCAAACTATCGCAGTCCGTTATCGTAAGCTTATCTAATGAACTGTATTTTAGGAACTCTCGACCTTGAATAGAAATGATTTTCAGAATGCCCCAGGGAACTTCATTCGGGTCATAATATATAACAGCTTTTTTTAGTGAATCATTGGATTCGCCGGATCCCGCACAAGCACCAAAAAACAGTATTCCTGCCAAAAATAAAAATCGTCTCATATTGCCCTGTCAATTATTAAATTAACACACTGATTGTGAAACTAATATATATAGCGAGATATTTCTTCTGGACTCATGTTCACATCAATACTGATTCAATAAGGCAGGACGCTCAGTTCGTCTTCTTGGGAACTAACCAAACATTACACCCCCAAATGAACCCTCCATAACCACCCAATCTTGTCACATCATCCCTATCACTATGCGACAGTTGTTTTGACCATTCCCGGTATTTCCGAGAGCAGGCTTCATAAATACGGTTTTCCAATTCCGATACGGTCTCATTCTCGAACCGGGACTTCCATTCACCCGCATCCTCATAGTATATCGACTGCGAGCGAACGACGCTGGCTTCGTCAATCCGGACATCCTCTCCGAATAGAACAGCTGCCATATAATATGCCTTTATCGTATCACGAATACAATCTGCTTCGATCTCAACGGGTGTGTACGTGTGGCCCGATGAAAGCGGTACTAAAAAAGAGGGCTCTTTCTGTACAGCCGAGACTGGATTCTCATTAACCGCCCCGGAATCCAGGCAGTTGGCCTTTCGATTCGTATTCCTGGGCACCAGCCGGATTCCATACATCCAGGCAAACGCACTGTAACCATAAAATCTTTTCACATCAGGCATATCACTATACGGCTGCCGTTTTAACCATACCAGAAATTTTCGGGTGCAGGTTTCATAAATACAGTTTTCTAATTCCGATCTGGGTTCATTACTATAATCAGATATATGCTTCCATTCACCTGCGTCTTTCGCATCTCGATAATCTATAGAATACGTGCGAAGCCTGTGGGCTTCGTCAATCCGAATGTTCTCTCCGAATTTCTTGTCGAAGTAAATTGCTGCAGTATAAGAACCATTTATTGTATCACTAATACAATCTGTTTCGATCTCGATGCGAGTCAACTTCTGATCCTCTAAAAGCGGTACCAAAAGAGGTGTTACCTCCTGTCCAGACACCTGCAACGTCCATCCCAATATGGCCCCTAATATCAAAACTCGTTTCATATGCTTTTATTTAATTCTATTCAACGCTTCCAAAAGCCTGATAACATCGAGAGTGTACCCTCAACGGTCGTAGCGTCATGTTTAGCGCCAAACGTTTGGGCAAATACTCTTCCACCTCCATTTTCATACGGACGAAATACAACTCCCGCACTTTCTATTGTTGGAGTCTGATCCACTATCCCCGTTCGGATCAACAAACCTGACAGAATTTCCCATGCAGCAGGCATACGGCGAGAGTGGGGCTGGCGACACGCTAAAGATATTAAAAATAAGGCAATCATACAAGTTGCCGCGGTTAAGAATTTCGAGTTCGGCAGTGTTATTTTGCCGAGTGGATATCACGGCAGGATTGCGGATGTTTCCCCCTAAATGCCGGCCAGATCCTTTACTCGTTTTTAGTAATTATTCCAACTCGTGTGGGGAAAGATTTCTATCTATGTCACAAGCCCCTAGATCTTGCTGAACCATGAAAGGAACCCTCATTCTCAAAAAGAGCGTCAGGGTTGAAGCGGTTGGTTACGATCATCAATCCGACGACCCGCGAAGAGGAGAAGCGGGTGTTGTACGAAAGGGTGATGTACGAAATCGCCTCATCGCACCTGCCGCGGCGGCAAAGGCCAACGAGGGGTTGTTCGACCATGTCGACGAGATCGAACCGGCCGCTCAAGACAACGACCTCGCCGGCAAACTGATCGGGGTGTGCAAGCAGCCGGTTGCCGAGTCGCCGGTTCCGGCAATGCTCTGCTGGCTCTACTTCGGAAAGAGCTTCGAACGCATGGTGGAGCATTGCGAAGAGTTGCGCCGATCTCCCGACCTGGGCTACTTCCAGAAGATCACCATGAGCGCCACAATCCAATTGCTGATTACCCGTTCCATCAAACTGGGGCTTCGGACCCGGCTCTCGACGAGCAGGCTCGGCTGAAAGCCCAGGAGGCGGAGCAGCTCAAACGCGATGCAGCCAAACTCAAGGGACGGTAGCTCGCCCATTTCTCAAGCATCAAGAACGATTTTCAGCTTTATACGAGCAACGAGGGGCCTGTGCGAACAAACCCCTCGTTGCATATATCAATAACGGCGTTTACCCTGAAAGGGTCTGCGGAAAATCGACTCCCGGTTCACATGGATATCCGGATCTGGAATTACCAAACACGGTCCGGGCTCATGATACCATCAACATGCGACGCATGTATTTCCTTTTATTACGGATTTTCACCTTCACGAAGCCACAAGCAGAATAAACAAGGTAAGCAGAAGTGGGTCCTATGCCCGGAGGACCTATGTAGATCAATTTATCATCGGTTTGCAAAAAGACCAGTTCATCCAAATCGTCAAATCCCCCCTTGTCATTCAAGGCTGCATACAAACGGGAAATATTACTTCTCACAAACACGGAATCTTCATGGTCTTTATAGAATCGGGGATAGCAATACAGCGTATCCTGACTCGTTCGACAAAGTCCGAATTCAACATGGTACCTGTCATCGACATGCATATATATTCCGTTTCGCTGATCGACATAAAAATAGGAACAAAACATATAATTGCTACCGAAACCACAGGATCTTAAGGTATACAAATCCATTTTGGGCTGTTCGAGACTGCGGAACTCCTTCCGGGACAACTTACCGTAATATCCGAAAGAGGGTGCGCACGAAACCATACATAATGTCACCAAACAGATACAGACAAAATTTTTCATGATGCGGTTTATTTATAGGTTATCTACCTTTTCCAACGTTCCAATCTCCGGATACAACCCTCGCTCGTATCGGCAATACGAAATCGCTTTTGGCAAGTTACAACAATCTGGACGGATTTCCAAATCTTCTACGCATTGAAAATGAGGGTTTTGATCACCATCAAGGAGGGTTTGCGTTTCGTCTCCGGAATCCCGGAAAAAAGGCGAGCCCCAAGGCTCGCCCTTCATTCATTTAAAAGGATACTGGAACTTGTAATATTCCCGGCTCACGGAATCCTGCTCCTGGAACCAGTCATACCACGGACCCAGTTCATCCGCCCAGTGATTGCGCAGATACCACCAGGTGATCAAGTTGATATACATCGGCATCAACCGGTTGTCAACCTCTTTGTTCCGGTCAAAATAGCGCAGCACCTCTTTGATCACCTTATCATAGGGTTTATGCATATTGATGAAGGTCATATCCTTGCCATTGAGCAACAGAATATGATTCGTGCGGTGGCTGCCCATAGCTACAAATCGGTAAATATCGATTTTGCGGGTATTCTGATTCAAAATGTTGGACGGGTTATAAGATCCCTCGTATGTCGTATCCAGCGGAACCCGTTCTTGAAGATCATTATATGCAATACTGTCATCGAGCAGATTGGCAACAAGAATCACTGACCTTGTATTCGGGAGGAATGAAGGTCCATCGTCAAGCCCGTCAAATTCACATATTTTCTTTTCTATGGCATCCAGGGTCTCTTCATTGAACTGGAAGATTTCAACCGAATCCGGACGATTCTTCGGACCAGCCATCAGCAGAACCGAGATAAAAACAAAGGCGACAGTAATAAGGGTTTTCATAGGACGTAAATTATGGTTTTTTGATGGTTTGACGTCTTTTTGCCGGTTTCCTGTCGGCAGCAATCTCTGTTTTTGGCGGGTGAATCGACCAGTACCCAAACACCGCTTGCAGCCAAACCGGGATGCAGCCGGACTCATAAAGCGTTTATTGCATGTCTGATCGAGTCTAATTGAGCCTTGCCCTTTTCGGACAAAGCAGAGTATGGTAAAGAAAAATAACTTTCGTATTCATCATTCTCTATCATATATTTCAATACGGTGATGACTTGCTCAATGCGGTAGTGATGGCGACACATGAAATCGCATGCAGCTCGATAATCCTCGGCTGTATACATATCCATTATCTGAATTTTATTGTTTTCAATAAATGCATATGTACCGCATTGGTCATCTCCGAGCACTCTAAAGATATATATCTTCCCGTTTTCGGCTTTGCTCTTTTGCCTGTCAAGTTTTTTCTGATCCAGGATGTCATAGATCCAATATCGCGTATTGAGATCATCCGCCTTTACAGGATCGGATGAATCGCTTTCATAGATATCTGTCAGATACATGGCAGCTTTTTTCTTCAACGATTCTGTCAGCGTTTGAGCCGTACACTCTTCGATAAAGAACACGCCGCTCATACATAGCGCAAAAATAAGGAACCTCTTCATAAGCTTTTAAATTTTATCGTGGTGTCAAACAAGTTTCGGCCTTCATGGATGATCGTTTTTTGGCACTCAAGCTCCCGGACATGCTGTTTTTCCGCTCAACCAGCTTGATAGAATTCCCCATGCAGTAGGCATACGGCGAGGGCGAGGCTAGCGACACGCTAAAGATATTAAAAATAAGGCAATCATGCAAGTTGCCGCGGTCAAAGATTTCGGTCTCATACACGTTCTATGCCGCGCATAGTCGTAATTCTTAGAAACAGAATCCGGAGATTGAGGATAATCATTCCCGACATATAATCGTCGGTCAATGCTTCAGCGGCAATTTTCATGCTCCCATTATGCAGGAAGGCCCTTGTTTAAGGGTAAATCTTCGCGTGATGGTTTATTTTATGTTTCCCATCAACTCTCGAGTCAGATATATCCACAAATCCGGATTAATGGGGCACGGAATGGTGATCGAAGATAGACAATAATTCCCCATACCGGTTATCATACTCGTCTTTTATAACGAAACAGGAGAGAACTCCATCCATATATAATATAATGCAGAAGCCAGCTCTTTCCAAATCGCATCTATGTTCATGACAGGGGTTGAACCTGTCCATGTGAAAATATCCTAAAACTGAATTCTGTCTTTTATAACCTTCACAACACGGACGACCTTATTTTTTTGAGGCCTGTCTATGGGATATTTCAGCACCAGGCTGTCCCCTTTCTGCGCAACAGGCAATTTATGTGTGGAGTACACTCCTCTGATCGTATCACCCTTATATTCGAACTCATAGCTGATATTCATCTGGAAATGGCCATCCCTTAACGGATAGGTCTTCGTTTCATACACATACGCTCTTATATATTCATATTCCTTTGGCCGGCAACCAAATACCGATAATAATGACACGAAAAAAAGTAAAGTAATGATTTTGATGTTTTTATTCATATCCATAAGCCTTGAGATATGCATTCCACGCTGCTTTTGTATCTGAACCGCGTCCTTTATATCCACGGAACTCACCTGCATGTTGTGTTCTGAACATATAAAATATTAACTCTTGCAGGGAGGAACCTGAACTCGACACTTTCGACTGCCCAGTAGCAGGCATATTGATACCCGTACGCCAAATTTACTGAAAATAAGGCAATCACGCAAATCGCCGCGGTCAAAGATTCCGATCGCATAATAGTATGTTTTTAAAGGTTGGTATCGTCGGTGGGGCGGATACTTACGGGAGACTTTCCGTCGAGCATGCCGGAGATCTCCTGACAAGCCTGCGTATAATAACGGATACGGGATTCCTCGACCCGATTGCTTGACTGGCCAGGTGCCGTTAAAGGCAAGAATCCGCAACTGAAAAAAGCAGATAGATTGCGGTTGTTCCAAGGATCTTCTTTTTCATGAATTCAGTGATGGGTTGCTCCACCCAAAGATACGGAATTCATTGCAGGTTTCCGAGATCGAGATACCTTACATTTCTCTGGGCATAATACTGTATATCAAAGCAATATGAAAAATAATTCTTACATGGACATTACACGGGAGAAAAAGAGCGAATAAACCGGCCGGGAATCCAGAAAATACAGGCGAAACCGATAGACTTGTTAAAGATCCCCGGCAATTCGCAAAGCCTGTCTTTGTCGACAGCATGCGCCACATCGGTAATAGAGGTTTCGGCTACCGCATTCCGCCTACGACAGGTCTCTTATACCACATAAATAAGGCATCCTGCAGAAAATTATTTGCGCCTGTAATCGCCCCTTGGCAACACGTGTGGGGAAAATGCGGACAAATTGCGAACACGGTGAGCAAAACAAAAATCCCAAACAACTGTAAGTCAATCGTTTGGGATTTTTTGCTGGTACCCGGAGCCGGGGTCGAACCGGCACGGCCATTACTGGCCACAGGATTTTAAGTCCGGCGTGTCTACCGATTCCACCATCCGGGCGCAGCCCTTTCTGAAAAGGACAGCGACAAAAGTACTACTTTTTTGCCAATTGTCCAAATCACCGCACCATTTAACGACTCATCGCATCGATATGCGCAATCATCGCTGCATCCTCCGTCGGATGGAACCACCGGATCTCGGGATCGCGACGAAACCATGTCAACTGCCGTTTGGCATAACGCCGCGAATTGCGTTTGATCAGTTCGACGGCCTCTTCGTAGCTCGTCCGACCGTCAAAGTAGTCGAAAAATTCGCGGTAGCCCACCGTCTGCAGAGCATTCAGCGAACGATAGGGGTAGAGTGCCCGCGCCTCGGCCTCAAGTCCGTCGGCCAGCATCCGGTCAACCCGGCGGTCGATCCGCTCGTAGAGCTCCGTCCGCGGCAGGTCGATCCCGATCTTCACCACCTCGAACGGCCGCTTCCGGCGACGGCCGGTCCGCTGTTCGGAGTAGGGGCGCCCGGTCTGCAGGCACACCTCCACGGCGCGCAGCACCCGGGCCGGATTCCGGCGGTCAACCTCCTCGTAATAGCACGGATCCAACTCGCGGAGCTGTTCTGCCAGCGCGTCGACCCCTTCGTCGGCAAGACGGCGCATCAACGCGGCCCGCAACGCGGGATCCGCCTGCGGAAGGTCGTCCATCCCGTCACACAACGCCTTGACATAGAGTCCCGAACCGCCGACAGCTACCACCCGGTCGTGGGTGGCGAAGAGACGCTCGAGGCACGCCAGCGCCTGTGTGGCATACTGCCCGCAACTCAGATCCTCCTGGATATCATGCGAGGCAATAAAGTGGTGCTCAACCGCCTGCAGCTGTTCGGCATCGGGCTGTGCCGTGCCGATGGGCATACCGCGGTAGAGCTGACGGGAGTCGGTCGAGAGAATCGGTGCGCCGTAGTGCTGCGCCAGGCGGATACTCAGATCCGTCTTACCCGAACCCGTCGGCCCGACGATCACCAGCAACCACTTAGTATTCATCGTCGTAGGAGTCGTCACCTTCGAAGTCCTTGAACTCGTCCATGATCTCGTCAAAGGCCGAACCCTCCTCCTCGTCGCGATTTTTCGAGGGATCGTACTGGTCCGGAGCCTCGGCCTGCGCATAGATCTCACGCGGGTAGGAGGCCTCGTCGTCCGCCTCGTAGACTCCCGTCAACTCGAGATAGTAGGCCCTGTCGCCGAAGAGGTCGAACAGGTAGATCAGACGGTCGCGGTGGTGGTGGATCAACTGGCCGAGCGTCACCCGGTCCATCGTTTCGGGCGCCTCCTCCGATCCGTCACCCATATCCATCAGTGTAAACTCGCGTCTCTTCTCCCAACGCTCATCCGCCGTAAAAAACGACGCCATGCACTCCTCGTACTCGAGTGACTGCAGAATAAACCGGTGAAAATCGAGGAGCGTCGTATCGTACATCACCTCGTAATCGCGTACGAAGCGGTCGTTCTCGTCGCTCAACATCCGGAAGCGGAAAACCATCGACATGGCAATAAAATTTTAGGATCTTTTTACAAATATACTACTTTTTTTCATGCAGCGTCATGAGCCACGCCAATACGTCGCGATCGTCGGGGTAGTCCGTGAGGGCCGGGGACTGCGCCCGCCCGAATGCCACGCGGCGGCTGTGCGGCAGGCAGTCGGTCACCACGCACTGCAGTTCGTCGTCGTGCGCCGCAAGCCACGCGGAGACCTCCTCCAGCCGCTCGTAGCGCGTGAAGGCAATGCGGCTCAGGGCGTTCGGGAACTCGCGCTGTTCGACCAGCACGGCCGATCCGAGATCCGTGAAGGGTTGACGCTGCATCTCGAGCAGCGCCCGCTGCTGGAGGTAGTTGTGGCGGTATTTGGGGTTCATCGCCGGCATCTGCAGCCGGGGTGCGACCCCCTGCGGCAGGAAGAGCAGCGAGACGTTGCGGCACCCCAACCCCGAGTAGGCCCAGATATCGTCGGCAAGGCCGCGCCACTGCGCGTCGCTCTCCGCGCCCGAAAGCACCGCCACCGACTGGCGGCTGCCCCGCAGCAGCGAGGGAATCCCGGCGTAACGGGCCCGGAAATAGCGGTTGGCATTGTCGCTGCCCGTGGCGATGACGGCCTCGACGGGCTGGCTTCCGTCGTAGAGTTCGACGGGAAGCGACGGTTCGATCCGCCGCAGTTCACCGACCACATACTCCATCAGTACACGGTCCTTGTTCGAGGGTTTGACCAGACAGCGGTGGCCGCCGACAAGTACGCACAGCAGGTCGAAGAAGCCCACAAGCGGAATGTTGCCGGCCATGATGACCAGCACGTTGCGCGGCGTGTGGGGCTGCAGCAGGGCGGGGTAGGCGGCCAGCCACGCCTCGAGGCGGTCGCGGCGCAGCATCTCACCCTCGATCGCCCGCACGGCCCGGAGGATCTCCCCGGGCAGGAACCAGCCATTGGCGGCATGGGCCGCGTCGATGAGCCGGCGGGTCGAGGCATCGCTGCCGAACGACGCAAGGCGTGCGCCCAGTTCGGTAAAGATCGATATGACGTGTTTCATGGACGCAAAGATACGATTTCGGTCCGAAAATTCCACTATTTTTCAGAAAACGCGGCACGGCCGGAAGCCTCGGGCGGTGCACGAAGGCGGGGCGACCGGACGGATCCGAACCGGCACGACGCGGTGGGCGGCGGTCCGGCGCCGATCCGGAGGGAGGTCGGCGGAGGAAGGACGACAAAGGCGGGGATCGGCATGCGGCATCCCCCGTCAAAGCCCCGCGGCATCGCCCAGCAGCGAGGTGATCTGACGGTTGGCCCGGTCGATCACCGAATTTTCGAGCAGCGAGAGGTAGATCTGTGTCGTCCGTTCGGAGGTATGGCCCATGCCGGCGCTGATGACCGAGATCGGGATGTCGTGGTTGCGGGCCGCCGTCGCCCAGCTGTGGCGCGCCGTGTAGGAGGAGAGGCTGCAGTCGAGTCCGAGCAGGGCGGAGAGGCGTTTCAACTGGCGGTTGTAGTAGTTGAGCGCCGTCTGGTACTGCAAAAAGGCCGCGGCCGGATCCTCCGCCCGCAGAATGGGAAAGACGTAGGGCGTCGTTGGATCGGCGTAGCGGTCGAGGATCTGCTGCACGACGGGTTCGATCCGCACGCTCAGCTGCTGGCGCGTCTTGTGGCGCACGTAGCTGATCGTGCCGTTGCGGATGTTCGTCTTGCGCAGATAGGCCATGTCGACGAAGGCCATCCCGCGCGTGCAGTAGCTGAAGATGAAGTAGTCGCGCGCCCGCATCAGCGAGGCCGAATGGTGCAGGTCGAGGTGGTAAAGACGCACGATGACCCGCTCGTCGACGGCCCGTTTGCGCGTGCGGTCGACCCCGGTATAGACCCCGCGGAAGGGGTAGGTCTGCTCGACCAGATGCTGGCGCACCGCCTTGTTGTAGACCGACCGCAGGATGCGCATGTAGAACGAAACGGTGTTGCGGACCACGCCCCGCCGCTCGAGATTCGCGCAGTACTCCCCGACGAGTGATTCGGTCAGCGCGCGGAAGGGGAGATCCTCCCCCTCGAGATAAACCGCCAGGCTGTTCATCGCCCGACGGTAGTTGCGGGCCGTACCGTAACGCCGGCCATGTTGCAGAAGCTCGATCTCCCGCCGCATGAAGGCGAGAATCGTCGGTTCGTGGGGCGGCTGGCGGAAACAACGCGCCACCTCCGCCACGTCGAACTCCGCATCGGAGCGTTCAAGCCGCTGAGCAAGCCGTCGCAACTCCGCCACGTCGCGGTCGATGCGGAACTGGACGATCGATCGGGGAGCCGAGTCCGTCAACGCCCGGCGCGCCGACTCCCACTCCTCCGCCGTGAGGCGAATCGGAGTGCGTATGCGCTGGATGCGGCCGCGATGGGCCACCTGATAGTAGATGCTTCCCCGACCGGCGGGGAGGGTTGATTTGCGGAATTTTACCTGTACTGTTGCCATAATCCGTTTGCAAAATGAGGACGTAAGTTTAACAAAAATCGTCCGTTTGGACCGGAAAATCGCATCTCAGGACATTTTTCCATCCGAGGTACAGCTCTAGGAAGTCTGCTCTTTTCTGCCTACCTTTGCAACGAAAATTCCACCCGACATGAAATCGCAACTCAAGGAGGGCGCCGGATTCCCCGACCGCCTGCTCTATACGCTGGCCGTCATCGCCGGCGTCTCCGTGGCAAACCTCTACTACAACCAGCCCCTGCTGGAGATGATCCGCCAGGATCTCGGTACCTCGACCCTCGCCGCCAACCACATCGCCCTCTTCGCCCAGTGCGGATACGCCCTCGGGCTGCTCTTCCTCATCCCGCTGGCCGACCTCTACAGCCGCCGCAGAATCCTGATCGCCGACTTCACGCTGCTGATCCTCGCCCTGCTGGCCACGGCCGCAGCACCCGACATCCGGACCGTACACGTCAGCTCGTTCGTCATCGGCGTCTGCTCCGTCGTGCCGCAGTTCTTCATCCCGCTGGCCGCCCAGTACTCGCGTCCGGAACGGAAAAACCGAAACGTCGGCGTCGTCCTCTCGGGACTGCTGACCGGGATACTCGCCTCCCGCGTGGTCAGCGGCGCCGTCGGCGAATGGCTCGGATGGCGCGAAATGTATCTCATCGCCGCCGGGCTGATGATCCTCTCGGCCATCGCCGTCTTCCGCATCCTGCCCGACGCCCGGCCCAACTTCTCGGGGTCGTACGGCGCCCTGATGCGCTCGCTGCTGACGCTCGTCGGCCGCTATCCCCAACTCCGCGTGCACTCCGCACGGGCGGCCCTCGCCTTCGGATCGTTCCTCTGCTTCTGGGCGTCGCTCGCCTTCAAGATGGCCGGAGAACCCTTCCACGCCGGAAGCGACATCGTCGGACTGCTCGGCCTGTGCGGTGTGGCCGGCGCCGTGACCGCCACCTTCGTCGGCCGCTACATCGCCCGCGTCGGCATCTTCCGCTTCAACTGCATCGGCGCCGCCCTGCAACTCGCCGCCTGGGGGCTCTTCCTGGCCGGGGCAGACCACTATCTGCCGATCATCGCCGGGATCCTGCTGCTCGACATCGGCATGCAGTGCATCCAGCTCAGCAACCAGGCCACGCTCTTCGAACTCTGCCCTTCGGCCTCGAACCGCATCAACACGATCTTCATGTGCTGCTACTTCATCGGCGGATCGTTCGGTACGCTCCTCTCCGGCAGCGCCTGGGCCCTCTTCGGATGGACGGGAGTCATCGGCGCCGGCGCACTACTCACCCTCGCATCTCTCGCCATCACCCTCTTCGGCCGGCGCGTCTGAGAGGCGGACCGGCCGGAGAGGCCTGAACCAAGAAGAAGCGACCCCGACGTATGGGGCGCAATCGAGTACGATCCCGCAAAAAAACCCCGGGCACCATGTCTGGTGTCCGGGGTTTTCTAGTGTTGGGTCGAAGCCGGTTGCCCGTACGGACGATCGTTCTTCGAAGCCATGAATACCGGTTTGAGCAAGAAGTCCAAGAAGATCCCGGAAGTCGCATTTCTACGGGAATCACTCGATCGTAAGCGGCGGATTGCCGAAGCGGAAGAGCGGCGATTCGGTCCGGGCTGCGCGCATGAGCGAATCCATCTCGCGGACCAGTGCCGGATGGCTCTCCGCCACGTTGTGATCCTCATGCAGATCGCGGCTCAGATCGTACAACTCGATCGGCCCCTCGGGGTTGCTCTGCACATTCTGGCGGACGGCCTTCCACTCGCCCCGCCGGACAGCCTGCTTGCCACCCCCCTCGTGGAACTCCCAGTAGAGGTAGTCGTGTTCGGGCTGGAGCCCCCGGCCGGTCAGCGCCGGGACAATCGAGATGCCGTCCGTAGCCAGCGTATCGGGAAGCTCCACGCCGGCCACCTCGGCAAAGGTCGGCAGCATGTCCCAGAAGGCACACACATGATCGTTGGTGCTTTCGGCCGCAATCCGCCCCGGCGCCCACGCGATCAGCGGCAGACGGATTCCCCCTTCGTAGAGGTCGCGCTTGACACCCCGGAAGGGACCGTAACTGTCGAAATAGTCGGGATTGGCTCCCCCCTCGCGGTGCGGGCCGTTGTCGCTCGTGAAGAGGACCAGCGTACGGCGGTCGAGCCCCAATTCACGGAGCAGCGCAAAGACCTCACCCACGTAGCGGTCGATACGCGTGACCATTGCCGCAAAAGTGGCGTAGGGCTCCGCCTGCGAGCAGTAGTTCGACAGGACCGGTCCGGGACGATAGTCGCCCCCCTTGTTGACATAGGGCCGCTCGTCAAACTTGCCCCGGTACGAACGCAGGATCTCGTCGTCGGGAGCCAGCAGCTCGGCGTGAGGCTGGATCACCGGCAGGTAGAGGAAGAAGGGACGGTCGCGATTCTCGCGGATGAACTGCAGCGCCTCCTGCTGGATCCGATCGGGAGCATAGGTGCCGCAGGCTCCGTCGCGATTCTTCTCGAGTTCGACCCGATCCAGGTTGCTCCACAGGTGGTCGGGATAGTAGCGGTGGGCCTGCCGCTGGCAGTTGTAGCCGAAGAAGCGGTCGAATCCCTGATAGACGGGATCCCCCTCGGAACCCGGATAGCCGAGCCCCCATTTGCCGAAGGCCCCGGTGACGTAGCCCGCCTCATGGAACATCCGTCCCAGTGTCCAGGTGCCGGCCGGAAGCGGAGCCTGGCCCTCACCCTCGATCTCCAGATTGCCGCGGATGGGGGTATGGCCCGTGTGGAGCCCCGTCATCAGTGCCGAGCGCGACGGCGCACTGACCGTGCAGCCCGAATAGTGCTGCGTGAAGAGCATCCCCTCGGCCCGCATCCGGTCGATATTCGGGGTGAGGATCTTGGTGCTGCCCGTGCAGCCCAGATCGCCGTAGCCGAGGTCGTCGGCCAGGATGTAGATGACGTTCATCCGCTCCAGCGGCGGCGTGGCCGGCTGGCTGCTGCAGGAGGCAGCTCCGGCTGAGGCCAGCGCCAGCGCCAGTCCTCGGTTGATCGAATTTTTCATGTGTGGATCCATATCAGGTTTCAGGTTGGGTTTCATTCGGAAAGGCCCGGGGCGACTGCCGGACGGCGATTTTCCGTCGGGCGGAACGACTCCCGAACAGCGATTTTCCGTCGGGCGGAGCGACTCCCGGACGGGCGACAGGTCCTCCGGTTCCGGGGCGTGACCGCCTGCCGGTCGGTCATCGACAGAGCGGGGCCCCCTGCTCCGCAGCGGTCGGGATCAGGCCCGGAGGCGGAACTCGTTGGGGGTGCAGCCGACGATCCGCTTGAACATCCGGCTCATGTGCTGCGGGTACTGGAATCCCAGGCTGTAGGCGATCTCGCTCATCGACCGCGAGGAGGACAACAGCATCTCCTTGGCCCGTCCGATGAGCTTTGCCTGGATGTGTTCCGAAACGGTCTGCCCCGTCTGCTTGCTGATCATGTCCCCGAAGTAGTTGGGCGACAGGCAGACCTTCTCGGCAAAATAGCGCACCGTCGGTAGACCGTACTCCTGCGGCGCCGTGCTGTCGAAATACTCGTCGAGCAGCCGCTCGAAGCGGACGATGATATCCTTGTTCGAGGCCTCGCGCGTGGTGAACTGCCGCTCGTAGAAGCGCATGCAGTAGTCGAGCAGCAGCCCGATGTTGGCCGTGATCAGACGGCGGCTGTGTTTGTCGATGTTGTGGCGGAGCTCCGTCTCGATCTTCCGCAGGCAGTCCATCACCGTCTCGCGCTCCTCCTCGGAGAGGTGCAGTGCCTCGCGCGTCTCGTAGGAGAAGAACGAATATTTGCGGATCTCCTGCCCGAGCGTCGTGCCGCGGATCAGATCGGGATGAAACAGCACGCCGTGGGCCTTCGGGCGCGCGCCCTGTGTCATTGACACCTCGGCCACCTGTCCCGGGGCGAAGCAGACGATCGTCCCCTCCTGATAGTCGTAGGGCTGGCGGCCGTAGGTGATGTCGCCGCAATGGATGTCCTTCAGAAAAAGGGCGTAGATGCCGTAGTTGATCCGGTAGTGTTCGGGCCAGGTGGTGGCCTGCGAAAGGTCGACCACCGAAACCAGCGGATGCAGGGTCTCCAGTCCGAAAAGCTTGTTGTATTTGTCGACGCTGTCGAGTTTGATCACCTCTTCCATCGTTTCGTTCATTCGTTTTTGCAAAGATAACATTTCTTGTCCAAACTTTTGCCGCTTTGGAGCGATCATCCGGAATCGGGGTAGGAATATCCGGAAACGGGATAGGGCAGAGCGGCCGGCGGAGCGGGCAACGGCACCGGCGGCCGCTGGGCCGACACAAGGCCGCACGGTCGGCGACAGGGACGACAGAAACGGCATGAAGCAGCGGGGGAGGGAAGACGGGCAGGCAAGGACGGGATGGAATGAGCGCACAAACAGACAGGGGAGAGACAGGGATACCGACCGAACAGACGGGCGACAGAAGGACAAACGGGCAGGAAAGGTCGGGCGGGCGAGTAAGGCAGGCAGAGACAAGGAGGCTGAACAACAGCCGGCAGGAAAGGTCGGGCGGGCGAGCAAGGTAGGCAGAGACGAGAGGCTGAACGACAGCCGGCAGGAAAGGGCAAGCGGTTCGGAATCCGGAAAACCTTGATTCGGGTAGGAACTCCGGTAAATCATATACAGCCCGACGCCGCCCGCCACCGTATCTTTGTCATCGGAAACCAACCCAAAACCTTCGACGATGAAATATTCCATACTCATTGCGCTCGCCGCACTGACCATAAACAGCAACTCCATCATGGCACAGGAAAAGATCAAACAGACGGCTGGCCGCGACCAGCTCGGGGAGTTCGCCCCGAAATTCGCGGAACTCAACGACGATATCCTCTTCGGTGAGGTCTGGAGCCGCACCGATCGGCTCGGACTGCGCGACCGCAGTCTGGTGACCATCACCTCGCTCATCAGCCAGGGGATCACCGACTCCTCGCTGACCTACCACCTCCAGACCGCCCGTCAGAACGGGATCACCCGCACCGAAATCGCCGAAATCATCACCCATATCGGCTTCTACGCCGGATGGCCGAAGGCTTGGGCCGCCTTCCGCCTGGCCAAGGAGGTCTGGGCCGACGAGTGTTCGGGCGACGATGCCCGGGCCGCCTTCCAGCGCCAGATGATCTTCCCGATCGGCGAACCCAACTCGGCCTACGCCCAGTACTTCACCGGCCGAAGCTATCTGGCCCCGATCTCCGGCGAACAGGTCACCGTCGCAAACGTCACCTTCGAACCCGGCTGCCGCAACAACTGGCACATCCACCACGCCTCGAGCGGCGGCGGTCAGATGCTCATCGGCGTGGCCGGCCGCGGATGGTATCAGGAGGAGGGGAAACCCGCCGTCGAGATCCTGCCCGGTACGGTCATCCACATCCCGGCCGGCGTCAAGCACTGGCACGGTGCGGCGGCCGACAGATGGTTTGCCCATCTGGCCTTCGAGGTGCCCGGAAGCGAAACCTCCAACGAATGGCTCGAACCCGTCTCCGACGAGGCATACCGAGCGCTCCACTGACATCACACACCTCAAAAAGCGCCCCGCCATGAAAGGATGGATCCGGCCGATGCTGTTGATACTGGCCCTCGCTTGGGGGACGGCCTGCTCTCCGAATGACGACCGGGCGGAGGCTGTGCCCCAGACTCCGCAGGTCCCCGGACAGACGGAAGAGAATGACTCCCACGAAAACCAAGACCCGATGACAGGTAACACGCTGATCATAAATGTAAACGGACGAAGTTTCACCGCCACGCTTCTGGACAATGCGGCCACGGAGGCCCTCAAAAACCGCCTTGCCCAAGGTTCGGTCACACTCCGCATGGACGACTACGGCGACATGGAGAAGGTCGGGGAGCTCGGCTTCTCGCTGCCGCGTAACGACACCCGGACAACCACCTCGCCCGGCGATATCGTCCTCTATCAGGGCAACTCGATCGTCCTCTTCTACGGTTCGAATACGTGGAGCTACACCCGTCTGGGGAAGGTCGACGGCGTCGCCTCGCGCGAGGAGATGCTCGAACGGTGGGGCGGCACAGGCCCGGCCGAAGTGACGCTCTCGCTCGGGGAGTAAAACCCTTCGGAAGGATGAAGTCGCTTGCCGTCAGGACCATACCGGTCTGCAACCGGCTCTTTGCCGCGAAAACGCCCTATCCGCTGGTCAGCCTGATCCGGCTCGGGGAGGCAGCCGAGGTGCCCGAGGCGGTGCGCTTCGGCTTCTACACCGTCTGGCTCAAGGGGTGGCCGGCAGGCTCTCCGCCGCTCTTCGGGCAGGAGCCCTACGACTTCCACGAGGCAACCCTCCTCCCGCTGCCACCGGGCAAGGAGGCCGGCTGCGAATGGTGGCGCAGAGACGGAACCGGCCACTGCGAGGGGGTGCTGCTCTGCATCCACACCTCGGTCATGGAGTCGCTCCGGGCCCGTCGCGACCCCGGGGCCTGCTCCTTCTTTGGCTATCGGGAGAACGAGGCCCTGCACCTTTCGCAACGGGAAAAAGGGGTCCTCGAGGATGAAATGGAGGGGATCGGGAAGGAGCTCGGGTGGGGGATCGACGAGTTCAGCCATACGATTCTCTGCGACCGGATCCTGCTGCTGCTCGACTACGTTGCGCGCTTCTACCGGCGGCAGTTCATCACCCGCCACGAAGCCAATCTGAGTCTGCTCGGCCGTGTGGACCGCCGGCTCGACGACTTTTTCGAATCGGGGCAGGCCCGCCACCGGGAGTTGCCCACGGCGGAGAGGCTGGCCCGGACGGAAGGCTGTTCGCCGGCCTATCTGGATGATCTGCTCCGTCACGAAACCGGGAAGAATACGGCCGGTTACGTCCGGATGAAACAGATCGGCTGGGCGGAAAAGTGGCTGAGACAGGGCGACAGAGCGGTCAACGAAGTGGCCTCGGAGCTTGGGTTTCCTTCGGACGCCGCATTCTGCGCCCTTTTCAAACGGTTGCGGGGCGAGACTCCCGACCGATCGTGCTGCAAGTGCAGCCATCCGTCGGGAGCGTCATACAGAAGCGGGACCCCGAAGCTGTAACACTTTCGGGATCCCGCTTTCAAACGGAGACAAAAGAGTGAGGTGTTATTGCTCCGGAATGACGGTCCGCTTGATCAGCTGCCCCAGATTCCCTTCGCTGTCCTCGGCAATGATGCAGAAGGTGATTTCGGTGCCCCAATCGACCGGCGTGGCAACATACTCCGAATCCACGTAGCGGCTGCTGTTGTTCGGATTGGTCAGCAGATTCACAAGCTCCGTATCGGAGAACGTATTGCCGAACATATCCGTCGGAACCCCGTTCTCGCTCATCATCGCCTGCGCATACCAGTGTGCAGCCGAGGCATTGGGTGCAAGATAGGCGTAAACGGCAGCCATACCGTCATAACCCACCTCCGAACCGTCAATGATCCGGATCTCGGTAATCTCCACGGAGGCCTCGCCGCCCGTGTCGGGTTTGCCGGTCGTGAACCGGAAGAGGGTCAGCGGCGTCGTGATCCCGCCCGAGTAGCCGAACGCAAAGCAGACATACTCCGTATCCGAAATCAGCGCCGTACTGCGGTCCATCACGTAATCCCCCTCATAGACACCCATGCCGCCAAACTCGACGACGTAGTTCATGAACTCCTCGTCCCGGCCGATGTACTCGCTGTACTGCCCGTACTGCATGACGCCGGCGATGTAGGGTTCGTCCTTGGCCGAGGGGACGATCTTCAGAATGGCGCCGCTCTCGGTCTGCTCGACCAGCGAGATGTCGAACGTCATGTCCGACGGAACCACCTCGGGCAGCGTCTGCGCGGCGTGCGAGACGGCCGTCGTCCGCTCGCCCAGATCGCTCACGCCGAAGACCACAACCGTATAGGAAACTCCGGGCTCCATCGTGGTCAGCCCCATGTCCTCGAAGGTGTTCACGGTAAGTTCGCCGCTGTGCAGGGCGCTGTGGGCCGACCAGTCGACACCGGCGACATCCCCCTGACGGATGAACTCGAGGGCAATGGCATCCGCGCCCTGTGCATCGAACATCTCGGTCGGGCAGACACCCACGTAGTAGCGGGTCGACGGATTGTCGGGCGTCACCGTAAAGGTCATCTCCGTCTGCAGGACGTCGTCGAAACGAATCGCAAAGCGGCATTCGTCCTGAATCTGGAACTCCGGCGTCGAGAAGTTGTGACGGGTCACCGTGGTGTTTGCCGCACCGCTCTTTTCATCGATTCCAAAGGCGAAGATCTGATATTCGGTCGCCGGATCGAGCGTATTGATGCGGGTCAGATCGTCGGCCCAAGAGAGAACGTCGGCCAGCGAACCGTTCTGATCGACATAGTTGCGGTAGTACTCCAGGTCGTCGTTGACCACCTGCAGGGCATAGGTTATCAGCGCATTGTCGTCGCCGTACTTCTCGTCGGCCACGGACTTCTCAAGGATATTCCAGGTGTAATAAATTGTCTTGTCCGAAGGGCGAACGTCAATCGTAACCCCCGTAGACGTCATCTTCTGCAGATCAAATTCAAAGCTCACACCGTCGCTGGCCAACTGCGTCACGGGAACCGTAAAGCTCTGATTGCCATAGGAGACAAGGATCGTTCCATTCCGAGACTCCTCCGACTCGTTCACCGCCACGTCAAAACCGATCGTCCCTTCTCCATACGTATAGGTCCCGATCCACTCCTGCTCGGAGGTGGCCTGAACCGACAGGTTGCCGACCGGATCGACTATCGTATAGGCTATCTCGTAATGTCCGCCCTCGGCTTCGGCCGTTACGGACTCGGTAATCGGTTTGAGGACAGGCCCCGTGGCCTCTTCCTCCTGCGAGTTGCAGGAGATGGCGACAGCACCGGTCAGTACTGCCAGCAGATAAGCGAGGATTCTTTTCATGGTCTTCTGGATTTTATGCAACATTTACAAAATTAGCGTTTCGAGACCACAAAAAAGTTAATATAGTTTCATCTTCTTAAATTTTTTTGATAACTTTACCAAAAAGTTTTACAAAGCCGTATGGAGATGGAACCGATCAGAGAGTTGTTGAAGGAGGAAGGAAACTTCGGCCCGTCGGATGAGATCATCGACCGTTTCCTCGCCGGCATGGAGGAGATCTCCGTCAAACCCCGCGAGAGACTGATTGACCACGGCTCCATAAATACCAATGTCTATTGCGTCAAGCAGGGAATCATCCGACTCTTTCATATCGAAGAGACCCGTGAAGTCACCTTCGGGTTCGCCACCCCGGGAACCATCATACTCTCGCCCCACTCCTATTACATGAGGCAACCCGTCTTTCTCATGGCCGAAAATTGCAAGATGGAAGCCAGGGTGTTGCGAATGAGCAAAAATCAATTCGACCGACTGATCGAGGAGTCGCACGAATTCTCGCGCTGGATGTTCAACATCGCCATGGGACAGCTATACACCTGCGAACACAAATTATTTCTGATCAAAGGCACAGCCAAGGACAAATATCTGTCCGTGGTAAAGAACCGCCCCGAGATCATCCAAGCCGTACCAGGCAATATCATTGCCTCGTATCTGGGAATCACCCCTCAATACCTGAGCCATCTGAAAAACGAACTCGCAGATAGCCGCAACAGATAGCTGCCACAAGCATACGGGGAGCCGCCTCCACAGAAACCGTCGAAGGATCGAATATCTCTTCCTGCCAAATAAACAACCGGACTTTCTTGAGAAAGTCCGGTTGTGTTGTTCGCGGCAGAATGAGGTCTGCGAAGCCGCAAGAATATTCAAACAGCGCGCTGCAGACACAGCAAGCATAACGGGCTCGGCAGGTCCAAGCAGACAGACGCGACAAAATCATACAGGTGCGACAAGAACGAACGTACGGACACGACTGATCCTTACGGACGTATAGGGAATCACTCCAGTCGCCCGGTGGCCCGCAGGTACTCCGTTTCGTAGATCCGATACTGGGTCTGGGCCTCGATCCGGTTGCTGGCGGCCTGCTGCCATTGCGACTGGGCATCCAGCAGATCCGTCAGCGGGGCCATCTGCGCCGCATGGCGGTTGCGCATCACTCGCAGGTTCTCCTCGGCCTGGCTCAGCGCCAGTTCGGCCGTACGGATCATCCGGTAACCGTCCTCGACGTTGCGGATCGCCTGCTCGACCTCGAGCGTCATCAGCCGCGTGTTCTTCTGCAGATCGAGCTGCGCATGCTGCAATTCGAAACGCGCCTTGCGGACCTTCTTGCGGCTCTCGCCCCAGTGGAAGATCGGGATCTTCACGGCCACCATTGCCAGCCCCAGTCCGTCGCGGAACTCCTGTGTATAGGGGACATACGTACCGCCGCCGGCATCGACCATGCTCTGCAGCTTGATATTCCCATAATAGGTATAGCCCAGCGACAACCCCGCCGTGGGCAACATCGCCGAACGGGCATCGCGGATCTGCTGCTCGCCGATGGCCACCTGTTGCTCGAGCATCCGCAGCTCGGGACGTGCCTCGAGGTCGGCCCGCAGCTCCCCGGGCGCCGACGGCCGGAAGAGCGTATCGGTCGGCACGGGGCGGATGTCGCCCCCGACACCGATCACCCGGCACAACGACATCCGGCACAGATCGGCCCCGTTGCGCGCCTTCTGCAACTGATAGTCGATCTCGCTGCGACGGGCCTCGACACGCAGCCGGTCGTTCTCGATGGCCATGCCACTCTCGACGGCCGCCGTCGTCTGCGTGCAGAGCGTATCCATCTGCGCGGCGTAGCTCTCGAGCATGCGCACCTTGCCCTCGACGGCCACCAGCGTCCAGTAGGCGTTGTCGGCCTCGACCAGCACCTCCATGCGGGTCATGCGCCGCTGTTCGCCGGCCACCTCCTCGCCGATGCGGGCCATGCGGCGTGCGGCCGAGATCTTGCCGCCGGCGTAGATCGGTTGGGTGAGGGTGAGGCCCGCCATGTAGGTGCCGCGCATGCGCATCTCCATGCCCATCATGTCGATGTCGGGCACGACGTAGGCCCCCGTGGCCGAACCCTCGATCCGGGGCAGAGCGGCTGTCGCGGCGATCCGGCGGTCGAGACGCGCCTGTTCGAGACGGATGTCGGCCTGCTGCAGCTCCTCGCTGTGGGCCAGCGCCCGCTCGCGGCACTCGGCCAGCGTCAACGGCAGCGGCTCCTGGGCCCGGGCCGCAACGCCCGTCAACAGAACGGCGCACAATAGATATTTGATTTTCATAACTTAAGCGTTTTGAGGTTTGCGAATCCGGAACATCGCCGCGTAGAAGAGCGGCAGCAGGATGAGCGTGATGATCGTACCGACCGTGAGTCCACCCATGATCGTCAGGGCCATCGATCCGTACATCGGGTCGCCGACCAGCGGGATCATCCCGACGATCGTCGTCAGCGAGGCCATCAGCACGGGCCGCACACGCGAAACCGTAGCCTCGATGACGGCCGTGTAGGGCGACCGGTGCTCCTCGGTCTGCAGGCGGTTGATCTCGTCGACGAGCACGATGGCGTTCTTGACCATCATGCCGATCAGCCCCATCATGCCGATGATGGCCATGAAGGTCAGCGGCTGGCCCGTGAGGAGCAGCGACGGCGTGATGCCGCAGAAGACGAACGGGAAGCACAGCAGGATGAGCAGCACCTTGCGCCAGCTGTTGAACAGCGCCAGCAGGATGGCCAGGATCAGGAAGACGGTCAGCGGCAGGTACTTCATCAGGTTGCCGATGGCCTCGCCCTGCAGTTCGCCCTCGCCGACCCAGCGCATCGTGTAGCCGTCGGGCAGCGTGATGGCCTCGATCTCGGGGCGGATCGCCGCCACGACCTTGGCCGGCGTGGCCTCGTCGCAGTCGGGATTGGGGTCGCACTCGGCCTCGATCACCCGCCTGCCGTTCATCCGCAGCACCAGATCCTCGTCCCAGTCGAGGCGGATGTCACGCACGGCATTGCCCAGGGGCATGGCGCGGAACACGCGGTCCTGCAGTTCGCTCATCCCCCGGCCGCCGGCCAGCGCCCCCTGCAGCTCCTCGTCGGTCATCCGCAGGTTCATCATGCTCCAGACCGGGATTTGGTCGAGGTTGCGGATGCGGCTGCCGTCGTCGTTGCGCACCTGGAGGTTCAGCGTCACCATCCGCTCCTGGTCGTTCAGCACCCCGACCGGCATGCCGTCCGTGGCGGCCAGCAGGGCGTTGGCCACATCCCCGCGGCCGATCCCCGCCCGCAAGGCATCCTGCTGGTTGAACTCGGCCACGAGGGCCTTGCCGCGGGGTTTCCAGTTGTTCTCTACCGAGTAGGCGTCGACGTACGGACAGCGGCGCATGACGGCCTCGGCCTGCGCGCTCAATTCGCGCAGCACGGCCGGATCGGGCCCGGCAAACTCCACCTCGACGGTGTGCGACGTCGAGATCGAGAAGTTATATTTGCGGATGCGGATGTAGGCCTCGGGGAACGCCTCGCGCAGCTGCCGGCGGATCGAGGGGATCTCGCGGACCACGGTCCTGTAGTCGGGACAGTCGACGATCAGTTCGCCGTAGCAGTCGCCGCCCGAGGTCATCGGACGCACCAGGCAGTAGTGAGCCGGAGCGCTGCCCTGACTGACGGCCACGCGTTCGATCCCCGGATGGCGCCGCACGCTGTCGCTCATCACGAGCAGACGGTCGCGCACCCGGTCGGCATCCGTGGCCGAGGGGAAGAAGCACTCGACGACAAACTGCTTGTAGTCGAAGTCGGGGAAGAAGAGGTTCCTGACGCGCGTCATGCCGAAGATCGAGAGGGCCAGCACGGCGAATGCCACGATGATCGTCGCCCGCTTGTAGCCGATCAGGAAGGCGATCGCCCGGCGCACGAAGCGGTGAACCGGCGAATTCATCACGACAGGCTGCTGCGCCCCGGGCAGCTCCTTTTCGCGGGCCGGGAGCCACGTCTTGGCGCAGATCGGCACCTGGACCAGCGCCAGCACCCAGCTGGCCAGCAGGCTCACGCACAGCACCAGAAAGAGGTCGCCGGCATATTCGCCCGCCGAATCGGGCGAGAGGTAGATCCCCAGGAAGGTCGAGGCGGCGATGACGGTCGCCCCGAGCAGCGGCAGGGCCGTATTGCGGCCGATGCGGTAGAGGTAGGTCTTCGGGCCGAGGCCGCGTTTGCGGTCGATCAGGATGCCGTCCATGATCACCACGGCGTTGTCGACCAGCATGCCCATCGCCACGATGAAGGCCCCGAGCGAGATGCGCTGCAGCGTCGTGCCGCACGTCAGCAGGATCGGGAACGACACGGCCACCGTCAGCACCAGTCCGAATCCGATGATCAGTCCGCTGCGCAGCCCCATCGTGAAGATCAGCACCAGGATGACGATCACGACCGATTCGAGCAGGTTCCACATGAACGACGAGATGGCGGCCGAGACCTTGTCGGGCTGGAAGAAGATCTTCTCGGTGTGGAAACCGGCCGGGAGCTGCCGCATGGCCTCCGCGAGGCGTGCATCAACCGCCCGTCCCACGTCGGGAACGATGGCCGACGACTCCATGGCGATGCACAGGGCCAGCGCCGGACGTCCGTCGACGAAGAAGCCGTTGCGCTGCGGCGTGGCGTAGCCCCGTTCAACGCGGGCCACGTCGCCGATGCGCATCTGGCGGCCGTCCATCGTGCGGATCTCCAGGTTGCGGATCGCCTCCACGTCGTCAACCGCCGAATCGACATAGAGCGCAATGCGTTCGCCGTCGCTCGGGTACATCCCCGCGTTGACCGTCTTGCCGGCCTGCTGCAGCGCCGACATGATCTGGGTCGGGATCACGCCGTTGCGGGCGATCTGCTCCTTCGAGAGGATGATGTTGATCACCTCGTCGCGGTTGCCGGCGATGTTGATCCGCTTGATCCCCTTCACGTCGAGCAGCTCGCGCCGCAGGAACTTGGCATAGCGGTACATCTCCGGATAGTCGTAACCGTCGGCCGTCAGGGCATAGAAGATGCCGTAGACATCCATCATGTCGTCGATGACCACCGGCTCGTAACACCCCTGCGGCAGCCGTTGGGCGGCGTCGCTCACCTTGCGGCGCAGGAGGTCGAAATGCTGCTCCAGGTCGCGGTTCAGCACCGTCATCTGGAACTCGACGGTCAGCATCGCCGAACCGTTGCGGCACTCGCTCTTCACCTTCTTCACGTCGGGCAGCGCCCGCAGCTCGTCCTCCATCAGCTGGGCCGCCTTCAGCTCCACCTCGTGGGCGCTCGCCCCGGGGTAGGGAATGACGACCATCGCCTGCTTGACCGCCACGGCCGGATCCTCCAGCTTGGGCATGTAGAGGAACGACAGCACCCCCGCAATGAGGATCGCCCCCATGAGCGACCAGAACAATACCGGCCGCCGCATGAAAAACTCCGTCAATTTCAGCTTCATCACAGCAGCCCTCCCACGTTGGTTTGGCTCGGGGCATCCAGCACCCGCACCTTTTCACCCTCTTCGAGAGCCGAGACGCCGGCCCGCACGATCCGTTCGCTGCCGTCGAGCCCCTCGCGGATGACGGCCCGCCCTTCGGCATCGGTGTTGTCGAGCACGACGGCCCGCCGCCGCACGGTCGAGTCGGCCCCGAGGACCCACACGCTCGGAGTATCCCCCTCGAGGAAGACGGTCCCCAGCGGAAGCGCAAATCCCTGCCGACGCGCCGTATCGGCCATCGCGATCCGCACCTCGATGTTCATGCCGGCCGTCAGCTGCCGGTCGGGCCGTGCGGCAAAGGCGAGGGTCAGGTGGTAGAGCTGGTTGCCGTCGGCCTTGGGGGGCAGTCCGGCAAGCTGCAGCGGCGTTTCGCCGTCGATCCCCGCCGCCCGGCAGGTGAAGCGGGTGAAACGGTCGCGCCGCAGATACTCGGACGCCGGAATATCGACCTCAACCTCCATGTGCGAGACATCGAGCAGGGACAGAATAGCCGTCCCGGCATCGACCATCTCCGCCGGTGAGAAGTTCACCGCCCGGACATAACCGTCGGCCGGAGCATGGAGCTTCGTATAGTCGAGTTTGTTGCGGTTGGCCTGCAGCTGGATGCCCAGCTGCCGCAACCCGGCACGGGCCTTCTCGAAATCGTTGGCCGAGACACTGCGCTGCTCGAAAAGGCGCTGCGTACGCTCGACCTCGTCCCGCAGCTGGTCGTACTGGATCTGCAGCGCCTCGACCGCCAGCCGGTAATCGGCATCATCCAGTTCGGCGAGCAACTGCCCCCGGCGCACGAAATCGCCCTCGGCGACAAGAATCCGCGCAATCTGTCCGGGCGTCTTGAAGCCCAGATTCACCTCGTGGGCCGCCCGCACGACGCCCGAATAGCAGCGCGTCGTTTCGCCGCCCAGCGCGACGGGTTGTACCAGGCTTACCCGCTGCACGAACGGCGCGCTCTGCGTACCGCCTCCGCAGCCACCCATCAGAGCCGCTGCCAACACGACTCCGAGGCCTCTTTCTGCATGTTTTATCATGATCCTGTTTTTTAGAGATTTCTCGCCGGCAAAGTTCCCGATTTTTCCGCAAAGACTTTTGTCACATGCGGCCGGTCTATTGTTCGAAAGGATGGATAAGAACACCTTTCAGCGATCAAATCACTCTATTTATTGTTTCAATCCGTATATTTGCCGACGTAAAGACGAACAACCATGACTGATACCCGGAACTTCAATGCCCTCCAGTTGGAGACAATCCCCTTCGACGAGCAGGCCTGCATCTTCGACAACCGCTTCTTTCTGGTCGGCGACCTCGACGGGACGACTCCCCGGCGCAACCTCTCGCAAGACCCGACGATGCGCCGCTTCCTCACGGCCCCCTACCCCTTCAAGATTCAATTTTCGATGCTCCAGCTCTGTCTGGGCGGGACGATGCGCGTCCGGCTGAATCTCAACGAATACGAACTGCACCGCAATTCGCTGCAGATCGTCACGCCGGGGTCGATCGGCCAGTGTCTGGATTTCTCGCCCGATTTCCAGATTGTCTTCATCGCCTTCCCGAACGACTACATCCTCACGGAGGAGAACTCCAAAGGGGCACTCATCGTCCGGAAGTTCCTCGCCCGACGATCGCTGCTGGAGCTTACCGATGCCCAGACGGCCGGGATACTCGCCATCTTCCGCGCCCTGCGCGACAAGCTCCGACAACCCGACTTCCGCTTCAAGCACGACATCCTGAAGGGCTATCTGCAGGTGCTCTACGGCGAGATCTGCCAGCTGATGGCTCCGCTCGTCGAGGAGCAGGATACCCGCCAGGGGTCGCGCCGCAGGCAGATTTTCGACCGTTTTCTCGAGGAGCTACGGCAGCACTACGCCTCGGAGCGCAGCATACAGTTCTATGCCGACCGGCTCTGTCTGACGCCGAAATACCTCTCGCAGGTGATCCACACCGTCAGCGGCCGTTATGCCGGCGACTGGATCCGCGACTACGTGATCCTCGAGGCCAAGGCCCTGCTCAAGAGCGGACAATATACCGTACAGCAGGTCTCTGACCTGCTGAATTTCGCCAATCAGTCATTCTTCGGGGTCTACTTCAAGAAGGCGGTCGGCTGCTCACCGACCGCCTACAAGGAGTCTTGAGAGGGGGCAGAGCAGAAGCCGGAAAATCAATTCACGAGCGAACCGAATCCGGCAGAGCATCGGCTTCGGTTTTTTGATGGTGGTGTCGCATGGTGCCGTGAAACGCAGATCGGGAGGTGTCCGTTTGGACGCCTCCCGATCTGTTTGGACCGATCCCGGGGATGATCCCCGATCTATTTGAGCTTCTCCTCCTTGACAAAGGGCTTGTAGTGGTCGCCGACGATCGTGAGGAAGGCGCTTTTGAGCGTCTCGACCGTTTGAGGATTTTCGGCGGCGATGTTGCGGAGCTGACCGCGGTCGGTCTCCAGATCGAAGAGGCTCCATTCGGGCAGATTGCCCAGCTCGTTCTTCGTGATGTTGCGCTCGGGGCCCTTGTAGGGCGGGATCAGCTCGTACTTGCCATTGCGGTAGGCCAGCTTGCCCTGGGCCTCGAGAACGAGATCCTGACGCCCCGAGTCGGATTTCCCGAGCAGAGCGTCCAAATGTTCGCGGCTGTCAATACCCTCGGGGACCTCACCGCCGACGAGTTTGCCCAGCGATGCGAAAAAGTCGAGCTGCGACACGAGCGCCAGCGAGACCTTCGAGGCGATGTGGCCCTTCCAGTAGACGATCATCGGAATGTGCGTGCCGCCGTCGTAGAGGCTGTACTTGCCGCCGCGCGTGCCGGCCTTGGGATCGTGACTGCCCAGCCGCTCCTCGGCCTCGTCATAATAGCCGTCGTTGATCACCGGGCCGTTGTCCGAGGTGAAGATCACCAGCGTATTGTCGAGCAGCCCCTTCTCTTCGAGGTGGGCGATCACCTCACCGACGCACCAGTCGGCCTCGACGACGGCATCACCGCGCGGTCCGAGATCGGTCTTCCCCACGAAGCGGGCATGCGGAGCCCGGGGTACGTGCGGCTCATGGAGTCCGTAATAGAGGAAGAAGGGTTTGTCGGCGGATTGCCGGTCGAGGAAGTTCTCCACCTCGCCGACGAAATAGTCGGCCATCTCCTCGTCGACCCAGCGGGCCTTCTGACCGCCCTTCATGAATCCGATGCGCGGAATGCCGTTGACGATCGAGTTGTTGTGTCCGTGGTGCCACTTCATTTTCAGCATCTCGGGGTTGGTCATGGCCGTGGGTTCGCCCTCGAAATTCTTCTTGTAGTTGACGTAGATCGGATCCGCGGGATCGAGCCCCTCGACGAGTCCGTTCTTGACGTAGACGGTCGGCACGCGGTCGTTCGTGGCGGCGATCAGACACGTGTAGTCGAAGCCGACGGTATTGGCGCTCGGGGTGATGGGTTGGTTCCAGTCGACGTTGCCGTCACCCATGCCGAGGTGCCACTTGCCGATGGCCGCGGTGTTGTAGCCGGCAGCCTGCATCATCTTCGGCAGGGTGGGGCAGTCGGTGGGGATCAGCAGCGGAGCGTCGCCCGGGAGGATCTTTGCGTCGGCATTGCGCCACGGATAGAGCCCCGTGAACAGCGCGTAGCGGCTTGGGGTGGAGGTAGCCGAGGTGGCGTATCCGTTTGTAAAGCGGACTCCCTGCGCAGCCAGTGAGTCGATGTTGGGGGTGTGGATGGCCGTGGCGCCATAGGCGCCCAGGTCGCCCATACCCAGATCGTCGGCTACGATCAGCAGGATGTTGGGCCGTTCGGGTTCGGCCGGTTGTTGGCTGCAGGCACCGGCGGCCAGTGCCAGCGGCGGCAGTACACAGATCATTTTTCGGTTCATGATAACTGCATTTATTTGTGTTTTGGGTATAGCGTATACGACCGGATAGCAGACCCGAACCGGTTTTCCATCGAGCCCTGCATTCCACTCCAAAGATACCCACAAAATCGCAAACGGAGGTGTGCTGTCGGATCAAAGAACTCCGTATATTTGTCAAAGAGTTTGTTTCCACCCTTTTTTGAGCCGATTTCAGACCCTGATCCGCCGAAATATTCTTTCCTTTGCAGAAGGATGAGAGAACTTCGATACCTCGTCTGACGTCTTGCTCATAAAACTGCTATCCATATGAAGAAAACCCTATTGCTGGGAGCCTCGATGGCTCCGCTGCTGGCCTCGGCCCAGCCCCAATCCCAATCCCACCCCCTGCCGGAGAGACCCAATATCATCTTCATCCTGGCCGATGATCTGGGATATGCCGATATCGGCTGCCTGGGGCAGCAGAAGATCCCGACCCCGAACATCGACCGGCTGGCAGCCCAGGGCAAGCTCTTCACGCAGCATTACGCCGGTTCGTCGGTCAGTGCCCCGTCGCGGTCGTGTCTCGTGACGGGTCTGCATACCGGTCATACGCCCATCCGCGGCAACAAGGAGTATCCGGTCGAGGGGCAGCAGCCTCTTCCGGAGGATACATACACCGTTTTCCGGCTGTTCAGGGAGCACGGCTATGCGACGGGTGTCTTCGGGAAATGGGGCCTCGGAGCCCCGCAGACGGTCGGAGCTCCGAATGCCCAGAGCGTCGACGAGTTCTACGGCTACAACTGCCAGCGGCTGGCCCACAACTACTATCCCTATCATCTGTGGCACAATACCGAGAAGGTGATGCTCGACGGCAACCGCGGAACGGCCGAAGGCGAATACGCCCCCTACCTGATCCACAAGGCCGCCCTGCAATTCATCGAACGGAATCGGGAAAATCCCTTCTTCCTGTGGTATACGACGACGATCCCGCATGCCGAGCTGCGGCTCCCCGACTCCGAGATCGATCCCTTCGTCGGACGCCCCGAGTTGGAGGCCGAGCGTTCGTTCCAGGGCTGTGACAGCGGCCCCAACTACAAGAACGGCGGCTACGGATCGCAGGAACATACCCATGCGGCCTTTGCGGCGATGGTTGCACTGCTCGACCGGCAGGTGGGCGAGATCTGCCACCTGGTCGACAGCCTCGGGCTGGCACAAAACACGCTCATCGTCTTTACTTCGGATAACGGTCCCCACCATGAGGGCGGAGCCGATCCCCGCTTCTTCGACAGCAACGGCCCGTGGCGCGGTTTCAAGCGGGACCTGTACGAGGGCGGGATCCGCGTACCGTTCATCGCCTGCTGGCCGGGAGTCGTGGAGCCCGGGACGCGGACGGATCACATCTCGGCCTTCTGGGATTTCCTGCCCACGGCGGCCGATCTGCTCGGGGTTGAGCCCGAGGCTCCGACGGACGGCATCTCCTATCTTCCGACGCTGACCGGACGGGGCGAACAGCCGGAACACGACTATCTCTATTGGGAGTTCCACGAGCAGGGCGGCCGTCAGGCCATCCGCCGCGGTGACTGGAAAGCCGTGCGGTACGATGTCTCGAAGGGCGGCGGCATCCAGCTGTACAATCTGGCCGAGGATCCCGGCGAGACGCGGGATCTGGCGGCCGAATACCCCGAGATGGTTCGGGAGTTCGATGCACTGATGCACAGCTCCAGAACTGAGTCCAAACTCTTCCGTTTCGGGCGGAAGGTGCCTCATCCGAAATCCGATGCGGTCAAACACTGACGGGCCGGCATCGAAGTTGAAACAGACGTTTATTCCGTGAATTTGAAATCGAAATGAAACAACTGCTGATCCTCATATCCCTCGTTGCGGCCCTTCAGATGCAGGCCGGGGAGCTGATCCGCATCCACACCGACCAGACGGATCTGATTTATCAGGTCGATGAACAAGGCTGTCTTCTCCAGCACTATTTGGGTCCGGCCTTGGCCGATGACACCGACCTGGCGTTGATTCCGGCCGGAGAGAGCGCCTATGTGACCTATGGCTCGGGCGATTTCTTCACGCCGGCGCTGCGGGTAACCCATGCCGATGGCAATACGTCGTTGCGGCTGACCTGTCTCTCCCATACAGGCACGCAGGTGGAGGAGGGGGTGACCGAAACCCGTATCCGCCTGCGCGACGAGGTCTACCCGGTCGATGTGACGCTGGTTTTCCGCGCCTTCGAACGCGAGAATGTCATCGTGAGCCACATGGAGATCTCGCACCGCGAGCGCAAATCCCTCCTTCTGCATAAATACGCCTCTTCGATGCTTCGGCTTCAGGCCCGGGACTATTACCTCACGGAATTCTCGGGCAACTGGGCCCGGGAGGCCAACATGTCTGCAACGCGGTTGAATTTTGGGAAAAAAGTCCTCGAAACGACGCTCGGAACCCGTGCCAACCTGTTTTGTTCCCCGATGTTCGCCCTTTCGCTGGATGGTCGGATGGCGGAGAACTCCGGGACGGTCCTTCTGGGGACGCAGGCCTGGAGCGGGAATTTCCGCTTCACGTTCGAGGTCGATCCCGACAACCGGCTGCGGATTCTCTCGGGGATCAATCCGGCGGCATCCGATTACCGGCTGGAGCCTTCGGAGGTGTTCCGTACGCCGGATTTCATCTTCACCCTCAGCCACTCGGGGGCCGGAGAGGCCAGCCGCAACCTGCATGACTGGGCCCGCAACCATCGGCTAAAGGATGGCACGGGTGACCGCATGACGCTGCTCAACAACTGGGAGGCGACCTATTTCAAGTTTAATGAGGCGAAGCTGGATTCCATCATGGACGATGCCGCCGGTCTGGGGGTGGATCTGTTCCTGCTCGACGACGGCTGGTTCGGCAACAAATATCCGCGCAGCTCGGCCCATCAGGGACTTGGTGACTGGGAGGAGACCCGGGAGAAACTGCCCGGCGGAATCGCCCGACTGGTCGAAAAGGCCGAAGAAAAGGGCGTCCGCTTCGGCCTCTGGATCGAGCCCGAAATGGTCAACCCGCGCAGCGAACTCTATGAAAAACATTGTGACTGGGTCCTGCGTGATCCCAACCGCGAGGAGATCTACTATCGCAACCAGCTGGTGCTGGATCTCTCGAATCCCGAGGTGCAGAATTTTGTCTTCGGTGTGGTGGACCGCCTGCTGACGGAGACGCCCGGCATCGCCTATTTCAAGTGGGACTGCAACAGCCCGATCATGAATGCCCATTCGGCGTTTCTGGAGCGCAAACAGTCGCATCTGTGGGTCGACTACGTGCGGGGATTGTACCGGGTGCTGGACCGGATCCGGGCCAAATATCCGGATCTTCCGATGATGCTCTGCTCGGGCGGCGGCGGACGGACCGATTACGAGGCGCTGCGTTACTTCACGGAGTTCTGGCCCAGTGACAATACGGATCCCTTCGAGCGGATCTTCATCCAGTGGGGCTTCTCCTATTTCTTCCCGATGAAGAGCATATGCGCCCATGTGACCAACTGGAACAAGGGGGCTTCGATCAAGTTCCGCACGGATGTCGCCATGATGGGCAAGCTGGGCTTCGATATCATCGTCGACAAGCTGACCGCCGCGCAGCGGGAGTTCTGCCGTCAGGCGCTGCGGGATTACGACCGCCTGAAGCCGACGATCCTCGACGGGGACTTTTATCGTCTGGTTTCGCCTTACGAGGGGGAGCATGCGGCGGTGCAGAGCGTCTCGAAAGACCGGAAGAGTTCCGTCGTCTTTGCCTACGACCTCCAGCCCCGTTACCGGGAGCCGCTGCCGACGGTCCGTCTGTCGGGTCTCGATCCGCAGACCCGGTACCGGATCCGCGAGATCAACCTCATGCCCGGGCAGAAGTCGCGTCTGGCGCTCAACGGCCGGGTCGTCGGCGGGGATTATCTGATGAAGGTCGGATTGCCGCTCTTCACGGCGGAGCGGGGCCGAAGCGCCGTTGTCGAATTGCAGGCCGAATGATCGGTGTATGTACAGACTGATTCGACGGATACTGCTTTGCGGGGGGCTTCTTGCCGCAGCATCGCAACTGCGGGCGGCGTCAGACTCCGGCGGAGGCTCGGGTGACGAGGCATGCGGGGAATGTCTGCCGCCGGTGATGGGTTGGAGTTCGTGGAATACCTATCGGGTCCATATCAGCGAAGAACTCATCAAAAAACAGGCAACAGCCCTGGTTGAACGGGGATTCCAGGCCGTTGGGTACGATCATGTCAATATCGACGACGGCTTCTTCGGACAGCGAGCTGCCGATGGAACCATGCAAACGCATCCCGAACGCTTTCCGAACGGAATGCGGCCCGTTGTCGACTACATCCACGCCTTGGGCCTTCGCGCCGGGATCTACAGCGATGCCGGGAGCAACACCTGCGGTTCGATCTACGACAACGACGTCAACGGCATCGGAGCCGGATTCTACGGCCATGACCGGCAGGATGCCGATCGCTATTTCCGGGACTGGGGCTTTGACTTCATCAAGATCGACTATTGCGGTGGCCGCGAACTCGGATTGGACGAGGAGTCCCGCTACCGGGCCATCTGCAGGGCGATCCGGGCCACCGGGCGCAACGACATCCGGATCAACCTGTGTCGTTGGGCCTTCCCCGGCGTATGGGCCCGGGAGGTGGCCGGATCGTGGCGTATCGATGGTGATATTGCTCCGAACTGGAAGTCGGTCAAACGGATCATCTCCAGAAATCTTTACCTCTCGGCCTATGCGGGCGGCGGGCACTACAATGACATGGACATGTTGGAAATCGGCCGCGGACTGACCCGCAGCCAGGAGGAGGTCCATTTCGGCATGTGGTGTGTGATGAGTTCCCCGCTGCTGATCGGCTGTGATCTGACCACGATTCCGCGAGCATCGCTCGAGTTGTTGCAAAACCGCGAGTTGATCGCCGTCAACCAGGATCCGCTCGGTTTGCAGGCCTACGTGGTGCTGGCGTCACGTGGCGGTTACGTGCTGGTCAAGGATCTGGAGCGCCGGTATGGGAATAGGCGGGTGGTCGCGTTTTACAATCCGACCGACCACGCCCTTGATTTCATACAGCCGTTGGCCGATCTGGAGGTCGGAGGCCGGACGACGGCCCGAGATCTGCTCCGGCACGCGGATCTCGGGACGCTGGGTGACACGATTCGTCTGAGGGTAGCCCCGCAAAGCGTGGAGATCTGGTCGCTGCGGACCGACACCCGGCTGGAGCGTACGACCTATGAAGCGGAACATGCTCTGCTGCCCGCCTACGACGAAGTGGGGCGTGGTTCGGAACGTCCGATTCGGTATGTACGGAACGGACGCTATTCGTCGGGAGCCAAAATAGCGCAGTTGGGTGGAAGCCCGGAAAATCGGGCCATATGGGAGGATGTCTACAGCCGGAAGGGCGGCCGTTATACGATGACCCTGTTTTATGAATGCGACGAAACGCGCCGTCTGAGCCTGCGGGTCAATGATACCGTGCAGACGATCGAGGTGGAGCCGACACGCGGTGCTATCGGAACGTTCGAGGTCAGGATCCGACTCCGGAAGGGCCGCAACAGGATCTCGATGGGCAATGACAACGTTTGGGCTCCGGATATCGACAAATTCGTTCTGAAAAAAGTTAAATATAATTTATCCATGCTGAGAAAACCGCTGCACTTACTCGGTTGGTATCATTAAGGTATCAAATTGGAGGTGCAAAATTCATGTATCAATTAAAAAATGCTATCTTTGCAACACAAGAAAGCGTTCTTTCCGGCGATGCAGAATCGAGAGATTCAGCGAATATCGCTCGTCTCCAAATCGTTACCTGTCGGCTGATAGATCTCTGTAAATATCTCTCATTCAGTGGATATATCTGAGATCAATGCCTTGCGCAATGCGTGGTCAGATGCTTATGAATCTGGCAAATATCCGCTATCTCCTTCAGGTAGGCGTTCATCTTCGTGTTCGACGGGACGGGCAGCAGCTTGCCTCGTGCCCGGCAGTTGGCATCGTCGCGGTACTTCTCCAGCAGGGCCGCCGCCTGCGGAAGTACCGGGACGCGGCTCATCACCGCAGTCTTCTCCCGCGGTTTATGGATCCACAGCTGTCCCTCCTCGTCCGTCGTGAAGTGTTCCCGCCGCAGGTGGTCGACATCCGTGAAGGCCAGTCCCGTCAGCGCGCAGAAGCAGAAGACATCCCGGATCCGTTCCAGCCGCTCGTTGGGCATCTGTCGCCTTAGCAGCAAATCCAGCTCCGCTTTCGTCAGCGGCACCTTGACATTCGTCTTGTCGATCTTCATCTTGTAGTAACGGAAGGGGTTCTTCTCGATCCACTCGTTGCGGACCGCATAGAGCAGAAAGTTCTTCAAACAGCAGAGCAGATTGACCGCCCCGTTGTTGTGGCAGTTGTAGGCCGTCTGCATATAGGTGTTCAATCCATCGACGTAGGCATAGTCGATCGTCTCCAGCGGAAGATCCTCCTTGCCGTACACCTGCCGGATATATTCGGTCATGTAGCGCAGCAGGCGGTGGTACTTGTTGGCCGTGAGCTGTGTGATGCGAGTGCCGACCTCCTGCTGCCGTTTCTCGCAGTATTTGCCGAACTCCGCCAGCATCATCCGGCTAGAAGAGGCGGAGCCCAGCAGCTGTTTGACGGCAAAGCAGGTCGGCGTCCTGTTCTCCTGGATCAGGCGGTCGTAGGCGGCAAGGATTGAGGCCCGGTAGCTGGCTACGATGCAGTTGATCTGCTGGTCGACCTCATCCTTGTAGAGAGAGCGTTCGAGGCGCTGATTCCAGCGTTCCGGCTCGATCTGGCACTGTGTGTAGATTTCAGTCGACTGACCGGTCGTAGTGATACGGGCATAGATCGGGGCCTTGCCCTTTTTCGTGACTTTGGTCTTCTTGCAGAAGAAGACAACGCTGAAGGTGGTTCGTGGCAACATGGCTGCTTGGTTTTTGAGTAAATTAAACGTCTTCAGCACCGGAATGTTGCCGAGTAAAATGATGCAAATCAGCGAAATATGGCCAAATCGTGACCTATTTTGCCCGGACCGAAAATAGGTCACGATTAAGGCGTGAAATACTTGCTGCCTTTTGCGTCAACAGGAGTGGGAGAATACAAGAAAAAGCCTTGCATATCGCTGATATACAAGGCTTTTTGCTTTCTATCGGGGTTTCTTTCTGGCCCCCTCTGGAGCGGAAAACGGGACTCGGACCCGCGACCTCAACCTTGGCAAGGTTGCGCTCTACCAACTGAGCTATTTCCGCATTTGCATTTCGCCGTGGCAGTTGTGCCGTGGGGCGTCTTGCTGATTGCGAGTGCAAAGGTAGCTAAAAAATGTGAATCTCCAAATTTTTCACCCATATCCTGCCACTTTTTTTGCGGTCACTCCCCACCGACAGTAAATCCGCACAAGCAAAAAGACGCGACAAACAGCTGGTAATAGGGTAGATAGCAGACGTCTGAGCCCGAGAATGAATCGCGATCCTTTTTCCAGAAAAAAATCTCTTCTTTCCGAAGGTTCCCCGCCACAGAGTCCAAAACCACGAGAAATAGGTATTGACCGGCCCGGGGGAATACCTTTTCTTTGCAGCGTAAAACCAAATCAGAGAGCCATGAAAAGCGGAATTTTTTTCGGAAGCACCACCGGCACGACCGAAAGTGTCGCCCGGGAGATCGCACGCCAGCTGGGCATTGCCGATGCCGACATCCACAACGTTGCACAATCGAGCCCCGCCGCTACCGAACCCTACGACCTGCTGATTCTGGGCAGTTCGACCTGGGGTTGCGGCGATTTGCAGGACGACTGGTACGGATTTCTCGACGCCCTGAAGGGCTGTGACCTGTCGGGAAAACGGGTAGCCCTGTTCGGCTGCGGCGACAGCGAATCCTATCCCGATACCTTCTGCGATGCCGTCGGCGTGATTTACGAAGCCCTGCAGGGGAGCGGCTGCACCTTCCTGGGGAGCAGCGATCCGGCCGAATACGGCTCGATCCACTCGCTGATCTGCAGCGAAGGCAAGCTTCTCGGACTGGCCATCGACGAGAGCTCCCCGGCCCGGAATGCAGCCCGCATTTCCGCCTGGTGCGAACAGCTCGGGAAGGCGCTTCAGTAACCGTTCGCCACCGCGATACGCCCGTATTTTCGGACTGCAAGCGAGTAAGAGGCCCGGAACGTCGTCGAACGTCCGGGCCTTTTCGTCGATGGAATCACCCGCTTCGTCTATTTAAATTGCACACACGGGAGGGGATGGATAGCTTTGCGGCAAAGAAAACGAGATTTCCATGAGACGAATCGTGTTGACATACGGCACCATGCTGCTGAGCCTGCTGGCCGTCGGGGCCGAGGGAGCCACGCGGCTTCTCGAAGAGCGGGAGGAGCTGCATGCCGCCGACACCCTCCCCGCGACCCGGGTCTGGACGCTGGACGAATGCCTGCGCTATGCCCTGGAGAACAACATCCAGCTGCGCCAGAGCCGCAACAACTACCTTTCGGGGCTTGAGGACACCGAAGAGGCGAAGGCGGCGCTGCTCCCCTCGCTGACGGCCTCGACGACGCAGGGCTTCACGAACTACCCGTCGACGAACGTCACCGACCGCAACACCTACAGCGGCACCTACGGCGTGAACGCCGGGCTGACGCTCTACGAAGGGGGACGCCTCCGCACGACGGTCAAGCAGCAGCAGCTTCAGAACCGCATCGACGCCCTCACGGTCGCCGAATCGGAGAACGACATCCGCATTGCCATCGTGCAGGCCTACCTGCAGGCACTCTATGCGGCCGAATCGGTCGAGGTGGCCCTCAACACGGCCGAGGCGTCACGGGCCCAGCGCGACCGGGCCGAGGAGCTGTGGCGTGCGGGATCGATCAGCCGGGTCGATTTCGCGCAACTCGAGAGTCAATATGCGAGCGACCTCTACCAGGTCACGACGGCCCGTACGTCGCTCGACAACTACCGGCTCCAGCTCAAACAGCTGCTGGAGCTCGACATAACGGAGGAGATGGAGCTGGCCACGCCTGCCATCCAAGAGAGTGAGGTGTTGTCGTCCCTGCCCGCCAAAGCCGCAATCTATGCAACGGCGCTGGAGGCCATGCCCGAGATCGAACGGGGCAAACTGGCTGTCGAATCTGCGGAGCTGGGCATTCGGCAGGCACAGGCCGGGTTCTATCCCTCCGTTTCCTTAACCGCCGGCATCGGCACGGGACACCTGTCGAACGGCGGATACGAAAGCGGGAGCCAGGTCTGGAACCGCTTCAACGAGAACATCGGCCTGACGCTGAGCATACCGATCTTCTCGAACCGCAAGAACCGCACGGCGGTGAACAAGGCGCGCCTCGAGGAGGCGAACAGCCGTCTCACGTGGCAGGATCTGCAGAAGACGCTGCTGCGCGAGGTGGAGTCGGCCTATCTGGATGCCGTATCGGCGCAGTCGCAGTACCGGGCCGCCAGCGAGAAGGAGCGCTACGCCCGCGAGAGCTACGATCTGACGCGCGAGCAGTTCAACCTCGGCGTGAAGAACACCGTCGAGCTGATCACGGCCCAGAACGAGTGGGCGTCGTCGCGGCAGGAGGTGCTTCAGGCGAAGTACCTGGCGCTGCTGAACATCGAGCTGCTGAACATCTACCAGGGTCGCGGCACAAGTACGATCAACTAAAACAAGAGACATAAGATGAAACGGAAGAGAATCCTGATCGCCGCGGTTGTCGTGGCGGTCGTGGTGGTTGCGTGGCTGGTGCTGCGGCCGTCGAAGGGGTCGGAGATCACGCTGGAGACGGCACCGACGAGCCGCATTACGATCCGCAATTCGGTGACGGCAACCGGGACCGTCGAGCCGGTCACCGAGGTGGAGGTCGGTACGCAGGTGTCGGGCATCATCGACAAGCTCTACGTCGACTACAACGACGTGGTGAAGGCCGGGCAGCTCATCGCCGAGATGGACAAGGTGACGCTTCAGGCCGAGCTGGAGTCCTCGCAGGCCGAGCTGGCGAACTGCAAGGCGGAATACGACTACCAGTCGAAGAACTACGCGCGGACGAAGGCGCTGCACGAGAAGGCGCTGGTCAGCGACCAGGAGTACGACGACGCGACGTATCTCTACGAGAAGTCGCGTGCGGCCTACGACCAGGCCAAGGCGGCCATGGTGAAGGTCGAACGGAACCTGGGCTATGCGACCATCACCTCGCCGATCGACGGGGTGGTGATCAGCCGGGCCGTCGAGGAGGGGCAGACCGTAGCGGCAGGCTTCGAGACGCCGACGCTCTTCACGATTGCCAACGACCTGACGCAGATGCAGGTGGTGGCCGACGTCGACGAGGCCGACATCGGACAGGTGGCCGACGGCCAGCGGGTGGAGTTTACGGTCGACGCCTATCCCGACGACACGTTCAGCGGGACGGTTGAGCAGGTGCGGCTCGAGGCGACGACCGAATCGAGCGTCGTGACCTACGAGGTGGTCATCACGGCCTACAACCCCGATCTGAAGCTGAAGCCGGGGCTGACGGCCAACGTGACGATCTACACGCTGGAGAAGGATCAGGCGCTGGCCGTGCCGACCAAGGCGCTGCGTTTCGTACCCGATGCCGAACTGCTGGGCGAAGCGGGGCTGACGATCGGGGCGGAGGCACCGTCCGCGACCTCCGGACAGCGCGAGGTGTGGGTGATGCACGACCGGCAACTGCAGCCGCGGCTGGTGACGACCGGAGCGGCAAGCGGCGACATGACGGAGATCACCGGCGGGCTCACCGACGGCGATACGGTAGCCGTGGGGCTGACGGCCGCCACGAAGACGCCGAGTGCCCCGACCGCGGAGCGGAGCCCCTTCATGCCGACGCCTCCGGGAAGCAACAAGAAGAAATAACCCCGCCGGGAGCGGAAAACGGAATACAGCCATGGAGAAGAAGGAGGTGATCCGCCTGGAGCAAATCCGGCGGGACTTTCAGGTCGGCGACGAGACGGTCCACGCCCTGCGCGGCGTCTCGTTCACGATCCGCGAGGGGGAGTTCGTGACGATCATGGGCACCTCGGGTTCGGGCAAGTCGACACTGCTCAACACGCTGGGGTGCCTCGACACGCCGACCTCGGGCGAGTACTATCTCGACGGCGTCTCGGTGCGCACGATGGACAAGAACCAGCGGGCGACGCTGCGCAACCGCAAGATCGGCTTCGTCTTCCAGAACTACAACCTGCTGCCGAAGACGACGGCCATCGAGAACGTCGAGCTGCCGCTGATGTATAACCCGCAGTGCCGGGCTGCCGAACGCCGCCAGCGGGCCATCGCGGCACTGGAGGCCGTGGGGCTGGGCGACCGGCTCCTGCACAAGAGCAACCAGATGTCGGGCGGACAGATGCAGCGCGTGGCCATTGCCCGGGCGCTGGTGAACAACCCGGCGGTGATTCTGGCCGACGAGGCGACGGGCAACCTCGATACGCGGACGAGTTTCGAGGTGCTGGTACTTTTCCAGCAGCTCCACGCCGAGGGGCGCACGATCATCTTTGTGACGCACAACCCCGAGATCGCGCAGTACAGCAGCCGCAACATCACGCTGCGCGACGGCCACATCACCGGCGACACGCAGAACGAACACATTTTGAGTGCGGCCGAGGCGCTGGCCCGGCTGCCGCGACAGGAGGATTAGGCCATGAACTTTGCAAATCTATTCAAAATAGCCGTCAAGGCGCTGAGCAACAACAAGCTGCGTGGGTTTCTGACGATGCTGGGCATCATCATCGGCGTGGCGTCCGTCATTACGATGCTGGCCATCGGTCAGGGATCGAAGCGGAGCATCCAGGCCGAGATCAGCGAGATGGGATCGAACATGATCATGATCCACCCGGGTGGCGACCGCCGGGGCGGTGTGCAGCTGAGTGCCGACGACATGGAGTCGCTCAAGCTCCAGGATCTGGAGGATATCCAGACCAAGACGCGTTACGTGACCTACGTTTCGCCGTCGGTCAACAGTTCGGGGCAGGCCGTCTACGGGGCGAACAACACCCCGACGACGGTCTACGGCGTGAATCTCGACTATCTGGAGATCCGCCGCTACCGGGTCGACGACGGCGACACCTTCTCCGAACAGGACATCAAGACCGCCGCGAAGGTCTGCCTCGTGGGGAAGACCGTCGTCGAGGAGCTCTTTCCCGACGGGGAGAATCCCGTGGGGCGGGTCATCCGTTTCGGGACGATCCCGTTCCGGATCGTGGGGGTGCTCGAGAGCAAGGGCTACAACAGCATGGGCATGGATCAGGACGACCTGATCATCGCCCCCTACACGACGGTCCAGAAGCGCATTCTGGCCATTACCCACCTGCAGGAGATCGTCTGCTCGGCGCTGACCGAGGCCTACACCGACCAGGCCATCGACGAGATTTCGGCGATCCTGCGCGAGAACCACCGTCTGAAGCCCACCGACGAGGATGACTTTTCGATCCGTTCGCAGCAGGAGATGGCCTCGATGCTCACCTCGACGACCGACATGATGACGGTCCTGCTGGCGGCCGTGGCGGGTATTTCGCTGCTCGTGGGCGGCATCGGCATTATGAACATCATGTACGTTTCGGTGACGGAGCGCACGCGTGAGATCGGTCTTCGGATGTCGATCGGCGCCAAGGGGATCGACATCCTGGCACAGTTCCTCATCGAGTCGATTCTGATCAGCGTCACGGGCGGCTTGATCGGGGTAGTCGTCGGGGTAGGGGCGGCCATCGCGGTGAACCTGCTGGCGGCCTTTCCGATCTACATCCAGCCGTGGAGTGTCTTTCTGTCGTTTGCGGTCTGCACGCTGACGGGAGTCTTCTTCGGGTGGTACCCGGCGCAGAAAGCCGCCATGCTCGATCCGATCGAAGCCATCCGCTACGAATAGCCCGGCTAAGAGCCGGGTTCTGCGGGCGTGCGGACCTCATCAGGTCTCCGGGGAAGTCTTCACCGCATTCCGCCCGGCCAAGAGCCGGAATCTGCGGGCGTGCGAACCTCATCAGGTTTCCGAATGTCTTCTTCGCATTCCACCCGGCTAGGAGCCGGGTTCTGCGGGCGTGCGAACCTCATCTGGTTTCCGAATGTCTTCTTCGCATTCCACCCGGCTAAGAGCCGGGTTCTGCGGGCGTGCGAACCTCATCGGGTTTCCGAATGTCTTCTTCGCATTCCGCCCGGCCAAGAGGCCACGATCTGCGAGCGGCCGGGCCTTGTCGGGTTTCAGAAACTTTCGCCCCTGCGGCTTAAAAACTGGATTTTTTATTACTTTTGTTTCATGACCGCATTGCAATCAAAATACACGGGTTGGCTTGTCCACCTTACGGCCTGGGCCGTGATCTTCGGCATGCCGCTCTTCGTGACCGGTCCCAACCGTCCGCTGATGAACGGACCGCAATACGTGCGCTTTCTGCTCGTACCGCTTTCGTTCATGATGGTCTTCTATACGAACTTCTTTCTGCTGATCGACCGCTACCTGACCACGCGTCGTTTCGGCCGCTTCACGGGCTACAACCTGCTGCTGATTGCTGCGGTGATGATCCTGGTCCACCTGCTGTTCCGCTACGTGCTTCCGCCCGATCTGCACCACCGCCCGCCGATGGCACGGCCTTGGCAGGACACGGTGCGTTTCTTCGCCGGCAACCTGACACTCTACCTTCTGGTTGTGGGGGTCGGGGTGGCCATCCGCATGACCAGCGGCTGGTACCGGGCCGAAGCTGCCCGCAAGGAGCTCGAACACAGCCGCACACAGGCCGAACTGCAGAACCTCAAGAGCCAGTTGAACCCCCATTTTCTCTTCAACACGCTCAACAACATCTACTCGCTCATCCAGCTCGACACCGACCGTGCGCAGCAGGCCGTCCATGACCTGAGCCGATTGCTGCGCTACGTGCTCTACGAGAGCAGCCACCCGTTGGTACCCGTCGCTGCGGAGATCGACTTTCTGCGCGACTACATCGAGCTGATGCGCATCCGCCTGCCGCGCCACGTACAGGTCCGGGTGTCGCTGCCCGAGGATCCGTCGCAACGGCTTGTAGCGCCGCTGCTGTTCATCTCGCTGGTGGAGAACGCCTTCAAGCACGGGGTCGACAACGACCGGCCCTCGTATGTCTCCATCGATCTCCACGAGATCGGTGACCAGCTGATCTGCCGGATCGAGAACAGCTACTTTCCCAAATCGGGCGAGTCGGACCGCAGCGGTTCGGGGATCGGGCTGGCCAACCTCACGCGGCGGCTGGAGATGCTCTACCCGGACCGCCATACCTTCGAATACGGACGCACGGGCGAAGCCTACACGGCGCTGCTGTGCATAACACTGACGGAAAATTCATGAAACTGAGCTGTATCGTGATCGACGACGAGCCGCTGGCCGTAGAGTTGATGGAGGGCTACGTGCGCAAGACGCCGTACCTCGAGCTGGCGGGCTCCTATGGCAGCGGTACGGCGGCCTTTGCGGCACTTCGCGAACGGCCGGTCGACCTGCTCTTCTGCGACATCCAGATGCCGGGGCTGAGCGGCATGGAGCTCTCGCGGATGCTTCCCGAGGAGACGCGCGTGATCTTCACGACGGCCTTCAGCCAGTATGCCCTGGAGGGGTTCCGGGTCCAGGCGCTGGACTACCTGCTCAAACCGATCAGCTACAACGATTTTCTCGCGGCGGCGAACAAGGCGCTCCAATGGTTCGAACTCAAGCGCCGGGCCGAGGGGCACGTCCCGACGGAGCCGGCTGCGGACTCTGCCGTTGCGGGAAGCGCCATTCGGCCGGCAGAGGCTGTCCCCGAGCGGGAGACGGGCATGCATGACGGGGGCGATCCGCGGCAGAGCCTCTTCGTCAAGACGGAGTACCGCCTGCAGCAGATCCCGCTCGAGCGGATTCTCTACATCGAGGGGCTGAAAGACTACGTGAAGATCCACGTCGAAGGGAAGGCCCGCCCGGTAGTTTCGCTGCTGAGCCTGAAGACGCTCGAGGAGGAGCTTCCGACGGAGCGTTTCATCCGGGTCCACCGCTCGTATATCGTCCAGCCGTCGAAGATCCGCACGATCGAACGGAACCGGATTCTGTTCGGCGAGGAACGGATTCCGATTTCAGAGAACTACCGGCAGCCGTTTTACGATTTTCTGTCGCGTCACGCCCTGCTTCCGGGGTGGATTCCCGGCCGGGAGTAGCCGCCGCGACACCTTCCAGCCACCCCGCCGGCATTATCCGCCAACACCCCTCCGCCGGTTCTCTTCACCGACACCCGCCATCGGCACCCTGCATGCCGCAGGATCCGACCTCCGGCATCCTCCCGCACAACCGAAGCCAACCGGCGCCCGCCGCGACCCCTACCGAATCTCGCCGTCCGAGCCGTCCGAGTTCTGGATCAGCTCTGCTTGCGGTAGCTCAGGGCCGCCCAGCCGTTGAATATCAGGGCAAAGAGGGCCAGCGCCGCATAATTCACCCACAGATCGGCAATTGAGGCCCCCTTGAGGTAGAGCGCGCGCATGACATCGACGAAGTAGCGGGGCGGCAGGATCCGGGTCAGCGCCTGGGCCCAGCGGGGCATCGATTCGACGGGAGTGACCATCCCGCTCATCAGGATAAAGACCATCACGAAGAAGAACATCACGAACATGGTCTGCTGCATGTTCGAGGAGCCGTTTGCGACGCCGACACCGAGTCCCGACATCGTGAAGATGAAGAGCGCGGCGGCGAGGAGGATGGCACCGATACTGCCTTCGGGAGCCAGGCCGTAGAGCAGTTTTGCCACGATCATCACCAGCCCCAGGACGACCAGGCCGATCACCCAGAAGGGGATCAGTTTGGCCAGGGCGAAGGTCCAGCGGCCGACCGGCGTAACGTTGATCTGCTCGATGGTCCCGGCCTCCTTTTCGCCGACGAGATTCAGTGCCGGGAGGAAACCGCAGATCATCACCAGCAGCATGATCATCAGCGCCGGAATCATATAGAAACGGTATTCGAGCGTCGGGTTGTAGCGGTTCTGCACGACCAGCGCCTCGGCCGGCAGCTGCTGACCGCACTCGCGGGCCCTTTCGGCGAGAGCCTGACGGACGACCGCGGCGAGATACTGCCCGCCGAGACTGCCCTTGAGGGCGTTCACGCCGTTGGCGGCGATACGCACGCGTTCGGGAGCCGACGTGGAGAGCGACCGCTCGAAGCGGTCGGGGAGTTCGAGGATCGCGTCGACCTCGCCGGCTTCGAGCCGGCGGAGGGCCGCGCCGTAATCGGACTCGACCCCGCGGAGCGTAAAGTAATCCGAGGCGTCGATCTTTCGGATGATGCGCTGCGAGGTCTGCGACCGGTCGCCGTCGACTACCGCGACATCGATATGACGGACGTCGAGGGTCGTGACCCAGGGGATTACGAACATGATCATCAACGGGAAGACGATGACGACCTTCGGGAGGAACGGGCTCCGGAAGAACTGCCGGAACTCCTTGTCCAAAAGAACCAACAACGTACGCATGGCATCATTCGAGTTTGTCGTTGAACTTGCGCAGGGCGACGGCGATCAGCCCGATGGTCATGACGAGCAGAATCACACATTCGCGCCATACGGCGGCGAACGGGAGCGCCTGGATCATCAGTTTGCGCACGGCGGCGATATACCATCGGGCCGGGATCACGCACGAGAGGGCCTGCAGCACGCCGGGCATGTTTTCGACGGGGAAGATCATCCCCGAGAGCATGATGACGGGCAGCAGCATGAGCATGGCCGAGATGACGAGGGCCGTTGCCTGGCGGTCGGCGATGGTCGAGATGAAGAGTCCGAGGGCCAGAGCGAGCAGCAGATAGAGGATCGAGATGCCGACCACGGCGGCGACGCTGCCCGACAGGGGGACGCCGAGGACAAAGCGTGCCAGCAGCAGGATGAGGGCCAGATCCAGACACGAGAGGAGGAAGTAGGGGATCATCTTGGCGAAGACGATCGCCACGGGGCGCACGGGCGAGACGAGGAGCACCTCCATCGTACCGGACTCCTTTTCGCGGACGATCGAGACGGAGGTCATGATCGAGCAGATCAGGATGAAGAGCAGCCCCATGATTCCGGGGACGAAGTTGTAGGCGCTCTTCATGCGGGGGTTGTAGAGGAGGTGCATCTCGATCCGGGAGAGACCCGTTCCGCCGTCACCGAGCAGCAGCCGCTGCAGGTATCCGGCGCCGGCCGAGGCCGTATTTGGATTCGAGGCGTCGAAGAGGAGCTGCACGGCGGCATCGCCAGCCACCCCCGCCAGAGCGCCACCCCCCGCAGCAGCCATCCCCGTCAGGGACCCGCCCGCAGCGACCGAGCCTGCCGTCGAGCCGCCCATCGGCAGCGAGCCACTCATCAGACCGCCCGCCGCGACCGAGCCGCACTCGGGACCCTTTCCCGGTCCGACACGACCCGCCGCCATATCCGACAAACCGCCGTTCGCCGCAGGGCTACCATTCGGCTCCGAAACTGCCGGAACGACCGGCACAACCGACACTCCGCCTGCCGCAAGAGCATCCGCCGCAAGAGTCTCGGTCCCCGCCACGCCGCCCGACAGCCAGTCGTTCTCGCCCGCCAGCGCGACCGACCGCCGGTCGAAATCATCGGCAAAGGCCACGACGACATCGGCCTCACCGCGCCGCAGCACCCGGTCGATCTGCTGCGCTTCGACATACCCGCGGAAGGTGAAGCAGTCGTTTGCGGCGATTCGTTCGACGACACTCCGTACGGCCTTCGAACGATGGGGAGCAGCTACGGCGAAGTCGAGGTTGTTCACCTCGGTCGAGAGGGCGAATCCGAACAGCAGCAGCTGCACGACGGGAATCCCCAGCACGACCAGCATCGTACGGGGATCGCGCAGGATGTGCAGCGACTCCTTGCGGACAAAGGCAAAAAATCCGTTTCGTTTCATGGCTGATCCTCCGATCGTTTGGCGTTGCGGGCCAGCCGGCGGAAGAGTTCGTCGATCGACACCGCGTCGAATTGTCGTTTGAGCTCGGCCGGTGTTCCGAGGGCCCGGATCCGGCCGTCGACCATGATCGAGACCCGCGAACAGTACTCGGCCTCATCCATGTAATGGGTCGTCACGAAGATCGTCGTTCCGCCGGCGGCGGCCTCGTAGATCAGCTCCCAGAACTGGCGTCTGGTGACGGGATCGACCCCTCCGGTGGGTTCGTCGAGGAAGACCACCTCGGGGCGATGGAGCGTTGCCACGGCGAAGGCGAGTTTCTGTTTCCACCCCAGCGGCAGGGCGCCGACCCGCGTACGGGCCTCGCTGCGGAAGCCGAGTCTTCCGAGCAGTTCCACTGCACGGCGCAGCGTTTCGCGCCGCCGCAGGCCGTAGATACCGCCGAAGAGGCGGATGTTCTCCAACACGGTCAGATCGTCGTAGAGCGAAAAACGCTGACTCATGTAGCCGATGCGGCGTTTGATGCACTCGCCCTGGGAGGCAATGTCGTAACCGGCCACGCGACCTTCACCCGAAGTGGGGTAGCTCAACCCGCACAGCATCCGCATGGCGGTGGTTTTTCCGGCGCCGTTAGCACCGAGGAAGCCGAAGATCTCGCCGCGCCGTACCTCGAACGAGATGCCGTCGACGGCCGTAAAGTTTCCGAATCGTTTGGTCAGTCCGCGGACCGAGATGACCGTATCCCATTCATTCATGGCTCATCCGTTTTATGAAAACATCCTCGATTCCGGGCTCCACGCGCCGCAGCACGACCTCGTGAAATCCCTCCCGGGCGAGCCGCTGCCGGAGATGCTCCGCATCGAATGCCCGGCCGACGGTCAGATGGTGTTCCGCCCCGAAGGGATAGCACGCCTCGACGCCGGGCTCCTTGCGTGCGGCGCCGAGCAGGCGGAACATCTCGCGCCCGGACAGGGCATACAGCTCCCCGTCGAACGAGGCCGCCACCCCGGCCGGGGTCTCCACGGACAGCAGCCGCCCCCGGTCGCAGAGAGCCACGCGATCGCAGCGCCGCGCCTCGTCCATGTAGGGCGTTGCCACGAGGATCGAGATTTCCTCGCCGCGCAGCCGGACGAGCATCTCCCAGAATTCGCTGCGCGAGACGGGGTCGACCCCCGTCGTAGGCTCGTCCAGCAGCAGCACCGACGGGCGGTGGATCAACGCACAGCAGAGGGCCAGTTTCTGCTTCATGCCGCCCGAGAGCTTTCCGGCCCGACGGCGGCGGAAGGGCTCCAGCTGCCGATAGATCGGTTCGATCAGCGCCCGGTTCTCCCCGGCATCGACCCCGAACAGGGCGGCAAAAAACGTGAGATTCTCCTCGACCGAGAGGTCTGCATAGAGCGAGAAGCGGCCGGGCATGTACCCCACACGGGAGCGAATCGCCCGCATGTCGCGCCCGATATCATACCCGTCGACCTCGGCCCGACCGGCATCGGGCATAAGGAGCGTGGCCAGGAGCCGGAACAGGGTGGTTTTTCCGGCACCGTCGGGGCCGATCAGTCCAAACAGTTCGCCGCGCCGCACGCCGAACGAGATTCCGTCCAGCGCGGTCACCGCACCGTAGCGCTTGACCAACCCCTCGATCCGTATGGCAAAATCTTCCGACATGCTTCGACTACCTCTTTTCCGTGTCGGCATCGAGCCGGACCTCTCCGTAGAGGCCGATCTTCAACCGTCCGTCGTTTTCGACGGCGATCTTGACGGCATAGACCAGATTGGCCCGCGAATCGCGCGTCTGAATGGTCTTGGGGGTAAATTCGCTCTCCGAGGCGATCCACACCACCCGTCCGGGATAGTCGTAGCGTTCGCCGCCGCCGAAGTCGGCCGTCACCGTCACCGGCTGACCGATCCGCAGCTGCGCCAGCTGGTCCGACGTGAAGTAGGCACGCAGATAGAGGCGGTCCAGATCGGCCACCTTCATCAGCGGACGCCCCGTCACGGCCAGTTCACCGGCCTCGGCATAGCGGGCCAGGACGGTACCCGTCACCGGGGAGCAAATGCGGCATTTGGAGAGCCGGTCCTCGACCCGGGCAATCTCGAGATCGATGGCCGAGACGTTCTCATCGATCGACGTGCGGTTCTTGTCGAGCGTCGACAACAGTGCCGCCAGCTCCCCCTCGAGGACCTTCAGCTGCGCCCGGGCATCGTCACGCTGTTTGAGCGTGGCGGCGCCGTCGGCCAACAAGTTCTCCACACGGCGGCACTCGATCTGCTGGCGGGCAATCCGTTCGCGGAGCGAAGCGGCCTGTTTGGCCCGGTCGGGGCGTGCCGAGCCGACCGACGCCAGCTGCCGCTCCAGCTGCTGCCTGCGGAGGTACAGCTGGACGGAGTCGATCGCCCCGACCTGCACGCCCACCTCGATCCGATCGCCCTCTTCGGCTCCGAACCACAGAATGCGTCCGGCCTCTTCGGCCGAGACCGTCACCTCGGTAGCCTCGAAGGTTCCCGAGGCATCGTACTCTCCGTCGCGGCTGCAGGCCGCAGCCATCAGGGAGATCAACAGACAAAATCCCAATCGTTTCATATTCATCGGTTCAGCGTATGTTTCCATTCATAAATCGTCTTCAGCAGCTCGATTTCGCGGGCGCTGCGGGCCATGACGGCCAGATTTTCGTCGGTGATCCGGCGCAGCAGATCGTCCGTATCGATGACGCCGTTGCGGAGTTTCGACTCGGCAGCCATGCGCACCGAACGCCGCAGGGCCACGATGCGGTCATCATCGGCCAGCGCCCGCCTCAGACGGCGGATCTCCCCGTTCTCCTCAACAGCCTGCAACCGGCTGTTGAACAGGAATATATCCCGTTGCACCTCAACCTGATCCTTCGCTGTGCGGAGCTTCCCGAGCGAATTCTTCCGCGTGTAGTAACCGCCGAAATTCCACGACATCCTCACGCCGACCAGCGCATTCCAGGTCCACGCCGGGGAGATCATGCTGCGGAAGTAATCCAACCCGGGGTAACCGTAATACCCCTGCGCAAAGAGGCCGAACCGGGGCCGGGTCGCCGCCTTCAGCTGCTCCTCCTGCGCCGTCAGCCGATCGGCCCGGGCATCGAACCACGCCATTTCGGGGCGTGCCGTCGCCTCGGCGGGTATCGGAGAGAACAGACAACCACCCCCTTCCGCAAAGTTCGCCGAACCGGAGTTCGCCGGATCGGATTCGGTCGCACGGACACCTCCCGATCCATTCAACAGACTCTCGTCCGCACCGGCTCCATCGGAGAGATCCGCGGCCGGCACGGCATCGGGACGAGCCAGGGGAGCACCGTCCAACTCCTGCCCGATGAAGAGCGACAACACCCGCCGATAGCTCTCTCCCTGCGCCACGTACTCCCCCTTGCGCTGCCCGGCAGCCAGCAGTTCGGCCTCCACGGCATCGGCATCCGAGGCCATCGCCACACCGTTGCGCACACAGGCACGCACCTTTTCAAGATTGCTCCGCAACAGATCGATCGCCAGCTGCATCTGCGCAATGCGTTCATCAAGGAGCAGAATTCCGAAATAGAGGTCATCGATCCGCCCCTCCAGCGCATAGAGATCGACATCCGCAGCCCGCTGCTGCTCAGCCGATTCAGCCTCAGCCATTCGCTTCCGGGCAGCGGTAGCACCTCCGTCCCAGAGGGTTTGACTGACCTCAAGCATCACTTTATATTGATCCTTGTGAATACCTGGAACAGATACGTTTTGACTGGCCAGAATCCCGGTCAGCACATCGGGAAACGCCGGCACATCGGTCTGCCAGGTCGCCTGCGCCGAAAAGGAGACCTGCGGCAACCACGCCCGCGCCGCATTCGAGAGGTTGAAGGCCTCGGTGCGGCGGATCAGGTCGTATTGACGAATCGTGGGGTAGTGACGGCGGGCCAGCTCCCGGCACTCGTCGAGCGTCGGCTGCGCCGGCGAGGCGACTCCCGCCAGCAGCGCCCCGCATAAAATCAGCATGCGTTTCATGGTTGCGGAGTTTTCAAGAGACGTTTGCGAATCGTTTCGACAATTTCGGCCCTGCGCCTTGCAAAGAAGCACTCCCGGTCATCCGCCAGATCTCCCAGCAACGGCGCAAGCAGCGGATAGGTCAGGAAGGGAAAGACGTTCAGCGAGATGATATCCAGCAGCAGCATCAGGGCATCCATCGGATCCGCTTCGCCGCGTGCCGCCGCCTCGTCCAGATCGCGCTGGAGCCCGACAAGCAGCGGATCGAGAATCCGGCGGATTCGCTGCCGCATCGCCTCGTAGCGTTCGGGGCGCGCGAAGACCTCGTTGATCAGGAAACGAGGCAGTTCGGCATTGGCCGCTACAAAATCGAAATGCTCCTCAACCCCCTGCCGAAGGCGCTCCGTCAACGGAAGTTCCGGATTGCCGAACGCCTTCAGAACCAGTTCTCCCATCAGGCGCATCTTCTCGTCGAGAACCCGTTCGAAGATCCGCTCCTTGGTCCGAAAGTAGTAGTGCAGCATGGCATGGGTCACACCCGCCGCCCGGGCGATCGAGGTGGTCCGGGCCCCGTCGAAGCCCTTGGCGAGAAACTCCCGCTCGGCCGCTTCGAGGATCGCCTGCTCCTTGTTGCCGTGAATCGGTTCCGTCATGTGAAATTCGTATTAACAAATTTATCTAACAATTCTGTTAACGAAGATAGGAACAATAACACGAAACACAAAGTCCGGAGCAATATAGGAAGGTGGAAAACAACCAAACGAACATGACGGAAGACAAAATGAACAGCGCCGACCGCCCTGCGCGACAAGCAGAAGAGAGACCCGCGATTCCCAGCCGCAGAAAAAGAGCGGAAAATAACAGCGAAAAATATCATATCGGGCCGAAAAATCCGTTTCTTAGAGAAAAATTCGTACCTTTGCGGTTCGAACCGGAAACTACCAGGCAAACATTCCGGACTTTATGACTTGAACATGGAAATATCACGCGAGAAAATCGTTCAGCAGGCGACCCGCGCCGGGCGCCGCACGCTCGAACTGGGCAAAAACGCCGGCGGCCAGGTCCGCCGCCTCTCCAAACGAACGTGGGGAATTCTGGGTGTCTGTGCCGTCCTGATCGCCGGAGGGCTCTGGTGGATCTTCCGTCCCGAGCCGCCGAAACCCGTCTTTCCCGTCGTCGAAGTAGAGCCCGTCCGTACGGACGACATCGAAATCTACGGCGAATACGTCGGACGTATCCGCGCCCAGCAATTCGTCGAAATCCGCGCCCGCGTCGAGGGCTTCCTCGAGAAGATGCTCTTCGAGGAGGGTACCTATGTCCGCCGCGGCCAGCCCCTCTTCATCATCGACCCCAAGGTCTATGAGGCGCGCGTCAACAAGGCCCGCGCCCAGCTCAACAAGGACAAGGCCCTGGCCCTGAAGGCCGACCGCGACCTGCAGCGCATCCAGCCCCTCTACGAGCAGAATGCCGCCAGCCAGCTCGACCTGGACAACGCCGTCGCCTCGTACGAGAGCGCCACGGCCGCCGTGGCCATGAGCGAGGCCGACCTCACGCAGGCCGAAACCGCCCTGAGCTATACGACCGTCAGCTCGCCCATCTCGGGCTATATCTCCGAACGCAGCGTCGACATCGGTACGCTCGTCGGCCCGAACGGCAAGTCGCTGCTGGCCACCGTGGTCAAGAGCGACACCGTGCGTGTCGACTTCAGCATGACGGGCCTCGACTACCTGAAGAGCAAGGCCCGCAACGTCAATATCGGACAGAAGGACACCACCCGCAAGTGGAACCCCTACATCACCATCACGCTGCCCGACAACACCCCTTATCCGCTGCGGGGTCTGGTCGACTTTGCCGATCCGCAGGTCGATCCCGAGACGGGTACCTTCTCGGTGCGCGCCGAGATGGCCAATCCGGACCGGATCCTGCTGCCGGGCCAGTTCACAAAGGTGCGCCTGCTGCTCGACGTGCGCGAGGGGGCCATGGTGATCCCCACCAAGTCGGTGGTCATCGAGAAGGGCGGCGCCTACATCTTCGTCGTACGCCCGGACAGCGTGGCCGAACGCCGCATGGTCGAACTCGGACCGGAGATCGGCAACCGCGTGATCGTCGAACGTGGCGTCGTGCCGGGCGAGAAGATCGTCGTCGAGGGCTACCACAAGCTTACGCACGGCGACAAGGTCGAACCCGTCGCCGCCACCGAACCCAAAGAGTCGGTCGAATCGGAGTCCAACGCAAACTGATCCGCCCATGAAATCCGACTTCTTTATCGATCGGCCGATATTCTCGACCGTTATCTCGATCGTCATCGTCATCGTGGGACTTCTGGGTCTGGTGCTGCTGCCCGTCGACCAGTATCCGCGCATCGTACCGCCCGTCGTCACAATCTCGGCCTCCTATCCGGGAGCCAGCGCCCAGACCGTCACGCAGGCCGTCGCCACCCCCATCGAACAGGAGCTGAACGGTACGCCCGGCATGCTCTACATGGAGTCGACCAACTCCAACTCGGGTAACTTCACCGCGACGGTCACCTTCGATATCGATACGGATCCCGACCTGGCCGCCGTCGAGATCCAGAACCGCGTCAAGCAGGCCGAAGCCCGCCTGCCGGCCGAGGTCGTGCAGAACGGCATCTCGGTCGAGAAGCAGGCCTCGAGCCGTCTGATGACCATTACGCTGCTGTCGAACGACCCGAAATTCGACGAGATCTACCTCTCGAACTACGCCACGCTGAACGTCGTCGACATGCTGCGCCGTGTGCCGGGTGTCGGCAGCGTCTCGAATGTCGGCAGCCGCTACTACGCCATGCAGATCTGGGTGCAGCCCGACCGGCTGGCCAACCTCGGACTGACGGTTCAGGACCTGCAGAAGGCCCTCAAGGACCAGAACCGCGAATCGGCCGCCGGCGTACTGGGCCAGCAGCCCATCTCGGATCTCGACGTCACCACGCCGATCATCGCCCAGGGTCGACTCTCGTCGGTGGGCGAGTTCGAGGAGATCGTCATCCGCGCCAACCCCGACGGATCGCTCATCCGCCTGCGCGACGTGGCCCGCGTTTCGCTCGAGGCAGCGTCGTACAACACCGAAAGCGGTATCAACGGAGGCAATGCCGCCGTGATGAACATCAACATGCTTCCGGGCGCCAACGCCATGGAGGTGGCGCAGAACGTCAAGACGACGATGGAGGAGATCAGCCGCAACTTCCCCGAAGGCATCTCCTACGAGATACCGTTCGACATGACCTCCTACATCTCACAGTCGATCGAGGAGGTCTACCACACGCTCTTCGAGGCGCTGCTGCTGGTGATCCTCGTGGTCTTCCTCTCACTGCAGAACTGGCGCGCCACGCTGATCCCGACGATCGCCGTGCCGATCTCGCTGATCGGTACCTTCGGCGTGATGCTGGCCTTCGGCTTCTCGCTCAACATGATGACGCTGCTGGGTCTGATCCTGGCGATCGGTATCGTCGTCGATGACGCCATCGTCGTCGTCGAGGCCGTCGAGCGCACGATGGACGAGGAGGGGCTCCCGCCCTACGAAGCCACCAAGAAGGCCATGAGCGGCCTGGGAAGCGCCATCATCGCCACGTCGCTCGTGCTGTGCGCCGTCTTCGTGCCGGTGAGCTTCCTGTCGGGCATCACCGGCCAGCTGTACCGTCAGTTCACGATCACGATCGCCGTCTCGGTGCTCATCTCGACCTTCGTGGCGCTGACCCTCTCGCCGGCACTCTGCGCACTGATCCTGCGCCCCGATTCGGGCAAGAAGAAGAACCGCCTCTTCCGCCGCATCAACCTCTGGCTGGCCCGCGGCAACAAGATCTACGAGAAGATGATCCGCGGCGGTGTCCGCCACTCGAAACGCATGCTCGCCCTCTTCGGGCTGACGCTCGTGGCACTGTGGGTACTGAACAAGGTGGTCCCCGAGAGCTTCATGCCGCAGGAGGACCAGGGCTACTTCACCGTCGAGCTGGAGCTCCCCGAGGGGGCCACGCTCGAACGTACGCGCCGCGTGACCGACCGGGCGATGGCCTATCTGATGGCGCTGCCCGACGTGGAGTACGTGCTCAACGTCACGGGATCGAGCCCGCGCGTGGGGACGAACCAGTCGCGCAGCCAGATGACCGTGATCCTCAAACCGTGGGAGGAGCGCAAGAGCTCCAACATCCGCGAGGTGATGGACCAGGTGCGCACGGAGCTGAACCGTTATCCGGAGAGCAAGGCCTACCTCTCGACGCCGCCCGTCATCCCGGGCCTCGGTGCCTCGGGCGGTTTCGAAATGGTGCTCGAAGCCCGCGGCAACGCCTCGTACACCGACCTGCAGCGGGCCGTCGACACGCTGCTGCACTACGCCTCGCAGCGCAAGGAGCTCACGGGTCTCTCGTCGTCGATGCAGAACGACATCCCGCAGCTCTACTTCGACGTCGACCGCGACAAGGCCCAGATGCTGGGCGTCCCGATGGCCGACATCTTCTCGACGGTGAAGACCTTCACCGGATCGGTCTACGTCAACGACTTCAACATGTTCAACCGCATCTACCGCGTCTACATCCAGGCCGAAGCGCCGTACCGCGCTCAGCGTGAAAACCTCGGGCTCTTCTTCGTGCGCGGCGCCGACAAGGCGATGATCCCGATCACGGCCCTCGGCACAACCTCCTACACGACGGGACCCGGTACGATCCGACGGTTCAACATGTTCAACTCGGCCACCATCTCGGGTGAGGCGGCCCAGGGTTACAGTTCGGGACAGGCGATGGCCATCCTCGAACAGATCGCCCGCCGCCACCTTCCCTCCTCGATCGGCATCGAGTGGAGCGGCCTGTCGTACCAGGAGAAGCACGTCAGCGGTCAGACCGGCTATGTGCTGGGTCTGGCCTTCCTGTTCGTCTTCCTGTTCCTGGCGGCGCAGTACGAGAGCTGGCTGATCCCCGTGGCGGTGATCCTCTCGCTGCCGATCGCCGGCATCGGCGCCTACCTCGGCAACTGGGCCTGCGGACTGGAGAACAACATCTACTTCCAGATCGGTCTGGTGATGCTGGTGGGTCTGGTGGCCAAGAACGCCATCCTGATCGTCGAATTCGCCAAGGAGGAGGTCGAAAAGGGCCGCGACACGCTCTCGGCCGTCATCCAGGCCGCCCACCTGCGCTTCCGACCCATCGTCATGACCTCGCTGGCCTTCATTCTGGGCATGCTGCCGCTGGTCTTCGCCAGCGGACCGGGCTCGGCCAGCCGTCAGGGAATCGGTACGGGCGTCTTCTTCGGCATGCTCGTCGCCATTACGGTCGGCATCGTCTTCGTGCCGTTGTTCTTCGTCTGGGTCTACAAAGTGAAAGAAAAATGGTCGAAACGATGAAACGAACTACCTTATATATCCTTACGTGCAGCATGCTGCTCTTGGCGGCCGGCGGCTGCTCAATCCAGAAGAAGTGCAAGTCGCCGGATCTCGACATTCCGGAGGAGATCGTCGCGGGCCAGAGTGACTCGCTCTCGCTGAGCGACAGCAACTGGTGGGAGATCTACTCCGACACGACCCTCTGCCGGCTGATCGAACGCACGCTCGAACACAACCGCAACCTGCAGTCGGCCGAAGCCCGCGTCCGCCAGCTCGAGGAGCTCTACCGCGTGAGCAAGGCGGCGCGGCTGCCGGTCATCGACGGAACGGCCTATGCCAACCGCGAGACGAACGACTACGCCGATACGAAATACTCGAACGACCCCGAAATCGGCATCAAGGCCCGGCTGAGCTGGGAGGCCGACCTGTGGGGCAGTCTGCGGTGGGCCAAACGGAAGGGTGCCGCCGAATACCTGGCCTCGGTCGAGGGGGCGCGGGCCATGCAGATGGCTCTGGTGGCCGAGGTGGCCACGGCCTACTTCGAACTGGTGGCGCTGGACCACGAACTGGAGATCGTCCGCCGCACGGTGGAGACCCGCGAGGAGAGTGTCCAGCAGGCCCGGCTGCGTTTCGAAGGGGGTCTGACCTCCGAGACGAACTACCAGCAGGCGAAGGTCGAGCTGGCGAGTGCTGCGGCGCTGATCCCGAATCTCGAACTGCAGATCGCCCAGAAGGAGAATCAGATCTCGGTGCTGGCGGGCGGTTTCCCGGGACGGGTGGAGCGTGCCAATCTGGATCTGAACGTGGTGATGCCCGAGGCGCTGCCCATCGGACTCTCGTCGACGCTGCTGCAGCGCCGGCCCGACGTGCGGCAGTCGGAGCAGCAGCTGAAGGCGGCCATGGCGGCCGTCGGGGTGGCCTATGCCGACCGCTTCCCGCGGCTGACCTTCACGCTGACGGGCGGCGTCGAGAACGGACACTTCAAGGGGCTGCTCGAGTCGCCCTTCACCTACATGGCGGCCAATCTTACGGCGCCGCTGTTTGCCTTCGGCACGAAACGGGCCAAGTACCGTGCGGCTCTGGCCGCCTACGATCAGGCCCGGCTGGGGTATGAACAGAAGGTGCTGGAGGTCTTCCAGGAGGTGAACGACGCCGTGGTGGCCTACCGCAATATGCGCCGCACGGCCGAACTGAAGTACAACCTGCGCGAGGCGGCCCGGCAGTATGTCGTACTGGCCAAGTTGCAGTATATCAACGGTGTGATCCGCTACATCGACGTGCTGGACGCCCAGCGTAAGTTCTTCGACGCCCAGATCGAGGAGAGCAACGCCGTGCGCAACGAACATCTGGCACTGGTTCAGCTCTACAAGGCGCTCGGCGGCGGCTGGAACGTCGACCGCGAAGCCCTCCGTGCGGCGGCCGAAGAGGGTGCCGGCAAGCAGAATCCAGCCGTCGGGGAGACTTCGGGCCTCGAAAAGAACCCGAACCTCGAGAAGACCCCGGCAACCGAAGATCCGGCAGCCGAAGAGATCCCGGCCGGGACCCGCACTGCAACGAACGGCGAGCAATAGCCGTCTGACGGATCTGCAGGATCCTTACTGCCATGAAAAACCCCTCCGGGACGACCGGAGGGGTTTTCTTGTACGACAAGCCGACTCAACGGCACGTTGCTCCATGGCGGGCCATGTGCGGAACGGCCGCATGAAGGGGAATCCTCAGGGTTTCTTGCGGTTGATCCGGGCGCGGATGCGGCTGAGCGACTGCGGGGTGATCCACAGATAGGAGGCGATATGCTTCAGCGGCACGATGCGCAGCAGTTCGGGATTCTCCTCCAGCAGGGTGCGGTAACGCTCCTCGGCCCGCGGTGCTCCGCCCGCCAGCAGCCAGTTTTCCAGATCGAGAAACTGCTCCTCGAAGAGCCGCCGCCCGAAGTTCGCCGCCTCGACCGACCCGCCGAAGAAATCCTCCAGATCGGCCCGCGAAATGGCGTAGAGTTCGGCATCGCACATCGCCTCGATGGTGATCTGCGACGGGCGGTCGGCCACATAGCTGCGCGTCGAAAAGATCGCCTCGCCCTCGCCGGCAAACCACAACGAGATGTCGGCACCGTTGTGGAGGTAGTGTCCGAGCCAGATGCCGCGGCTTACGAGATAGAGATCCGCATTGCGTTCGCCCTGACGCACGACGCAGTCGCCCTTGCGGAAGGAGAGGCGCTCCATGCGGCCGAGCAGCCGTTCGCAGGCTGCCTGCGGAAGGTTGTATTTGTGGCTGAATTTTTCGAGAAAGGAGGTCATTGCACCTGTACAGAAGTTCGTTATCACGGACAAAGATACGAAAAGGTGCGGGCCGCAACAAATTTTCCTCGCCGAGGCGTCCACCCGGAATCGGGTTCCGGTGCATACGGCCCGGACCCGTGTCAGTTGGCCGCACCGGTCTGCGACACCTTGCTGCGGGCGTAGATGGCGATGACCACACAGAAGGTCAGCACCTCGGAGAGCGGCACCGCCAGCCAGATGCCCGGCACCCCGGCCACCTGCGGCAGCCCGAAGAAGCAACCCACCATGAAGACAAATCCCCGCAGCACGGTGAGCGCCATCGCCGGACGGGGCCGTTCGACGCTCTGGAAGTAGTTGATCGCCACGATGTTCACGGCAAAGAAGACGAACCCGGCGGCGAAGAGCGGCAATCCGTCGACGGCAATCCCGTAGGCGGGGTATTCCGCCGAGATGAACATCGCGACGATTCCGCGGCTGAAGAGGAGCGTCAGCAGAAAGATGCAGGCACCGACCCCGACGGCCGTGGCCAGGGCCAGATGGAAGGCCTTGCGCACACGGCCGAGATCGCCGATTCCGTGGTTGTAACTCAGGATGGGCTGGGCCGACTGCCCGATGGCGTTGTTGATCATGAAGATGATCGGGAAGAAGTAGCAGGCGATGCTGAAGGCGGCCACGCCGTCCTCGCCGAGGTAGCGGATGAAGACGTAGTTGCCGGAGAACATCATCGTGGCGATGGCCGCCTCGCAGAGGAAGCTCGACAGCCCCAGCCGACACATGTAACCGACATTGCGGCGGGTCAGCAGCAGGCTTTTGCGACTGGTCTTCACGCGGCAGAAACGCACGACATGCCGGCGGCGGCTCAGGTAGACGACGACCATCGCGGCCCCGACGACGTAGCCGAGGCTCGTGGCCAGGGCAGCCCCGGTCATGCCCCAGCCGCAGATGAAGATAAAGACGTAATCGAGCAGGATGTTGATCAGGGCCGGCACGACGTTGCAGAACATGGCGTAGTTGGGCGATCCGTCGAGGCGGATGAAGAACATCCCGGAGCTGAGCAGCGCGCTGAAGGGCAGGAAGGGCACGAACCAGCGCATGTATTCGACGGAGGGCGGCAGCAGCCGGTCGGAACTGCCGAGCAGCCGGGCCACTTCGGGGGCGAAGAGCGAGACCAGCAGGCTGTAGAGCGCAAGCAGCAGCGTCGAGACGACGACGGCCTGCGTGATATTGATGCGGGCGGTCTTGATCTTGCCGTGCGAGAGGTGGATCGACGCCACGACCGAGGCCCCGACACCGAACATCAGACCGGTTCCCGTGCTGAGCAGGAACAGCGGCGAGGTGATGTTGACCGCCGCCAGGGCATCGCTGCCGATGCCGTGGCCGACGAAGATTCCGTCCGTGATGACGAACGCCACCGAGAAGACCATTCCCAGCACCGTCGGGATCAACAGCCGGCGGAACAGCTGCGAAATATCCATCCGTGCAAAATCGATACTGTCTTTCATAAGGCTTCGTTTTCGGAGCACAAAGATAGCCTCTTCCGCCCGGGGAAAAATTAACATAGGGTAAAAAATCGCCCCGTGAGACTCCTCCACACCGACCGGCATTCCACCATGAAAAGGAGATCCCGACCTCTGCAGCAGGTCGGGATCTCCATGGAATGACTGAGGCCGGGAACGCCGCACGGCACGCATGCTCCGGCACCGGGAACGCCGCACGGCACGCATGCTCCGGCACCGGGAACGCCGCACGGCACGCATGCTCCGGCACCGGAGACGCCACCTGGCACGTACGCCCCATCACCGAAAACGCCGCACGGCACGCTCCGCGGCGCGCCCCACCGGCCCCGGCTCAGAGCTTGTTCTGCTTGAGCTGCTCGACGAAGTGGTCGATCCGGTGCAGCTGCGCCGGGATGTCGATCGTCTGCGGACAGTGCGAGACACACTGGTTGCAGCCGATGCAGTGGCTGGCCTGACGCAGCCGCGGCACCGAACGGTCGTACCCGATGAGGAAGGCGCGGCGTGCCCGTTCGTAGTTGGGGTCGAGCCGATCCTTGGGGACGTTGCCCTCGTTGACACACTTATTGTAATGGGCGAAGATCGCCGGAATGTTCAGTCCGTAGGGGCAGGGCATGCAGTACTGGCAGTCGGTGCAGGGGATGGTGGGGTAGCGGAGCATCACCTGTGCCGTATCCTCCAGCAGGGCGAGCTCCTCCCCGGAGAGCTCCTCGAGGGGGGAATAGGTGCGGATGTTGTCCTGCAGATGCTCCATGTAGGTCATGCCGCTCAGCACGGTGAGCACCCCGGGCCATGTACCCGCAAAGCGGAAGGCCCACGAGGCGGTGCTCTGCGTCGGGCGCTGCTCCTTGAGGCGTCCGACCAGATAGTCGTTCAGCCGCGAGAGGCGACCGCCGAGCAGCGGTTCCATGATAATGACCGGGATGTTGCGCTTCTCCAGTTCGCGGTAGAGGTATTCGGCATTGAGTTCGCGGCCCGTAGCATACCAGTCGATATAGTTCAGCTGGATCTGGACGAAATCCCATTGCGCCTCGCCCTGGTCGTGCATGGCCAGCATGTGGTCGAAGAGCTCCTTCGAGCCGTGGAACGACCATCCGAGGTTCCGGATCCGTCCGGCGGCGCGTTCACCCTGAAGGAACTTCAGCACGCCGTTGTCGATGAAACGCGCCTTGAAGGCCTCGAGACCCTTTCCGCCGAGCGAGTGGAGCAGGTAGTAGTCGATGTAGTCGACCTGCAGCTCCTTGAACGACTGGCGGTAGAGGGCCAGCGAATTCTCGCGCGTATAGTTCGAGAAGTTCGACATCTTGGTGGCGATGAAGTAGCTGTCGCGGGGGTGGCGCTTGAGGGCGATTCCCGTCGAGCGTTCGGAAAAGCCCTGGAGGTAGACCGGAGCCGTATCGAAATAGTTGACGCCGTGGGCCAGCGCATAGTCGACCAGCTGGTTGACCGTCTGCTGGTCGATCGGATTGCCGTCCGCCGCGGGGGTTTCGAGCAGCGGCCAGCGCATGCAACCGTAGCCGAGCAGCGAGACGCGGTCACCGGTTGACGAACTGGTGCGGTAGGTCATCCGATCGGTCGGGACTTCGCCTTCGGGCGCCGCGGCCTGCGTTGCGCTCTTCGGGGCACAGCCGTAGAGGGCGGCCGTCGTGGCAGCGGCACCCAGCCCCAGGGTTTTGAGGAATTCGCGGCGATCTATCTTGTTTTTCTCCATGATTTCAAAGCTTTAGATGGTTTTGTGACATTGGTGGCCTTCGACGACGATGGCGCTGAACGGGCGGGCCGGGCAGAGGTTCTCGCAGGCTCCGCAACCGATGCAGCGGGCCTCGTCGACCGTCGGGATCTTGAGCGATTTCGGATCGGCCGGATCGCTCGGCACCATGTGGATGGCCCCGGCCGGGCAGTGCCGGGCGCAGTTTCCGCACGAGACGCCGTCGGTGCGGACTACGCAGTTTTCGGGGATCCAGACGGCGTGACCGATCTGGATCGAGGACTTTTCGGCGAGATCCGTCAGGCGGATGGCCCCCGTCGGGCAGACCTCCGAACACTTCGTACATTCGGGCCGACAGTAACCGCGTTCGTACGACATCTCGGGCTTCATCAGCCGCATCAGATCCCCCGACGGACGGAGCACCTGGTTCGGGCAGACCGTCACGCAGAGCTGGCAGGCCGTGCAGTGGGCGAGGAAGTCGCGGAGACTACGCGCACCGGGAGGGACGATCGGGGTGGTCCGTTCCGGAGCACGTTTTTGCTCGATCAGGGCCAGACCGCCGTCGACCTTCTTCTCCTGGGCCTGGACGGCAGCACCGACCATCAGCCCCACCACGCCCAGGAAGCGTCGGCGCGAAACATCGGCCGGCCCCTTCGCAGCCTCTTCCGGAGCCGCCGCCCCGGTTTTCGGAGCAGGAGCGGTCTTCTTTGCGGCCGGAGCCGTCTTTTTACCTGCGGCGACAGCAGAAGCGTCCTCCGCCGAACGACGCCACGTATAGGAGATGGCCCCCTGCCGACAGTGGTCCAGACAGTCCATGCAGGCGACGCAGCGGCTGTAGTCGATCGTGTGGTTGATCGGGTCGATGCACGAAGCCTTGCAGTTGCGTGCACAGAGTTTGCAGCCGTTGCACTTGGCCAGATCGAAGCGCGGTTTGAAGAGCGAGAATCGCGACACGAGGCCCAGCACCGTCCCGACCGGGCAGATCGTGTTGCACCACGTGCGGCCGCCGCGCCACGCCAGCAGGAAGATCACCACGAAGGTCACCACGGCGATGATCAGCGTCGGGAGACTCTTCAACCAGACGTCAACCGAATAGAAGGCGTAGCTGTCGGCGCGTTCGGCCACCCAGGCCAGCAGGTTGTTGCCCCAGCCGTAGAGCGGGGCGAGCAGGCTCTGGACCATCCGTCCGTAGGCGCTGTAGGGGGCGATCAGAGCGCCGATGCTGCCCAGCCCGGCAACCATCACGACCACAAAGAGCACGAGCACCGTCCACCGCAGCCAGGTCCGGGCCTTGCGGTAGGCGAAACGGTTACGGTGTTTGCGCCGCCGGCCGGAGAACCACGAGACGAGGTCCTGGAAGACCCCGAGGGGGCAGATCACCGAGCAGTAGATGCGGCCGAAGAGGAGCGTCAGGATGACCAGTGCAACCACGACGCCGACGTTCAGTGCCAGCACGGCGGGCAGGAACTGGATGCGGGCCATCCAGCCGAACCACGCATGGATGCTGCCCGTGAAGTCGAGGAACAGCAGCGTGATCAGAACGAAGAAAAGGACCGCCAGTGCGATCCGGATTTTTCGCAGCATGGGTTTTATCGAATTTGTTGGTTGTATGTCAGGGGACCGTTCCGGGGAGGGGAGCCGTGCACGCGGGTTCAGCCCTCTCCGGGGCCATCGGCCGACAGGCCCACAGGTTGCGGAGCCCGGGATTCGAGCGGTCGACAGATCGGATGCAAAATTAGCAAAAATTTCCGGCCGACGGGGCATTTCACCCGCGAAAAAGGGCGTTTCACCGGTTGTCGCAACGCTTTGCCCCGCGCGGCAGATTCCGCAGACAAAGATAACACTTTCCGGCCGACACGCCGCTACCTCGATTCCGGATCGTCCTACCCGGATTCCCGCAGAAGGGAGGGGGCGGTTCACATACCATACAAAATGGGGAGCAGCCCCCGAAAGGTCCGCCCCCTGTTCATTTCCGGCTGTTCCAGGCCTCCATTTCCGGATCGTCCCCGGCGGCCTCTATTCGGCCTCGGCCCGCACTTCGTTCGTCAGCTTCTTTCCGACTTCGAATTCACTGATATTCAACATCGTGATACGCGCAATGTTGTCCACGGCCTCCCGCGTGAAGAAGCCCTGGTGCGAGGTCACGATCACGTTGTTGAACGACAGCAGCCGTGCCAGCACGTCGTCGTCCATGATGCGGTCCGAGGTATCCTCGTAGAAGTAGGCCGCCTCCTCTTCGTAGACATCCAGCCCGGCCGCACCGATACGCTTCTCCTTCAGACCGTCGATCAGCGCTTCGGTGTGGATCAGCTGCCCGCGGCCCGTGTTGATGAGCACCACGCCGGGCTTCATGTGCGAGATGGCCACGTCGCCGATCATGTAGCGCGTCTGGTCGGTCAGCGGGCAGTGCAGCGAGATGATGTCCGAACGGCTGTAGAGCTCCTCGAGCGAGACGTAGGTGATCCCCGCCTCGGCCGCATACCGCGCATCGGGGTACAAGTCGTAGGCCACGATCTGCATGCCGAAGCCCTTCAGGATGCGGATCAGCTCGCGGGCGATCTTTCCCGTGCCGACGATTCCGGCCGTCTTGCCGTACATGTCGAACCCCATCAGTCCGTGCAGCGAGAAGTTCCCGTCACGCGTGCGCCAATAGGCGCGGTGGATCTTGCGGTTGAGCGCCAGCATCAGCGCCACGGCGTGTTCGGCCACGGCATGGGGCGAGTAGGCCGGCACGCGGACCACCGGAATCCCGTAACGGGCCGCCGCCTTGAGATCGACGTTGTTGAACCCCGCACAGCGCAGGGCGATGAGCCTGACGCCCATGGCGGCCAGTTCGCGGATCGTCTCGGCATCGGCCGTGTCGTTGACAAAGATGCAGACGACATCGGCCCCGCGGGCCAGCGCCACGTTGTTGGCATTCAGATGACTGCGATGGTAGCAGATCTCGACCCCGAAATCGGGCCGAATCCGCTCGAAGGACTCCCGGTCGTAGGGTTGGGTCCCGAAAAGCATGACTTTCATAACATTCGAATTTTTCACTTCAATCGACACGATCCGACCTGCGGATACTCCGGCCGCACACTCCCCGCGGGCCGACGGTCGACACGCGGGGTTCGATTGTTCCTCACAAAAATACGCAACGGCACCTTATATTATTGCGTTGCCCGAGGTAAATCCTGCAATTTCGGCTCCAAACCCGTCCCGACAGCGGCAAAATGCCACCTTCGGGCAACGGTCAACCCCGTTTGGCATTGCGGTATTCGGTCGGGGACATCCCGGCATGTTTCTTGAAGAAGCGCCCGAGATAGGATTGATCCGGGAACTTCAGCCGGTAGGCGATCTCCTGCACCGACAGATCCGTCGAGCGGAGCATCATCCGGATCTCGAGCATCACCGAACGGTCGATGAACTCCTTGGCCGAGGTGTGAGCCACGTTGCGCACGATGGTCGAGAGGTAGCGCGTCGAGATGCAGAGCTTATCGGCATAGAAGGCCACCTCGCGCTCCTGGGCGCAATGTTCGTGAACAAGCGCCGCAAAGCGCTGGAACAGTTCCGTCTGACGGGTCGTCGAATCGGACGACGCCGGCTGTCTCGAGGCGAAACGCTGCATCTTGTCGTAAATCTCCAGCAGGACGTTCTGCAGCCGGTTCTTGACGATCGTATTGCGGAAAATATTCTGCCTGTCCCGGTAATTGAACGCCATCATCTGGAACCAGATATTGGTTCCGTCGACGATCCGCTGCGGCGGCGTCGAGAAGGGATTGCGGTGTACGATCTCGAAAAATCCCGGATCAAGCCGGAAGGCCGCCTCCAGAAAGAGATCCCGCGAAAAGATGCAGTACGAAGCCCGAAAATCCTCCGAACGGTCGAGAAACAGCAGATAGGTTCCCGGCAGCAGCAGAACCGTCGAATTCCGCTGCAGACGGCCCTGGCACTGATCGACCATCACCTCCGCAGTTCCCTCCCGGCAGAACAGAATGGCACAGCCTTCGAGTCGATGGGCATTCTGTTCGAAGTAGGAAAAATCGGATTCTCCGACAATGAACTGCTCCTCGGCCGAGGTAATTAACGGATTGTTCTGAGTCATAAGATTTCTTTTTTCGAACAAAAGTAATGAAAAATAGGGGAACACCACCATATTTATTCCGAAATGTACCAACACTGTTCGCAATATAAGGCATAATGGCACCTTTTTTAAGATACTTTTGCACCTGAAAAAGTTTTTTAGTTCAACATAAGTAAAGGAAAGTTATGAAGCAAACGTTTGTGAAAGCGGCCGTTTGGGCAAGTTGCCTGGCTGCCGTTGCATGTGGACAGGCCCCCACGGCCATGGGTCCAGGCGAATACGCCGTGATGACTGTCGCCTCGACCGACCGCGAAATCCCGACGAACTACTCCGCCACCATCCGCGGCCGTCAGGATATCGATATCTATCCGCAGGTTTCGGGAACCATCTGGCAGCTCTGCGTCAACGAGGGTCAGAGCGTCACGAAGGGTCAGACCCTGTTCATCATCGACCAGGTCCCCTACAAGGCTGCCCTGAAGACCGCCGAGGCCAATGTTGCCGCCGCTGAGGCCAGCGTCGCTACGGCCCAGCTTACCTATGACAGCAAAAAAGAACTTTTCGCCCGCAACGTCGTTTCGCAATACGACCTCTCGACCGCCGAAAACAGCCTGCTGACCGCCAAGGCCCAGCTCGCCCAGGCCGAGGCCCAGCAGGTCAACGCCGCCAACAACCTCTCCTATACGGTTGTCAAGGCCCCGTCGAACGGCGTGGTCGGCACGCTTCCCTACCGTGTCGGAGCGCTGGTGAGCGCCTCGATGCCCCAGCCGCTGACCACCGTGTCGGACAACTCGACCATGTACGTCTACTTCTCGATGACCGAAAACCAGCTGCTCAACCTCACGCGCCGCTACGGCTCGATCAACGAGACGATCAAGAACATGCCCGACGTGCAGCTGCAGCTCAACGACGGCTCGATGTACGACCAGAAGGGCCGCGTGGAGTCGATCAGCGGTGTGATCGATACCTCGACGGGCAGCGTGTCGCTGCGCGCCGCCTTCCCCAACCCCAACGGACTGCTCCACAGCGGCGGCTCGGGTAACGTCGTGCTGACCAATACGTTCAAGGACTGCATCGTCGTTCCGCAGGCCGCCACGTTCGAGATTCAGGACAAGGTCTTCGCCTACAAGGTTCAGGACGGCAAGGCCGTTGCGGCTCCGCTGAGCGTGGAGACGATCTCGAACGGTCAGGAATACATCGTCAAGTCGGGTCTGGTCCCGGGCGACGTGATCGTCACCGAGGGTGTCGGTCTGATGCGCGAGGGTACGCCGATCCGCCCGAAGGGTGAGGCCGCCGCTGCCGCCGGAAACACCGACCAGGCTGCCGCCCAGACCACCCAGGCCGCCCAGGAGAAGAACAGCGAAGAGGCAGCCGCTCAAACTCAAACCGAAAAAGAGGAATAACCCATGACACTCAGACATTTTATTGAACGACCCGTACTGGCGTCGGTCATCTCCATTGTCATCGTGATTGCGGGCATCATCGGCCTTGCATCACTGCCTATCGAGCAATATCCCGACATCGCGCCCCCGACGGTCATGGTGCACGCCTCGTACCCGGGAGCAAGTGCCGAGACGATTCAGAAATCGGTCGTCGTACCTCTCGAGGAGGCCATCAACGGCGTAGAGGACATGACCTACATCACCTCCAGCGCCGCAGCCGGAAGCGCCTCGATCTCCATCTACTTCCGTCAGGGAACCGACCCCGACATGGCGGCAGTGAACGTACAGAACAAGGTCTCGACCGCTACCGGACAGTTGCCTTCCGAAGTTACGCAGATCGGTGTGACGACCATGAAGCGCCAGACCTCGATGGTGAAGATCTTCTCACTGTACAGTCCGGACGACAGCTACGACGAGACCTTCCTGGCCAACTACTCGAAGATCAATATCGAACCCCGTATTCTGCGTATCCAGGGTGTCGGCGAGGCCTTCACGCTGGGTGCCGACTACTCGATGCGCGTATGGCTCAAGCCCGACGTGATGGCCCAGTACAAACTGATCCCTTCGGACGTGACGGCCGCCCTCGCCGAGCAGAACATCGAATCGGCAACGGGTTCGCTGGGTGAAAACTCGGGAAATACGTTCCAGTACACGATGAAGTACCGCGGACGTATCCAGACCCCCGAAGAGTTCGGCCAGGTGGTCATCCGCTCGGATGCCGACGGCAACGTCCTCCGGCTGAAAGACATCGCCGACATCGAACTCGGCAGCGAATCCTACTCCTACAAGGGTTATACGAACGGACACCCGGGTGTGAGCTCGATGATCTTCCAGACCGCAGGCTCGAACGCCACGCAGGTCGTCAACGACATCAACGCCCTGCTCGACGAGGTGGAGGCCGAACTTCCGAAAGGTGTCGCCATCGCCCACCTGCAGAGTGTGAACGACTTCCTCTACGCCTCGATGAAGGAGGTGGTCAAGACGCTCTTCGAAGCCATCCTGCTCGTCATCCTCGTGGTCTACGTCTTCCTGCAGGATATCCGCTCGACCCTCGTGCCGACGGTCTCGATCCTCGTGGCACTGATCGGTACGTTCGCCTTCCTTTCGGTGGCCGGCTTCTCGATCAACCTGCTGACGCTCTTCGCACTGGTGCTTGCCATCGGTACGGTCGTCGACGACGCCATCATCGTCGTCGAGGCAGTCCAGGCACGCTTCGACGCCGGATACAAGTCGTCCTACATGGCCACGATCGACGCCATGTCGGGTATCACGTCGGCGATCGTTACCTCGACGCTGGTCTTCATGGCCGTGTTTATCCCCGTGGCCATGATGGGTGGTACGTCGGGCGTCTTCTACACGCAGTTCGGTATCACGATGGCCGTGGCCGTGGGTATTTCGGCTATCAACGCCCTGACGCTCTCGCCGGCCCTGTGCGCCATTCTGCTGAAGCCCTACCTCGATGAAAACGGCGAAATGAAGGACAACTTCGCAGCCCGTTTCCGCAAGGCATTCAACACGGCGTTCAACACGCTGATCGCCAAATACAAACACGGCGTGATGCTCTTCATCAAGCACAAGTGGCTGATGTGGGCGACGCTCGGACTGGCCTTCGCGGCTCTGGTCGTCCTGATGAACACCACGAAGACGGGTCTGGTGCCCGACGAGGACCAGGGAACGATCATGGTCAACGTCACTACGGCTCCGGGATCGTCGCTGACCGAGACCGACAAGGTCATGAAAGAGGTCTCCTCGCGTATCCAGAACATCCCGCAGATCCGCGACTTCATGCAGGTGGCCGGTTACGGTATGATCGCCGGTCAGGGTACGTCGTACGGTATGTGCATCATCAAGCTCAAGGACTGGGACGAGCGTCCGAAGAAGGAGGACGAGGTCAATGCGGTCATCAACCAGATCTACGCCCGCACGGCCGACATCAAGGATGCCCAGCTCTTCGCCGTGGCACCGCCTATGATCTCGGGTTACGGTACGTCGACCGGTTTCTCGATGAACCTGCAGGACAAGGCAGGCGGCGAGCTGACGGACTTCTACCAGGTCTATCTGAAGTTCATCGCCGCACTGAACCAGCGCCCCGAAATCGCCCGCGCCTACTCGACCTTCAACATCAACTTCCCGCAGTACATGGTTGACATTGACGCGGCGAAGGCCAAGCGTGCCGGCGTATCGCCGACGACGATCCTCTCGACGCTGTCGGGTTACTACGGCGGTCAGTACGTCTCGAACATCAACCGCTTCTCGAAGATGTACTACGTGACGATCCAGGCCGATCCGAAGTATCGTCTCGACACCGAGTCGCTGAACAACGTCTTCGTCCGCACGGACAACGGCGAGATGGCTCCGCTGAGCCAGTTCGTCCATCTGACGCGCGTCTACAGCTCGGAGGTGCTCAACCGCTTCAACCTCTACAACTCGATCGCCGTGAACGGAACGGCCGCCGACGGATACTCTTCGGGTGACGCCATCAAGGCCATCGAGGAGGTTGCCGCCCAGGTGCTGCCCCGTGGTTACGGCTACGAATTCGACGGCATCACGCGTGAGGAGGCCCAGACGGGCAGCAACTCGATCATCATCTTCGGTATCTGTATTCTGCTGATCTACCTGATCCTGAGCGCCCTCTACGAGAGCTTCCTGCTGCCGTTCGCCGTGATTCTGGCCGTACCGTGCGGACTGATGGGTTCGTTCCTGCTGGCCAAGATCATGGGACTGGAGAACAACATCTACCTCCAGACGGGTATCATCATGCTGATCGGTCTGCTGTCGAAGACGGCCATCCTGATCACGGAGTACGCCGCCGACCGCCGCCGCGCCGGCATGAGCCTCACGCAGGCCGCCGTATCGGCCGCCAAAGCCCGTCTGCGTCCTATTCTGATGACGGTGCTGACCTGCGTCTTCGGTATGATCCCGCTGGTCTTCTCGCACGGAGCCGGTGCCAACGGTAACTCGACGCTGGGTTCGGGTGTCGTCGGCGGTATGATTGTCGGAACGCTGGCGCTGCTGTTCCTCGTACCGACGCTGTTCATCGTCTTCGAGACGCTGCAGGAGAAGGTCAAGCCGCTGGAGCTGGACCCCGATCCGCAGTGTGCCGTCCGCGCCGAGGTCGAAGAGGTTAAAAACGAAAAGGAGGAGTAAACCATGAGAAAAGCCATCATCATACTGGCGGCAGCGGCAATGACCGGCTGCGGCATCTACAAGCCCTATACCCGTCCCGAGGTCATGACCGACGGACTGTACGGCACGGCCGAGACCCAGGACTCGACCACGCTGGGCGACATCAGCTGGCAGGAGATGTTCTCCGATCCGCAGCTGCAGATCCTCATCGAACAGGCCCTGGCGAACAACACCGACCTGCAGTCGGCCGGTTGGCGCGTGAAGGAGGCCGAGGCGACGCTCAAGTCGGCGCGCCTGGCCTACCTGCCGTCGTTCAACTTCGCCCCGCAGGGGTCGATGAGCAGCTTCGACGGCGCCACGCCGACGAAGACCTACTCGATCCCGGTCCAGGCCAGCTGGCAGATCGACATCTTCAACGGCATCACCAACGCCAAGCGCAAGGCCAAGGCGCTCTACCTGCAGAGCCAGGAGTATGAGCAGGCCGTCAAGACGCAGCTCATCGCCAGCGTCGCCAACCTCTACTACACGCTGCTGATGCTCGACAGCCAGTACACCGTGACGGAGGAGACGGCCATCAAATGGCGTCAGAGTGTCGAGACGATGCGCGCCATGAAGGATGCCGGCATGACCAACGAGGCGGGCGTAGCCCAGTACGAGGCCAACACGCTAGCCATCGAGGCTTCGCTGCACGATCTGGCCTACCAGCGCACGCAGACCGAGAACAGCCTCTGCTCGCTGCTGGGCGAGGCTCCGCACCCGATCTCGCGCGGCATTCTCGAAGACCAGATGGTTCCCGAGACGCTCGCCGTGGGCGTGCCCCTGCAGATGCTCTCGAACCGTCCCGACATCCGTCAGGCCGAGTACTCACTCATGCAGGCCTATTACGCTACGGCCAGCGCCCGGTCGGCCCTCTATCCGACGATCACGCTGAGCGGTACGCTGGGCTGGACGAACAACAACGGCATCATCGTCGATCCGGGCAAGTTGATCTGGTCAGCCGCCGCCTCGCTGCTGCAGCCGATCTTCAACGCCAACGCCAACCGCGCCCAGGTGAAGATCGCCAAGGCCCAGCAGGAGGAGTCGCGTCTGGCGTTCCAGCAGGCGCTGCTCAATGCCGGAGGCGAGGTCAACAACGCCCTGGTACAGTGCCAGACGGCCCGTGCGAAGGCCGACCTGCGCATCCGACAGATCGAGGCGCTCGAGCGTGCCGTCGTATCGACCGAACTGCTCATGCAGCACGGCACGACGACCTACCTCGAGGTGTTGACCGCACAGCAGTCGCTGCTGTCGGCCCAGCTGACGCAGATTTCCGACCGTTTCGACGAGATCCAGGGCGTCGTGAACCTCTACCAGGCTCTCGGCGGCGGACGTGACATCACAACCGGGGAGGAGAAGTAATGAAACGGGGAGCGACCAAGGAAGAGATCATCCGCACGACGCAGGAGTTCATCACCCGCAACGGCATCCGTGCCGTGCGGGTCGATGAGATCGCGCAGACGCTGGGCATCTCGAAACGCACCCTCTACGAAATGTTCAACGACAAGAACGACCTGATCGGAGCCTGTCTGGATGCCATGAGTCAGCAGCAGCAGGAGCGCATCGCCGCCTGCCGCAGACGCCGGAGCGGGAATCCGCTGCAGAAGACCATCCGGCTGATGAACGAATACATCGAGAATCTCTATCAGGTAGATAAGAGTTTCCTCACGGACCTGCGCCGCAAGGTGATCTTCGCCGAACATTACGACGAGCACCGCGAATTCTGGATCAAGGAGCTCACGCTGCTGCTGGACACGTGCCGCAAACAGGAGCTGCTCCTGCCGGAAATCGACGCTCCGGCCTTTGCCAACCAACTGTTGGCCACGTTGCTCGACCTGCGTCTGAACGGCACCTCCCGGGAGGAGGTGAGCCTCTTCTGCCGCACGATTCTGCGCGGGGCGGCGACGCGCCAGGGGATCGAGCGGATCGACCGACGGCCGTAAAGGGCTCCGGAATCTCCGGACACAGACCGATGAGAGGCTCCGCATCGCAATGCGGAGCCTCTCTTTTGCCCTTTTTCGCCCCCGTCACCGACTGAGCGGAGGGAAGGTGTTGCATTTCTTAAAATCTTTTCATATATTTGCAGGTGTCGAGCAGAAAAACGACTTCAGACGATGACGGAACGAATGACATATCGCATGGAGATGACCGGCGGAGAGCTCCGCGGGATGTCGATGTCGATGTCGATGATGATGGTCATGTGCAGCCGAGTTCGCCGGGTGTAGCTTTTTCATGCTCTGAACTGATACGATCCGGCTTCCCGCGAAGCCGGATTTTTTCGTAGTACACATAAACGCTGAACGATGGATACGAAAAACTACCGATTCGAAACCCGGCAGATCCATGCCGGACTCCGCGCCGACGAGCCGACCGGTTCGCGCGGCATCGCCATCTGGCCGACGGCGGCCTACCGCTTCCGGAGCTGCGACCATGCGGCACGGCTCTTCGAGCTGAGCGAGGCGGGCAACATCTACACCCGGCTGCAGAACCCCACGACGGCGGCCCTCGAGGAGCGCATCGCCGCGTTGTACGGCGCCGTCGGAGCGCTGTGCGTCTCGTCGGGGATGTCGGCGATTCTGGTGACGATGCTCTCGCTGGCGGCTGCGGGCGACAACGTCGTCACCTCGCCGTTCCTCTATGGCGGGACCTACAACCAGTTCCGCACGACGCTGCGGCGGCTGGGCATCGACTTCCGCATCGCCCCGAGCGAACGCACGGAGGATCTCGAGGCGCTCATCGACGAACGCACGAAGGCGATCTACGTCGAGAGCATGGGCAATCCGACCTGTGCGGTGGCCGATCTGGAGGCGCTGGGCGAGCTGGCGCAGCGTCGCGACGTGCCGCTGGTGGTCGACAACACGTTCGGCGCGGCGGGCTACCTGTGCAACCCCTTCGAGTGGGGGGCCAACATCGTCGTCGACTCCGCCACGAAGTGGATCAACGGCCACGGCACCTCGATGGGGGGCGTGATCGTCGACGGCGGCAACTACAACTGGGCCAACGGCAAGTTCCCGCAGATCGACGGACCGTCGGAGGGGTACCACGGGCTGAATCTCCACGAGGCGTTCGGCGCAGCGGCCTTCATCGTCAAGTGCCGGGTCGACGGGCTGCGCGATCTGGGGTGCTGCCCCTCGCCGTTCGACTCCTACCTGACGCTGCTCGGACTGGAGACCCTCTCGCTGCGCGTACGGCAGGAGGTGGAGTCGACCCGCCGGCTGGCCGAATACTGCCGCCGCCACCCGAAGGTGCGCACGGTGAGCTACGTGGGCTTCGACACCCACCCGAGCCACGATCTGGCCCGGAAATACTACCGTTTCGGATCGTCGGCCGTCTTCACCATCGAGCTGCAGGGGACGCTGGAGAGCACCGTTCGCTTCGTCGAGTCGCTCCGCCTGGCGGCCAACATGACGATGATCGGCGACTCGATCACCGTGGTGACCCACCCGGCCTCGACGACCCACAAGCAGCTGAGCGAGGCTGCACTGGCCGCTGCGGGCGTCACGCCGACGATGCTGCGCATCTCGGTCGGACTGGAGAACGTGGAGGATCTGATCGAGGATTTCGAGCAGGCCTTCACCCACGTCGAATAACCCACGCCAAACCGCACACGATGGAACCTCGGATCTACCTCTCCCCGGAGCCTTTCCGGCTGGAGTCGGGGGCGACGCTCCCCGAACTCCGCATTGCCTACCACACCTACGGGCATCTGAATGCCGCACGCGACAATGCCGTATGGGTCTGCCACGCGCTGACGGCCAATTCGGACGTGGCCGACTGGTGGCCCCACACGGTCGAAGCGGGGCGGTTTCTCGACCCGGAGCGCCACTACGTCGTCTGCGCCAACATCCTCGGGTCGCACTACGGCACGACCGGCCCGCTGCACGTCAACCCCGCGACGGGACGCCCGTGGTACGGCACCTTCCCGTCGTTCACGATCCGCGACATGGTGCAGGCCCACCGGCTGCTGGCCGGGGCGCTGGGCATCGGGCGGATCTCGCTGCTGGTCGGGAGTTCGGTCGGGGGTTTCCAGGCCGTGGAGTGGGCCGTCGAGGAGCCCGAACGGTTCGAACGCCTCGCGCTGATCGCCACCGACGCCAAGGCCTCGCCCTGGAACATCGCCATCAACGAGACGCAGCGCATGGCCATCGAGGCCGACGCCACGTTCGGTGAGGAGCGCGACGATGCCGGACGTCGGGGGCTGGCCACGGCCCGGGCGCTGGGGCTGCTGAGCTACCGCGGCCCGGCGGGTTACAACCTCACGCAGCAGGACCGCGAGGAGAATCCCGCCCAGCACCGCGCCTGCACCTACCAGCAGTATCAGGGCGAGAAGCTCTGCCGGCGCTACAACGCCTATTCGTACCACGCGATCCTCAACGCCTTCGACACGCACGACGTGGGGTGCGGCCGCGGCGGGGTAGAGGCGGCACTCGGGCGGATCCGAGCGCGGACGCTGGTCGTGGGGATCACCACCGACATCCTCTTCACCCCCGGTGAGATGCGGCGGCTCCACGCGCAGATCCCCGGCAGCATCTACCGCGAAATCGACTCACCGCTGGGCCACGACGGCTTTCTCGTCGAGTACGAGCAGCTCAACGCCCTGCTGCTTCCGTTTGAGGCGGAGGGGTCGGAGCCGCTGCCGGAAGAGGCGGTGGGGGCGGAAAAGACAGTGGGGGCGAAGCCGGTCAACCCATCCGAAGAACAAACAACAAACGCATAAGAGAGTCATGAAAAAAATCAAAATCGGACTGTTCGGCTTCGGTGTCGTCGGACAGGGCATCTACGAGGTGGTGCGCAAGTCGAAGAATGCCCACGCCGAGATCACGAAGATCTGCGTCCGCGACCCGCACAAACGGCGGACGGTCGAGGTCGACCCGTCGCTCTTCACCACCTCGACGGACGACATCCTCGACAACCCGAACGTCAACCTCGTCGTCGAGGTGATCAACGATGCCGAGGCGGCCTACACGATCGTCAAGCGGGCGCTGCTGCGCGGCATACCGGTCGTTTCGGGCAACAAGACGATGCTGGCCCACCACCTTCCGGAGCTGATCGAGATCCAGAAGACGCGGGGCGTGGCGCTGCTCTACGACGCCTCGTCGTGCGGGTCAATCCCCGTGATCCGCAACCTCGAGGAGTACTACGACAACGACCTGCTGCTCGAGGTGAAGGGCATCCTCAACGGTTCGTCGAACTACATCCTCTCGCGGGTCTTCGACCACAGCGACACCTATGCCCACGCCCTGGCCCAGGCTCAGGCGCTGGGCTTCGCCGAGAGCGACCCGTCGTTCGACATCGAGGGCTACGATTCGCTCTTCAAGCTGGTGATCATCACCGTGCACGCCCTGGGGACCTACGTCGCCCCGGAGCGCATCTTCACCTACGGCATCTCGACGATCCACGAGTCGGACATCCGCTACGCCCGCGAGAAGAACGTCAAGATCAAGCTCGTGGCGCAGGTCGTCAAGGTGAGCGACCAGCACTTCACGATGTTCGTCATGCCGGAGTTCGTCACCCCGTCGCGGTACATCTACAGCGTCGACGACGAGTACAACGGCGTGGTGATCCGCGGCGAGTGCTACGACCGTCAGTTCATGTTCGGCAAGGGGGCGGGAAGCCTGCCGACGGCCTCGTCGATCCTGAGCGACATCATGGCGCGGCTGCACGACTACCGCTACGAGTACAAGAAGATGAACTACATCGAGAAGCCCTCCTACACGACCGACATCACGCTGAAGATCTACGCCCGCTACCGCGAGACCGACGTCCGGAAGATCCTGCGCTTCACGAAGATCCACGAGCAGTTCATCAGCGAGGAGAGCAACTACGTCATCGGCGACATCGCATTGAGCGAGCTGCTCGAGAAGCGGCCGCAGCTCACGGGAGGGGATGTCTTCCTGGCCAACATTCCGATCTTCTTCCTCGACCGCGACTAAGCGGGGAAGTGCGAAAGGAGACAAGCGAAGCGGCCGGAAGATACCGGCAACCGACCGACGATCCGCATCGCAAGGGGAGGCGGTCGATCCGCATCACGCCAAGAGGCAGCCATTCGTCCGGCAACGGGAAAGGCATGGACCCACAGGGGGTCCATGCCTTTCGTGCAGAGGGGGGGGCGAACAAAGCGGTCCGGAGTCGGCGGGGGCCATCCGCAACCGTCGGGACGACGCAAACGTTCACTCCCCGTAGTAGACCTTGTCGAGACCGAGGGTGAAGCTGTCGCGGCGGCGCCAGGCGACGAGAGCCACGACCAGAACCAGCACGGCGTTGAAGAGGAACGGGAAACTCTCGCTGCGGACGTGGAGCATGCGGCGGAAGAGATCCACCAGGAACGGACAGATCAGCACGGCCAGGTAGTTCATCGCCATGACACACGACAGGGCCAGCGTGGCGGAACGTGGCGGAGCGATCGTGGCGGCCTTGTCGTAGATGACGGGCTGCATGATGCCGTACCCGTATCCGGCGAGCAGCGCCCCGACGATGAGCATCGCCTCGCTGCGGAACAGACCCAGACAGAGGAGCCCCGCAGCCACCGAGAGCAGCGACACGAGGTTGATCCAGCGCTTCAGCCGGCGGATGATGCGGTCGATGAAGAGCCCCGGCAGCATGATCGCCAGGAAGAACAGCGCGATCAGCACCCCGGAGAAGGAGCTGCGGATGCGGTAGTCGTCGACGAGGAAGGCGGCATAGTAGACGATGGCCAGCACGGCGAAGGTGATGAAGAGGTAGAAGAGCATCAGCCCGACGAGCTTGCGGGTATCGATGCGCTTGTTGCGCAGCTGGATGCTCTGGGCGGGTTCCGCGACGGCGGGGTGGCGGCGCAGGAAGAGCGACAGCACGAGTGCCGCGCCCGGCAGCGTGTAGACCAGGAAGGGGAGGTGCCAGTCGACGTTGGCCAGATAGCCCGTCACGACGGTGGCCGCGACGAGCGTCAGGTTGTTGATCGCCGAACTGTAGCCCAGCTGCCGGATGCGGCGGTCACCGGTGAAGTAGTCGACGACGAGCCCCGTGGAGAGGGGGATGACCATCCCGGCGCCGATGCCGAGGATGCAGCCGGCGACGATCAGTGCAACGATGCTGCGCAGGAAGAGGCAGGCCACGCCGCTGAGGAAGAAGATCACGAGGCCGACCGTGAGGATCGAGAGTTTGTCGCGCCCCTCGGAGAGCTTTCCCGACAGCAGCACGAAGGGGATGATCAGCAGCGAGGGCAGCGAGGTGAGCATCTGGATCTCGAGATCCGTCACCCGGGGGAAGACCTTGTTCAGGTCGCCCAGAATCGGCGAGACGGCCAGCCCCGGCAGCGAAGCGATGGCCGATACGGACCAGACGGCCAGCAGAACCACAAACGGAATGGTTCCTTTTCCGGTTTCGATTTTCATGTGCGGAGATTTTAGCCGCACAAGTGCAAGTGTCGTACCGAACCCGCCCACAGCGAGCAGAACTTTACACCGCCCGCCCCATTTTCTTCGATGCCGCACCCTCTTTTCGCGACCCGCATCTGTTTTTTGCAACCCGCATCCGTTTTTCGCAACCCGCATCCGTTTTTCGCAACCCGCCCCCTCGCTTTTCGTCCAGATCTTCTTTCCATGCGCACACCCCAGGATCCGCTCGTAAATCCCTCGTGAACCTGTTTTGTGCCCGCTCCCGGATCTGCTCGAGGGTCCTCTCCCGGACCCGCTACCAGCCCCGCTACCAGCCCCGCTCCTGTACCTGCACTCGGACCCGCTCGTGGACCCGCCACCAACCCTGTTCCTGTACCCGCTTCTGTGCCCGGCCCGGCTCCTCTCCGGACCGTCCCTGTCCGTCTCCTTTCGAACCGGGCCTTCCTTCGGGGCTTTCCACGCTTGCCCCTCTCCCAACCGGTTCTCCCTTTTCGGAGGCTTTTCTCGCTTGCTCCTCTCCCGACCCGATTTTTCCTGCCCGCCGATCACCGCCACCCGGAGCCACACGGGCAATCATCCCACCCACCTGAAATAAGAAACGGGCCGACCCTCCGTCGGGAGAGTCGGTCCGTTTCGTTTCGTATCGAACGACCTATTCGGCCTTCACGCAGCGGACGGGAAGTCCGCCCGAACGACGCAGCGCATAGTCGGGCTGTACGGCCCCTGCATCGCCATAGTGGAAGTAGAGGGCCGAAGAGAGGTTGTCGGCCAACCGTCCATCGGCCGTCCAGTAGAGGCCGATCCAGGGCTGGCCCTCACCCGCCCGAGTTCCCAGGGGCTGTGCATCGGTAAAGTAGAGGTTCTGGAACTTGCCGTCGAGATAGATGCGGCGTCCGGCCCCCATGAAGAGCGACGAAACGCCGTTCCGGGCAAGCGTCACGCTGTATTTCGTATTCTCCCACGCCAGGCTTTCGGCATCGGGGGTCAGCCCCTCGAATGCGGCGGCCGGAGCCACCCGCCAGCCGGCCGGACAGGGATCGTAGAGGCTCTTCGCCTTTCCGGGCGCGGTCCACAGATCGGCGGCATGAGCCGACCAGAGCCAGTCGTAGGCCGAATCCTCGACTCCGTAGATGAAGATCTGCGGATTGAGCCGCGCGTAATCGAGCGTACCGGTTTCGGCACTCGATGCGACCGGCAGGGCCACGACGCCCGAATTCTTGCCGTTGTAGATCGTGGCGGCCGTACCCTTGGCGAAGTCGTAGCTGCTCGGGCCGATGAAGGGATCCTTGCGGCCCCACTGGTAGTAGAGTCCATAGGAGCCGAGAATATCGTCCGTCGAAGCGTTGCTCGATGACAGGGCGCCGAGGTTGCGGTTCATCATCGTATAACCGTTGAACGAGCACTGCCCGTCGGCCGTCTCGGGATCGTAATCCGCCGCCCAGACATGCCAGCTCCAGAGCAGCGTACCACCGGCGTCGTAGGCGCCGATCAGGGCGTTGCCCGACTTGATCTTCGTGTCGTCATCGCTGTCGGCCCCGATGTAGAACGAGGCGCGGCCGTTCTCAAACGAGAGATACTGGATCAGATTGGACACACTCTGCCAGATGATCTCCACCGAAGCCGTTGCCAGCGACGTACCGTCACTGCGGTGTTCGGCGTCGATCACATAGTTGGTCTCCTTCTGATTGACGATGTAGCTGTTGGCGCGCTGTGCGGTGAGATCCTTGCGCCCCACAACCCCGACGAAGAGCGTGGCCGAAGCCGAAGCGCCGTCGCGTCCCGTACCGCTCAGGATCAGCGAACCGCTGCGCTCCTCATCGTCCTCGAACGAGGCGGGGGGAGTCACCGTCAGGGTTCGGGCCGAGGCGTTGACCGAGATTTCGTCCCATCCGGAGGGTTGGGAAGTGACGCTGAAGCTATTGAGGTTCGAGGCCGAGAAGTGGACCGTCACGGGCGCCGTTTCGCCCTCCGTGAAGAAGATGGCGGGCGAGTCGAAGGCGAGCGAACCTTTCACGTCGTCATCGCCGCACGAGATGAAGAGGGCGGCGGCCAGAGCGCAGATCCACCCAGCGAATCGTTTCATAGACATCGTGTATTTACTGAATTTCAATTCCAAAAATCGTTGCAAAGATACCAAAAAGCGGGACAAATCCTATTATCGGCCCGTCGATTTTTGCATCGTCCCGGATCCCGCGGTGCAGAAGGCCGGGTTGCCGTCGTCGCGGAGTCTGTCCGGGCCGCGCCGTCTATTTTTTAACGAAACGGAGGAGCGGATAGTATGTCGCCGGTAAAAATTGCGGCCGACAGACTGCGGCGCGCGCTACTTTTCGAGCTCCCGGGGATGGAAATAGCGGTAGAAGAAGAGCATCTGCGAGGGGAGCGACGTGGCCCAGTAGACGGCATTGTGCTCGCCGGGGCGCACCTGGAAGTCGTGCCCCACACCGAGTTTGAGGAGTTTGTCGTGCAGATTCAGATTCACCTGGTAGAAGAAGTCCTCGTATCCGCAGTCGAAGATCAGGGCCAGTTCACCGTTGCGGAGGCTGTCGACCTGCTCGATGACCGTATGCGTACGCCAGCGTTCGGGGTTCTCGCGCTCCTCGCCCAGCTGCTTCTTGATCTCCCACGAATCGGGGAAGGGACGGATATCGACGCCGCCGGAGGTCGAGCCGGCCGCACCGAAGCGATCCTTGTGCCGCAGGGCGATCCACAGCGCGCCGTGACCGCCCATGCTCAACCCCGTGATGGCACGCCCTTCGCGGGAGGGGATCGTCGGATAGCGGGCATCGATCCAGTCGACGAGTTCCGTCGAGACGAAGGTTTCGAACTGCGAACGGGGATCGAGCGGGCTGTCCCAGTACCAGCTTTTTTCGCCGTCGGGGCAGACGAGGATCATTCCGAAGCCGTCGGCCAGCCGTCTCAGGTCGGTGATTCCGAGCCAGGCGAGGTGTGACCCGCCGTAACCGTGCAGCAGATAGAGTGTCGGCATACGGCAGTCGTCCCGGGCGGCATCGGGGACAACGACCGCCGCGGCAATGTCGCGCTGCATGCGCGGGCTGTAGACCGCCACGGTGTCGATACGGGCTGCCGAGGCCGATACGGCGACCAGCAGCAGCGTCAATAAACCAATCAATCGCTTCATATTCCTTACATTTTGGGTTCTTTCATTTTGTTTTTCTCCGCCCGGTCCGCACTGTACCGCACCGACAAAACCGTTGTGCACCGCCTGCCGGACTTCTTTTTTCTCCGTCCGGCTCGTTCTGTGCCTCATCGACAGAGTCGTTTTGCACCCTGCGGTCGGACTTGCCGTGCTCCGTACCGCCGGATCCGGTTCAACCGGGCACCGCCCGCCCCGGATCCCTCCGGACATATCCTTTTTCGGGGTCCTCCCGGTTTCAAAAAAAGGGGCGCTTCTGCGCCCCGTCAATCTTCTGCCCGGAATGGATTACTTCTTCTCGGGTTTGGCAATGGTCTCCCGCATCTGCGTGTCGGCCATGATATTCTTCATCCGGTAGTAGTCCATAATGCCGAGATTTCCGTTGCGGAAGGCCTCGGCCATGGCCAGCGGCACCTCGGCTTCGGCCAGAATCACCTTGGCACGAGCCTCCTGCGCCTTGGCCTTGTTCTCCTGCTCGAGGGCCACGGCCATTGCACGCCGCTCCTCGGCCTTGGCCTGCGCGATGTTCTTGTCGGCCTGGGCCTGATCCATCTGCAACTGGGCGCCGATGTTCTTGCCGACGTCGATATCGGCGATATCGATCGAGAGAATCTCGAAGGCCGTACCGGCATCGAGCCCCTTTTCGAGCACGACGCGGGAGATCGAATCGGGATTCTCGAGGACGATCTTGTGCGTGGCGGCCGAACCGATCGACGAGACGATGCCCTCGCCGACGCGAGCCAGCACGGTCTCCTCACCGGCACCGCCGACCAGCTGCTTGATGTTCGCGCGCACCGTGACGCGGGCCTTGGCGATGAGCTGAATACCGTCCTTGGCCACGGCGGCCACCGGCGGCGTATTGATCACCTTCGGGTTGACCGACATCTGCACCGCCTCGAAGACGTCGCGGCCGGCCAGATCGATGGCCGTTGCCATCTTGAAGTCGAGCATGATATTGGCCTTCTGGGCCGAAACGAGGGCATGGACCACGTTGGTGACGTTTCCGCCGGCCAGATAGTGGGCTTCGAGTTCATTGGGGTTGAGCGCCAGACCGGCCTTCGTGCTCTCGATCATCGACGAGACGATGATCGAAGGGGGGACCTTGCGCCAACGCATCAGCACCAGCTGCAGCAGGCTGATCCTCACGCCCGAGACGAGCGCCGAGAACCACAGTCCCACGGGGATGAAATAGAAGACGAGCCAGATGGCGAAGAGGCTGACGACGACGATCAGCACGATCAGTCCTACCTGAAAATCCATACGTTAGAAGTTTTATTTGACGGTTTTAACAATGACGCTGAAATTTTCGAATCCGACCACTTCGACCTCCTGCTGCGGATCGACGTAGGCACCCGTGGACTTGGCCTCGTAGACGCGGCCGCCGATTTCGACCTTACCCATCGGGGAGAGGCGCGAGAGGGTGGTGCCGCGGTCACCGGGGTGGAGCTCCTCGGCGGGCAGGACGGGCATGCTCGACGAGCGGATCTCCTGCCGGAGCGAGAATCGCTGCCAGGTTTTGGCCCTCAGCGACACGACAACGGCAATGAGCGAGAGGATCAGGATGACGACGATGACGACGATTCCGGCCGCTGTGCCGAGGTTTCGGAAGGCGAGATAGATGGCGCTTCCGTAGCTGACCATGGCGAGGATGGCGCCGACCGAGACGCCGGGCAGCAGGACCAGCTCGGCCACCAGGAACAGCAGCCCGAGCACGACGAGCAGAATGATATAGAAGAGGTCCATAAAGCGAATCGTTACGATGGTTTTATGGAGTTAAAGATAGGAAAATTTTCTCAAGGATTCGCCAATTCGACGACTTTTATTTCGAGGGCGTTGTCCGTGCGGCGCAGGGTATCGGCCAGGCGGTCGGCCACGGCGCGGTCGTTGAACGTCCCGACGACGAACAGCTGCTGTCCGACGCGCGAGAGTTCGCACCCTTCGGCCGTTGCGGTGATGGCCTGCTTGACCTCCTCGGAGAGGGCCTCCGTACCGGTGATCTCGACACGGTAGGAGAGGTTCTGCGCCTCGGGATCGCGCGAGAGGTTGCGGGCCACGCCATCGGTCCAGACGACGATTTCGGGACGCAGGAAGCCGTGTTTCTTCAGCGCGGCCTGAGCCTCCTGGGCCTCCTCGAGCGTTGCGAAACCGCCCGTGTAGTAGCACCACTTGCCGTCGTCGTTGATCAGGTAGAAGAGCGGATAGGCGCCGCGAAAGGTCGCCACGGCCCGCTTCGTGTTGAACGTACCGAGCAGGATGCGGTAGATCGTGCCGTTGGCGTAGACCTTGCATTCGGGGATCGGGTTATGAGTCGAATACCTGGGGGTCGACGAGAAGGCGACGCTGTCGTAGTCGAGGAAGTAGCGCTCGGCCACATCGATACGCGGCAGCCGGCAGTCGATCCCGGCGAGCTGTTCCTCGACGCCGCGCAGCGAATCGCAGGCCGTATCGAGCCCGAGCACCTCGGCCACCGAACGCTCAAAGTCGACAATGACGCGCTTGCGCAGGAAGTAGTCGGCGACGGCCTCCGAGGCGGTCGAACCGCGCAGCTCCGAGAGTTGGCGCGACGCCTTCGAGAGGGCCTCCTCCTCACGCGAGAGGATCTCCTCCTGGCCCAGTTCGTCGAGGATGTATCCGTAGGCGTAGTTCTTGTTGTCGAAGATGTAGTTCCACACCCCGGAGAGCGAATCGCCCAGCACGCCGTTCAGCTGCTGCAGGGCCTTCAGGCGGTCGTAAATCTCCACGGCTTCGGCCTCGGTCTGCACGGCGGCATACGACTCGGCCAGCTCCGAGATCGTACCGTAGTTCGACAGGAAGCGGTTGACGTAGTCGGCAGCCTGAGGTTCCAGCCGCTGGGCCTTGCGCAGGGCCGCATAGTCGGCCGCGGCCAGATGCTCCTCGAAGTAGGGGTTGTCGACCAGATTGCGGACCTTCAGCGAATCGGGGATCGTCACCACCGGCCCCTTCGCCGCATGGCCGGCCGCCGGCTGACCGCTGTCGAGGTTGGCCAGCACCCACTCCTGTTCGATGGTGTTGATGCGGTCGATCAGCCGTCCCTTGGCATTCCGGATCTCGAAGATGCGGCTCTCCAGGTCGAGGATCTCCTGCGAATAGCGCTGCCGCTGTGCGGGATCCTCGCGCAGCTGCACCCGCAGCCGGGCGACGGCCCCGACGATCGAATCCTCGCGGATCTGCAGCCGGGCATCCTCCCTGAGCAGGGACATGTACTCCTCGTTGTTCTCCAGGCCGGCGATGCGCGCCTCGACAACCGGTTGCTGGGCCATGAGCCCGGCCGCCGTGAGCCACGCTGCGCCGAGAGCATATATCAAAAGCTTGAAATTCTTGCGATACATAGGGTTACCTCCACCATTTAATCAGAAAGAACTGAATCAGACCGAAAATCTCGAGACGTCCGAGCAGCATCAGCAGCGAGTTGCACACCTTGAAGCCGGCCGGCAGTGCCGAAAAGTTATCCATCGAGCCGACCTGGCCGAAACCGGGGCCGACGTTGCCTATCGAGGCCACCGAACCGGAGAAGCTGGTCATCAGGTCGACGCCGAACAGCGTTCCGAAAACCGTGCCGGCGAGGATGAACATCAGATAGGCGACAATGTAGATCATCACCGCATGGAGCATCTCGTTGTCCTGAATGACGCCGTCCAGACGGATGCGGATCACGGCATTGGGATGCTGCTGCAGCTTGAGTTTCGCGCGCATCATCTTGCCGGCCAGCACCAGTCGGTTGATCTTGATGCCACCGGCCGTCGATCCGGCGCAGGCGCAGACGATCGAGCCGAAGATCAGCAGGATGACGGCAAACGGGGTCCACGTGTTCGAGTCGGCCGAGGCGAATCCCGACGTGGTGACCAGCGAGACGAACTGGAACATGCTGTAGCGGAACGAGGCCGACAGCGTGGGGTAGATATCGGCGGCATAGAGGCTGACGGCGATCAGCAGGCTGCCCACGAGCAGCATGCCCAGATACCAGCGCGTCACCTCCGAGCGGAAGAGGTTGTTGCGCTTGCCGGTGACGGTGGCGTAGATCAACCCGAAGTGGATACCGGAGATGGCCATCACGAAGATCAGAATCGTATCGATGGTCGGGCTGTTGAAGTAGGCGATGCTGGCGTTTTTGGTCGAGAAGCCGCTTGTGGCGCAGGCCGACATGGCGTGACACAGCGAATCGAACCAGTTCATGCCGGCCATCTTCAGCAGCAGCGTTGCCACGACGGTCAGTCCGACGTAGACCACCAGCAGGATCTGGACGATGATCTGCGAACGGTAGCGGTAGTTGTCGCGGGCCATGGCCGAGAGTTCGACGTTCGAGAGCATCATCTTGCTGCGGCCCATCGAGGGAAGGATCACCAGGGCGAACATCACCACGCCCATACCGCCGATCCAGGTCGTGGCGAAACGCCAGAACTGCAGACCGCGGGGCAGCCCCTCGACGTCGTTCAGGATCGTCGAGCCGGTAGTTGTGAGCCCCGAGACGCTTTCAAACCAGGCGTTTACCAACGTAAACTCGCCGCCCCAGATCAGATAGGGGAACATCGACACGACGCAGGCCACAAGCCACGCCCCGACGACGATGCAGAAGCCCTCCTTGTTGGTGATCTGCGTGCAGGGCCCGACGAAGATCAGCGGGAAGGCGCCGAGCAGGGCCGTGAGCAGCGACGAGAGCAGCAGGGGATAGAACGCCGAGTCCACGCCGCTCACGTAGGAGATCCCCGCCGAGATCAGCATGAACATCGCGATGAACAGCATCACGACGCCGACATATCGCAAAACCACTTCTACGCGCATCGGGTTCAGGCTTTGTTTTGTTTCGACTGGTTGATGAGCGTTTCAATACGCTCCTTGAGTTCGAGGACCTCGTCCTTGAGGTCGCCCTTCACCGTGAAGGGGATCCGGAAGGTGAGCCAGTCAGCGAGACTCTTGTTCATGCGTTCGATGGGCACAACGCAGTAGATCGTCATGAAGTAGAAGAGCATCAGCACGATGGCGATCATCACCGCCACGGAGATCAGCACCGGCGTCACGGCCCGGTAGGCATTCTTCTTCATCTGCTCGGCGCGCGGAGCGAGCGAGCTCTGCGTCGAGGTCATGTAGTTCTTGATGGCGGCCGTAAGCCGACCGTAGAGTTCGTTGTACTCCTCGTTGTACCACTTGATGCCGAGCGAATCGGCCGCCGGCGCATTTTTCTGCGCGGCCGCCGCGGAGTGGTGCGCCGCCGGAGCGGCCGTTCCCGTATGAGCCATCGAATCGGACGAACGCATCTCACCGAAGTTCAGATAGTTGTCCGTCACGATACGCAGTTCGGTCGTTGCGAAGGCCAGCGAATCGAGGAACGATTTGTCGAGGGCTTCGTTCTGCGCCACGAGCAGCGTATTTTCGAGCCGCGCCATGCTGGCCCGGCAGAGGCTGTCGCTCGAGCGGTCGCCGAAGACCGAGAGCCGGATCAGCGCGACGTTCTGTTCGTGAGCGGCATCGAGCATCTCCTTGGCCAGTTCGATATTGCGCGCATTGGCCTTGAGGATTTCGCCCGTATCGCGGCTCAGGTGGCCCAGTTCGAGCAGGGAGATCATCCCGGAAAAAAAGAGCAGGCAGACGATACTCAGAAAACCCACCGTCACCCGTTTACGCAAACCCGTCATGATTTGGATCGATTACTTTTCCGCAAATATAGTAATTTAATCCTGGATTTCACCCAGAAGGTCGTGAGAATCGTCCATCTCGCCGAGTTTGACGCGGCAGATCGTGTTGACGCGCGAGCGGTCGTAGGGGGCCTTGACGCGGCGGTAGTTGCCCGTGAAGCCGAACATCATGCCTCCGCGGCGCGTGCTTTCGAAGAGGACCGTATCCTCCGTCCCGACGGCCCGGGCGCAGAAGTCGCGGTGGAGCTGTTCGCACAGCGCCTCGAGTTCGGCCACCCGCTGCGTGGCCACCGACGGCTGCACCTTACCGGGCAGATCGACGGCCGGCGTACCGGGGCGCTCCGAGAAGGGGAAGACGTGCAGGAAGGCGGGCTTCAGATCGGCCAGGAAGTCGTACGTCGCGCGGAAATCGGCATCCGTTTCGCCCGGGAAACCGACGATGACGTCGATGCCGATGAAGGCGTCGGGCATCAGCCGCCGGATCGAGGCGATGCGGTCGGCATAGCGGGCCGTGGTGTAGCGGCGGCGCATCAGTCCGAGGATGCGGTCCGAACCGCTCTGGAGCGGCACGTGGAAGTGATGCATCATTTTAGGTGAACGTGCGCAAAACTCTATGATTTCGCCCGTTAGCAGATTCGGTTCGATCGACGAAATCCGGAACCGGTCGATCCCGTCGACCTCGACCAGCGCCCGCAGCAGATCGATGAACCGTTCGCCCGTCGAGCGGCCGAAATCGCCCGTATTGACCCCCGTGAGGACAATCTCGCGCTGACCCGCCGCGGCGATCTGCCGTGCTTCGGCCACCAGGTCGGCAATGGGCATGTTGCGGCTCGAACCGCGGGCATAGTGGATCGTGCAGTAGGAGCAGCAGTAGTCGCAACCGTCCTGCACCTTGAGGAAGGCGCGCGTGCGGTCGCCGCTCGAGAAGGCCGCGAAGAACGATGTCAGCGAATCGGTATCGCAGCTGTAAACCTGCGCATGGCCCTTTCCAGAGAGTTCAACCACCCGTTTATATAATTCCCCCTTGTCGTTGTTGCTCAACACGATATCAACACCTTCAATCTGAGCGATCTCCTGCGGTTTCAACTGAGCGTAGCACCCCGTCACGGCGATGATCGCATCGGGATTGCGGCGATGGAGCTTGCGGATCAGATTGCGGCACTTCTTATCGGCATGCTCCGTCACGGAGCAGCTGTTGATGACGCAGATATCTGCATCGGCCGTCGGGGCCACCCGGACGAATCCGCCCCGTTCGAACTCCCGGGCCAGCGTCGACGACTCCGAGAAGTTGAGCTTGCAGCCCAGCGTATGAAAATTGACTCTTCGTGGTTGCATGAATTCACTGTTTTTCGGCCACGAAATTACGAATTCTGTCCGAAAGGAGGAGGCTTTTCCGATAAAAAAGCGTAAATTTGCACGCAATACCGACCAAGCATGGGATTTTTTAGCGACGTCTTTCAATACGGCTATCTCTCGAACGCCCTGGCAGCCTGTCTGCTTTCGGGCATCACCTGCGGCGTGATCGGCACCTATGTCGTCTGCCGGCGCATGGTCTTCCTCGCCGGCGGAATCACTCACGCCTCGTTCGGCGGCCTCGGAATCGCATTCTGGGCCGGCGCAAACCCCATCGCCGGAGCCCTGATCTTCGCCATCCTCTCGGCCCTCGGCATCGAGTGGGCCGGAAGCCGCGGCCGAATCCGCGAAGACTCCGCCATCGGGATCATCTGGTCCATCGGCATGGCCGTCGGTGCCCTCTTCATGAGCCTCCGCCCGGGATACACCTCCGGAGACCTGGCCGCCTACCTCTTCGGCAGCATCATCACCGTGACGGACAGTGACGTCCTGGCTCTCGGCCTGCTGACCGCCCTCGTCGTCATCGGCGCCCTGCTGTGGCTGCGCCCCGTGATGTACGTCGCCTTCGACCGCGAATTCGCCCGGAGCCGGAACATCCCGACCCGCCTGATCTCCTACGTCATGGCCGCGCTGGTCGCCACGACCATCGTCCTCTCGATCCGTATCATGGGCATCGTGCTGCTCATCTCGCTGCTGACAATGCCCGTCGTGATCGTCAACACGCTGGCCCGCTCGTACCGGACCATCGCCCTCACGGCCCCGATCGTCGCCGTCGTCGGAAACCTCGCCGGCCTGATCCTCAGCTACCACCTCGAGGTACCCCCCGGCGCCGCCATAATATTTACGCTGACCGTGGCGCTCATATTGGTAAAAATCTTATCTTTGCCCTGCAAAAAACCGCATCACGCGCATGAAGACCATTCATAAACTCGTCCTGAAAGCCTATCTGGGCCCCATGGTCCTCACGTTCTTCATCGTCATGTTCGTGCTGATGATGAACTTCGTGTGGCGATACATCGACGAGCTGGTCGGAAAAGGCCTCAGCGCCGGCATCATCATCGAACTGATGTCCTACGCCATGGCCAACATGATCCCCATGGGCCTGCCCCTCTCGATGCTCCTCGCCGCCATCATGACCATGGGTAATCTCGGTGAAAACTACGAGCTGCTGGCCATGAAGTCCGCCGGAATGTCCCTCGTGCAGATCACCAAACCGCTGATCGTCGTCGTCGGCATCGTCGCCGTGGGAAGCTTCTTCATCTCGAACAACCTCGTGCCGTACTCCAACAAGAAGATGTTCAGCATCATCTACGACATCCGCCAGCAGAAACAGAGCCTCGAATTCCAGGACGGCCTCTTCTTCAACGGAATCGACAACATGTCGATCCGCGTCGGCCACCAGGATCCCGAAACCCATCTGCTCACCAACGTGCTGATCTACGACAACCGGTACGCCAACGGAAACATGAACACCATCGTCGCCGACTCGGGTTACATCCGCCTCTCGGACGACAAGAAATACCTGCTCGTCACGCTCTACCACGGCCAGACCTACGAGCAGACCCGAAACAGCCAGTGGTTCACCAAGAGCGCCCTGCGCCACCATACGTTCGATCTGCAGAAACAGGTCATCCCGATGGACGGTTTCGCCATGGGCCGCAGCGACGCCGACATGTTCTCCAACGCCCAGACCAAGAACATCAACGAGCTGCAGCACGACATCGACTCGCTCGAAATCAAGGTCAACGACGCCACGACTACCTCCTACGAGCCCCTGCTCAAGGAGCAGATCTTCGTGCGCGACAACACGGTGCTGCCCGTCCCCGACAGTCTGAAGGTCGACAAAAGCCACTTCCGCGACATGCTCGCCACGGACTCGCTGCCCGGACTCTCGACCCGCGACAAGGAGCGCGTCTGGGATCAAGCCCGCACATTGGCCAAATCCTCCCGCGGCATGTTCAGCTTCGACGAAACAAACGCCAAGGAGGCCCTCAACCAGCTCTACCGCTCGAAAATCGAGTGGCATCGCAAGATCTCACTCCCGGTCTCGATCCTGATCTTCTTCCTGATCGGGGCCCCGCTCGGCGCCATCATCCGCCGCGGAGGTCTGGGTCTGCCGGTGGTCGTGTCGGTGATCTTCTTCGTGATCTACTACGTCATCAGCCTCACCGGCGAAAAGATGGCCAAGGAGGGAACCTGGGATGCCGTCTACGGCATGTGGATCTCCACGTTCATCCTCACGCCCATCGCCATCTACCTCACCTACAAGGCCACGAACGACTCGGCGCTGCTCGATACGGACTGGTATGCCGGCAAGCTGAAAGCCATCAGGGATCGGTTCGATGCCTGGGCCGGACCCCGATTCGGAAAATTCAAAAACAAGATCAAATTCAAAAAACGCGATAAACACAATGGCTAAAGAGACGATACTGAACACGGTAGAGGAGGTCATCGACGACTTCCGCAACGGCAAGATCGTCATCGTTGTCGATGACGAAGACCGCGAAAACGAAGGCGATTTCATCATCGCCGCCGAGAAAATCACCCCCGAAATCGTCAACTTCATGCTCAAGGAGGGTCGCGGCGTCCTCTGCGCACCCCTCTCGGAGAAGCGTTGCGAGGAGCTCGGACTCAACATGATGGAGGAGAACAACACCTCACTGCTCGGGACCCCCTTCACGGTGACGGTCGACCTGTTGGGACACGACTGCACGACGGGTGTCTCGATCCACGACCGGGCCGCCACGATCCGCGCCCTGGCCGACCCCGCCACCAAACCCACCGATCTGGGCCGCCCGGGCCACATCAATCCGCTGCGCGCCCGCGAAAAGGGGGTGCTGCGCCGTCCGGGTCACACCGAAGCGGCCGTCGATCTGGCCCGTCTGGCCGGCCTGCAGCCCGCCGGCGCCCTGATCGAGATCATGAACGAGGACGGTACGATGGCCCGCCTGCCGCAGCTGGTGGAGAAGGCCAAAAAGTTCGGGCTGAAGATCATCTCGATCGCCTCGCTGATCGCCTACCGCCTCAAGCAGGAGTCGATCATCGAACGCGGCGTCACCGTGCCGCTGCCCACCGAGTGGGGCAACTTCCAGATCACGCCCTTCCGCCAGAAGTCGAACGGCGTCGAGCACGTCGCCCTGACCAAGGGCGAATGGACGGAGGATGAACCCGTACTGGTGCGCGTGCACTCGTCGTGCGCCACGGGCGACATCTTCGGATCGTACCGCTGCGACTGCGGCGAACAGCTGCACCGCGCCATGCAGATGATTGAAAAGGAGGGAAAGGGTGCCATCATCTACCTCAACCAGGAGGGGCGCGGAATCGGTCTCTGCAACAAGATCCACGCCTACAAGCTCCAGGACGAGGGCTTCGATACGGTTGATGCCAACCTCAAGCTCGGATTCAAGGCCGATGAGCGTGACTACGGCGTCGGGGCCAGCATCATCCGCGAGCTGGGCATCCGCCACATGCGGCTGATGACGAACAACCCCCTCAAGCGGGCCGGTCTGGAGGGATACGGGCTCTGCATCGACGAGATCGTCCCGATCGTCATCGCCCCGAACCCCTACAACGAACACTATCTCGAAACCAAGCAGGAGCGCATGCACCACATGCTGGGTCTGAAAAAAAACTGAGCATGGAGGCCAAAAAGCTGCGCATCGTCTTCATGGGTACGCCCGAGTTCGCCGTACCCTCGCTCCGGGCCCTGGTCAACGGCGGATACAACGTCGTCGCCGTCGTCACGACCCCCGACAAACCCGCCGGCCGCGGTCAGCGGATGCACGAAAGCGACGTGAAGATCGCCGCCCGCGAACTGGGACTGCCCGTGCTGCAGCCCGTCAAGCTGCGTGATCCGGAGTTCGTCGAGGCGCTGCGGAAGCTCGATCCCGATCTGGGGATCGTCATCGCCTTCCGCATGCTCCCCGAGGTGGTCTGGGCCATGCCCCGGCTGGGGACCTTCAACCTCCACGCCTCGCTGCTGCCCCAGTATCGCGGCGCCGCGCCGATCAACTGGGCCATCATCAACGGCGAGCACGAAACCGGCGTTACGACCTTCCTGTTGAACCACGAGATCGACAAGGGGGCCATCATCGGGCAGATCCGCGTGCCGATCGGCGAGGAGGATACCATCGGAACGATGTACGACCGGCTGATGCAGGTCGGAACCGGGCTGGTACTGGAGACTGTCGACCGGATTGCCACCGGAGAGATTCACCCCATGGAGCAACAGGGGGTTGACGAATCGACGCTGCATCCCGCTCCGAAGATCTTCAAGGAGGATTGCCGCATCGACTGGTCGCTCGACGGCCGGCGGATCATCAACTTCATCCGCGGACTGTCGCCCTATCCGGCCGCATGGACCTCCATGTATCGTGACGGCGAGGACAAAGAGTCCCTGACGGCCAAGATCTTTGCCGCAAAATTTGAGCCCGCGGCTCACGAAGGAGTGGCGTGCGGAACGGTCGAGAGTGACTGCCGGACCCTGATCCGTGTGGCGTGTGCCGACGGATGGATCCGCCTCGAGGAGCTGCAGATCGCCGGCAAGAAGCGGTTGCCGGTGCGCGAGTTGCTGCTCGGCTGGCGCGACGTCAACCTCTACCGGTTCCAAAAATAGCCTTTCCCGGGGGGCCGCGAAGGGGGCCGCGAAGGGGGCCACGAAAGAGGGGCCGCAAAAGGGGAGAGCCACAAAGGGGCCGCGAAAGGGGGTCGCAAAAGGGGGAGCCACAAAAGAGGTCCGCAACAAAAGGAAAACTACAAAAGAAGGACCGCAAAAGGGGGGGGGCGCAAAAGAGAGGCCACAAAAGAGAACTGCGAAAGAGGAACTGCGAAAGGACTGTAACGAGGAAAGTATTCGCAAATAGAGGGTTCCGCGAAGCGAGATGCGGCGGAGAAGAGAGGTAGGCCGAAAAAGAGAGGTATCCCATGCCTCCGTAGGATCTTCCATGACTGAATGATCCCGATCTGCAGACTGCAGGTCGGGATTTTTCGTTCCGGAGGGGAGGGAGACGGCATCCCGGACCGGAGACAGGCAAAGCATGAGTCATGAACGGGTGAAGCGGCGAGAAGAAGTGGATCCGAAGAAGGCACGGGCGGGAAAGAACACGGGCGGGAAAGAAGAGGAAGGGGTACACTGAAAATGAGGGAGTAACGCGGAAACCGGAGCGGCAGACATGGAAAAACGGCTCGATCCGGATCACAAAACAGCGCGTGAATATTCCGATTCCCGGTAATTTTTAGTAACTTGCCGATACATCTCCCGACTTCCAAAAACGAGACACGCTATGAAAAAGTCACTTTTCGCCCTGTTGCTGCTCGGCAGCCTCGGAATGGCATCGGCTCAGGAACAGGCTTCCGCGTCCGATCCGATCCCCTTCAACGGTCGGATCACCGACTCTGCCGGGAAGGGGATTCGGGCCCGCGTCACCGTCAAGGCCGACAAACGCTACACGTTCGCCAACCGCGACGGACAGTTCGGATTGACCGATGTCGGACCCGCAGATACACTCGTTGTCACCTACAAACGGATCTCGCAGGAGATTCCCGTGGCCGGACGCCGCAGTCTGCGTATCAAATGGCTGGAGGTCGGCCCGGAGTCCGACGAGGACGAAGCGCTCATTGACAGCGGCTTCGGATACGTCAAGCGGCGTGAATATGCATCAAGCTCCTCGCGGCTGTCGGGCGAAGAGATGGTGCGCCGCGGATATACCGATCTGCAGTCGGCCATCCTCGGTCTGATGCCCGGCGTGCGGATGCTCAACGGCGAGCTTATCGTCCGCGGAATCGGATCGATCAACTCGGGAAACGGCGCCCTGATCCTCTGTGACGGCGTCGAGGTGCAAAATCTGAACAGCATCAATATCCGCGATGTCGTCTCGGTCGAACTTCTGCGCGGCAACAACATGTACGGCGTGCGAGGCGGGAACGGCGTCATCCTGATCCGGACGCAGAAATAGGGGACCCTTCGAAACGGAGGAGGACCCGAAAACGGAGGAGACCTGCAAAACAGCGGAAAGTCCGCAAAACAAGGGATGTGGCCCGAAGCTGCCCGAACACCGGTCGAAACACCGGCTGAACAGTCAGCTCCCGCTCCGAAAGTTTTCCATCCAGCCTCATGACAAGCCCAAGATTTCCGACCCGGAGAACCTCCCGGAGACCTTCCATCCCTGAAAAATCACCCCGGGAGACCGCTTCGAAAATTTCCGCATCGCCCCCCCCTCGAAGACCATCCCGGAAATTTCCATCCAGCCCCTCCCGAAAATCCGTCCGCTCCATCCGACAACAAAAATGCCCGGCCTTTCGGTCGGGCATTCTCTTGCCAATAGCCGGCTTGACGGATTAACGGATCTTGCGGATAATCTCGCCGCCGTGACGGATCGCCTCCTCGTTCTGCGGAAGCATCTTCCACGCACGCTCCGGAAGCGACTTCTTCAGGCCGATCATCACGTTCTCCATCTCAACAATCGGGCGAACCTTCAGGTAACCACCCAGGATCATCGTGTTGAACAGCTTCGCCTGGCCCATCTTCGCACACTCGGCCGTCGCGTCGATCGCATAGACCGAAATGTCCGTACGAACCGGATGGCGCGTAATACCGTTCGTGTCGTAGATCAGCACGCCGCCCGGCTTGACCAGCGGCTCGAACTTCTCCATCGACTGCTGATTGAGGATGATCGCCGTATCGAACTCGTGCGCAATGGGCGAGGAGATCTTCCGATCCGAAAGAATCACCGTCACGTTGGCCGTGCCGCCGCGCATCTCGGGCCCGTAGGAGGGCATCCACGTTACTTCGAAGTCCTGCATCACGCCCGAATAGGCCAGGATCTTCCCCATCGAGAGGACGCCCTGTCCTCCGAATCCTGCTATGATTAACGTCTCTTTCATCGTTTTACTCCTTTTTTACATCCTTGATATCTCCCAGCGGATAGTAGGGCAGCATGTTCTCCTCCAGCCAGCGGTTCGAGGCCACCGGCGAGAGTTTCCAGCCGCTGTTGCACGTCGAAACCACCTCGACCAGCGAAAAGCCGTTGCCGGCCATCGCATTCTCGAACGCCTTGCGGATGGCCCGCTTGCACTTGCGCACGTTGGCCGCCGTGTGGACACTCTGACGCGTGATGTAGGTCGCACCGTCCAGGTGGGCCATCATCTCGGCAATCTTGTACGGATAGCCGTTCAGCCGCGGATCTCGTCCATAGGGGGTCGTCGCCGTCTTCATGCCCAGCAGCGTCGTCGGGGCCATCTGACCGCCCGTCATGCCGTAGATGGCGTTGTTGATGTAGATCGCCACCACGTTCTCACCGCGTGCCGCGGCGTGGATCGACTCCGCCGTACCGATGGCCGACAGGTCGCCGTCGCCCTGATAGGTGAAGACCATGTTGTTCGGCCACAGCCGCTTGACGGCCGTCGCTACGGCCAGGGCACGTCCGTGTGCCGCCTCGATCCAGTCGATGTCGATGTAATTGTAGGCGAACACCGAGCAGCCTACGGGCGAGATGCCCACCGTACGGTCCGCAAGGCCCATCTCCTCGATGACCTCGGCCACGAGTTTGTGCACCGTGCCGTGGCTGCAGCCCGGGCAGTAGTGCATGACGTTATCGGTGATGAGTTTCGGTTTCGTGTAAACCAGATTCTCCTGTTTGATTTCAACCTCTGCCATCGTTTCTACTTTTTAATCAGTTTTTCCTTCAGGGCCTCGAGCACCTCGTCCGGCGTGAACAGCATACCGCCCTGGCGTCCATAGTGCTCCACGGGAGCCTTGCCGTTGACGGCCAGGCGTACATCCTCGACCATCTGTCCGGCGTTGAGTTCGGCCGACAGGAAGCCCTTCACGCCGCGGGCCGCCAGTTCGGCAATCTGTTTGGTCGGGAACGGGTAGAGCGTGATCGGCCGCAGAAGACCCACCTTCAGACCCTCGGCACGAGCCATCTCGACCGTTGCCGAGCAGATGCGCGCCGACGAACCGAAGGCCACGATGACATACTCGGCATCGTCGCAATCGATGGCTTCGTAGCGCACCTCGTTCTCCTCCAGCGTCTTGTACTTCTCCTGCAGGCGTTTGTTGATGACCTCCATCTTCTCCGACTGCAGCTCGAGCGACGTGGCGATGTTGCGCGAACGGTCGGCCGGTTTGCCGTAGGTTGCCCACGAGCGGCACTCGGCCTTGATCTCCTCGTCGGTCCGGCGCGGACGCTGCGGCGCCAGCACCACCTTCTCCATCATCTGGCCGATGGCACCGTCGGCAAGGATCATCGCCGGGTTGCGGTACTTGAAGGCCAGGTCGAAGGCCTCGGCCACGTGGTCGTGCATCTCCTGCACGGAGTTCGGGGCGAAGACGATCAGGTGGTAGTCACCGTGTCCGCCGCCCTTGACGGCCTGGAAATAGTCGCCCTGCGACGGCTGGATCGTTCCCAGACCCGGGCCGCCACGCTGGCAGTTGATCACCAGGCAGGGGAGTTCCGCACCTGCCAGATAGCTCAGCCCCTCGGACATGAGGCTGATACCGGGGCTCGACGACGAGGTCATGACCCGTTTGCCGGTTGCGGCACCGCCGTAGACCATGTTGATCGACGAGATCTCCGATTCGGCCTGCAGCACCACCATACCGGTCGTTTCCCACGGCTTGAGCTCCATGAGCGTCTCCATCACCTCCGACTGCGGGGTGATCGGGTAGCCGAAATATCCGTCGCAACCGTAGCGAATCGCCGCATGGGCGATCACTTCGTTGCCTTTCATCAGTTTTACTTCCTTCTCTGCCATCGCTTATTCGAATTTTTGACGATAAACCGTGATGACGCTGTCGGGACAAATCACCGCACACGATGCGCACCCCGTGCAGGCATCGGGATTCGCCATCCAGATCACCGGATAGCCTTTACTGTTCACCTCCGTCGACAGGGCGAGCACGTTGCACGGGCACACCGACGCACATACGCCGCATCCCTTACAGCGTTCTCTGTCAACGACGATTGTTCCTTTGATCTTAGCCATAACGTCGATAGTATTGTTAGTTGCTTACAAATATACGAAAATTTCCGGGCGATCCATTTTTTTTCGTTATAATTTATCGCCCGTTCGTGATAAAATTTTCATTTCCTCCGCTCCGTTTCGTCAATCAGCGCAGAATGACGGATCCATTTCCCAAAAAAATCGGAGGCCGCAACCGGTCTCCGATTCTTCGCTTTTACTCTTCAATCTGTTTGGGATCAGGTCCGTACTGATTCTCGCCGGGAGTCCCCTCCGTGCAGAACCACACCAGGAAGAAGATCCCCCAGACCAGAAAGACCGCCGATCCGGCGATGAGCAGCACCAGGAAACCCGTCGACATCGCCCCCATGCCGGACAGAATGGCCGAAGCCCCCGATACGATCAGTGCGATGGTCCAGACAAAGCCTATGACGTAGTACCAGATCAGAATCTTGGCGCTGCGCCCCGTGTCGTGCAGCCGACGGGCCATGACGGCCAGATTGGGCAGGAAGAGGAACAGGCCCGACAGTCCGTAGAAGAAGCTGGACTGGCCGAAGCAGATCCAATCGAGAATCATCGCCACGATCATCAGCAGGAATGAGAAGAGGACGAAATTCCAGTACTCCCTGCGGCGGGCGCGTCCCGAGAAGTTCACATAGTTACGGATGCATTTGATAAACCATTTCATAGGCTCGGCGTTTTAAGGTTGACGAATTGATTATTCAACCAAAGATACGTTTTTATTCCGAAAAACCGCCTCTCCGCAGCGAAAAAAGCGGGGCATCTCCCCAAAAAAAGAGCGGCCCGGCGTGAACCGGACCACTCCTGTGTGTCGGTGTCGGATCGACCCGCGATCCGCGCCCGTACTACTTCTTCTCCTCGGCGAACGAGTGGATCACCACGCCCGAACGCAGCTTCGGCTCGAACCACGTCGTCTTCGGGGGCATGATGTTGCCCGTGTCGGCGATGTTGATCAGCTGCTGCATCGAGACGGGGTAGAGCGCAAAGGCCACCTTCATCTCGCCGCTGTCGACCCGGCGCTTCAGCTCGCCCAGGCCGCGGATGCCGCCCACGAAGTCGATCCGCTTCGAGGTGCGCAGATCCTTGATGCCGAGGATCTTGTCCAGCACCAGATTCGACAGCACCGTCACGTCAAGCACCCCGATCGGGTCGTTGTCGTCGTAGGTGCCCGGCTTGGCCGTCAGGCTCCACCAGTGCCCCTCGAGGTACATCGAGAAGTTGTGAAGACCCGTCGGACGGTACTCCTCGGTCCCCTTGTCCTCAACCTCGAACGACTCCTTGAGCTTCTCGACGAGCTCGGCCGGCGTCAGTCCGTTGAGATCCTTCACCACGCGGTTGTAGTCGATGATCCGCAGCTGGCTGGCCGGGAACGTCACGGCCAGGAAGTAGCAGTACTCCTCGTTACCCGTATGGTTGGGGTTCTTCGCGCGGCACTCGGCGCCAACACGTGCGGCAGCAGCCGTACGGTGATGACCGTCAGCTACGTACAGCGCCGGAATCTTCGAGAAGATCTCCGTGATGCGGTCGTTCGTCTTCCGGTCGCGGATCACCCACAGCTTGTGGCCGAAGCCGTCGGCCGCCGTGAAGTCATACTCCGGGGCGTTGTTCGACACAACGTCCGATACGATGGCGTCGATCTCCGCATCGTCGGGGTAGGCGAAGAAGACCGGCTCGATGTTAGCCTGCTGGTTGCGCACGTGGATCATGCGGTCCTCCTCCTTGTCGGGACGCGTCAGCTCGTGCTTCTTGATCGCCCCCGAGAGGTAATCCTCAAAGTGGCAGCACATGGCCAGTCCGTACTGCGTGCGGCCGTCCATCGTCTGCGCATAGATATAGTAATACTCCTCGGGATCCTGCTGCAGCCACCCCTTCTTCTGCCACTCGCGGAAGTTCTCCACGGCCTTGTCGTAGACCTCCTGCGAATGTTCGTCGGCGATGGGCTCGAAATCGATCTCGGGTTTGATGATGTGAAGCAGCGAACGCTCCGTAGCCTCGGCCTTCGCTTCGGTCGAGTTCAGCACGTCGTACGGACGCGAAGCCACCTCGGCGGCATACTCCTTGGGCGGACGGACCGCCCGGAACGGTTTGATTCGTACCATAAATTTCTCTTTGTTCTGTTTTATTGCGTTTCAGGTTGTTTCGAAAAAAAGAGGCGGGCCCGGCATCGTCGCTCCCGCCTCTCTCTCGTCTTCGGTCCGGACTATTTGTTGACCTGGAACTTCCGGTTGCCGTTCTTCAGGAAATCGACAATCTGGTTCGCGGCAGCCAGTCCGGCGTTGATGTTGGCCTCGGCCGTCTCGGCACCCATCTTCTTCGCCGTGGCGAAGACCCGTTTGCCGAACTTCTCGTCCAGCTCGGCCTGGTTCGAGGCGGCAATGTCGGTGATGTACTTCAGATCCTCACGCTCGGTCAGCGCCTGCATCAGCCCCGCCTCGTCGATCACCTCCTTGCGGGCGGTGTTCACCAGCGTGGCCCCCTTGGGCATCGACATCAGCAATTTGTAGCCGATCGAGCCGCGGGTCTCGTTCGTTGCCGGGATGTGCAGCGAGAGGAAGTCGGCCCGCTTGTAGAGCTCCTCAACCGACGTTACCTGCTCGACTCCGTCGGCGGCAAAGACCTCCGGGTCGGTGATGAACGGATCGTAGGCCACGACGTTCATCCCCAGCGCCTTGCCCTTGCGTCCCACCAGCCGGCCGACGTGGCCGTAGGCGTGGATGCCGAGCGTCTTGCCCTGGATCTCCGTACCCGTACCCGGCGTGAAGCGGTTGCGGGCCATGTAGATCATCATGGCGATGGCCAGTTCGGCCACGGCGTTGGAGTTCTGACCCGGGGTGTTCATCACCACGATGCCGCGCTCCGTGGCGGCTGCCAGATCGATGTTGTCGTAACCGGCACCGGCACGCACGACAATCTGCAGGTTGCGCGCCGCGGCGATCACCTCGGCCGTCACCTTGTCGCTGCGCACGATCAGCGCATCGGCATCGGCCACGGCTTCGAGCAGTTGGCCCTTATCGGTATATTTCTCGAGGAGCGCCAGCGTATAGCCGGCCTTTTCGACGATCTCGCGGATACCGTCGACCGCCTTCTTGGCAAAAGGTTTCTCCGTTGCTACCAGAATCTTCATATCCTTGTGAATTTCTACGTTCAACACTTCTCTGTAATCCCAGGCCTTCACTTCGCCCGTCAGGGTGTCGTAACCGGCCGGGACACGCGTTACGAGCGGCATGAGCCTCGCTTATTTGGCGTGTTTTTCGGCAAACTCGCGCATGCACTCCACCAGAACGCGCACGCTCTCGATCGGCAGGGCGTTGTAGCACGAGGCACGGAATCCTCCAACCAGACGGTGGCCCTTGATGCCGACGATGTCGCGGCTCTTGGTGAACTCCAGGAACTCCGGTGCCAGCTCCTCGTAACCCTTCTCCATGACGAAGCAGATGTTCATCAGCGAGCGGTCCTCCTTCTCGACCGTGCCGCGGAACAACGGGTTGCGGTCGATCTCGTCGTAGAGCAGAGCGGCCTTCTCCCGGTTGCGGCGGTAGATCTCGTCGACGCCGCCGATCGACTTCAGCCAGCGGAGCGTCTCCATCAGCACGTAGATCGGGAAGACGGGAGGCGTGTTGAACATCGAGTTGTTCTCGACGTGCGTGCGGTAGGAGACCATCGTCGGAAGGTCACGCACGATGCGGTCGAGCATGTCCTCGCGGATGATGCCGAAGGCAACGCCCGCAGGTGCCAGGTTCTTCTGCGCGCCGCCGTAGATCATGGCGTACTTCGTCACGTCGACCGGACGCGACAGAATGTCGGACGACATGTCGGCGATCAGGGGCACCGGCGAGGTCAGATCCTCGTGATACTCCGTACCGTAGATCGTATTGTTCGAGGTAATGTGTACATAGTCCAGATCCTCCGGAATGGCGAATCCCTTCGGAATGTAGGTGAAGTTGCGGTCCTCGGACGTGGCCAGCACCTCAACCTCGCCGTAGCGCTTGGCCTCCTTGATGGCCTTCTTCGACCAGACGCCCGTATTCACGTAGCCGGCCTTCTTGCCCAGGAAGTTGGCCGGGATCTCATAAAAATAGGTGCTCGCACCGCCGCCCAGATAGATGATCTTGTAGTTGTCGGGGATATGGAGCAGTTCACGGAAAAGCTTGTCGGCCTCCTCCATCACTGCGTCGAAATCCTTCGAACGGTGTGAAATCGAAAGAATCGAAAGTCCCGATCCGTTGAAATCGAGTACGGCCTGCGCGGCCTTTTCGATCACTTCGTCCGCAAGAATGGACGGTCCCGCATTGAAATTGTGCTTTTTCATAATGATTCGTTATGAGATTTGGTTAATCTGATTTCAGTCTGTTAATTTTCTAACACAAATATAAAAAAAATATTCCCGGAAAAAGCAAGCTTTTCCAAATAAATTTCACTACACCGTCCGAATCCCTCTCCTTTTTGATTTGTTTTTACTACATTTGTTCCCGAAATCAAGCCACCGTGACGTATGATCAAATCCATGACCGGCTTCGGAAAAGGCGAGGCCGAAATCCAAAATAAGAAGATTACCGTCGAGATCCGATCCCTGAACTCCAAGCAGTTGGACCTCTCGATGCGGCTGCCGGCCGTCTACCGGCAGTCGGAATATGAAATCCGGAACCTCCTCACGCGCCTGCTCCAGCGCGGCAAGGTCGATGTCTTCGTCAGCGTCGAGTCGCAGACCGTCGAGACCTCGGCCCACATCAACCGCGAAGCCTTTGCCGCCTATGCCGGCCAGCTGCGCGAAGCGGCCCGGGCGGCCGGCCTCGAAACCGCCACCCACGAATGGGATGCCGCCGCGACGCTCGCGCTCATGCGGCTGCCCGACGTGGTTGCCACCGAGGCCGAGACGATCTCCGACGAGGAGCATCGGGCCCTGATGGCCGCCGTCGAGGAGGCCGCCGCCCGGCTCGACGCCTTCCGCTCGCAGGAGGGGGCCACGCTCATCGCCGACCTGCTGCGCCGCGTCGACCTGATCGAGCAGTACAAGAACGAGGTCGTCCCCTTCGAACAGGCCCGTACCGAGACCATCAAGGCCCGCATCCTGGACAACCTCTCGAAACTCGCCGTCGAGGTCGACCGCAACCGTCTCGAACAGGAGATGATCTTCTACCTCGAGAAGCTGGACATCACCGAGGAGAAGGTCCGCCTGACCAACCACTGCCGCTACTTCCGCGAGGTGGCCGCCTCGGAGGAGGCCGTGGGCCGCAAACTGGGATTCATCGCCCAGGAGATGGGCCGCGAAATCAACACCATGGGCTCGAAGGCCAATGAAACAAACATCCAGATCCTCGTCGTCAAGATGAAGGACGAACTGGAGAAGATCAAGGAACAGGTTTTGAACATACTCTAATGGGAAAAGTCATCATATTCTCCGCCCCAAGCGGTTCGGGCAAGACCACCATCGTCAAGCAACTGCTCGAGCGTTATCCGCAACTGGAATTCTCCATCTCGGCCACCAGCCGAGCCCCCCGCGGCGTCGAACAGAACGGCGTGGACTACTACTTCCTCTCGCAGGAGGAGTTCGCCCGGGCCGTCGACGAAGGACGATTCGTCGAGTGGCAGGAGGTCTACAAGGGCACCTGCTACGGCACGCTGCGCAGCGAAGTCGAACGCATCTGGCAGAAGGACCACGTGATCGTCTTCGACGTCGACGTGCTGGGCGGCATCAACCTCAAGCGGATCTTCGGCAACGACGCCTGCTCGGTCTTCATCATGCCCCCGTCGGTCGAGGAGCTGCGACGCCGCCTCGTCGCGCGCGGAACGGATGCCCCGGAGGCCATCGACCGCCGCGTGGCAAAGGCCCAGTTCGAACTGACGAAGGCCCCGGAGTTCGACCACGTGGTGGTCAACGACCGTCTGGAGGAGGCCGTGGCCCAGGCCTGCCACATTCTTGACGACTTCCTTGCCCGATAGCCCATGAAACGCGAAATGCTCTATTTCGGGTCGTTCAACCCGATCCACAAGGGACACATCGCCCTGGCGGAGTATGCCCTCGACAAGGGGCTGTGCGACGAGGTGGCGCTGATCGTCTCGCCCCAAAGCCCCTACAAGCAGCAGGAGGAGCTCGCTCCCGAACTCGACCGCTTCGAAATGGCCGAAATCGCCTGCGCCGCCTCGAAATACCCCGACCGCATCAAACCGTCGGTCGTGGAGATGCTGCTGCCGAAACCCTCCTACACGATCGATACGCTGCGCTATCTGCAGCAGAACTTCGGCTCCGAGATGGAGTTCTCGATCCTGATGGGCGGCGACCAGATCGCCCGCCTCGACGGATGGAAGGAGTATGAAAAGCTGCTCGAATACCCGATCTACGTCTATCCGCGCCAAGGCGGGCAGACGACGGGATACGAGGGGCGCGTCACGCTCCTCGACGACGCGCCGCTCCAGGAGTTCGCCTCCACAGACATCCGCGACCGCCTCATGCGCGGCGAGGATGTCTCGACGATGGTCGACCCGGGCGTCCTCGAACACATCCGCAAAAAGGGACTCTGGAGCCCCGCCCGGCGCATCGCCGACCTCACGGCGCAGATCGCCGCCCGTCCCGAGGATGTCGACCTGCTGCTCGAACGCGGCAGACTCCATTACCGGATGGGGGAGTGGGGACCGGCCCTGAACGACTTCAACGCCGTGCTGCGGATCGACGCGGAACATGTCGAGGCCCGGCAGTTCGCCCAGATGGTGCAGGAGATTTTCGAATTCCGTTACAAAGACATATACAATCCCTGAAAATGACACATTTGAAGATCGCCCTCCTGGCGGGCGGCGACTCCCCGGAACGGGAGATCGCCCTGCAAAGTGCCGCACAGATCGAAGCGGCACTCGATCATTCGAAATACGACATCACGGTCATCGACCTCCACCACCGCGACTGGCACCACACCACGCCCGACGGCCGGCAGTGGCAGGTCGACAAGAACGACTTCTCGATCACGATCGACGGTCGGCACAAAACCTTCGACTATGCCCTGATCCTGATCCACGGCACACCGGGCGAGGACGGACGCCTGCAGGGCTATCTCGACATGATGGGCGTTCCCTACTCGTCGTGCTCGATGGTCTCGTCGGTGGTGACCTTCGACAAGATCACCACCAAGCGTACGCTGGCCGGCCGGGTCAACCTCGCCCGCGAATACTTCCTGCGCCGCGGCGAGGCGTATGATGCGGCCCGGATCGTTGCCGATCTGGGGCTGCCGCTCTTCGTGAAGCCCAATGCCAACGGCTCGTCGTTCGGCGTGACGAAGGTCCACACGGCCGAAGAGCTGCCCGCAGCCATCGACGCCGCCTTCGCACAGGGCGACGAGATCCTCATCGAGGAGTGCATCACCGGGCGCGAAATGGGGTGCGGAATCCTCATCACGCGCGAAAAGGAGTACATCTTCCCCATCACGGAGATCGTCCCCAAGAACGACTTCTTCGACTACGAGGCCAAGTACACGGCCGGACGTTCCGAAGAGATCACCCCGGCGCCGATCCCGGACGAGGTGCGCGCCGAACTGAACCGCATGACCCGCGAAGCCTACCGTACGTGCCGCTGCTCGGGCGTCGTGCGCGTCGACTTCATCGTCACCCCCGAAGGAAAACCCTACTTCATCGAGCTGAACTCGATCCCCGGCATGAGCGCCGGCAGCATCGTCCCGAAGCAGGCCCGTCAGATGGGCATGTCGCTCGGGGAGCTCTATGACCTGATTATCGCCGATACGTGCCGCAAATGATCGAGATTGATGACAAGATCGTAAGCGTCGATCTGCTGCGCGAATGCTTCGCCTGCGACCTCTCCCGATGCAAGGGTATCTGCTGCGTCGAGGGTAATGCCGGCGCCCCGCTCGAGGCCGACGAGGTGGAGATCCTCCGCCGCGAATACCCCAACTACCGTCCCTACATGACCGGCGAAGGCATCGAAGCCATCGAACGGCAGGGATTCATGGTCCTCGACGAGGAGGGCGACCGGACCACGCCGCTCATTAACGACGCCCAGTGCGCCTACACCTATCAGGAGAACGGCGTGACACTGTGCGCCATCGAGAAGGCCTGGATGGAGGGGCGGACCCCGTTCCGCAAACCCATCTCGTGCCACCTCTATCCGATCCGCGTGATGCGCTTCTCGAACGGAACCCTCGGGCTGAACTACCACCGCTGGTCGGTCTGCGCTCCGGCCCGGCAATGCGGAGCCAAACTCGGGATCCCGGTCTACAAGGCGCTGCGCGAACCGATCATCCGCCGCTTCGGCGAGGAGTTCTACCAGGCCCTCGAGGCGGCCGAGAAGCTCATCAAGCAGCGGTAGAGGGGGGAAGGAGAGAAGGAGAGAGGCCGGCTGCAAGAGGAAGAAGAGAGGAAAGAGGAGAGAGGCCAAAAGAAGAGAGAGGCCAACTGCAGAGGAAGAAGAGGAAAGAGTAGAAGAGGAAGAAAGAAGAAACCGGGTGCCGCGAAGGCCCCGGAGAGCAAGAACAAGAGCCGTATCCAATGAGGCGGCTCGCTACGAACACGAAACGAAAAGGAAAAAGATGAAACAATACCTGCTGCCCCTGGCAGCCATTTCGCTGGCCGCGACGGCCCAGGCGCGTGAGCCCCGTCCCACTCGGGCTCAACTTCAGGAACAAACGATCGAAGCACAGGCCGAAGCCGACTCGCTGCGCCGGCTCTCCGACCTGCAGAGCATCGCCATCGACTCGCTGCAGACCCTGCTCGACAGCGCGCAGGCCCGTCTCGAGGCCCGGGCGGGACGAACGGCGGAATCCGCCGCTACGGTGGACCCCGAACAGGCCGCTGCCGACTCGGTGGCCAACCTCCAGCTGCGTCTGCGCCGCAAACAGATCGAATCGACGTTCGACACTGCCGGACTGACCGTCATCGATACGCTCGGCTCCGGAAACGACGCCCTCTACGTCATCCTCTACGGCAACAACACCTGGAAGTATGCCCGCAACCGCGCCGTGGCCAAGGACAGCACCATCTTCGAAAAGTATTGGGATACGACGACGCTCTTCCCCTACAAGAGCGTCGATATCTCGGCCATGCCCCAGTCGGTGGTGATCGACCTGATCGACTCGACGAAGAGCTACCACTATCCCTATCTGGGGGCGGTAAACCCCCGCGGCAAGTACGGCCCGCGCCGCGGACGCCGCCATCAGGGTGTCGACCTCCCGCTCAAGATGGGTGAACCGGTCTACGCCACCTTCTCCGGTCGGGTGCGCATCTCGCAGTATGTGCGCGGATACGGCAACCTGGTCATCATCCGCCACGACAACGGTCTGGAGACCTATTACGGCCACCTCTCGGAACGGCTGGTGAAGCCCGGGGACTGGGTCGAGGCCGGACATGTCATCGGAAAGGGCGGCTCGACGGGTCGTTCGACCGGTCCCCACCTCCACTTCGAAACCCGATACTACGGGCAGGCATTCGACCCCGAACGGCTCATCGACTTCAAGAACGGCATGCTGAGCCGCGAAACCTTCCTGCTGAAAAAGTCCTTTTTCAGCATCTACTCCAATGCCGGACAGGATTTCGAGGATGAGATCGCCAACGAGGAGATAGACAAGAAGGAGGCCGCCGCAAAGGCCGCCATGCGTTACCACAAGATCCGTTCGGGAGATACGCTCGGCGCCATCGCCCGCCGATACGGCACCACGGTATCGAACATCTGCCGCCTGAACGGCATCAAGTCGACCACCATTCTGCGCATCGGCCGCTCGCTGCGCGTGAGGTAGAGGGCCGGAACGGGCCCCCGGAACAAGAAAGCGGGAGGACGAATCGCATTGTACGATTCGTCCTCCCGCTTTTTACAGCGCAGTGCCGATCAGCCCAGAATGGCATCAATGGCGGCGATGACCGAGCCGCGGAACCCCTCGCGTTCGAGCTCCGAAACGCCGACAATCGTCGTGCCGCCCGGCGAGCAGACGGCATCCTTCATCGCTCCGGGATGCTGACCCGTCTCGAGCTGCAAGCGTCCCGTGCCGACGATCATCTGGCTCACCATCCGGTAGGCATCGGCCCGCGGAATGCCGTACTTGAGCGCCGCGTCGGCCAGCGCCTCGATGAACATCGCCACGAAGGCCGGGCTGCAGCCGCAGATGGTTCCCGCGACGTTGAGCAGCGACGTCTCGACCGAGACGACCAGCCCGACGTGCGAGAAGAGATCCTCGACCGTCTCCAGCTGTTCGGGCGAAAGCGAGTGGCTGCGTTCGAGAACGACGATCCCCTCGCAGACGGCCACCGGCGTATTGGGGCAGGTGCTCACATGGGCCGTCCCCGGGGCAAGCATCTGCTCGTAGTCGTCGAACGTCAGCCCCGCGGCCACCGAGACGACGATCTTCCGCTGGAGGTTCTCGCGGATCGGGGCGACGACCCCCTCGACCTGGTAGGGTTTCACGGCGATGATGACCACGTCGGCAAAGTCGGCCACCTCGGCGGCCGTGTCAAAGGGGTGCACGCCGCACGCTTCGGCATTGCGCTGCAGCTTGGCCCGGTCACGGGCGCAGACCCCGATCTGGCTCCCTTCGACCGCTCCGCCGCGGATCAGTCCGCGCGTCAGGGCCTGAGCCATGTTTCCAAATCCGATAAATCCGATTTTCATACGTGTATCGATAAGAAGGCGCCGCACCCCGAAGGATGCGGCAGCCGGTTTACAGACTGTATCCGTTATTTCGAGTAGTCGCGCAGGCCGAAGATCGACGACCCGACGCGCACCATCGTCGAACCGCACGCGACGGCCAGCCGGTAGTCGTGCGACATGCCCATCGAGAGGGTGTCGAACGCCTCGCCGAAGACCGGCCGCAGCGCCTCGAAACAGTGGCGCAGCGTGTCGAAATCGCGGCGGATGACCGTCTCGTCATCGGTGTTGGTGGCGATGCCCATCACGCCGCGCACGCGCAGGTTGGGCAGCCTCCGGAAGGGGTCGTCGGCAAGGTACTGGCGCAGTTCGTCGAGGTTCCAGCCCGTCTTGGTCTCCTCGGCGGCGACGTGGATCTCGAGCAGGATGTCGATCACGCGGTTGTATTTGGCCGCCTCCTTCTGGATCGCCTCGGCCAGCCGTGCGCTGTCCACCGACTGGATCATCGCCACGAACGGCGCAATGTATTTGATCTTGTTGGTCTGCAGGTGGCCGATCATGTGCCACTCGATATCCTTGGGCAGCGCCTCGTACTTTTCGCGCAGCTCCTGGGGACGGCTCTCGCCGAAGAGTCGCTGGCCGGCCTCGTAGGCCTCGCGGATCATCTCCGCAGGGTGGGTTTTCGAAACGGCGACGAGCGTCACCCCCGCAGGGAGCTCCTCACGCACGTGCGCCAGATGGGTTGTGATTTCCGACATGGTATTCCGAATTTGACGTAAAAGTACACAAAAATCCGGCAATGCGGAGCGTCCCGTCCGAAAAAACGCACGCCCGGCCCACCCCCGGCATCACCGCGCGAAGAAGATCCCTTCGACGGCGGACGACGCCTCACCGCTCAGAACAGGCTCGCTCGTGTCATGCTGCGGGTCGCAGATCCGCACCTCGCGCCGGCCGTCGGTATCGGTCAGCACGCCGATCCGGACCTCGGAACCCTCTTCGCCGGAGATCCGGCACTGGGTCATCGACACGACCCGTCCCGTGACCACGAGATCGGCCTCCGCGGATGTCGGCGCCAGCGTGAGCGTCGCGGGGTCGAGCGGCTGGAACCAGGTCTGATCGTCGTGCAGCGCGGCATAACCGCCCACGCGCTCCAGCCGCGAGGGATCGTCGGCTGCAGGCTTCATCATCCAGTAGGGGATCAGGTACTCCGACGCGACGGCCGGCCCGAGCAGCGCCCCGGAGCCCGACAGCGGAAGAACAAGCGGCGAGAGCGTGCCGTCGTCGTTGCGCACCGTCAGCAGCAGGGCGTTAAACCCACAGGCGAAGGGTTGGCGGACGATGCGGTCGGCCGTAACCCCCTCGGGCAGCCGCCACGAGTAGGGTTGCGACGTGCGTTCGGAGAGGTAGAGCCACTCGTCGCGGCCGTAAAGCCCGAACACGCTCGGCTCAACCGCCCCCGCAAGCAGACAGCCCTCTCCGAGCTCCTGCACCTGACGCGTGATGAGATCGAGTTCGACAAGCCGACCGTCCGACACGCCACAGGCCACCCCCTGGCCGATGCTGCCCACGATCCCCCTCAGCGGAAGGCGGGTGGAGAGCACCTCCTCGCCCGCGACGGCCGATCCGGACATCGGACAGCGCGCGACGGTGACTCCGCCGTCCGGGGCCGCCGTCCATGTGTAGAGCATCGTTTCGTGCTGCAGGCCGTCGCCTGTCCGGATGGTTCCCAGGGTCTGGAAGCGGCCGCTGCGGAAGAGCTGCACGGTGACCGCTGCGGGAGGGTAGTGCCCCGGAACCAGGAAGCTGATCGATCGGTCGGTGCGGTCGGTCACCGTTCCCCGGATCCCCTTGGCCGTGCCATTCGGGGCGAACCCCTCCGACCCCTCGTTCCAGGCAACCTCGAACCAGATCTCGTCGCCGGATTCGATGCCGACGGCCCGGACCGTCACCTCGTCGCCCGGGGTGAAGATCTCGCCCGCGGGCATCGTGACCCCGGTCACCAACACGACGGCCGGTTGTTCCTCCTCGCGTCCGCATCCCGACACGAAGGCGCACAGAAAAAGCAGCGCCACACAAATTCTTTTCATATCAAATCGTTGATTATAAGATTTTTACCCCCGTATCGGGGGGGGGTATTTCCGGGCAGGAAAAAGGATTGTGCCAGAACAAATATAGCATTTTGAGTCGATCGACACAACGGATTCCGGCTTTTTTTCTATCTTTACCGAGCTAAACCCGAAAAACATGAAAAAAATCCGATTGATGCTCGCAGTCTTCGCTGCCGTGGCCTCCTACGGCGCGGTATCGGCCTGCACCAACTTCATCGTCACGAAGGGCGCCTCGACCGACGGTTCGGTCATGGTGACCTACGCGGCCGACTCCCACGCCCTCTACGGCGCCCTCTACCACACCCCCGGCGGAAAACACAAGGCCGGCGAAATGCTCCCCGTCTACGAATGGGACACGGGCCGGTATCTCTGCGACATCCCGCAGATCCGCCAGACCTGGTCGACGATCGGCAACATGAACGAACACTCGCTCATCATCGGCGAAACGACCTACGGCGGCCGCGAGGAGCTCGTCGACACCACCGGCCGCATCGACTACGGTTCGCTGATCTACATCGCCCTGCAGCGCGCCCGCACGGCCCGCGAGGCCATCGGCGTGATCGCCGAACTGGCCAACACGTGGGGATACGCCTCGAGCGGCGAGTCGTTCTCGATCGCCGACCCGAACGAGGCCTGGATCATGGAGCTCATCGGCAAGGGATACAAGGACGACGGCAAGGGTGGAAACGCCCACAAGGGAATCGTCTGGGTAGCCCGCCGCATCCCCGACGGCTATGTCTCGGGACACGCCAACCAGGCCCGGATCACCACCTTCCCGATGAATGACCCCGAAAACTGCCTCTATGCCCCCGACGTGGTCGATTTCGCCCGCGAGATGGGATACTTCGACGGCAAGGACGAGGAGTTCAGCTTCGCCGATGCCTACTGCCCGGCCGACTTCGGAACCGTACGCGGCTGCGACGCCCGCGTGTGGGCCTTCTTCCGCACGGTGGCCGACGGCATGGACGCCTATCAGGACTACGCCATGGGACACGACCTCAACAAGCGCATGCCGCTGTGGGTCAAGCCCCGCACGAAGATCTCCCCCAAGCAGCTCTTCGACTGCATGCGCGACCACTACGAGGGAACCCCGATGGACATGACCACCGACCTGGGGGCCGGCGGCCACAACTGCCCCTACCGCTGGCGCCCGATGACCTTCGAAGTCGACGGCGTGGAGTATCTCAACGAACGCGCCACGGCTACGCAGCAGACCGGTTTCTGGTTCGTCGGCCAGGCCCGTGCGGACCGTCCGGCCGATACGGGCGTGCTGTGGTTCGGGGTGGATGACGCCGCCACGTCGTGTCTGACACCGATCTTCTGCTCGGCGCAGGAGGTGCCCGAGTGCTTCCGCGAGGGCAACGGCTCGATGCTCGAATACTCGCCCACGTCGGCCTTCTGGCTCTTCAACCGCACCACCAACTTCGCCTACATGCGCTACGACATGATCTCGGCCGACATCCGCAAGGTCTCGGACAAGTGGGAGAACGACCGGCTGGCCGAAATGGAGACCCTCCCGGCCCGCATCGGCCGCATGTCGCCCGCCGCCCGTCGCAACTACCTCACCGAGCTGAGCGTCTCGACGGCGCAGGAACTGTTCGACCGCTGGCAGCGTCTGAACGGCTACCTGCTGATCAAGTACATCGACGGCAACGTCAAGAGCGAGCACGGCGACGTGCTGTCGTTCCTCGACGGCGACGGCTCGGCCGCCCACTTCGTCGACAACGGCAACGGCAAGCAGATCCCCGACAAGATCCAGTTCCCGGGCTACAACGAGAAGTGGAAACGGGCCGTGGCCGCCGACAACGGCGAGGTGCTGCGCGTCCGCAAATAGCACCGCCGGGCGGAGCGTCCGGAGCGGGATCCGGCGGACGGTCACGTCACCGCCCGGCCGGAGATCCGCCGGAAGGCCGCCCGGAGAATTTGAACCTGAAACATTCACCTGCATAAAGTCATGAAATACGACATTCTGATCGTCGGCAGCGGCCCCGGCGGATATGTGGCCGCAATCCGGGCCGCGCAACTGGGCTGCAAGGTGGCCCTCGTGGAGCGGGCCGAGGCGGGCGGCGTCTGCCTCAACTGGGGCTGCATTCCCACCAAGGCGCTCCTGAAAAGCGCCCAGGTCTTCGGCTACTGCAGCCATGCCGAACAGTACGGACTCGAGGTCGACGGCACGGTGCGGCCCAATCTCGAAAAGATCGTCGCCCGCTCGCGCGCGGTGGCCGAAACCATGTCGCGCGGCGTGCAGTTCCTGCTCAAGAAGAACGGGATCGATCTGATCGCCGGCTTCGGACGTCTGGTCGCCCCCGGCAAGGTCTCGGTCGACGGAACGCTCTACGAGGCCGACCACATCATCCTGGCTACCGGCGCCCGTCCGCGCGAGATGCCCTTCATGCCCGTCGACGGCGAACGCGTGATCACCTCGCGGCAGGCGCTGGCCATGACCCGGCTGCCCGAGACGATGATCGTCGTCGGTTCGGGGGCCATCGGCAGCGAACTGGCCTGGTTCTACGCCGCGCTGGGCGTCAAGGTGACCGTCATCGAGTATCTGCCCCGCATGATGCCGCTCGAGGACGAGGAGGTCTCGAAGGCCATGGAGCGCGCCTTCCGCAAGATGCGCGCCGCGGTGCTCGTCGGGACGACCGTCAAGCGGGTGAGCGTCAACGCCGAGGGGCGTTGCGACGTCGAAATCGAGGGAAAGAAGGGCGCCGAAACCCTCTCGGCCGATGTCGTGCTGTCGGCCGTGGGTATTCAGGCCAATATCGAGGGAATCGGTCTCGAGGAGCTCGGTGTGGAGGTCGAACGCGGAAAGGTCAAGGTCGACCCCTTCTACCGCACGAACGTGCCCGGAATCTACGCCATCGGCGACATCGTGCCGGGTCCGGCTCTGGCCCACGTCGCCTCGGCCGAGGGCATCTGCTGCGTGGAGGCCATCTGCGGCCTCTCGCCCGAACCGGTCGACTACTCGACCATCCCGTCGTGCGTCTTCACGCAGCCCGAGGTGGCGTCGGTCGGCTTGACCGAGCAGCAGGCCGTCGAGCGGGAGCTGACCGTCAAGATCGGCCGCTTCCCCTTCACGGCTTCGGGCAAGGCGACGGCCGCCGGTGACCGCGACGGATTCGTGAAGCTGATCTTCGACGAGGAGGACCATCTGCTGGGGGCCCACATGGTGGGGGCTTCGGTGACGGAGATGCTGGCCGAACCGACGCTGGCCCGCAAACTGGGCGCCACGGCCCACCAGATCGCCCGCACGATCCATGCCCATCCGACGATGAACGAAGGGGTGATGGAGGCGGCCGAAGCGGCTCTGGGCGCTGCCATTCATCTGTAACGACTGGAACGACCGTCCGGCGAGGTCAGATACGGTCCCGTCGGTACGGATTCCAACGAGAAAGCCACCCTTTGCGGGGTGGCTTTTTTCTTGCGGGTTTCTTTGCGGGGTGGCTTTTTTCATGCGGTCGGGTGGGGAGGCACAGTCAGAGGCAGGGCAGGGGCGGAGACTGATGCGGAGGCGGAACCGGGACCGGAGGGGCGGGGGCGGGGGCGAGGTTGCCCCAGGTGCGAGACCGTTGCTCCGACCGGGAAGCCGGCTTCAAACAATCGCCTCGGGGCAAAATTCGGAATGCGGAGCCGGAAAACAGATTCGGGCGTAGCAAGATCCGGGCCGCAATCAGATCCGAACCGCAGATTCGGGCGCAGTCAGATCCGGGCCGCAGATCCGGGCTGCTTCCTCTCTAAAACCAGTCCCGCAGATTGGATTCACGGAGCTGCGTGCCGGCCGGGGCCGGGAAGATCTCCGCCGGGTAGCGCACGTCGCTCAGAAAGAGCCCCTGCGCCGGAGCCCCGGCACTCGATCGCGACAGGTCACGGCTCTCGATGATCGCCCGGAAATCCTCCGGCGTATAGCGCCCCCGGCCCACGTCGACCAGCGTCCCGACAATCGACCGCACCATGTTGCGCAGAAACCGGTCGGCCCGGATCGTGAAACAGAGCCTTCCGTCCGGAAGCGGCTCCCAGCCGGCCCGCATGACGTGGCAAATGTTGGTCCGGTTGTTCGAATTGAGCTTGGCAAACGACGTGAAATCCACATAGTCGAGCAGCAGCGCCGCCGCCCGGTTCATCCGTTCGAGATCCAGCGGTACGTAATACTGCCACGTCAGATGGCGCGTAAAGGGGTTCTTGTGCGGCTCGATATAGTAGCGGTATTCGCGCTCGCGGGCGTGGAAACGGGCATGGGCATCATCGCCCACGGGCGTCAGGCTCCAGACCGAAATGTCGCCCGGCAACAGAAAATTCAGCTTGTAGACAATCTGCGCGGGGTCGGCGACCGGCCCGCTGCAGTCGAAATGGGCCACGTAATACGAGGCGTTGACCCCCGTATCGGTGCGGCCGGCCCCGGTCACCTCAATCTTTTCGCGCAGCAGCGTCGTCAGACCCCGTTCAAGGGTCTGCTGCACCGACGGCTGGTCGGGCTGGCGCTGCCAGCCGCAGTAGGCCGCCCCCAGATAGCGGAGTTCGAGAAAATAGCGCATGGCGGTTCTTTTTGACTGCAAAGATACGCATTCCCCGCATACGATAAACCCCGCCCGCTGCGTTTAGTTTGCAAATTTATTCGTATCTTTGTCGGAACTGAATTTTCGAACGTCACAACATGAAGGCTGCAATCATCGGATACGGCAAAATGGGCCGCGAAATAGAACGGATCCTCACGGAACGAGGACATGAAGTCGTCCTGATCATCGATCAGGAGAATGCCAACCAGCTCGATGCCTCCCACCTGGCGGGGGTCGACGTGGCTTTGGAGTTCACGACGCCGGCCACGGCCTATCACAATATCCGCACCTGTCTGGAGTGCGGCACGGCCGTGGTGAGCGGCACCACCGGCTGGACAGACCGCCTCGCGGAGCTGCAGGAGCTGTGCCGCGAGCGCGGCGGAGCCTTGTTCTACGCCTCGAACTACTGCCTGGGCGTCAACCTGATGTTCCGCCTCAACCGCCAGCTGGCCGCCCTGATGGGCCGCGTCGGCAGCGGATACGAGGTCCGCATCGAGGAGGTGCACCACATCCAGAAGAAGGATGCCCCGAGCGGTACGGCCATCACGCTGGCCGAGGGGATTCTCGAAAACATCCCCTCGAAAAAGGGGTGGGTGAACTTCGCCCCGGGAATCGAACACGCCACGAACCGCGTGGAGCGCAGCGAGGATACGCCGGCCGACCGGATCGAAATCCACTCCGTCCGCGAGGGGATGGTGCCGGGCATCCACACCGTAACCTATGAGTCGGAGGACGACATCCTCGAACTGCGTCACGAAATCAAGAACCGCCGCACGCTGGCTCAGGGTGCCGTCGTCGCCGCCGAGTTCCTCTGCGGGAAACATGGCGTTTACGGCATGGACGACCTGCTGAAATAGTTGAATCAAACATAGCAAGATGCATAAGATCAAGGCTTTCTTTGGAAACAAGTGGGTCGGATTCACACTGGCCGCCCTGCTCTATACGCTCTGGTTCGTGGTCTGGACCGGAAACCTCTGGCTGCTCATCGGCCTGCCGATCATCTACGACCTCTACATCTCGAAGCTCTTCTACCGCTACGTCTGGCGCCACAACGCCGAACTCTGCCGGAAGAACAAGGTCTACAAAACCCTCTACGAGTGGGTCAATGCCATCATCTTCGCCACGGTCGTCGCCTCGCTCGTCCACATCTTCATCTTCCAGATGTATGTGATCCCCACCTCGTCGATGGAAAAATCACTGCTCGTAGGCGACTACCTCTACGTGAGCAAGGTATCGTACGGACCCCAGATGCCCAACACGCCCCTCTCGTTCCCGTTCGTCCACCACACGATGCCCTTCTCGCAGACCAAAAAATCCTTCTCCGAAGCCGTCAAGTGGCCCTATCACCGCCTCAAGGGGCTCAAGCCCATCCGCCGAAACGACGTCGTGGTCTTCAACTTCCCGGCCGGCGACACCGTGCTGCTCGAAAACCAGTCGGTGACCTATTACGACGTCCTGCGCGGGTTCGAGGAGTCATTCGGAAAGGAGGAGGGGCGCAAACGCCTCAACGAAAAGTACACGGTCATCACCCGTCCCGTCGACAAGCGCGAAAACTACATCAAGCGCTGTGTGGCGCTGCCCGGTGACTCGCTCGTGATCCGCGACGGCCAGGTCTATGTCAACGGCTCGGCCCAGGAGCCTATCCCCGGCCTGCAGTGCTCCTACCTCGTGCAGACCTCGGCTCCCTTCACGCAGTATGCCCTCGACAACCTCGGGATCACGGAGTACAGCGGAAACGGCGCCGCATACTACATGTCGCTCACCGAAGAGGCCGCCGAAAAGATCAAGGCCTCGAGCAACGTCATCTCGATCCGCAAATACATCTACTCCCCCTCGACCGACGTCTTCCCGCAGTGGGACGACGCCCGCTGGAGCCAGGACAACTACGGCCCGATCTGGATCCCCAAAAAGGGGGCGACCGTCGAGCTGACAACCGAAAACCTGCCCCTCTACCGCCGCATCATCGAGGCCTATGAAGGTCACGAGCTCGAGGTCCGCGACAGCGTCATCCGCATCGACGGTGCCCCCGCCTCGCAGTACACCTTCGCCATGGACTACTACTGGATGATGGGCGACAACCGCCACAACTCGGCCGACTCGCGGTTCTGGGGCTTCGTCCCCGAGGACCACATCGTCGGCAAGGCCTCGTTCGTCTGGCTGTCGCTCGACGCCAACAAGAAGTTCCCCGCAAACATCCGCTGGGAGAGGCTCTTCCGGAAAGTACGATAAACAATGGAGGCCGACGATCTCTACCGGACCGTGGCGGCTCCCGCCGAGGCCGCCTGTCGCGAACGCAGCAGCAAGTTCCTCTCGTGGATCTTCCCCGTCCGCTCGGAGGAGGAGATCCGCGAACACCTCGACGCGCTCCGCAAGCGGTTCTTCGACGCCACGCACCACTGTTACGCCTGGCGCCTTGGTCCTCACGGCGAGGCCTTCCGCGCCAATGACGACGGGGAACCCTCGGGAACGGCCGGAAAACCGATTCTCGGGCAGCTGCTGTCGAACGACCTGACGGATTGTCTGGTGGTGGTGGTCCGCTACTTCGGCGGAACGAAACTCGGGGTCCCCGGGCTGATCGCCGCCTATCGCGAAGCCACGGCCGACGTCATCGCCCAGGCGCAGATCGTCGAACGGACCGTCGACCGACAGGTGACAGTCGATTTCCCCTATGTGGCGATGAACGACATCATGCGCGTGGTCAAGGAGCTGCAGCCCCGCATCGAGGCCCAGGAGTTCGACAACCTCTGCACGATGCGGCTCTCGATCCGCGAAAGCCGCGCCGATCTGCTCGAAGAGCGGCTCCGCAAGGCCGGCGGCTCGCTCCGCGACCGCGAATAAGCGGGGGGGGCTGAAAGAGGGAGCTGAAGGAAGAAGGGCCGGAAAGAGAAGAGGACGAGCCGGGAGGAGGAGCGTACGGGCCGGAAGGAGAGGACAAGCCGGGAGGAGAAGAGCGAGAGGGGGAGAGCAAGAGGAGAAGAGAAAGCCGGGAAGAGGGTAGAGAGGACTTGAGAGAGAGCCAAGAGGGGAGAGAACCGGAGAGAACCGGAGAGAACCGGAGAGAAAGGAGAGCTCCGAGAAGAAAGCCGGGAAGAAGGGAGAGAGCCGGAAAGGAGAGAGGACCGAAAAGGAAGCCGGAAACCGGGATGACGAAAACCGGGAAGACAGGTCGGAGAGCAAGAACCGGCAGAAGAGACGGCGAAAAACAACATGCTGACAGCAAACGGTCCGGCATAAGACCGGACCAACCGATATGGAAAGACACGATAACTGCATATACATCAAGGGAGCACGGGTGCACAACCTGCGCAACATCGAGCTCGAGATCCCGCACGAAAAACTGATCGTCATCACCGGTCTGTCGGGCTCCGGAAAGTCGACCCTGGCCTTCGACACCATCTTCGCCGAAGGGCAGCGCCGCTACGTCGAGAGCCTCTCGGCCTATGCCCGCCAGTTCCTCGGCAAGATCAACAAGCCGGATGTCGACATCATCGAGGGGATCGCCCCGGCCATTGCCATCGAACAGAAGGTCAACACGCGGAACCCCCGCTCGACCGTCGGTACGACGACCGAAATCTACGACTATCTCAAACTGCTCTTCGCCCGCGCCGGACACACCTTCTCGCCCGTCTCGGGACAGGAGGTGCGCTGCTACTCGACGGACGATGTGGCCGAGTACCTGCTCGCTCACGACGGACAGCGCGCCGTCATCGCCGCCCCGCTCATCCTCAACGAAGGGCAGGGCATCATCGAAAAACTGACGCTGCTGCTCTCCGACGGCTTCATGCGCCTCTATGTCAACGGCGAGGTGAAGCTCATCGAGGAGATCCTCCCCGAAATCGGCCCCGATACGAAAACCGACGACTGGCTCCTCGTGGTCGACCGTCTGCGTGTGCACAACGATGAGGAGACCCCGACCCGCGTGAGGGACTCCGTCGCCAGGGCCTTCTCCTACGGCAACGGCCTCTGCTGCACGATCACCGATGACGGACTGCGCTCCTTCTCGTCGCGCTTCGAGGCCGACGGCATCGAGTTCGAACCCCCGACCGAACACCTCTTCAGCTTCAACAACCCGCTCGGGGCCTGTCCCCGCTGCGAGGGGTACGGCAAGGTGATCGGTATCGACGAGGATCTGGTCATCCCCGACAAGAGCAAAACCATCTACGAGGATGCCATCGCCTGCTGGCGCGGCGAAACCATGCGCCGCTGGAAACAGCAGCTCATCGACAACGCCTCGAAGTTCAACTTCCCGATCCATACCCCGTTCCACGAGCTGACCCCCGAACAGAAACGGCTGCTCTGGCGCGGAAACCAGTATTTCCACGGTCTGGACGAGTTCTTCCAGTACATCGACTCCGAGCGGCGCAAGATCCAGTTCCGCGTGATGAAGGCCCGCTACACGGGCAAGACCACCTGTCCCGAATGCGGCGGATCGCGTCTGCGAAAGGAGGCCCTCTACGTGCGGGTCGGAGGTCGCACGATCGCCGATCTGGTCCGCATGCCCGTCGACGAACTGATCGCCTTCTTCGCCGACCTGCAGCTCGACGAACACGACACGAAAACCGCTGCCCGCATCCTCGTCGAGATCCGCAACCGCCTGCAGTACCTCTCGGACGTGGGGCTCGGCTATCTGACGCTCGACCGTCTCTCGTCGACCCTCTCCGGCGGCGAAAGCCAGCGCATCAACCTCTCCACATCGCTCGGCAGCAACCTCACCGGCTCGATGTATATCCTCGACGAACCCTCGATCGGACTCCATCCCCGCGACACGAACCGCCTGATCGGCGTGCTGAAACAGCTGCGCGATCTGGGCAATACAGTCATCGTCGTCGAACACGAGGAGGAGGTGATCCGAGCTGCCGACTGGATCGTCGATATCGGCCCCAAGGCCGGTTACCACGGCGGCGAGGTGGTCTTCAACGGTACGTTCGACGACCTGCTCCGCTGCGAACGAAGCCTGACGGCCGACTACCTCACGGGACGTCGCCAAATCGCCGTCCCGCCCAGCGTGCGCGGTTGGAGCCGTTCGATCACCATCCGCGGCGCCCGCGAAAACAACCTACGGAACCTCGACGTGCGCATCCCGCTCGGCGTGATGACCTGCATCACCGGCGTCAGCGGTTCGGGCAAATCGTCGCTCGCCAAGGGGATTCTCTACCCGGCGCTGCGACGAATGCTCTACGACACGGGGGTCAAACCCGGCGACTTCGACGGCCTCGAGGGCGACGTTCAGCTGCTCAAGTCGGTCGAGATGGTCGACCAGAACCCCATCGGGAAATCCTCGCGCTCGAACCCCGTCACCTACATCAAGGCCTATGACGAGATCCGAAAGCTCTTCGCCGACCAGCCCTACGCCCAGCACAACGGCCTCGGCCCGGCAGCCTTCTCGTTCAACGTCGCCGGCGGCCGCTGCGAGGAGTGTCAGGGAGAAGGGGTCATCAAGGTCTCGATGCAGTTCATGGCCGATGTCGAACTGGTCTGCGAAGCCTGCGGCGGAAAGCGTTTCCGCGACGAAATCCTCGAGGTCAAGTACCGCGGGCGGTCGATCTACGACGTGCTGGAGATGACCGTCGAGGAGGCCATCGAATTCTTCGGCGAGGATCTGCGCAACGCCTCCTGCCGGCGAATCGTCGAACGGCTCCAGCCGCTGCAGGATGTCGGGTTGGGGTACATCAAGCTCGGGCAGTCGTCGTCGACCCTCTCGGGCGGCGAGAGCCAGCGCGTCAAGCTGGCCTCGTTCCTGACGAAGGATGCCGCCCAGGGAGGCGTCATGTTCATCTTCGACGAACCCACCACGGGCCTCCACTTCCACGATATCTCGAAGCTGCTGGCGGCGTTCAACGCCCTGATCGAACGCGGACACACGATCGTCATCGTCGAACACAACATGGACATCATCAAGTGTGCCGACTGGGTCATCGACCTCGGTCCCGAGGCCGGCGACCAGGGCGGACGGATCGTCTTCGAGGGGACGCCCCGCGAGCTGACCCGCTGCCCGGAGAGCCACACCGGCGAATTCCTCCGCCGTCACATCGAACACTGAGGTCGCCCCGGGCGGCTGCGGCCTTCCCCAAAAAACGGGCGGCTGCGGCCCCCCAAAAAAACGAAACTCGCGAAATGGAATTCTATACCTACAAGCTCCCCAACGGAATCCGCGGCATCCACCGTCAGGTGCGCGGATCGGTAGCCCACTGCGCACTGGTCATCGGCGCCGGAAGCCGCGACGAACTCCCCACGGAGTACGGCCTGGCCCACTTCACCGAACACGCCTTCTTCAAGGGCACGGAGCACCGCCGGGCCTGGCAGGTCAACTGCCGGCTCGAAAACCTCGGCGGCGAACTCAACGCTTTCACCACCAAGGAGGATACGACGATTCACGCCACGACGCTCCGCGGCGACTTCGCCAAGGCCGCCGAGCTGATCGCCGACATCGCCTTCCACTCGACATTCCCCGACCGCGAACTCGACCGCGAAAAGGAGGTCATCGTCGACGAAATCAATACCTACAAGGATTCGCCCGCCGACCTGATCTACGACACGTTCGAGGATCTGCTGTTCGAAGGGTCGCAGCTGGGCCACAACATCCTGGGTCGAAAGGTCGCCCTGGCCCGCTACAACGGCGAGGCAATCCGCGCATTCACCCGGCGGATGCACACCACCGACCGCATGGTCTTCTCGTCGATCGGCAACTTCTCGCCCCGCGTGGCTGAGGCCGTCGCCTGCCGCTACTTCGGCGGAGTGGCCGCCTCGACGTGCCGCTGCGAAAGGGTGGCTCCGGGCCCCTGCACCCGTTTCGAAAAGAGCGTCGTGAAGCACACCCACCAGACCCACTGCATCATCGGAGGACGCGCCTACGGCATCGCCGACGAACGGCGGCTGCCGCTGGCCCTGCTGGTCAACATCCTCGGAGGGCCAAGTGCCAACTCGCTGCTGAACATGGTCATCCGCGAACGGAACGGCCTCTCGTACAACATCGAAGCCTCCTATACGCCCTATGGCGACACGGGAATCGTGGCCATCTACTTCAGTTCGGAGCACGCCAACGCCGAACAGTGCATCGAGCTTATCGACGAGCAGCTGCGTGCGCTCCGGACCACACCGCTCTCGGGCCGTCGCCTCTCGATGGCCAAGAAGCAGTTCATCGCCCAACTGGCCATCTCGAGCGAAAGCAACGAAAGCTACATGCTCAGCGCCGGAAAAAGCCTGCTCACCCACGACGAGGTGGACACCATGGAGCAGGTCTATGCCAAAATCCGCGCACTGACGGCTTCGCAACTCACCGAGGTGGCCGAAGAGGTCCTCTCGGGAATGTCACGTCTCATCTACCAATAACCCATCGACTCGCATGAACGCTCTCGAACGATACATCGACGAACACTCCTCGCCCGAAGAGGAGCTCCTCCACCGGCTCGACCGCGAGACGAATCTCCGCACGGTCGCTCCTCGCATGCTCTCGGGGCATATTCAGGGGCGGCTGCTCGAAATGATCGTCCGCATGTTCCGTCCGCAGCGGGTGCTCGAGATCGGGACCTTCACCGGTTATTCGGCCCTCTCGATGGCGGCCGGCCTCGACGACGAAGCCCGTCTGGACACCATCGAGGTCGACGACGAACTGGAGGAGTTCACCCGCTCGTGGTTCGACCGCTCGCCCCACGGCCGCAAGATCCGCTTCCTGATCGGTTCGGCTCTCGAAATAGCCCCGACACTCGGCGAGGTCTACGACCTGGTCTTCATCGACGGCGACAAGCGCGAATACCCCGACTACTACCGCATGCTGATGGGCGACAACGGCTCGCGGCCGCTCGTCCACGCCGGGTCGATCCTCATTGCCGACAACATCCTCTGGTCGGGAAAGGTCGTCGAGCCCGTGGCCCACAACGACCGCCACACGCAGGCCCTCCTGGAGTTCAACCGCATGGTGGTCGAGGATCCGCGGGTGGAGAATGTCATCGTCCCGCTGCGCGACGGGCTGAATCTGATCCGCGTGCGCTGAGGGTCCACGGTGAATTAGTATCCCGAAGCAATGGGTGCAATGCCGGTTCGCCGAGAAGGGGAGCAGCGTGCCGCCGAAGGAGGACAGAAGAGGGGTGAAAAAACAAATGGCATAAGGAAGAAGGCTCGGTTCGGGACGTGCAGTTTCGAGGGAAAAATCGCAGAAAAGGATCGGGTAAAAAGAAAAGTTCAACGATTCGGATTGTCTTTTTGCAGGATTTCAGAAACCCAATGGACAATCTCGAAAATTTTTACTTATCTTTAGGAACCCATTCTAAAATTGCCCGCCATGAAGAAACTGTTCCTGTCGTTCGTCACGGCCCTGTGGGTCGTATCCCTGCCTGCCCAGGAATCCGATTTCCGGTTCGGAAAGGTCTCCGAAGAGGAACTCCGTATGGAGCGCTATGAAAAGGATCCCGATGCCAATGCCGTCGTCCTCTACGAGGAGACCTCGATTCACTACCTCATCGGCAACCAGCTGTCCCTGATCCGCGACTACTTCGTCCGGATCAAGGTGCTCAAGAGCGACGGCGCCGATGTCGCCAATGTCGAACTCCCGTACATCTTCCAGCACGAAAACTACGCAAACCTCGACGCCGTCGCCTACAACCTCGTCGACGGTAAGATCGTCAAGAGCCCCATGCGCCGCCAGTATCTCTTCCGCGAACAGGTCGACGGCGACCACTGGCTCCTCAAGTTCTCAATCCCGGAAGTCCGCGAAGGAACCGTCATCGAGTACCGCTACTCGATGAACTCCGACTTCGTCACCTCGATCGACCCCGTCATCCTCCAGCACGGCATCCCCGCAGCCCGAACAAAGGTCCGCGTGATGATCCCCGAGTACTTCCGCTTCAACGTCAACCTGAAAGGTTATCTCCCCATCGAGATGCGCGAGGATGTCATCACCGGAACCATCTCGGGGACGAACTACCACTTCAACGAACGCGAAATCGCAGCCGACGGCGTCGATATCCCCGCTCTCAAACGCGAACCCTTCGTCTGGGACCTCGACGAGTTCCGTTCGATGATCACCTTCGAACTCTCGCAGCTCGCCCTGCCCAATACCATGGTCCGCAACTTCAGCGCCTCGTGGAAGGATGTCAACGAAAGCCTCGCCAAGAGCAAGTTCAACGACTACCTACACATCAACAACCCCTTCCGCGACGAGGTCGAGGCCATCCGCGCCCGGAACCTCCCGGAACGCGAATCCCTCCACGAAATCCTCCGCACCGTACAGTCCCACATGAAGTGGAACCACATCTACAACCTCTTCGGCGATTCGCCCCGCGAGGCCGCCAACAAGGGCGAAGGTTGCAGTTCGGAGATCAATTTCGTGCTGGCGGCCGCCCTGCGCGATGCCGGATTCAAGGTCGATCCCATTCTGCTCAACCCCCGCTTCGCCGGCCGGCTGCCGCAGATCTACGCCACGATCGACGGAATTCATACCTTCATCCTGCGTGTGACGCTCGCCGACGGCTCGTTCGCCTATCTCGACGGCACGAACCCGCATGCCGATGTCGACCTGCTGCCGAAAGAGCTGCTCGTCGACCGCGCCCGTGTCTACGGGGTCGACAATGAGAGCGGCTGGTGCGACCTCTCGCATCTGGCCCCCAGCAGCACCAACATCAACATGATCATCGAGATGCGCGACGACCGCTCGCTCCATGCCCAGGTCGTCGAACGATACACCAACCAGGCGGCCCTCGAAACCAGCACGGAATACGACGAGGCCCAGTCCGAGGAGAAGTACATCGAAAAACTCGAAAAACAGCACGAAATCCGGATCGAAGAGCTGAAGATCAACGGCACGGGAACGCCCGTCGTCACGCAGGAATACACGATGGTCAAAAAGGCCGACGAGGTTGGCGACCTGATCTACCTCAACGCCACGATCATCCCGTTCCTCTCGGACAATCCCTTCAAGAGCGCCGTGCGAAACTATCCCGTCGAGTTCGACCTGCCCCGCACCTACAACATCCTCGGATCGATCCGGCTGCCGGAAGGGTATGTCGTCGAGGAGCTGCCCCGCGCCGCCTGCTTCAACGCCTTCGGCGGCGATATCGCCTGCTTCTACATGATCCGGGCCGCCGACGGCGTGCTGCAGTTCAACATGCGTTTCACCCAGAAGCGGATCATCTTCCTGCCCGAAGAGTACGCCGATCTGCAGGCCATGTTCGGCGCCGTGGCCGAACTCTGCAACCGGAAGATCGTCCTGCGCAAACAACAGTAGAACGCCATGTTGCGAAACATCCTGCTGCTGTTGTGCGTCGCCCCGGCTGTCGCGGCGGCGCAGCCCGCCGGGCAGATCCCCCGGGAGTTGCTGGAGAACAGCGACGCCGTCGTCCGCAGCGACGCCGTCGAGGTGGTCTACAACTCGCCGAACGACGCCGTCGAACGGCACCGTCGCTGCATCACGATCCTCAACCAGGCGGCCGCCGGGAAGGGTTTCTTCGTCTGTCCGGTCGACGGGCAGTCGACCCTGCGCAGCTTCCGCGGAGCGATCCTCGACGCCAACGGAAAGGTGCTGCGAAAACTCAAGCGCGGCGAACTCTCCTACAGCGAATACTCGTCGGGACTGGCCGACGATGCGGGTTGCTATCTGCTCGAAGTCCGCTCGCCGAGGGTCCCCTACACGGTCGAACTGGAGTACGAGGTGGCCCGCAACGACGCCATTCTCTCGTTCGCGCCGTTCATCCCCGTCACGTCGACCTCCTCGTCGCTCGAGAAGGCCGACTATACGCTCTCGATGCCCGCCGGGACCCCGTTCGGCTACAAGGCCCGCCGGATCGGTGAGCCCGAAAAGAGTTCGGCCAACGGCCGCGATATCTACCGCTGGAGAATCGAAGGGTGGAAGGCTCTCCCCGACGAGGAGATGTCGCCCGATGCCTTCGATCTGCTGCCGATGGTGCTCGCCGTGCCCTACGACTTCCGGTATGCCCGCACGCAGGGCTCGATGCGCGACTGGCAATCGTTCGGCGCCTGGCTCTGGGGACTGCTCGAGGGGAGAGACCGTCTGCCCGAAGAACTCCGCTCGGAGGTGCATGCCCGGACCGATACGATCGCCGCGCCACGCGACAAGGTCCGCTCGCTCTACGACTATCTGGGCGAGTCGACCCGTTACGTCAGCATCCAGCTCGGAATCGGCGGTCTGCAGCCGATGTCGGCCGAAGAGGTCTTCCGCACGAAGTTCGGCGACTGCAAGGCCCTCACGAACTACCTGCGTGCGATGCTCGCCGAGTGCGGCATCCCGTCGGACTACGCCATCATCAACGTCGACCGCCCCCGGATGTTCCGCGACTTCGCCTCGGCCAGCCAGGCCAACCACGCCATCCTGCGCGTCCCGCTCGAAAGAGACACGCTGTGGCTCGAATGCACGAACACCGAAATGCCGTTCGGGTATATCCACAACGACATCGCCGGCCACGACGCCATTCTCGTAACCCCACAGGGCGGCCAGTTCGTCACGCTGCCCCGGTATGCCGATTCGCTCAACCGCATGGTCCGCAGCGTCGAGATCGAGATCTCGGCCGACGGCGCGGCCCGCGGAAAGGTCCGCGAACGATTCGAAATGACGCAGTACGAGTGGATGATGGGGTTCCGGCAGCTCGAACCGCGCAAACAGCGCGACCTTCTCCTCAGCAGGCTCCGGATCCCCACGGTCACGGTCGACCGGATCTTCTGCACCGAATCGCGCGGGGCACAACCCTCGATCGAGATCGTCTACGACTTCTCGACCCCCTCCTATGTCAACTTCTCGGGACAGAACGGCTTCGTGCAGCTCTTCCCGTTTGACGGCTATGGCAGCGTTACGGCCCGTTCGCGCACGCGCGACTTCCACCGCGAAACGGGATATCTCGACATCGACCGGATCCGGATACGGCTCGCCGAAGGGCTGCAGATCGAGGCTTTGCCCCGGGCGGCGGAGTTCGCCAACGAGTTCGGAACGTGCCGGCTGCAGGTCACGCCGACGGACGATGGGGTAGAGATGGAGTTCCGCACGCTGGTCCGTTCGGGTGACTTCCCGCGCGGAGAGCTGGAGGAGTATCGCCGCATTGCCGAGGCCCGTAAGGAGGCCTACAACGGCCATTTCGTCGTGAAACGTCCGTAAAGCCGATTTTTTTCGTATCTTGCAGGCCGTTTAAACCGGATAATCATGGAGATCAAGGAACTGCAGGAGCGCGTCGACGCCTGGATCAAGGAGTATGGCGTGCGCTATTTTTCGGAACTGACCAACATGGCCTGTCTCACCGAAGAGGTCGGCGAATTGGCCCGGGTCATGGCCCGCACCTATGGCGATCAGTCGTTCAAGGCGGGCGAAAAGGCCAATCTGGCCGATGAGATGGCCGATGTCCTGTGGGTATTGGTCTGTCTGGCCAATCAGACCGGGGTCGACCTCACGGCCGCCGTCGAGGCCAACTTCGCCAAGAAGACCTCCCGCGACAAGGAGCGTCACCTCCACAACGAGAAACTCCTCCACACCGACACCTCCCGCAAACAGTAGCCGGTAAACTTCACAAAGTACCTGGCGGTCGCGCTTTCCGGGACCGGCGGCGGGCGGCGGTTGCCGGGGCTGCGTCTACCGCATGATATCGATGCAAATGGCTCCGTAGAGGCCCCGCTCTCCGAAGAGTTGCACCGCTTCGACCGGCAGCATGTAATAATAACTCATCTCCACCTCGGCCGAACCCTGGAATGCCCCCGATAGTCCCATTGCCAGCCAGGCCTTAATGCTGGACGGCGCATCGCAGAAGAAGACCAGCGGCTCGCGGTCGGGATAGGTCGTTCCGCTTACGACCGGCTCCTTCCGCAAAGGCGCGGAGGGAACGGCAGCGGAAGCAGGGGAGGACGGCACGGAAGCAGAAGCAGGGGACCCCGGAATGCACCTCAGGATGCACCCCGGGATGCCGTTATTCCGTCGTCCGGTTTCTGCTCACTTCCGATATCCGAACCGGCACAGCCTGCTGCACCGCCCGGCGCTGCGGCTCGTCCAACTCGTCGAAAGGTTTGTCGAACCACTGGCGGGAGAGGTCGCTCCGAAGCCCGGCATAGACCTCCGACAGTGTCTGCTGAACGTCGGCGTAGACGGCATAGGGGGTCTCACGGGTCGTCTCAATGCCGAAAATACCCCGGCTGACATCGTAGGACTCCATGCGCCCATCGGGCAGGCCGATCTTCATCGGCCGGCTCTCGGAGAGCGACCGGTCGGAGGAGGGGTTGACCACAAACTCCCGGGCCCGCACCTTCAGCTCCTCAACGCTGCAGGCCGCCACGTTGCCCCGAGTTCCGGCAAGGATCTCCCCCCGGGCATTGATCAGCACCCCGAAATAGTTGCGTTCCGCAATCTTCAGGCGATAGGTGTCAGGGTGGGTCGAATCACCCGGAACGAACTCATGAAGCTCATAGATCTCAACCCTGGGCTGTGAACCGTCGGGCTGCGTCCCGAGACGGGGCGGAAGCATCCGCCCGACGCTCTGACCGTCTGTCCTGTAACGCACGCACAATGCGTTGATATCGCGCATCTGTTCCTTGATATCGGAAATGCGCCCCATCTGCACTTCGTTGTCGGCCTGAATCGTAACCGTCAGGCGCCGGCGATCCTCCTCGGAAAGGCTGTCGCGCTTCGCGGAGATACGCTGCAGCAGGTCGTCGCCCGATCCGGCAACACCGTCGATCCACATCGAATCCCGGCTCAACCGGACCTCGATCGTGGGGGTATCGTCGGCCGCAGCGTCGGGAACACCGGCTGCAGGTCCGGGATCGCGTGTGGTAAAACTGCAGAGCATCATCATTCCGGCCACCACGGGGATGGCCGCGCCAAACCGCAGAGCGGCATGGCGCCGTTGTCTGAATTGTGTCATCATGGCAAATCGGTTTTTGGTGAGTGAATGATTCAACCCGTTGGCTATATCCGGATTATAACCGAAGAGTTGACAAAACAGAACGATTCGATACCGCGTAAGGTCGTAACCCGCCTCCAGCACCGCACGGTCGGCCTCCCATTCGTGCACCTCCTTCAGCCACCGCTGCGCAATCCACACGAAGGGGTTGAACCAGAAGAGGCATCGCACGATCTCCACAAGGAGAATCTCCACCGAATGGCGGTGGCGGATGTGGCTCGCCTCGTGGCAGAGTACCATTCCGCGCCGCTCGCCTTCGTAGCCCGGCCCGAGATATACCGTACGCAGAAACGAGAAGGGGGTTCGGATGTCGGGATGTTCGGCCAGCGTATAACCGGCGCACGGCGTCAGTGACGCGTGGCGGCGCAGGCGGCGGATACGGTTCAGACGCACCGCCAGCAGCACGAACGAGAGACCGGCCACGATCGCGTAGAGCCACGGAAGGATATCCCGATGCGGCCGATTCGCCTCGTGTCGGACAGCTGCCGTGCGGATCTCTCCCTCCTCGGGAAGAGGCCGCGCGGGGATCCAGGGCTCACCGGTCCCGACACCATCGGTCGTAAAGCGGCGGATATCCGATACAGTCTCCGGCTCCGCAGGGGGATAGAGCGGAATATCGAGAGCCGGAAGAAGTGCCGAAAGCACGAGCGCCAGAATCAGAAAGCGGCGGCTGGCACGGAACGAAACCCGACGCACCAACATCAGGCGGTAGAAGAGCAGCAGTGTCCCGCTGCAGAAGAGCACTTCGATCAGATAGAGCAAGGGCGGTTTCATGGTGATGGCGTTTGGTTGGGATTCGGTCGATGGCAGGGGAGCTACCGGCGGTCGCGCAGCAGCGTTAGAATCTCGTCGGCCTCCTCGACCGAAATGGCCCGGTGTTCGGAGAAAAACGAGACGAGACGGCTCACCGAACCGTCGAAAAAGTTGTGCAGCACCGTATCCATATACCGGCGCGCGTAGGCATCCTTCGTGACGAGCGGGTAATATTCATGGGTCTTGCCGTAGGCCTTGTGGCCCACGAAGCCCTTCTTCTCGAGAATGCGGACAATCGTCGAAACCGTATTGTAGGCCGGGCGTGGCTCGGGCATCGCCTCCAGGATCCCGTGTACAACCGACGGACCCCGGGACCACAACACCTGCATGATATCCAGTTCGGCTCGGGTCAGTTCCTGTGGCCGGCTCTTTGTCTTTGTCTCCATAACGAAAAGTTTAGTTGATCCGATACAAATATACAACTAATATTTTAGTTATACAACTAAAGTTTTAATTTTTCTCCGAGGGGAGGAGAGGGGGGAGGGTATCCGGAGGTAAGGGTGATCAGAAGAGGTGGACGGCGGAAGGCGGAAGAAGGGAAAAGAGCGAGGAGTAGAAACGGGATAAGAGGAGCGGCAGGGAAAGAAAAAGCGGGAAAAAACGGAACGAGAGAGAAGTGGCAGAGAAAGAAAAAGCGGGAAAAACGGGACGAGAGAGAAGCGGCAGGAAAGAAAAAGCGAGGAGAAAACGGAATGAGAGAGAAGCGGCAGGAAAGAAAAAGCGAGGAGAAAACGGAATGAGAGAGAAGCGGCAGGGAAAGAAAAAAGCGAGGAGAAAACGGAATGAGAGAGAAGCGGCAGGGAAAGAAAAAAGCGGCGAGAAAACGGAACGAGAGAGAAGCGGCAGAGAAAGAAAAAGCGGGAAAAACGGGACGAGAGAGAAGCGGCAGGAAAGAAAAAGCGAGGAGAAAACGGAATGAGAGAGAAGCGGCAGGAAAGAAAAAGCGAGGAGAAAACGGAATGAGAGAGAAGCGGCAGGGAAAGAAAAAAGCGGCGAGAAAACGGAACGAGAGAGAAGCGGGAAAGGGGGAGCATCTGTTGCCTCAACAACTCCGGGCCTGTATAGTATATAAATAGGAGGCCACACAAATACAACAGCGGAGCAAGTGATACGACAAAAGTGACAGGCTTGTCAACCCCTGGCGCAAGGGACTGCCAAACCAAGGGTGTAGCAGGTTGTCGGGTCGTGAACGTAACCAGCCACCAGACCGAGAACATAACCAGCGGCTGGACCGAGAGCGTAACGGGTTGTCGGGCCGAAGGTGCAACCAGCTGTCGGGACAAGGGCGTAAGACAAAGGACAACCGGGTGAGGAAGGCAATAGCACAAAAGACAAGAGCCGAACAGAAGCAAACGAGGTTGGAAGCCCGTCTGAAATACCCCTGAACAGGACATGACGGATGTGCCGCCCGCTCAATCGGGCGGAGGCAGGGTTGTCAGAAGAGAAAAAGCCGGAACCCGATCACTCGGGTCCCGGCATTCAACAGCAGGGTAGTCTCCGATGCTACTCCAGCTTCAGATCCTTCTTGATCCCTTCGATCTTGGCATCCAGCTCGGCCAGCACCTTGTCGTAGTCCGCTACCGAAGCCAGCGGAGCCTTCACCCCAAAGTAGAACTTGATCTTCGGCTCCGTGCCCGACGGACGCACCGATACCTTCGTGCCATCCTCGGTGAACCACTGCAGCACGTTGCTCCGATCCTGCTCGATCGGCGTCTTCGCACCCGTCTTCACGTCGGTCGTCTCCAGCGTCTGGAAGTCGTTGATCCGAACCACCGGCGAACCCAGAATCGTCTTCGGCGGATTCGTGCGGAAGTTCACCATCATCTGCTGGATCTCTTCGGCACCCTCCTTGCCCTTGCGGACCACCGACACGAGGCCTTCGCGGTAGAACCCATACTTCACGTAGAGCTCCTGCAGCCACTCGAAGAGCGTCAGGCCCATCGTATCCATTGCCCATGCCGCAGCCTCGGCCGCCAGCGAGCAGGCCGACACGGCATCCTTGTCACGCACGTAGTCGCCGCCCAGATATCCGAACGACTCCTCGCCGCCGCCGATGTACTTCGCCTTGCCCTCGTTCTCGCGGATGATCTTCGCAATGTACTTGAAGCCCGTCAGGCAGTCGTAGCACTTCACGCCGAAGTGGTCGGCCACGGCATTGGCCATCTGCGACGTGACGATCGTCTTCACCACATACTGGTTGCCGTTCAGCTCGCCCCGCTCGGCCCAGCGTGTCAACTGGTAGCTCATCAGCAACACCAGCGTCTGGTTGCCGTTCAGCAGCACATACTCACCCTTCTTGTTGCGCAGCGCCACGCCGATACGGTCCGAATCGGGGTCCGTAGCCAGCACCAGATCGGCACCCTCCCGGGCCGCCAGGTCGATGGCCATCGACATCGTCTTGCGCTCCTCGGGGTTCGGCGACTCGACCGTCGGGAAGTTGCCGTCGATGACGGCCTGCTCCTTGACCATGATCACGTTCGTGAAGCCGAACTTGCGCAGCGACGCCGGCACCAGCCGAACGCCCGCACCGTGCATCGGCGAGTAGACGATCTTCATGTCGTGGTACTTCGCCACGCTCTCGGGCGACAGCGACAACTCGTGGATCCGGTTGAGATAGATCTCGTCGAACTTCTCGTCGAGGATCTGGATGTTCTCGGGATGCAGCCCCGTCAGCACCATGTCGATGTCGGTGATCTTCTCCACCTCGGCGATGATGTTCTTGTCGTGGGGCGGCGTAACCTGGGCGCCGTCGGTCCAGTAGGCCTTGTAGCCGTTATACTCCTTGGGGTTGTGCGAGGCGGTGACCACTACGCCCGAATGGCACTTCAGCTCGCGGATGGCGAAGCTCAGCTCCGGGGTCGGACGCAGCGCGTCGAAGAGATAGACCGTGAAGCCGTTCGAGGCGAAAATATCGGCAACCCGCTCGGCGAAAAGACGCGAATTGTTGCGGCTGTCGTGAGCCACGGCCACGCGGATCTGCTCGCCCGCAAAGTTCTTCTTCAGGTAGTTCGAAAGACCCTGCGTAGCGGTGCCCACCGTATAGACATTCATGCGGTTGGTACCCACGCCCATGATGCCGCGCAGACCGCCCGTTCCGAACTCGAGATCCTTGTAGAAGCTCTCGATGAGTTCGTTCATATCATTATCCATCAGGTATTTGACCTGCTTTTTGGTCTCTTCGTCATAGTGACCGTCGAGCCATGACTGTGCTTTCTTCAGAACCAACTGTTCCAGTTCGTTTGCCATAGTTTTATTGGTTTTATTTATATGTTTGATTTCGGTTGTCCCAAAAATTTTATATGCAAATATAACAAATAAAAATCGATAATTCAATATCAGCAAGTTAAATTTCACCCTGCCAAAACCGTTGGATTTCTATATATAAAAAAAGGAGATTTGCAACCCAAATTCGAAAATCTTTTTACAAAATTATTCACAACTTTGTCACGTCAAAAACAGAGCAACCCTTGGACATGTTAAACAACTCGCAGACATACAGCGATACGTGGCAGCACTGCTTGGACCGCATCAAGGCCCAGACCTCCGAAGAGGAGTTCCGCAAGTGGTTTCAGCCCATCGTTCCGCTCGAATTCGACGGCACGACGCTCCGTCTGAGGGTCCCCAACGAAAGTTACGTGCAGCAGATCGAGAACAACTACATTCCCTTCCTGCGCCCGATCATTTCGCAGCTCTACGGCCAGCAGACCCGGCTCCACTACGCCGTGCCCCGAACCACCACCACGACCGTTTCCGTGGCTACCGATGCGGACACGACGGCCATTCGCCGATATCTGGCACAAACCGACACGGCAAATATAAAAAATCCTTTTGCCATTCCGGGTATCAAGCGGATCAGCATCGACCCCCAGCTCAACGCCAACCTCACGTTCGCAACCTTCATCGAGGGCGAATGCAACCGGCTGGCTCGTTCGGCCGGCATGTCCGTCGCCGTGAACCCCGGAAACAACCCCTTCAACCCGTTATATATATATGGTAACTCGGGGCTCGGCAAAACCCATATCGTCCAGGCAATCGGTCACGAAGTGCGTCAGCGGCATCCCGAACTGCAGGTCCTCTATGTCTCGATGAACAAGTTCCAGGCCCAGTTCCAGACCGCCTACAAGAACGGTGAAATCCCCGATTTCATCCACTTCTACCAGATGATCGACGTGCTGATCATCGACGATATCCAGGAACTGACCGGAAAAACCGGTACGCAGAACGCTTTCTTCAACATCTTCAACCACCTGCAGCTCGCCGGAAAACAGCTGATCCTTACCTCGGACAAGCCTCCCGTGGAGCTGAAGGACATCGAACAGCGACTGCTGACCCGGTTCAAGTGGGGACTCTCGGCCATGATCAATACGCCGGACTACGACACCAAGATCAAGATCATCCGTGCAAAGGCCCAGAAGCTCGGCGCTCAGATCTCGGACGACGTCGTCAACTACCTGGCCGAAAACATCTCGGCAAACGTGCGTGAAATCGAAGGCGCCCTGTCGTCGCTCGTGGCCAACGCCTCGTTCCTCGGACGCAAGATCACCACGTCGCTGGCCAAGGAGATCCTCAAGATCTACGTGAAGATCAACCAGAAGGAGATCACGATCGACCAGATTATCCAGGTCGTCTGCGACTACTTCACGCTCGATATCGCCCGGCTCAACTCCGCCGAACGTACCCGCGAAGTGGCTCAGGCCCGGCAGATCGCCATGTATCTGGCCAAGCAGCACACCAAGGCCCCGCTGACAACCATCGGCGCCTCGATCGGCGGCCGTAACCACGCTACGGTGCTCCACTCGTGCAAGGCCGTGACGAACCTCATGGAGACCGACAAGGCCTTCCGCCGTCAGGTCGAGGAGATCGAAAAACGCATCCTGGCCCAATAACCGGGGGGGGGAAGGACGGAGAGAGTGAACGCCAAAATGGCGGAGAGTGTGAACGCCGAAATGGCGGAGAGTGTGAACGCCGAAATGGGAAAAACACAGTCGTGACAGTTTGTGTCACGACTTTTTTGTATCTTTGCCGCCCCAAACAGTGCGTGCATGGATCAACCCAAACTCGAACGACTGCTGCGGCTCATGAAGCTGCTCACGGCAAACACCACCTACAACGTCGACCAGCTGGCCGAACGCCTCGACATGTCGCGAAGGACCATCTACCGATACATCGACACCTTCCGCGAGGCGGGGTTTGTCATCAAGAAGTCGGGCGACTGCATCCGCCTCGACAAGGAGTCGCCCCATTTCCGCGACATCTCCCAACTGGTCCACTTCACCGAAGAGGAGGCCGTGATCCTGAAGAGTGCCATCGAGAATATCGACGACACGAACCTCCTGAAGCAGAACCTCAAGCGCAAACTCTACTCGGTCTACGACAACCGCTCGCTGGCCGATACCGTCGTGCGCGGAAAGAATGCCCCGAACATCCGGCGGCTGATCGAGGCCATCGAGGAGCAGCGGCAGGCCGTGCTGCACGGCTATCAGTCGGGCCACGGCGGCGAGGTCCGCGACCGGCGGGTCGAACCCTTCGCCTTCACGACCAACTACGTGCAGGTGTGGTGCTACGACCCCGAAAGCCATTCGAACAAGCTCTTCAAGACGGCCCGGATCGGAGAGGTCGAACTCACCGATGCCCCCTGGGAGTATGAGGCGCAGCACGAGGAGGGGTTCATCGATGTCTTCCGCATGCACGGCGGGCAGCGGCAGCGCGTCCGGCTCGAACTGGGACTGTTGGCCTACAACCTCCTCTGCGAAGAGTATCCCTTGGCAGAACGCGACGTCCGTTCGCTGGGCCGCGACCGATGGCTGCTCGATACGGAGGTGGCCGGGATGGCCGGCGTCGGACGGTTCGTCGTGGGGCTGCTGGACGATATCCGCATCGTCGACTCGCCCGAACTGACCCGGTACATCAAAGACTATATCGCTCAGAATCTGAAATAAATACCGATTATCATGATTGACGAAATTCTCGCATACAACCGCCGCTTCGTGGCCGAAAAGGGCTACGAACGCTTCATCACGGACAAGTACCCCAACAAGCGCATTGCCATCGTGACGTGCATGGATACGCGGCTCGTCGAGCTGTTGCCGGCGGCCCTCGGACTGCGAAACGGCGACGTGAAGATCATCAAGAACGCCGGCGGAACGATCACCCATCCGTTCGACAGTACGGTGCGCAGTCTGCTCGTGGCCATCTACGAGCTGGGGGTCAACGAGGTGATGATCATCGGCCACACCAACTGCGGCGTCCAGGGGATGGACAGCGCCGAGATGCAGCACCTGATGAAGCAGCGCGGGATCCCCGAGCACCACATCACGCTGATGAAGCACTGCGGAATCGACCTCGACCAGTGGCTCCACGGCTTCGACGACACGCAGGCCGCCGTGCTCGAAACGGTCGACCTGGTGCGCAACCATCCGCTCATCCCCGACGACATCGTCGTCAAGGGCTACATCATGGACTCCACGACGGGCGAACTGCGACCCATCGAGGAGCCGGCGCAGGGCCAAAAGTAGGGGATAGCGGGGGTGAAACCGGGCGGATGAGAAAAACCGGGCGGATGAGAAAAAAATTACATTCGGCGCTGTTTGTGTCACAAGTTGTCACTCGGAAGCCGTTCCTTTGCATCGTGAACCAATAAAACCACTCAACTATGGGAACTGCTTACAAGATCAGATGCAAACACTGCGGCGCCGAATTCGACCACTACATGCAACCCGGTTACGGCATCCTGCCGATGTGTGTCGGCTGCGGCGAATATGTCGAAACCCAGACCGCAATCCGCTGCCCGGCCTGCCACCGCCGGATCAACGCCTCGCAGGAGGAGTTCTACGAACAGATTCAGGTCACCTATCAGTGGGACTGACCCAAAAAAACGGCCCCAAACCGCGGATTTCCGCAGATTTTTTTCTATCTTTGAACAACTGATTTTTTCCTGGTAAAACCTATGGTAACCTTACAGCCGGGCGACATGGCCCCCGATTTCAAGTCTACCACCCAGACCGGTGAGACTCTGACACTTGCCGACCTGCGCGGCCAGCGTACGATCCTCTATTTCTATCCCAAGGACAACACCTCGGGCTGCACGCTCGAGGCCAAAAGCCTCCGCGACGGAAAGGAGGAGCTCGCCCGGATGGGATTCCGTATCATCGGCGTCAGCCCCGACAGCGAACGCTCGCACCAGAACTTCTGCGCAAAGCATGAGCTGAACTTCACGCTGCTGGCCGATACCGACCACTCGGTCTGCGAAGCCTACGGCGTGTGGGCCGAAAAGTCGATGTACGGCCGCAAGTACATGGGCGTCCTGCGCACGACCTTCGTCATCGATGCCGAAGGCCGCATCGAAAAGGTCTTCACCAAGGTCGACACCAAGAACCACTATCAGCAGATCGTCGACGCCTACAAATAACCGGTAAGATGCCTCCCGCGCGACATATCGCCCTGGCTGTGATGCTGTTGACCATACCGCTTGCCGGTACGGCTCAGGAGCCGCGTCCGGGTGATGGGCCGGCCAGGAGGTGGATTCCCGAAGTGGGAATTCCGGCCGGAGCCGTCGATTTCGAGGTCGAACCCCTCGACGGAAATGTCGAATGGCTGCGCGAAGAGGTCGATCCGATTCAGCGGGCACGCCGGCGAATCCGGGAGTTGATGCTCGAACGTGCCGGTCAACGCGCCCGGGAGTTGGCCGACGCCACAGACCGAAGCGCCAAACCGCAGGATCCCGCCGTCGAGTGGGGCGACTGGCGGTTCAGCATCGGAAACAACGGAAACTGGAGCCCCTATCCCGACCGGGAGCTCGATGCTCGGATCATCCGATTCCCCCTGCGGATGAAAACCGACAACCGCTCGGGTGCCGAAAAGGCACTCGATCAGATGCGGAAAACAAAGGGAAATTGAGAACGATAACAAAGTAACACCTATACACGAAAATGGCAGAAAAAGTTCCTGTTAACGCGGACAAACTCAAGGTTCTGGACGCGGTGATGCAAAAAATAGAGAAAGACTTCGGCAAAGGATCCATCATGCGCATGAACAGCACCGAGGTGAATGACATTCCGGTCATCCCCACGGGCTCGATCACGCTCGATATGGCCCTCGGTGTCGGCGGATACCCCAAAGGCCGCGTCATCGAGATCTACGGCCCCGAATCCTCGGGTAAAACCACGCTGGCCATCCACGCCATCGCCGAGGCCCAGAAGGCCGGCGGTATCGCCGCCTTCATCGATGCCGAACACGCCTTCGACAGTTTCTATGCCCAGAAACTCGGCGTCGATGTCGACAACCTCCTCATCTCGCAGCCCGACAACGGCGAACAGGCCCTCGAAATCGCCGACTCGCTGATCCGCTCAAGCGCCATCGACATCATCGTCATCGACTCGGTCGCCGCCCTGACCCCCAAAGCCGAAATCGAAGGCGAAATGGGCGATTCGAAGATGGGTCTCCAGGCCCGACTCATGTCCCAGGCCCTGCGAAAACTGACCTCCAGCATCTCGAAAACCAAGACCGTCTGCATCTTCATCAACCAGCTGCGCGACAAGATCGGCGTCGTCTACGGCAACCCCGAAACCACTACCGGCGGTAACGCCCTGAAGTTCTATGCCTCGGTGCGCATCGATATCCGCCGCATGTCGGTCATCAAGGACGGCGAGGAGCAGTTGGGTACCCGCACGAAGGTCAAGGTCGTCAAGAACAAGGTCGCTCCTCCGTTCAAACGCGCCGAATTCGACATCATGTTCGGTGAGGGTATCTCCAAAATCGGCGAGATCATCGACCTGGGTGTCGACTACGGTATCATCAAGAAGGCCGGCTCGTGGTTCTCGTACGGCGACCGCAAGATCGGTCAGGGTCGAGATGCCGTCAAGGAACTGCTCAAGAATGACAAGGAACTCGCGGACGAAATCGAACAGAAGGTCCGCGAAGCCCTCAAAAACCCCAAAAAGGAGTAGCCTATGGGATATACTGCCGAGGATGAAGCCCTCATTAAGGAAAAGTGGGACGACCTGCTCCTCTCCTGCACCCGCATCTGTCGCAACGATGAGGACTGGAACCTGATCAAACGTGCATTTTTCCTCGCCAAAGAGGCCCATGAGGGGGTAAGGCGCCGTTCCGGCGAACCTTACCTCCTGCATCCTATTGCAGTAGCAAAGATCGTTATCGAGGAGATCGGACTCGGGGTCAAGTCGGTCGTCGCCGCCCTGCTGCACGACGTCGTCGAGGATACGGAGTACACCGTCGAGGACATGGAACGTATCTTCGGCCCGAAGATCGCTTCGATGGTCGACGGCCTGACCAAAATGTCCGGCGTCTTCAATGCCGATACCTCCGAACAGGCCGAATACTTCCGAAAGGTCCTGCTGACCCTCTCGGACGACGTGCGCGTCATCCTGATCAAGATCGCCGACCGTCTGCACAACATGCGAACCCTCGGCTCGATGCCTCTCAACAAGCAGATCAAGATCACCGGCGAGACGATCTATCTCTTCGCCCCGCTGGCCTACAGGCTCGGCTTGTACTCGATCAAGAGCGAACTGGAGGACCTCTGCATGAAGTACCGCTTTCCGCAGCAGTATGCCGAGATCACACGCAAACTCCAGGAGAGCGAGGCCTCCCGCAAGGAGTTCATCGACAAGTTCAACGCCCCGATCATCGCCGCCCTGAACCGAGACAACATCAATTACGAAATCTCGGGACGCGTCAAGAGCGTTTACTCGATCTGGAGCAAGATGCAGCGAAAACAGATCCCCTTCGAGGAGATCTACGACCTGTTCGCCATCCGGATCGTCTTCAAACCCCTGCCGTTCCCCTCGGAAAAGACCCAGTGCTGGCAGATCTACTCGACGATCACCGACATCTACACCCCGAAGCCCGACCGGCTCCGAGACTGGATCTCGATGCCCAAGGCGAACGGCTACGAGGCGCTGCACTCGACGGTCATGGGTCCCGACGGCGTGTGGGTCGAGGTGCAGATCCGGACCCAGCGCATGGAGGATATCGCCGAGCGCGGTTTCGCCGCCCACTGGAAGTACAAGCATGCCACCATCTCGCAGGATGAGGATGAGTTCGACAAGTGGCTCAAGCAGATCCGCGCCGCACTGAACAGTCCGACGGAGAATGCGGTCGACTTCTTGGACAACTTCAAGCTGTCGTTGTATACCTCTGAAATCGTGGTATTTACGCCGAAAGGGGAGGCCCGGAAGATGCCCTATGGCGCTACGGCTCTCGACTTCGCCTACGACATCCACTCGAAGATCGGAAACAACGCCATCAGCGCCAAGATCAACCACAAACTCGAACCGATCACCACGCAGATCAACAGCGGCGATCAGATCGAGATCATCACGGCCGACAACGCCCGGCCCAAGCCCGAATGGCTCGAGGTCGTCACCACGGCCAAGGCCAAACAGGCCATCAAGAGCTTCCTCAAACGCGAACGGCAGAACAACATCGAACGCGGCATGCAGATGCTCGACGAGCGGATGAAGTCGCTGAACATCAAGCTCAGCGGCCGCGTCCTGCGCAAGATCGTCCCCATCTACGACTGCAACAACAAAGAGGAGCTTTACAGCAAGATAGGAGCCGGAATAGTGACTCTCGAAAATCTGGACAAGGCCCTCAAGGTCAACTCCAAAAGCAAGATTCTCAAATTCTGGACCCTGTTCATCCCCCAAAAGGAGAAGGAAGAGGAGGAGTCCGACGATGCAACGCCCGGCGATATCGCTCCCGCAGCCGATGCTCCGGTCGAACCCCGTTTCGAAATTGCCGAATGCTGCAAACCCATCCCCGGTGACAAGGTCGTCGGGTATCGGGACCCCGCAACCGGAAACATCATCGTCCACAAGGCTACGTGCGACGAACTCAACCGGCTGGCCGCCCAATACGGCAAGAATATCGTCAAGGAGGAGATTAAATGGTCGCAACACAAGGCCATGTCCTATCTGGTGACCACGGAACTGCGCGGTATCGACCGCCAGGGATTGCTGCTCGATCTGGCAAAGGTCGTCAGCGACGACTTCAACATCAACATCCGCGAAGTCAACATCCACAGCCATGACGGGATCTTCGAAGGCAATGTCAGCCTCTATGTCAAGGATGCCGAAAGCCTGAACGCCGTCATGGACAAACTCCGGCAAATCAAAGGGATCGAAACCGTTAAACGGACCATGAACTAAGTCATGGAAGACTTTTCTACCATAATTTGGGTCGTGATCATCATCGGCGCGATGATCTTCAACACCCTCTCGAAAGCGCGAAAGGCGCAGAACAAGGACGGACAGGCCCCCTCGCAACACGGTGAGGCCTGGCCCTCGATTCCGTGGGACGATGCGCAGAATCGCGAAACACCTTCGCCCAACCCAACCGTCCAACGCCCGGTTGTCGATCCCGGATCGGCGGCCGAGCATAGAGACCGGGGCTCGATTCCCGCAGCTGCTGCCTCAACACCCAACAGCCGAAATGGCCAGGGCGGGAGAGCAGATGAAACAGGCAGAAGGTCGGGTAGTAGAGTAGACGAAACAGCCAGAAGATCGGGCGGTAGAGTAGACGAGACCACCAGTAGATCGAGCAGTCGAGTAGACGAAACAGCCAGAAGATCAGACAGCAGAGTAGACAAGACAGGCTGGAGATCGGGCGGAAGAATGGGTGAAACGGACAGGAGAGTGGCTGGTACGGACGGGAGGCCGATTGATACAGGTGCGAATCCGGCCGGAACCGGAAGGCGATGGGTATCGTCGCCGGATGGAAGTTCGTGGACAACGGATCAAGGTGCGAGGGGCGTACCGATGCCGGAGCGACGCATCGCGGTGCCTCCAAGAAGAGACCTGTCTACGTGGGACGAAAGCTTGAAGAAGCCGCACAAACGTTGGGAAAGCAGCGGTTCCGAAGATTTCCCGGACGAATGCCAAAGTCTGGAAGAGATCTCCGACGAGGTGTATCTGGCTGGATTCGACGATATGGACGAGGAGGTACAGGCGGGTTCTTTCGGCGAACAGAAGGTTGTCGGCAACCCGTTGAAAAGCTCCGGAAGCATTCGTAAAAACGGGCAGAATACCCCCTCGAACGCACCCTCGAACAGCAATCAGGCACAGGCTCGGATCCTCGGGAAAGAGAAGAGTACGGATGAGATCGTCAAAGAGTTTGACTTGCGTCAAGCGGTCATCTATTCTGAAATTCTGAAGCCCAAATTTGAGGATCTTTGAGTAAGCGGAAGACCGGGCGGGCAGCAAAGAATTAACGCGAAAATACCCCGGCAGACCAAGAGGGCCGAGGAATAGGTGAGGCCGAAAACAAGAGGCTAAAACGGGAGGCGGCAGGAGACGGGACCGGGAACGAGAGGCAGACACAGGATACTGAAACAGGGGCGGAAACGGGAACGAGAACAGAAACGGGAGAAGAGGAACGAGAAACAGGAACGGAAACAGGAACGGAAACAGGAACGGAAACAGAAACAAGAAACGGAAACGAGAGACAGAAACGAGAAACAGAAACGAGAAACGGGAAACGGGAGACGGAAACGAGAATAGGGCGGGAATTGACAGGAAAAATAGAAACTGGAGTACCCAGGTTGTCGGAAGGCTCACAATGACGCCCTGAACAAAAACTCCCAGAACTGGACTTTGCCTTCGCTGCACTTGCCGGACTAGTGAATATCGGAATAGAAACCGGCATCGATCGCAGGAATCCTGAATGAAGAAGCCCTCGGGAAAAGGAGAATTTGTAGACAAAACGGAGAATGAGACACCCCGGCGAAAGCGACCAAACAACCTCCGCAATGTGGGTGCAAACCATAAAACAATATAAAAATGGCATCGATTTTTTCACGCATCATCGCAGGGGAGATCCCCTCGTACAAAGTGGCCGAAGACGACCGCTATTACGCATTTCTGGATATCAATCCGCTCACGAAAGGTCATACGCTCGTCGTTCCGAAACAGGAGGTGGATTACATCTTCGACCTCGATGACGATACGCTCGCCGGTATGATGGTCTTTGCAAAAAAGGTGGCCGCCAAAATCCGGCGCGAAATAGACTGTAAAAAGGTCGCTGTAGTCGTTTTGGGCCTCGAAGTACCCCATGCTCACATCCATCTGATCCCCATTCAGAGCGAAAATGACGTCGATTTCCACCGCGAAAAGCTGAAATTGACACCGGAAGAGTTTCAGGATATTGCCAATAAACTAGCCAGATAGAAGGCTCGAAATAGGGCGGTAATAGCCTGTAAAAGAGTCGGGTAGCATCTTGTAAAGCTACTCGGCTCTTTTTTATTTAACATAATGTATTGCCGATCAATTCAAGATCAGAATCCAAACTTAACGGAATCCTGAGAATCAAAAAAATCCCTTAAAAGGACATCGATAGGGTAGTTTATTTACATTTGTAAACCAATAGAGAGTCTTGACTTTCCATTTGTAATCACAAAATAGAGCGAATTCTTCCCTCGGTTTTCGTCATTTTATGATAAATGTAAAATTACAGATGTAACGAATCTGTAGCTATATTCAGGATGACATAAAGTAGTTAAATCATTAAATTAAACAATAGACATAGGATGAAAACCAACGATTTATAACATTTACTTCAAGTTGGTATAAAGTCATCGCAAGGGATATGATGCAAATTTGATAAAACGCCATACATTTAGCCTAAATTACAGAGCAATTACCAATACACCAGTAATTTATATACTATTAAATCAAGTTATACAATAGATGATCAAGAAAGGATGAAATCTCCAGATTCCATGATTTTACTTTTGTAAAAAGCAAAAAGCGCTTTTTACATTTTATAAATGTAGATTTTCTTGTTTTACAAAAGAAAACTTTTTATATTTGTAAAAAATAACGCCGATGAGGGAAAAATTGCAAGAATTGATGGCCCGCGAGAATCTCAAGCCCAGTCAACTCGCCGAAAAACTCGAAATCAATCCGGCCGGAATCTCCCATATCATCGCGGGCCGAAACAAACCCAGTTTCGAACTGCTCCAGAAAATTCTCCGGAGATTCCCTCGAATCAATCCCGATTGGCTGCTCCTCGATTCGGGCCCCATCTATCGGGACGAAATCCCAAACTCCCGAGAAACCCCCAATCATGTGATCCCCGGAACGGCCCCGACGTCGATCGACCGATCCCTGAATCCGGGCGGAACCCGAACGGAAATTTCAGGATCAACTCCCGATCTGTTCAACCCTGCCAGTTCGCAAATCGAACAGGAGAGTGTCTCATCAAAAAAGGAACAGGAGATCGGGACTCATGATGCCTCGTGGAGTTCGATGATCGCTTCCGGGAGAAAACCAGCCGTCCAAAGAATCGTCATCTTTTACGACGACCAGACCTTCGAGACCTTCACCCCGAAAGAGCGATAAACCGGCTGCCCGGATTGGTCGAACTGGTTCGGTCGGAGTGTGACGGTTCGAATCCAGACATCGGTCGGACCTCTCCAGGCAGAAACGACCCGGAGCTCCGGTTGTCGGAGCTCCGACGATCCGCAAGTGATCTTGAGTTATGCGAGGAGCAACGCTTGGACGGCATGCCGCAAGAGATTCTCTAAAAAGATTCTCGAATGGAACGAGGGCGGACAGCATGTGCCGATGACCGGATGCAGGGAAGACAATTGTGCGGAGTCTTAAAAAGCCTTTGACAATGGAATAATCCCGGACGGGAGGCCAGACAATTTGGAATATCGCATTCTCAAAGGGATAAACGGTATGTAAATTCGCACCAAATAGCCTCTGTACGGCCATGCAGGCCACTTTTCAGCGTATTTGCAAAAAGTAGCCACAAGGCCCAAACGGTGTAAAAAAATCCCAAAACCACAACATCGGCGGTTAAACGCTCCGAATTCCTCTATAGATGCCAAAAACGAAAGAGCGTTGGAACGTGGATACTACCTCTGAGCAAAGAACCAGCTGATCGGACTCCTCAAAGGTAATGAAACAATATTTATATTATAAGGAAATATTATGTAAATGAATTTTACATAAGTAAAAGAAAGGAAAGAGTTTCAAAAAAAACTCTTTATATAACAGAAATAGTTTAATAATAAGCAAAGAACGACATGACATTTACGCGCACGCACGTGTAGCACGCGCACGCACGTATTGGAGACGCTTCGTATCTTTTTATTTGCCTTCGGCAGATACTCAGCTATCAAAGGGTAGTGAAACGAAGTAGCGACTCGCGTCCGCTCCGAGCTGGGTATGGCTCAGAGCAGACGCAGTCGCAACGTCAGGAATTTTTGCGCTTTTCGTAGCGTTCTTTAGCTTCGAAATAGTCTTCGAGAGCTTGACGACGACGCTCGCGCTCTTTCCGTTCATAATAAGGACCTACAATCTTAACAATAAGAAAAATCAGCAGACCAGTGCCAAAAAAGGCAACGAAGAAAATTTCAAAATCACCCATAATAAAAGAATTTAGAGAGTTGCAGCAATCGCACCGAGAGCATCTTCGTCAATATTCCAACCGGAAGCAGCACCAGATTTAGAGCCATGACGGAACCAACCGCGAGCTTCCGCTGAAATACCTAAAGCAGTCGAAACACCAAACTTTGCCCAACCAATACGACGGAGGTGCTTGAGATACTCAATCTGGGCATCTGTGTATTTATTCTCTTTAGCAAGACGCTCGATCTCTGCATCAACCTTGACAGCACGTTTCTTAGCTTCGAGAGTATCAACAGCAATACGCTGCCGCTGCTGAGGACCAAGCACATCGTGCTGATACCAATTAAGAGCAGTTTGAGAAGTTTTGAGAGCATTATCACGAATAATCGAATCAACCTTATAAGGCCGAGACTCATCCTCAGTCTTAGTGAGAGCAGCAAGATTACGAGCTCCTTCCTTAGCTCGATCGGCCTCAGCTTCATTAAGGAGCTTTTGGCTCTTAAGCTCATCGATCTCAGCCATGAACTTTTCGATCGCCTTATCCTTTGCCTTGAGATCCTTCGCCTGTAAAGCAGCCTGCATCGCATACTGGAACGGAGTCCACGCGTTTTCAATAGCCTTACGGGTATTGTCGTTTTCAAGACCAGAAATGATCTCATGAAGTTGACGCTCATACTGAGGTTGGAGAGTATTTTTCCACTCCTGGTCGAAAGCCTTGGCATCATTCAAACGAGCCTCAGATCGAAGGACATCAACCTGCGCTTTCGTGATCTTACGCTGATTGTCCATTTGGTACATCTCAGAGAGAGTCGCACCACGGAGACCAGCACCGTGACCATAAGAACCAGAAGCAGAAGGATTCGTTGAAGTGGGTGCAGAAACAGAACTTCCAGCAACACCAGCTCCACCGGGAGAAGATCCAAAAACAGCCATCGGGGAAACACCAGCGTTACGCCAACGGGCCGCAGCATTGGTTGGATCATTGTAGCGATTTTGGGCATTCCAAAAATCCATCTGATACTGATACTGCGTTTCCATGTTTTGGAGATTGTACTCCTGTTGGAGGGCCATCTCCTTCTGCTTGTATTCCCATTCACGGCGAGCATTAGCACCAGCAAAAATCTGATCAACGGCGCCTTCCATCAAAGAGGAGGCTGCGCCAGCTAATACACCAAGCATATGACTCAATTTTTAAGTGGAGGGACGTGCTTCCGCACTCCGCAATATATATCGAGTATATTGCGGCCCTCCACAAATTTAAAAATTAAACGTTAATCATCCAACTTTTCACCGGTTACAGACTCAACAGCTCGACGATCGGCTTCATTATCGATCGTAGTTGCATAATCGAGAAGATCGAGTTTGTTTACCGTAGCATCAGTAAGAAGATTTACCTCTCCGGGAGCATCCGGATCATCGGGTGCAGACGGAAGAGGCTTGCGGGGGTCAGTACCACGAATATCAACACCGCCGCGAGCATAAAACGCAGCAGAACGATATACGCGAATTTCAGAACAAAAAGGGTTAAAGTGCTCAGTGCACTTACCATGATTAATTCGGTGACGTTTCAAATACATAACACATTGATTTTAAGTTAACGACCCATATACGGCATATAACCAGCAGGAACCGAAGAAGTAACCTTAAAGTCGAAATTGAAACCAGCAAAGAAATTCGGATCCAATAAAGACTGCGCCTGAAAAATATACTGCCAAGCAAGAGGATTAATGTAAGTACCAAAGTACTCACCAGCAGAAACAGACTCAACCGTACCATCCTCAGAAGTAGACTGCCAATAATCAGTAAAACGACGATCGAGAGTCCAATACTCAAAATAACCACCTGTGCAAAATTCACCGTGCAAACGAGGATAATCAGTTTTGAGCCAATCAAACGCAACAGTATCACCAACAACCTGCATATTAGGATCAACAGCAGATGCAGAAGAGCCAGTTGTATTTACAAAAACAGAATCAGCAGCAAACGAATCGGGCAAGATCGAATAACGCCAACGAGGAACAGAAGTAAAACCAAGACCAGCTAACTCCGGATTCCATTCGTCTGCAAAAGAAGTAACAGCCATATCCGGGTGAAGACCTTGAGAATAAGCAGGCATGGGCACAAGGAACGAAATACACATGACGGTTCCGGGTTCCTTAGCATAATAATCCAGCGACTTATTATTGAAGTCAGTATAAGAGTCAAGACGTGAAACCATCTGACCGGGCGTCGAAGACTCCTGCTGCGAATTCTCGCCAGCAGCCATCGCAACCGTATTAACAGGATTAATCGAAGCCTGCCAAATACCAAGAAAATCGGGCTTGTTAGTGTAAGGGCTCGAATTAGTACCAAAAAGAGTACGAAGCTGATCACCAAAACGACCTTGACCAACAAAAACACGATCGGCAACATTCTGCCACTTATTGTAATAACGAAGATCGGGAATCGCAAGTTGGTAAGTGCCACCATCACCATCAACCTGCTGAACAGGAACAGAAATCGAAGGAGACTGACCAACCTTTATAATATTATTGAAAAAATCGGGACGATAAGGAACAGAGAAAAGACCACCATGCGCTTGAAGACCCATAAGCAACCAACCCATAAAAGACCGATCAAGACTCAAATTCTGGAAAACGTCCATTGAAGTAGCGTTACCAGTCTGAGTCAGATTATGGAGCTTAGAAATAGCAACAATAAAATCTTTGGGATCAAAACCGCAAAGAGCTTGATGAAAACCTAAATTAGTCAAACGACGAGGATGACCATAGGCAGGACCATTAGATGCAGTAAGAGAATAAGCACCAAAAGAGTAATACATATAATCTTCCTGCATATTAGCAAGATAATAATAACAAGAAAGGAAATAAGCCACAAAAGACTCAATATTAAAAGTCCAAGATTCGGGAGAAATAAGATCAATATTCTGACCAACAAGAGGAACAACAGAACCAGGAGCAACGCCAAGACAATCAAAAAGACCACCACGACCAACAACGCTAAAGAAATTATTATTAAAGCCCAAATTCAACGACGAAGAAGTACCAACAAAAGAATCAGACCTCCAAATATTGTAATAAACATGAGAAAGCTCAGTAGCTTTAGGATCAATCGTTTCCGCACGAAGACCGGGACACAAAAAATAAGAATAAACAGTATTTTGAGAAGAAGAATCTACATAAATAGAAGGATCGGAAAAATCAAAAGCATAAGCAGTAGTAGAGGCAAGCGTAGAATCAGAATTATAGGGCTTGAAAGTCCACTTATCAAACAACTTCCACTGATCATACGAATAACGAATACCGTTACGCATCCAACCGTAAAGAACAGCATCGGGAGTAAAAGTAGCAATAGTAATCATGCGAAATCCCTGCATAAGAGGACCCAACATCGGCTGAGACTGAACAAGCTGGGAAACAGGACCGCGGAGGCGTTCTCCATCGTTCAAATGGCGATGATAAGTAACATACGCCAAACCGGGGTGCATCGTAAAGAAAGCCGGGTGACGCCAGCGATGGGTATACTTGGAAACAGCATTTTTATAATCGGAAGGAATCCGATATCCTAAAACACTACTCATAAATCGAAAAAGTTTTGTGCGCGATCTAACAATTCCTTAAACCGTTCAGCCGAAGATCGCGTTTTACGGCTGGGCGGCTTCACATCAGTAGTAAGACCAACAGAACGGTTAGAATTAAGTGAGGAAAGACGTGAAAGGTAAAAATCCGAATAGTTATCGAATTTCCTGCCGTTCCAACGCCATGAAATAGAAGGATTAAAATAACGATCAAGAGCCATATTCTGGCGATCTACGTCAGAAAAAATCTTATTGGAATAATAGCGGGGTAGCGCATAAATGAAAGATCCATTCGTAATAAAAGGATTGTAACCTTTATACTTATGCAACTGCGCCTCAGGAGTAGAAAGGTAATTATCACCAATACCAAGAGAGGAAATAACACGAGGACGAACACGCTGACCGTTTAGATCTTTGGTCAAATACTTGGTAATATAACCAATTGTCGAATCGGTAACATAACCCGTAAAGACAAAACCATAAGACCAGACATTCTCTAATTCGAGATTCTGACCGGGGTGTCGACCATAAGCTGAATTTCCAATCTGAATCGGGCAATTGAAAAGAATACCATGATAGTGCGGCCGACCATTGAGAGTCCCAAATTCGCCAATGAACCAGTGGCGTACCTGTTTACCGTAACGTTTACGCATACGGTCAAGGAATAACCGAACAGCCCGATTCGGGTCGTCAGCAAATTTCGATAAAAACTGTTCATTAAAGGTAAGTGTTACAAAAAGATTTACACGGCCGGGATCCAAAGGTCGTCGACACTCATAAAGAAGTCGGATTCTATAATCATTCATTTCTCGCTTTTTACAAGAATGACAGAAACCGCAAGGAACGTCAACAGTATAGTCTGGAGGCCAAACCGTACCAAAATACAATCGTGAATATTCATAAATCTCCCGACGCGTCATTCCTTTGTAACGACGATTCACAATCCGCCGGGGCCTTTCGCATGCCATACTTAAAACGCTGATCCATGAAAAAACCAATATCTACAATAACAGTAACAACACCAGAAAAATCAGCGGAATAGGCATAGACCAGAGCCGAATCGCGATTATAATCCTGCCAAAGCTGAAACTCATCGCGATTATTAAAGGAGAATTCACAATAAAAACGCCTACGACTCAAATCGAGCCGCAGGCGCATCCCGTCACTCCACGCAGTCAGAGTTTCGAGGGCTCTCCACGCGTTTGTCATTGGGGAGAAAATCCTTTGTCACATCCGTCTCCTCGACATAACGGACAGAAATCGGAACATCCGGGGCGGAACCATGAACATCATTGACTACCTGTGAAACTGCCTCAGCAGTGCGAAGAGGAACGATCGGTCGACCAGCAACGATCACCTGGTAAAAAACATTTTTTCCCATGTTACAGAATTTCAGTATTACGTGAACGGATAATATAATCGACGCGAACGGTGTCAATATGAACACCGTGACGCATCATTTTAGCCGTCGCAGAACACGACGTCAAAGAGAGAACAACCGCAAGTGCAGCAAGAAGAGCGATAACGGAAATACGGGCCCAAGGTGGTAAAGTCTTAAGCCACGCAAAGAGGTTACTCAGTTTTTCCATCGGATTTAGGGGTCAAATGAAGACCGCGGAGAATATAGACCGCAGTCTTAGGTGTGCAGGTAACGAGAGTACCGTCAACAAATTCGATCGTAACGTCATCGAGGACGTTTGCATTTTCCTGTGCCATAATTAGAATGTTTTAAAGTAAATGAATTGGAGATCATAAGAAGCAACCACAACGTTGATTCCTCCAAGTTTCAAGAAATTTTGAAGATAACTCCAAGCCCGTAAAAAACTTGGAAATTTACGGGCTGATTCGAAAGATCGATCAGGAGCAAAAAACAACACGAAAACCATAACAAAAAGGAGAGTTAGAAAGAAAACTACAACATGTCAAAGAACCTTCACGCCACAAATATAAACAAACTATGAAATAATATTTATATTATGTTAAATTATAGGAGAGGCAGAGGAAACCTACCGAACCCATAACATACCCTCTCCAAATTAAGAGATGGATTGTCTAATTAGTTGCACGCGGTCGACAAAAACAGAAGAAGCGCCAGGGAAATGAGAGTCTGCAGAGTTTCATTGCGGGTCAAGATAAAATGGGTACATTGAGAAGGAAAATCGGGGTTCACAAGCGAATTCTCATGCAAAGGGATGGACAGTCTCAGAGGGGTTCATCATTATTATAAATAGGTATCTGAAGAAAACACTAGCGGGAAATATCTCCGTGTCGAGAATCTCTTCGGTGAAGACTGTTTAACATGAGGGTTACAAGTGCTCCGTACGGCAAGTTTCTCGTGGATCCCAGTCGCCATGAAGGTCGATATAATCGGGCCATCCAAGGTAGTCGGCAATCGATCAGAGAGTTAAGCTGTCTATATTCAGCGTATTACACAAAAAGGTTGGTATGATCGGGCCGGTGAAAGCAATCGTCAATCGATCGCTGTTTATATTCAACGCATTGCACAAAAAGGATGGAATTAAACTGCTCATAATCGAAATCCGCTGAAAGCCGAACGAGCGAGAATATCCGTCGGCGATCCGGTTCGATACGGAATGGATCACATCGATACGGAACAGACTATCGGACAGGAAGTTAGAACAGGCAATGTCGGCAGGCAATGCTCTCCGGGAATCAAGCTGTCAATTCCTGACCGACAGCGAAGCCATCGGCCCTTGCGGAGCTCTTGTAGAATCCCCCTTTTTTCGCTATTTTTGCACGCCGGTCACCCCCTCAGCCCGGAATGACTCAGGATGAGATGTGGCCGCCCTAATACCTGAATTATGCACAAGTTCCTTTGGGTCGTCTGGGCCGTTTTCAGCCTCTGTGCCTGCGCCCCGCAAAACCAAAAAACGGATTCTGACTGCTTCGTCTCGATCCTCCCGCTGAAATACATCGTCGAAGAGATCGTCGGTACGGATCTCAATATCAAGGTCCTCGTCCCGGCAGGTGCCAGCCCCGAAACCTTTGAACCAACACCCAAACAGTTCGTCGAACTGAACAAGGCTCAATGGATCTTCAACGTCGGACTGATCGACTTCGAGACTACCCTGCTCGCCAAAATCGAAGACCAGAACAAGGTCGTCAACCTCAGCCGCGGCATCGATCTCATCGAAGGCAGTTGTTCCCACGTCAAAATACCGCAGAAAAACGGCCGCCCCGCCGAGGAACACCAACATGCCCACGGCATCGATCCCCATGTCTGGACCTCGCCAAAAGCCCTGCAGATCATGGCCAGAAATGCCTTTGAGGCCATCGAGGCCCGATATCCCGATTCGGTGAAATATCGCGAAAACTACCATCGCCTGATCGAAAAGCTCCAGGAGCTCGACCTCCGCACCCGGGAGAAGATCGAACGCAGCGGCGTCAGCTACTTCATCGTCTACCACCCCGCCCTCACCTACTACGCCCGTGATTACGGAATCCGTCAGGTCGCCATCGAGGCCGACGGAAAGGAGCCATCGGCCCGGCAGATCGGCGAAATCATCCGCAACGCCCGGAAGGACGGGGTCAACAAGATCTTCTATCAAAACCAGTTCCCGCAGTCGGTCGTCGAGATCATCGCCCGCGATATCAAGGCCCGCTACATCGAGATAGACCCCCTGGCCGAACAGGTCATCGACAACATCGACCATATCACCAACTTAATCACCGAGCCATGAATCTCGTCACGCTCCGCGACGTAAGCGTCGCTTACGATGGCTACGAAGCCCTGCAGCACGTCGATCTGGAGATCGGCGAACGGGATTTCCTCGGCATCATCGGCCCCAACGGCGGCGGTAAAACCACCCTGATCAAGGCTATCCTCGGAACTGTCCCCCACTCGGGTTCCATCCGGCTCGCCCCCGAACTCTTCCGCAGCCGCGAACGTCTCATCGGATACATGCCCCAGATCTCGAACTTCGACCGCGCATTCCCAATCTCGGTCTTCGAGGTCGTCCTCTCCGGACTCCAGGGCCGACACGGGTTCCGGTCCCCCTACTCGCGCGAGGACAAACGCCGGGCCCTGGAGCTCATCGTCGAATCGGGACTCGAACAGGTCGCACGACGACCCGTCGGCGAAATTTCCGGCGGCCAGATGCAGCGCGCCATGCTCGCCAGAGCCATCATCTCCGACCCCAGGCTGCTGATCCTCGACGAACCCGCCAATTTCGTTGACAACCAGTTCGAAAAGGAGCTATACCACTCCCTGCGCGAACTGAACAAACGAATGGCCATCGTCATGGTCTCGCACGACATCGGAACCATCACCAGCATCGTCAAGGAGATCGTCTGCGTCAACCGGCACGTCCACCGACACCACTCGAACATCCTTACGCCCGAGCAGTTACGCAATTACGACTGTCCCATTCAGCTGATTACCCACGGGACGATTCCGCACACCGTTCTCGAACACCATCCCGGCGACTGCTGTCCCGACCACGACTGATCTGTGCGGAAGGGATGTAAGGCGTGAGGTGGACCAAAGTGGCCCGGGAGGCTCCGGGAAGACGAGGAGACGAGGAAAGGAAGAAGACGGGGAGACGGGGAAAGGAAGACGGGAGAAAGGAAGAAGAAAATACCCAGAAGCGGGCAAGGCGTCCGGGAAACAGGGAAAGAGTTCCAACAGGCATGCCGGGAAACGGAGCGAATCGGGAGAAACGATACAAAAAACGAGGTTGCAATCCGCAGATTGCAACCTCGTTCGTCTATTCCTGCAGGGATCGGCCCGATTCGGCCCCGTGAAGCCTCCTCTCCCCCCCCCTGTTACTTCGCTTCGTTGATCTTGCTCAGCTTCTCGAAAAGCTTGCCGAACGAATCCTCCATCTCGGCACGCAGAGCGGCATAGTGCTTGCGCACCAGCGAGCGATTGTGCGGCTCGGCAGGATTCATCGCCTTGGTGAACAGATCGTTACGAACGGATACTGCCTCCTGCATCACTTCGAAGATCTCCTTCTCCTTCGAGGGCTGGAAGCAGATTGCCATGTCGCAGTCGAATACGACCTCCTCGAGGCGGTAGTCGATCTCCTTCTTCAGGTTACGTAAATTTGCCATTGTATCGCGATTTTGAAAATTTTGCTACGGCAAAGATAACAATTCCTTCCGGATAAACAAGCGTTTTCGAAATTCGGGGCTCGTTTTTGAGAGGCCGGGACCCGCAGCCAGGAGGGTCGGCAAAGGCCGTCCCGCGGGTGAAACAGGCCAAGGATCGGAAACAAAAAACAAGGGCGCGATCTCCGGTCGGAAACCGTGCCCCCGTTCGGCCGCCGGCCCGGAGGAGAATCACATCTCCTCAAGTTCCCGGGCCGTCTTCTTCGCTGCGCGGGCCGCCTTCTTGACCGCCTTGGCCTCCTTCTTGGCGATCTTCCGTGCCGCCTTCTCCTCGGCTCGCGCAATCTTCGCCGCCTTGCGGGCATCGTGACGAGCCAGCCGCTGTGCCGCCTTCGAACCCTTCTTCACGGCCTGCGTCTCCTCTCGCATCTCCTTGCGTACGGCCCCCTTGTCGGGCATCTCAACGATCACGCCGTTGACATTCTCCTCGACAACCACGTAGTCCGGAGCCGGAGCAGGTGCTGGTTGCGGCGCCGGTCGCGGCATCAGGGTCCGCTGCTCGACAACCCGTTCCGTCGCGTAGCCGATCATCACCTCGACTCGCCGCATCGGGGGCAGAATCCGGGTGGCCAGGTAGCTCCACGCCGCCGGCATCCGCTTCAGCGCCTGCTCCTTCTGCATCGGGGGCAAGGTGCCATCGATGATCTCCAGAACCGCCGTACGATCCGGTATCGTCGAGGCGGAAACCGCATCGTGCGTCGCCTGCCAATCCTCTGCCTCGGAGTTCACCGTGACGTTGTAATGCTTCGAAAAATGGTACTTGCTGTCGATGTAGGCCTTGAAATCATTGGCCCGCCGGGCCGCCAGCTCCCGGTTATAGGCGACACTCCCGTCCGGCGAGGCATAACCCGTGATGATCACCTCGCAGACCCGGCGCGACGTGTCCTGCATCATCCCCTCGACAAAGGAGTTCAGCTCGCTGAGCGCCTGCGTGTTGCCGCCAAGCGCCGCATTCAGCGTCGCCACGCTGATCCGGTAGCGGATCGAATAGTCCACGTCGTCCGTGCTACGGATCAGGTAGCGCCGGACCAGATAGTCGCCCTCGACCCGCTCGGAGAGCATCGTGGTATCGGCCCCGGATCCTGATCCGGGGGTCTGTGCCGCCGCTCCGGCCGCACAGCTCATCGCAACCGTCAGTGCGATGGTGGATACAATTGTTTTCACGTTTGATGAGTATTGGTTTTACTCCCCGCTCGATCGCAAGTTTCATACCACAAAATCCATCCCCCACCCTCCGCAGCGATCCCCTCACTGCTCTCCGATAAAAAAACGGAGGTTCCGGGTTTCGGAACCTCCGTTTGGTATTTCGGGCGGAAAGCATCGCATCGGATGCCCCGGGTTTCGGGCGGGAAACATCCGTCGGCCCCCCGGTTTTCGGGCGGGAAACGACTCTTCAGACTCCCCCGCTCCTGTTTGGCTCCCCGGCGGCGGAAAACATCCGTCGGCTCTCCGGGTTTCGGGCGGGAAACACGTCTTTGGGCTCCCCCTCGCTTCCGTTTGGCTCCCCGGCGGGAAGCGTCTCATCGGACTCCCCCACCTCGGGCTCCCCCATCACGGCCCCCCCGTTACATGCGTTCGGGAACGTTGATGCCCAGCAGCGCCATGCCCTTGCGGATCACCAGTGCCACCTCGCGGGCCAAGGCCAGACGCATCGAACGAATCGAGGCATTCTCCTCCTTGAGGATCGAATGGTCGTGGTAGTAGCCGTTGAACTGCTTGGCCAGGTCGTAGACGTAGGCGGCGATCATCGAAGGCGCAAAGTTCTCGCCCGCAGCCTTCACCGTCGCCGGATACTCCGTCAGCATCTTCACCAGATCGATCTCCTCCGGCAGCAGCGTCACGTCAGCAGACATCCCCTTCGCAGCCTCTACCCCGCTCTCGGCCGCCTTGCGAAGCACCGAGCAGATGCGGGCGTGCGTATACTGGATGAACGGACCCGTATTGCCGTTGAAATCGATCGATTCGCGCGGGTCGAACAGCATCGTCTTCTTCGGGTCGACCTTCAGGATGAAGTACTTCAGCGCACCGAGGCCCACCATCGTCGAGACGGCGTTCGCCTCCTCCTCCGTGCAGCCGTCCAGCTTGCCCAGCTCGGCCGACATCTCGCGCGCCGTCTTCACCATGTCGGCAATCAGGTCATCGGCATCCACAACCGTGCCCTCGCGCGACTTCATCTTCCCCTCGGGAAGCTCCACCATGCCGTACGACAGGTGCGTGATGTGGTCGCTCCACTCGGCGTAGCCCAGCTTCTTCAGAACCAGCTTCAGCACCTGGAAGTGGTAGTTCTGCTCGTTGCCCACCACGTAGATCATGTCGTCGAGCTTGTTGTCCTCGAAACGGCGGTAGGCCGTGCCCAGATCCTGCGTCATGTAGACCGACGTGCCGTCGCCGCGCAGCAGCAGCTTCTCGTCCAGCCCGTCGTTGCGCAGGTCGATCCACACCGAATTGTCCTCCCGGCGGTAGAATACCCCCTTCTTCAGACCCTCCTCGACAAGCGACTTGCCCAGCAGGTAGGTCTGCGACTCGTAGTAGACCTTGTCAAAATCAACGCCCAAAGCCTTGTACGTCACATCGAAGCCCGCGTAGACCCAGCTGTTCATCGTCTTCCACAGCGAGTAGACCTCCGGATCCTTCGCCTCCCACTTGCGCAGCATCTCCTGCGCCTCACGCATGATCGGGGCGTTCTTCTTCGCCTCCTCCTCGCTCTGGCCCGCGGCCATCAGCTCCTTGATCTGCGCCTTGTAGTGCTTGTCGAACTCCACGTAGTATTTGCCAACCAGGTGGTCGCCCTTCATGCCCGACGACTCGGGAGTCTCGCCCCCGCCGTAAAGCTTCCACGCCAGCATCGACTTGCAGATGTGGATGCCACGGTCGTTGACCAGGTTCACCTTGATCACCCGATGGCCGTTCGCCTGGAGAATCCGGGCTACGGAGTATCCCAGCAGGTTGTTGCGGATATGGCCCAGGTGGAGCGGCTTGTTCGTATTGGGCGACGAGTACTCGATCATGATCGTGCGGCCCGTCGAGGGTGCCTCGCCGTAGTGCTCGTCGGAGGCCAGGTCCGTAAAGCGGCCCGCCCAGAACGATGCGTCGAGCGTCAGATTCAGGAATCCCTTGATCACGTTGTAGGAGCGGATCTCCGGCACGTTCGCCGTCATATATTCGCCGATCTCCTGTGCCGTCGCCTCAGGCGACTTGCGGCTCCGGCGCAGCAGCGGAAAGGTCACCAGCGTATAGTCGCCCTCGAACTCCCGGCGCGTCTTCTGAAGCTGCAGCTGTTCGTCGCCCAGCGGCCCGTAAAGCGCCTCGACCGACCGTCGAACCGCATCCGTAAGATAGCTTTCGATATTCATAGATTTCATGCAATTTCGACCGCAAATTTAACGCTTTTCGCCGAATAACCAATCTACTCCGCCCCTTTCTTTTGGCTTTTCGCCCGACTTCCACTATCTTTGCACGTCGAATCACCCCCTTACGCGCTCATGGAAGTTCTCGTCATCGTCCTGCTGATCCTGCTCAACGGTCTGTTCGCCATGTCCGAAATGGCGCTCGTGTCGGCCCGGAAGTCCAATCTCGAAATGCTCGCCCGACAGGGAAGCAAAAGCGCCCGCCAGGCTCTCCGTCTCGCTAAGGACCCCGACCGGTTCCTCTCTACCGTACAGATCGGGATCACGCTGATCGGCATCCTGACGGGTATCTACTCCGGAGATACGCTCGCCGCAAAGTTCGGCGCACGACTCGCCGAAGTCGGAATCCCCGTACGAACGGCTACGGCCGTCGCCCAGGTCGTGATCGTCATCCTCGTAACCTATCTGACGATCATCTTCGGAGAGCTGGTCCCCAAGCGCATCGGCATGAATGCCGCCGAACGAGCCGCACGCATCATGGCCCGACCCATGGGGCTGCTCTCGACGATCGCCTCGCCGTTCGTCTGGCTGCTGGCCAAAAGCACCGCCGGCGTGACCCGCCTGCTCGGCCTCCAGAAGGCCGAAAGCAAGGTCACCGAGGCCGAAATCCGCTCGATGATCCAGGAGGGGGCCGAGGACGGCGAAGTCCAGGAGGTCGAACAGCAGATCGTCGGCCGCGTCTTCTCGCTCGGCGACCGGACCGTCGAGTCGATCATGACCCACCGCAGCGAAATCGCCTGGATCGACGTCTCGATGTCGGTCGAGGAGATCAACCGCATCGTCGCCCAGGCCCCGCACAACCGTTACCCGGTCGGCGACGGAAGCCTCGACAAACTGCTCGGCGTGGTCTACCTGAAGGACCTCTTCCTCCATCTGAACCAGCCCGGGTTCAACCTGCGGTCGATCCTCACCCCCGGCAAGTTCTTCCACGAGGAGTTCGAAGTCTACAACGCCCTCGAACAGCTCCGCAACGAACAGCTCGGTTACGGAATCATCTGCGACGAGTTCGGCGTCACGCGCGGAATCATCACCCTGAAGGATATCTTCGAGGCGCTGGTCGGCGAACTGCCCGATCCGCGCGAAGAACCCGATATCGTCCGCCGCAACGACGGCAGCTGTCTGGTCGACGGGCAGTGTCCGTTCTACGACTTCCTCGATGCGTTCGGCGTCGAGGAGGACTATCCGGCTAACGCCTACAACACCCTCAGCGGGCTGATCCTCGACCTGCTCGGCCATATCCCCGCTACCGGCGAGAAGATCCAATGGGGCCCCTTCTCGTTCGAAATCGTCGACATGGACGGTGCCCGGATCGACAAGATCCTCGTCCACTACAACCCCGCTCAAAACGAAGACAAAGCATGAAAATCGCCAATATCGAACTGGGCGAGCATCCGCTGCTGCTCGCCCCGATGGAGGATGTCACCGACCCCTCGTTCCGTTACATGTGCAAGCGGTTCGGGGCCGATGTCGTCTACACCGAGTTCATCTCCTCCGACGGATTGATCCGCGACGCCGCCAAATCGCTCAAAAAACTCGAAATCGACGACGCCGAACGACCCGTCGGTATCCAGATCTACGGCCATCTGATCGAACCCATGGTCGAGGCCGCCCGGATGGCCGAAGCCGCCGGACCCGATATCATCGATATCAACTTCGGCTGCCCGGTCAAGAAGATCGCCGGCCGCGGCGCCGGATCGGGAATGATGCGGAACCCCGATCTGATGGTCGAAATGACCCGCCAGATCGTCCGCGCCGTCCACACGCCGGTCACCGTCAAGACCCGCCTGGGGTGGGACGAAGAGTCGAAAAACATCGAGGAGATCGCCCTCCGGCTGCAGGATGTCGGGATCGCCGCTCTCACCATTCACGGCCGGACCCGCGCCCAGATGTATCGCGGCGAGGCCGACTGGACGTTGATCGGCGCCGTGAAGAACAACCCCCGCATCCATATCCCGATCATCGGAAACGGCGATGTCGACTCGGGTCCCAAGGCCCGCGAAATGTTCGACCGCTATGGGGTCGACGGCGTGATGATCGGACGCGCCACGTACGGCCGCCCCTGGATCTTCCGCGAGGTGAAGCACTATCTCGCTACGGGCGAAGTGCTGCCCCAGCCGTCGGTCATCGAGCGCGTCGCCATCGCCAAGGAGCATCTCCGCAAATCGCTCGAAATCAAGGGCGACCACGTCGGAATCCTCGAAATGAGGCGCCATCTGACCAACTACTTCAAGGGGCTGCCCGATTTCAAGTCAACCCGGCTGAAGCTGGTCACCTCGCTCGATATCGACGAACTCTTCGCCACGCTCGACTACATTGCCGACCATTGGGGCGGGTATGACCTCTCGGGCGCCGTGCCGGCTCCCCTCTCCCACGATCTCTGATCCGGGGGGCAATCGGAGCGGCAGACCGGAGGCAATCGAAGCGGACGGCCGGAGGCGATCGGAGCGGCAGACCGGAGGCGATCGGAGCGGCAGACCGGAGGCATTCGAAGCGGCCAGGCCGGAGGCATTCGAAGCGGACAGCCGGAGGCATTCGAAGCGGCAGACCGGAGGCGTTCGGAGCGGCAGACCGGAGGCGATCGGAGCGGCAGGCCAGAGGCAATCGAAGCGGACGGCCGGGGGCGATCGGAGCGGCAAACCGGAGGCATTCGAAGCGGACGGCTGACCCGAAGAACCGGCAAAGAAAAAAAGGAGCCATCTCCCTTGCGGGAAACGGCTCCTTTTCCTTTCACACGGGATCGCCTACAGCAGCACCCGTTCGATGTAGGCCTTGTAATCCTTCACAACCGGCTTGTAGCTCTCGTCCTCGAACAACGGCGACGAGATCAGAAAATCCGCCGACGATCGGTTCACCGCCGTCGGAACGTTGTACAGCGTCGCCAGACGAAGCAGCGCCTTCACGTCCACGTCGTGCGGCTGGGCCGACATCGGATCCCAAAAGAAGATCAGGGCATGGATCTTCCCGTCGGCAATCATCGAACCCAGCTGCTGGTCGCCGCCGAGCGGTCCCGACTTCAACAGCGTAATCTCCAGTTCGGGCGCTGCCTCCTCGCCCGCCTCTCTCCGGCTACGATGGGCCTGGAGCGTCCGCTCCACCATCTTTCCGGTCGTTCCCGTACACACCAGGTGGTGACGGCTCAGCTTCTCGCTGTTCCAGTCCACCCACTCCGCCAGGTCACGCTTCATGTTGTCGTGCGCAACCAGGGCCAACACTTTCTGCTGTTTTTCCATAACCCCTCCGGTTTTTTCGGTTTATACTCTTTCCGGCCGAGGCGGAACCTTCACTTCCATCCGGCATCCGGCCCGCTCCCGGCCCTTGACGTTTCGTCCAGATGCGGCACTACTCCTCGGCGGCAGCCTGCTCGGCGCTCTCCTCCGGCTGCGACTCCTCGTCCGACAGCTTGAACTCCGTGAAACCGGCTCCGATCAGGGTGTTGTACCACGAGAAACACTTCTTGATGTCCGATACGTGAACCCGGTCACGGTCGTACTCCGGAAGCACCTCCGCAAAGGCGGCCTTCAACTGTTCGGGCGTCGACTTCGGGCTGATCGCCTCCTTGCCGCCCGTATGGGCATAGATCCGCGTGAAGACATCCGCCAGCGGAATGTCGTCGCCCTCGGTAAACATCGAAATGTCCGACAGGGCGCTCACCCGTGCATTGGCCGATGCATTCATCCGACGGCCGTCGGTCAGCGACTCAACAATCACTCCCCGCGTCGACTGTGCCACGTATTTATACAGTCCGGGCTGGCCCGAAATGGCCAGAATCTCTTTCAATTCCATAATCTTGTCTATTCTCTTGTTTGGTTCTAAAAAAGTCTCTTCACTCCACCGGATCGGGCCGAACCGTCGTCCCCTCCTCCAAAACCGTGTAGCTGCACTGCTCCGAATAGGAGACAACATGATAGGCCGTCCGTGCGCACACCCGGAAGGTCACCTTCTGACCCGCCTTCTGGGCCGTCTTCGGGATCACCCCCTCGTAGACCACCGACTTGAGATCGCCCGTCAGCAGCTGCACATCGGCCTCCGTCGTCTCGTCGGGCGTACTCCCCTCCGTATAGAAGATCGAGATCTGCAAAAAGCCGTACTCGCTCTCCACCGGGACTCGCACCCGCACGGGAAGTCCCGCCTCGACCGTCGCCGGATAGCTCACCTTGCCGAACGTCGCCGGCGTCCGCGATTCGGGCCCCGACTCCTTGTTGCAGCCCGTCAGCAGCAGCACGCCGGCTGCCACGCAATACAGCGCTCTGATCATCTTCATTTCTTCGTCTATTCCTGCTTCATGTGGACATCCATCTGCGGGAACGGGAAACTCAGACCCGCCTTCGGAAGCTCCTTGTAGAAGCGTTCGTTATATTCGTAAAAAACAGGCCAGTAGTCCGCATTGGCCGTCCACGCCCGGATGGTCAGATTCACCGAGCTGTCGGCCAGCGCCGCGACCCACACAACCGGTGCCGGAAGCGGCAGAATCCGCGGATCCGCCGCAAGCATCTCCAGAATCACCCGCCGCGCCGTATCCACGTCGTCGCCGTAGGAGATCCCGACCGTCCAGTCCACACGCCGCTCCTCGGCCGTCGTATAGTTGTCGATGATCGCCGTGGCAATCGAATTGTTCGGGATGTAGATCGTCTGGTTGTCGTTCGTCGTGATCACCGTCGAGAAGAGCTTGATCTCGCGGACCGTACCCGACTGTCCCTGCGCCGAGATGTAGTCACCCACGCGGTAGGGCTTCATCAGCAGAATCATCACCCCGCCCGCAAAGTTCTGTGCCGTGCCGCTCAGCGCCATACCGATGGCCAGCGTCGCAGCCGAGGCCACCGCAATGAGCGACGTCACGTTCACCCCGAGCGTCGATACCACGATCAGGATCAGCAGCAGCATGAAGACCGCACGCACCGAACTCCGCGTGAAGGCCCGCAGCGACAGATCCACCTTGCGATGCTCCATCGCCACGTCGATCAGCCGGACCAGACGCCGCATCAGCCACCGCCCGATATAATAGATTACCAGGGCGATGAGGATCTTGATGACCACCCACAGCGCCTCCGACAGCAGATTCTGTGCTACCTGACTCAAATCCAGATTCGCCAGGCGGTGTACTGCCTCGGCAAAATTCGCCTTCTGGACGCTGTCGGGCACGATGAGCGGCGCGGCAGGTTCCTCGGCGGCAAGAAGTGTCCACATAATTTGTCTCGTTTTTCGGAGTCTCGCTGCAAAAATGCGTCCACAGACCGCTTTTGACCCTCGCTCGCTCCATTTTACTCGCAAAAATAACCAAAAAAAGCAGAACTTTATTAACTTTGTCTATCCTTTTTGTCGAATCATCGCTAATGCTCTTTACTGAAACATGCAGAACAACGTCGAAATCATCCAGATAAACATCTCCGGCGAGGACAAGCCCGGAATGACCTCCTCGCTCACCGAAATCCTCGCCCGTTACGACGCCTTCATCCTCGATATCGGTCAGGCCAACATCCACCAGTCGCTCACGCTCGGTATCCTGATCAAAACCACGGCCGACAAGTCCGGCTTCATCATGAAGGAGCTCCTCTTCAAGGCCTCCGAACTCGGCGTCATGATCCGGTTTACGCCCATCTCCGAGGAGAAGTACAACGACTGGGTCAGCCGCCAGGGCAAAAACCGGTACATCATCACCCTGCTCGGCCGGACCGTCACCGCACGACACATCGCCGAGGTCACGAAGGTCGTCGCCGAGCACGGCCTCAATATCGACGCCATCAAGCGTCTGACCGGACGCATGCCCCTCAAGGAGGACAACCGCGCCGCAAAATCCTGCATCGAACTCTCGGTCCGCGGCTCGCTCACCGACGAGGAGCGCAGCACGATGCACGAGGGTTTCATGAACCTCTCGGAAATCGGCCTCGACGTCTCCTTCCAGAAGGATGACATCTACCGCCGCAGCCGGCGTCTGATCTGCTTCGACATGGACTCCACGCTCATCGAAACCGAGGTGATCGACGAACTCGCCGAACGAGCCGGCGTCGGCCAGCAGGTCCGCGAAATTACGGCCAGCGCCATGCGCGGCGAAATCGACTTCCGCGAAAGCTTCACCCGACGCGTCGCCCTGCTCAAGGGACTCGATGTCTCGGTCATGGAGGATATCGCCCGGAATCTCCCCATCACCGAGGGCCTCGAACGAATGATGACCATCCTCAAACGCGTCGGATACAAAACCGCCATCCTCTCCGGCGGCTTCACCTACTTCGGAAACTACCTCCGCCAGAAATACGGGTTCGACTACGTCTACGCAAACGAACTCGAAATCGAAAACGGACACCTCACCGGCCGCTATGTCGGCGAAGTGGTCGACGGACGACGAAAGGCCGAACTCCTCAGGCTGCTCTGTCAGTTCGAGTCGATCAACATCGCCCAGTCCGTGGCCGTCGGCGACGGCGCCAACGACCTGCCGATGCTCAACCTCGCCGGTCTGGGCATCGCCTTCCATGCCAAACCCAAGGTCAAGGCTACGGCCCGGCAGTCGATCTCCACGATCGGTCTCGACGGTATCCTCTACTTCCTCGGTCTGAAGGATTCGCGCATCGAGGCCTGAAAACCGGTCTTCGAGCACTTCACCGGCCCGATCACCGGCCGACTCGGCCCTCCGGTCGGACGAACGGTCGCAAACAGGCAGTCATGAAAAGATCACTCCCCGGTCAAATCCTGGTGCGAGCCCTGCTCGCCGGAGTTGCGGCCGCCGTCGCGGCCGGCTGCTACGACTCGGGGTTCGGAGAGCCCAAGCCGGGCGGTGAGAAGGGAACCGTCTCGGAATCACTGGCCGGAGTGCGGCAGCTCTATGCCGGAAAGCCGCTTGTCGTCGAGGGTGAGATCGTGGTGGCGGGAACCGTCACCTCCTCGGACCGGGCCGGAAACTTCTACCGCACGCTCTGCATCGAGGAGGAGCAGAGCGCCATCGAGATCATGGCCGGCATCGACGGCCTGCACAACGACTATCCGCCCGGTTGCCGCGTGACACTCAGGCTGAAGGGGCTGACGCTGGCCGAAAGCCGCGGCGTTCTCCAGGCCGGAAACGCTCCCGAACCCGGAAGCGGTTTCGAGACCGATTACATCGGTTCGCGGGCGGCTCTCGACCGGGTACTCTCCCGGAACTCCGAAGCGTTGCAACCCGTCACGCCCGCCGTATGCACCATCCCCGCTCTGACCATCGAAAGATGCGGCACACTCGTACGAATCGATCATCTCCGGGCTGTGCCCGACACCGCGGAGGAAGAGGATCTACTTCTGTGGAACGGATACCGGACGTTCGTCGATCCGGCCGGAAACCGGATCTGCTCCTATGTCCGAAGTTATGCCTCGTTCGCCGGAAAGGAGATCCCTCCCGGCAACGTCTCGCTGGTCGGAATCCTCCAGTACGACGACTCCGGCGAGGGGCGTTTCCTGCTCAAACTTCGCGATGAGAACGACTGCATACGGCTGGATTAGTCTGCTCGGACTGCTCGGTCTGCTTGGTCTGCTCGGCGGGTGCAGTTCGGCCTCGGAACCCCGTTACGAACCGGCGCCCGAGGAGATCCGGATTTCGATCGCCGGACTCAAGTCCCGTTGCGACGGAGAGCTCGCGGTCCCCGTCACGGAGGATCTGGTGATCCGCGGGCAGGTGGTCGCAAACGACCTCTACGGCGAATTCGACCGGGAGATCGTCATCCAGGATGCAAGCGGAGGCATCGGCATCGCCCTCGACGGGGAACGGCTTCACGACCGGATGCCGTTCGGCGCCCTGGTGGAGGTGCGTTGCAACGGGTTGGTCCTCTCGGATTACGGCGGGAAAATCGGCCTCGGATATGCCACGGACGAATACGGAAACCGGTCGATCCCGGCCGAGGAGGCGGATCGGTACATCCGGATATCGACCGACGTGGAGCAGATGCCCCGGGCCGTCCGGATGGGCCTCGACGAGGTGGCCAGCCGGCATATCGATACCCGGGTCCGTTTCGACGGAGTGCGGTTCTCGGAACCGGGCTCCACGTGGTGCGACACCGACGAAACCGGACGCACGGTCACCACCGAACGCGAAATAACCGACCGGTCGGGAAACCGTTTCATCGTGAGGACACTCCGCAGTTGTGACTATGCAATGGAGAGCATCCCCTACGGCGAGGGTACGCTCATCGGGGTCATCGACTACTTCGGCGGGAAATTCTCCCTGCGGGTCACCTTCCACGAAATCGAGTTTTAGATCGGCAACGGAACTGCGGGGCCGGCAGCAGGTGGCAAATAGGCATGGCGTCGGAGCAACGGGGCCTGAAGAGGGGGTCCGAAACCAAGAGGTCGCATGGCGGAAGATAGGAGTAGGCGCGGCACCGCGAATACGGCACAAGCAGAAAGTCCAGGCACAAGGCAGGGAAAACAAATGCGGGCACGGCCACCTGGGAAACGGTTCCCAAGCAGAAAGCCCGGACGCAGGGCAGGGAAAACAAATGCGGGCACGGCCACCCGGGAAACGGCTTCCAAGCAGAAAGCCCGGGCGCATGGCATGGAAAATCGGGCCAATTCCCTCGCTGCCAGCAACAGAAACTCCGGAACCCAAAGGTCCCGGAGTCCATTCCATACGAGGAAGTCTATCAAAAGGCTGAAGAATTTCGCATCTCCCGGCCAGGCAATCAAGATCCCGACAGGCGGAACGATCAGCGCTGGAGTGCCTCCCAAAGCATATCCTTCAGAGGCTGGATATTCAGTCCCGTAACCGACGAGATGAAGATCGAGGGAATCCCCTCGGGCAGGTGGGACCGCATCTGCTCGATCAGCTCCTCGTCGAGCATGTCGCACTTCGTGACGGCCAACAGCCGCTGCTTGTCCAGCAATTCGGGATTGTACTGCGTCAGTTCGCCCAGCAGAATCTCGTAGTCGCGGCAGATGTCGTCGCTGTCGGCCGGAATCATGAACAGCAGCACCGAGTTCCGTTCGATGTGGCGCAGAAAACGCGTACCCAGACCGCGTCCCTCGTGGGCACCCTCGATGATGCCCGGAATGTCGGCCATCACGAACGACTTGTGGTCACGCACCTCGACGATACCCAGGTTCGGCTCCAGCGTCGTGAAGGCGTAGTTCGCAATCTTGGGCTTCGCCGCCGAAACCACCGACAGCAGCGTCGACTTGCCGGCATTCGGGAATCCCACAAGCCCCACGTCGGCCAGCACCTTCAGCTCCAGCACGAAGGCCCCTTCGTCGCCATCCTCGCCCGGCTGGGCATAGCGCGGGGTCTGGTTCGTGGCGCTCTTGAAGTGCCAGTTGCCCAAGCCGCCACGGCCCCCCTTCAGCAACACGAGCCGCTCGCCGTCGGAGGTCACCTCCCCCACCATCTCGAGCGTCGTCGTGCCGTCCTCCTGCTCCACGACACGGCGCGCCACCGTGCCCAGCGGCACCGGTATGACGATATCCTTCGCATCCTTGCCCGACGAACGGGCCCCGGAGCCGTTCTCGCCATCCTCGGCAAACTGGTGGCGCTGGTATTTGAGGTGGATCAGCGTCCAGTACTGGCGGTCGCCCACCAGCACGATGCTGCCTCCCTTGCCGCCGTCGCCGCCGTCCGGACCGCCGAAGGCGACGAACTTCTCCCGACGAAAGTGGGCCGAACCCGCTCCGCCGTGGCCCGAACGGGCAAATATCTTGACGTAATCCACAAAATTAGATCCTGCCATCTCTTTTTCTTTTATCGGTTTATCCGGAACAACGGCCGGAATCGCCGCATTCCGCTGTTACACCCTGCAAAGATAGTACAAAAATCGCAGACCGCGAAAACGCAGCCGCACAAGCTCCCCGGCGGAAAACTCCCCGATACAGCACGAAAGCCTCCGAAGCCGATGGCCCCGGAGGCTTGTTCGCAATACGGGAGGTCGGATCCCGCCGGCAGTTCTCCCCGCCGTCAGAGCGTCAGCGGCTCGTAGGGAAGCCCCCACGCCTCGGCCACCGGACGGTAGACCACCTTGCCCGAAACAACGTTCAGACCCAGCGCCAGCTCGGCATTCTCACGCGCCGCCCGCTGCCAGCCCTTGTCGGCCAGCTGCAGCACGTAGGGAAGCGTCGCGTTGGTCAGCGCCAGCGTCGAGGTCCGCGGTACCGCTCCCGGAATGTTCGCCACGCAATAGTGCAGAATCCCGTCGACGTAGTAGACCGGATCCTCGTGCGTCGTCGGACGCGACGTCTCGAAGCAGCCGCCCTGGTCGATCGCCACGTCAACCATCACCGTCCCCGGCTCCATCAGCTGCAGCATGTCGCGCGTCACGAGTTTCGGAGCCTTGGCCCCCGGGATCAGCACCGATCCGATCACCAGATCGGCATGTTTGAGCTCCTCGCGGATGTTGTACTCCGACGACATGAGCGTCTTGACGTTCTTCGGCATCACGTCGGCCAGGTAGGTCAGACGCTGCAGCGAAATGTCACAGATCGTCACGTCGGCACCCGTGCCGGCTGCCGTACGCGCTGCCGCCGTGCCCACGACGCCCGCGCCGATGACAAAGACCTTCGCCGGCTTCACGCCCGGAACACCGCCCAGCAGCACGCCCTTGCCGCCGCGGGGCTTCTCCAGGAAATAACGTCCCTCCTGAGCCGCCATGCGCCCGGCAACCTCCGACATCGGAATCAGCAGCGGCAGCGACCGGTCCGCACGCTCGACCGTCTCGTAGGCGCAGCACACCGCACCGCTCTCGATCATCGCGCGGGTCAGCGCCTCGCTGCTCGCAAAATGGAAATAGGTGAAGACCAGCTGGTCGCGGCGGATGAGCTTGTACTCCGGGGCGATCGGCTCCTTGACCTTCACGATCATCTCCGCCGTAGCGTAGACATCCTCGATCGTGGGCAGAAGCTCCGCTCCTACCGCCGTATAGGCTGCGTCGGCAAATCCGCTGTTCACTCCGGCCGAAGCCTGCACATACACTTTGTGTCCCCGTTTGACGAGCTCCTGGGCGCCCGCAGGGGTCAGAGCAACGCGGTTCTCGTTGTTCTTGATCTCTTTTGGAATACCGACAATCATTGGGTTGAAGTTTTAAGGTTTTCGCCTCTCAAAATACGAATTCGGCAGCAAAATCCCAAAATTTCAAGCCATTTTTTTCACTTTTCTCAGAATCGGTACGAGATCGTAAGGTAGAACGACCGCGGAAGCAGGTAGCTGTAACGTGTCGCGTGAGGCGTGTAGAAGGTCTCGTCGCCCGAGCGGATGCGTCGCACGCGCAGCGATTCGTAGCCGTTGTAGGCTGTGGACGACTGTCCCGTAAGGTTGCGCAGCAGCAGCGACACGGTCAGCCGCGAACGGTCGAACCAGAAGCTCTTGAAGAGCGAGGCGTCGAGCGTGAAGGCATCGGCCAGGCGCTCCTGGCGGGTGAAGGCCGCAAAGGCCTCGGGCGTCACGCCGGTCTGTCCCGCCACGCGGTCCGTACGACGCAGGGCCATCGGCTCGACATAACGCAGCCCGGCATAGCCCGAAGAGGCCCGGATCCCCCACCCCCGCGGCCCGAACCAGGCCAACTCGGCCGAGGCGGTCAGCTGCGGGGCACCGCCCACCCGGCAGCCGCCCATGCGGCTCTCGGAATCGAGATCGACCGGTGCGTTGTCGACGTCGGAGAGGACCGTGACCGTCGGATTGCGGACGTAGCGGTAGCGCCCCGCCGAGGCCGCCAGCAACAACCGCCACCGATCGGAGAGCCGGATGTCGGCCGCCGTCTCGATGCCCAGCGACCAGGTGCCCAGGCCGGTGACCGCCATGTCGCAATAGAGGTACGAGAGGTCGTCGTAGTAGCGGCGCGTCTCGACTCCGTCGAGCATCAACACCGAAAAGAGCGTCGTCTCGAGGGTCAGCACCGGCCCCGTCAGGCGGTAGAGTGCCTCAACAGCCCAGGTGTGCGCGGCCGAGGGGTTGTCGAGCGTGAGGTTGTTGTAGAGCGGCTGGTAGAAGAGATCCTCGGCCGACGGCGTACGGGCCTCGGCCAGCAGCGAGAGTTCGACGTAGTGGCGCGGCGTGAAGGCCCAGCCGCCCGAGGCCTTCAGCCGGTAGGGCGCAAAGCGCAGCACGCGCGAACGGCCGCGGGACTGCGTCCCCGGGAAGAGCTCCTTCTCGTAGTGGCCCCGCCGGTGGACGGCCGAACTCCCGAAGACGAGCGTAAGGTCACCGCGGAAGCGGTCCGTACGGTAGTCGGCCTGCAGAAACGCCAGCAGGCGCCGCGTGGCGAGCGTATAGTCGTAACCGAAGCGGTCACCCGTGCGGATGATCCGGTCGGGGTGGCGAAGGTCGTTCTGAAGCTGCGTCCCGTAGGTGTCGTCGTCGATCAGGTACTGGTCGATGTCGACGATGTGGTCGGCGCCCAGCAGATCGCGCATCTGCTTGTAGTTGCGGCGGTCGTCGAACGAGAGATCCACGCCGTAGCGAAGCGTCAGCCGGCGATCGAGATCCGTCGCAAAGAGAGCATGCAGCGTCGTCGTCCAGAGCCGTTCGACCCGGTCCTCAAGGGCGTAGACCGCCGCACCGTCCGCCGACATGCGGTTCTGGCGGATCAGTTCGTCCCAGTCGATCTGCGTATAGCGCGCGTCGTTCGACTGCCACGCCTCGCGGGTCGCCCGGTCGTCGGCATAACTCGGCAGGTAGCGGTAGTTGTCCGGCATCGGGGTGCGGGCGTCGTACCACCCCAGCGAACTGTAACGGCTCCGGCCCGCCTCCGTCGCCAGGGAGGCCGTCAGGGTGGTCGATGCCGTCAGCCGGCCCCGCCACGCGGCTGCCACAAGCGGCAGCGTCTCGCGGCGGACGCGCGAGTTGCGGACACGGCCGTCCTGGTAGCCCCACGCCGGATTGTAGAGGCGGTTGCCCGTCAGCGTGAAGGCCTCCTCCGACGAGGAGAGGCGCGTGCCCCGCATCGAGAGCGGTAGGATGCCCGTGAGCGAGAATTCACCCCGGTGTTCGGTCCGGTGCGAAAGGTGGAAGCCGACCGTTGCAGCGTGGGTGAAGAGCCCCTCGACGTGCATGTCGCGTCCCGTGCGCAGGTCGGCCGCCGCCGTCAGGTGCCACTCCCGACCCAGGGTCCGGCTCCCAGCCAGGCGCACCCCGTAGCGGTAGTTGCGGTCGGTCAGGGTGGCAGAGACCCGGTAGGGCTGAAGCGGAAGTGCGTCCGGAAAATCGTATTGCGTGGTGGAGACGGTGCCGGAGAGAGGTTCCGCGGCAGGTTGGAGGCCCGCACTGCGCTGTTCATCGGCACCAAGCAGGCGCAGCGTCGTGAGGTAGCGGTACGATATGCCGATGCCCGAGAGCAGCGTGCGTTCCTGCGTGTAGTCCGCACCGCGCCGGCGGCGGGCTACGCCCGGAAGCGTGAAGTCGGTATGCGCACCGTAGAGATCCGTCGGGCTCTGGATCGCCCGGTAGAAGAGCGTCGTGTCGCTCTCGAGCCGGGGTCGCGGCCGTTCCCGTTCGGCATAGGGGTAATATTCGTCGTCGGAATGCCGCTGCGGAACGGCCCGTTGCGGTAGCAGCAGACTGAACCCGACCATCAAACAAAACCCAATTAGCCTTTTTGGCATATCTCGATACCCTTGTTATTATACAAAGGTAACGAATTTTATGACTTCTCCTCCTCCGATTCGAAACAACAAGCTCCCGTCGGAAGGTATCTGCCGGGATCCCCCACAGCCGCCTCAGAAGCGCACCATGAACTCGGCCACGAACTTGTCCTGTTCGGAAAGGGCCGGCGTCGCCGTCGCCCGGTAGAAGTAGGCCTCGTAGTTGATCCGGATGTCGGCCTGGAAGGGAAGCCCCAGGCTGAAAGTCAGGCCGCCCGTCACGCGGTGGCGCTCCGGATCGTCGGCAACCAGCTGCCCCGACGCATCGGCCACTCCCGTACTGTGGTCCGACATGTAGTCGTAGCGCGCCAGGATCGAAATCTGCTTCAGCGCCCGAAGACGCGGCGTCGGAAGGTTGCGGCACACAAAGGCATCGATGACGTTCACCCCGGCAAAGGCCCCCTCGGCGTAGTTCTTCCGAAGGTACTCCGCCTCAACATGCCAAAGCGGATTCTCGTAGTAGGCCCCCACGTCGTACATCCGGATGTCGACCACGTCGGGGTGGGTCTTCTGGATGCTCAGCGAGAGATTCACCCGGTCGGCAAACTTCACCTGCGCCTTGGCCGAATAGTTGAACGACCGCGTCCAGTAGTCCTTCTGGTCCGTGAGGCCCGATCCGTTGAACAAGCCCCCTTCAAGTGTCACCGGAATCCGCTTGCCGAAGGTCCACCCCAGGGTGGCCCCCACGTCGCGGACGTTGCCCGCCTGCTTGGCGATGAACGAGCGGTTGGCAAAGTACTGTTCGTGGGGCGAGCGGTGGGCGTCAATCGTAAAGGGTACGCGCATCTGGCCGATCGTGAAGCGAACCTTCCGGCGAAGCATGTGCAGGCGGGCGTAGGCGTCGAGCATCTTGATCGACCCCTCGTCCGAAAGGTCGATCTCCGCCTTGTAGTCCACCCACGGCGTCACGCTGCCCGAGACGCTGAAGCGCGCGTTGCGCACCTCGAAGCGGTTCTTGCCCAGATCGGGCTGGTATTCGTATTTGCCACGGACGGTTCCGTGCAGCCGGACCGTGAAGAGCGGCTCCTTCCGGACCGGTGCAGCAGCGGCGGCGGCCGAAGAGGCGCCGGCCGGAGAGGCCGATGCGGCAGGCATCGGTGTGGAGGACGGTGCGGCAGGCGTCGGCGTGGAGGCCGAAGCGGAAGACGACGCAGAGGACGGTGCGGCAAAAGCTGCACCATCGGCAGCCGAGGAAGACGGTGCGGCGGCCGGGGAAACGGCAACAGCCGAATCGGAGGAAACGGAAGCAGCCGAATCGGAGGAAACGGAAGCAATCGCGGCGGAAGTGCGCCGGAGGGTGTCCGGAACTTCAGCCAACACGGCAGTCGAGGCGGACAGCAGAAGGCCCGACAGCAGCAGGATTCGGAAAAGGGGTCTCTTCATAACCGATCAATCGTTCTTTGCTTCGGCAAAGGTCTGAAACAGATATTGCAATGCCGCAACACGGGTGTTACATTTCCATGACGCACCCTCCGCTCTCCCGGGCAACAGCCTCGCCGTTCCCGATCGGAGGCGTCCGGTTCAGCTCCGTACCGACAAAAAGCCGGGATCCCGCCAATCGGTCCGGGTCCCGGCAAATGATTCTGTCCGTATCCGTCAGAGCGTCTTCAGCGTCTCGCACAGCAGCGACCAGAACTTCGGCACCGTGGCGATCTCCAGCCGCTCGTCGGGCGAGTGGACGCCCCGCAGCGTCGGCCCGAACGAAACCATCTCCAGATCGGGATACTTTTCCAGGAAGAGGCCGCACTCCAGACCCGCATGGATCGCACGCACCTTCGGCTTCGTCGCAAAGAGCCGCTCGTAGGCCTCCTCGGTCACCTTCAGCAGGTGCGATGCCGGGTTCGGCGCCCAGCCCGGGTAGCCGTCCGAATGGGCCACGTCGGCGCCCGCCAGCGCGAAGACCGACTCGACCATCTGCATCACGTAGGTCTTCGCACTCTCGACCGACGACCGCTGCGACGAGGTCACCACGATCCGGTCGCGACCCTCGAACTTCACCGAAGCAAGGTTCGTCGAGGTCTCCACCAGACCCGGAACCGCAAACGACATGGCCACCACACCGTTGGGAACCCCGACCAGCGAATAGACCAGTCCGAACTGCGTCCGCGCATCGAGCACCTCCTCGACCTGCGGCATCTCGTTGAGCGTGATCTTGAAGTTCGGCTCCCGGAAGCGGAACTCCGCCTCGAGATCCGCCGCAAACAACCGGTAGCGTTTCACGAAATCCTCCTTCAGCCGCGTCGGGACTCCGAAGATCGCATAGGCCTCGCGCGGGATTGCATTGCGCAGGTTGCCGCCGTTGAAGTAGCTCAGCCGCAGCTCGCACGACTGCATCCCCTCCCACAGCAGGCGCGCTACCGTCTTGTTCGAGTTGACGCGTCCCTTGTCGATATCGTCGCCCGAGTGGCCCCCCAGCAGGTCGGAGACATCCACCCGGAAAAAGGTATAGTTCTTCGGCGCCGGCTCCATCGTGCAGTGGAACGTGGCAATCGTGTCGATGCCGCCCGCACATCCGATGAAGAGTTCGCCCTCGTCCTCCGAATCAAGGTTGATCAGGTATTTGCCCGTGAGCATCCCCTCGCCCAGCTCGAAGGCCCCCGTCAGACCCGTCTCCTCGTCGACGGTGAAGAGCGCCTCCAGCGGCCCGTGCTGCAGGTCGGGGTCGATCATCGCAGCCAGGGCCGCCGCCATCCCGATGCCGCAGTCGGCACCCAGCGTCGTCCCCTCGGCCTTGACCCACTCGCCGTCGATACGCGTGCGGATCGGGTCGTTCTCGAAGTCGAACTCCACGTCCGAATTCTTCTCGCAGACCATATCCATATGCGACTGGAGGATCACCGCCGGGTGCTCCTCAAAGCCCGGCGTCGCCGGCTTGCGCATCACAACGTTGCCGATGGCATCCTTCTTGTATTCGATCCCGTGCTGGCGGGCGAAGTCGACCAGAAATTCGATGATCTTCCCCTCCTTCTTCGAGGGGCGCGGCACGCGGGTGATCGCATCAAACTGCTCCCACACCAGGCGCGGTTCCAGGGTAGATATTGCTGACATAGATTTCAGGTATTTTTGCAAAGTTACGCTTTTTTCCCTATTTTGGCAAGATCAAAACGTACAATATGACGGATTTCAGAATCGGACACGGATATGATGTCCATGCGCTGGCCGACGGCCTGCGGCTCGTTCTGGGGGGCATAGAGATCCCCCACTCGAAGGGTTGTGTCGCCCATTCGGACGGCGATGTGGCCATTCATGCTCTCTGCGACGCCCTGCTCGGGGCTGCCGCCCTGGGAGATATCGGACTCCACTTCCCCGATACGTCGGATGAATTCAGCGGGATCGATTCGCGCATCCTCCTGCGGCGGACCGTCGCCCTGATCCGCGAAAAAGGATTCCGGATCGGAAACGTCGACTGCACCATCCGCATGCAGCGACCCAAGCTGCGGCCCTATATCGACCGCATGCGCGAAGCGCTGGCCGCCGAGATGGAGATCGGCGTCGACCGCGTATCGGTCAAGGCCACAACCACCGAACGGCTCGGTTTCGAGGGGCGTGAAGAGGGGGTCTCGGTCTCGGCCGTGGCGCTGATCTACCGCGACTGACCCGGACCGGAAACCGCGATGCCCGGAAGGCGGACCGTAACCGTACGGGCATCCGGAAACACCGAAAAGGCCTCTTCCGCGAATAGCGGAGAGAGGCCTTTCTTCATGCAAAAACCGAATCGGTCGCTCAATAGAGCTGCGATATCGTTCCCGAATACTGCACCGCGTTGTACCACGGATTGGTGATCGTCAGGTTCGCACCGCCCGTGCGCGTGAAGATCTCGAAGGTAAAGGTGTAGGTCGACGCCGTGAAGAGCGATGTCGAGAAGGTCACCATCCACCCTTCGTGGGTCTGCTCGGTCGTATAGCCCTGCACGTTGGGAACCGTACAGTTGATAATCGTCGTGTAGTAGGGAGGAACGTACCCCTTGATATAAGGCAGACAGATGTCTACCGTCCCGTCCCAGACCCCCACGCTGAAGGTAGGGTTCATGATCTGACGCATCGGGCCCGTCGGCTGCTGCTGCATCGTCTGCGGATTGAACTGGAAGTTCCGCGACAGAATGATCGAATCCATCGTCTTCTGGTAGTTGGCCAGACGCTCCGCACGGCGCTGCTCGCGCACCTCACGCTGTTCCTGTTTCGGAGAGAGAACCTTCTTCTGTCCGATTACCGTAACGGCCGCCGCACACAGCAGCAGGCCCATGACAAAAATGGCTGTTTTTTTCATAGCACGATAAGGTTTGGTATCGGCCATGAGCGCAAAATCGATGCCGCAGCCCCGAAGACGTTCTGCGCGCCGGTCGGCAGGATTACCCCCTGCGGCAGGGTGTCCGGAGGGGCTGCCGGGCGGAATCGGGACAAATCCGGAACCGGATGGCCGCAAAAAATTTCCGGACGGAGGATCGCCGCGTCCGGGATTCGCAGGTCACAGGCCCATCCGCTTCAAAGACCGGTCCGGATGGCATCCAACCACAGGCCGCCCCCCCGGCCAAAAGGGATAAAAACGGGAATCAGCCCCCGGCAACGGGCAAATATCCGGGAAAGTGTTGCAGTTCGGAGAGAATATTCCTACTTTTGCTGTCGGGAGCCTGTCCACCCGCACCCCGGTACCGACTCGCAGCCCGGCTCCCGCATCATACCGATCTGGCGGTATTCCACCTCGCCACACCATACAAAGACAAGGCCTATGCGTATTGCGAAGAATACTATCTGCTTGTTTGCCATTCTGAGCGTCACCTCCCTGCTCGCCGGAGGAAGTGCCGACTCCCTGGCCGGTATCAAGGGCGCCGACAAAACCATCTACAACCTCTATCGCGAAAATCGGATCGCCCGTCGAGGAATTCCGACCCTACGGCGCCTTCCAGGCCGCCGCGAAGTGCAGTCATGCCGGCGTCAAGGGTCTCCAGCTGCGGAAGCCGATCCTCTCCGTAAGCGGAGAACGGCCCGTGATGGAGAAATCCACCGCCCGGACGGCTCCCGCTAAAGCCACCCGCGTCCGGCGATAAGGCCCGGCTGAAACGAAAAAGGAGGTTCCGGAAATTCCGGAACCTCCTTTTATATGCGGGTATACAGGCAGCCGTAGCCGGGAGTAAGAGGATATCCAAGCGTGCATGCAGTCGCCGCGAGAATGCGGGTCTCCATCGGAAGGGTGCGGATCCCGAGGTTTACACAAACAGGCGCTCGCTTACGGCAAAGCGCCGACTCCGGCATGGGCTCTCCGCGGAATCGCAGGTCAAAGGCCCATCCGCTTCAGGAACTGGCCCGTGTAGCTCCGTTCGCACTGCGCCACCTCGTGGGGGGTTCCCTGCGCGATCACCTCGCCGCCGGCCGCGCCCCCCTCCGGGCCTATGTCGATCAGATGGTCGGCCACCTTCACCACATCGAGGTTATGCTCGATCACAATCACCGTATTCCCCCGGTCGACCAGCTTGTTCAGCACATCGAGCAGCAGGCGGATATCCTCGAAATGAAGACCCGTCGTCGGCTCGTCCAGAATGTAGAGCGTGCGGCCCGTATCGCGTTTCGACAACTCCGACGAGAGCTTGATGCGCTGGCTCTCGCCCCCGGACAGCGTCGTACACGGCTGGCCCAGCGTCAGATAGCCCAGACCGACCTCCTGGATCGCCTTCAGCTTCTGGTAGATCGAGGGGATGTTCTCGAAAAACTCCACGGCCATGTTCACCGTCATGTTCAGCACGTCGTCGATGTTCTTTCCCTTGTAGCGCACCTCGAGCGTCTCGCGGTTGTAGCGGTGGCCGCCGCACGCCTTGCAACGCACGTAGACATCGGGCAGAAAGTTCATCTCGATGGTCTGCACCCCGGCCCCGCGGCACTCCTCGCACCGTCCGCCCTTGACGTTGAACGAAAACCGCCCCGCCTTGAAGCCCCGGATCTGCGCGTCGGGCGTCATCTCGAAGAGCTTGCGGATGTCGGCAAAAACGTTCGAATAGGTCGCCGGATTCGACCGCGGCGTGCGCCCGATGGGCGACTGGTCGACGACCACCAGCTTGTCGATGTGCTCGATCCCCTCGATCGAATCGTACTCCAGCGGCTGGTCCAGCGAACGGTAGAGCGCCCGCGAAAGGATCGGACGCAACGTCTCGTTGATCAGCGTCGACTTGCCCGATCCGCTCACCCCCGTCACGCAGATGAACTTGCCCAGCGGAAAGCTTACCGTCACGTTCTTGAGGTTGTTGCCGCGGGCACCGTGGATCGTGATCGACTCGCCCGTGCCGGGGCGCAGCGTCGCGGGGATCTCGATCCGCCGGCGGCCCGTCAGGTAATCAGCCGTGATGGTATGGCTCTTCAGGATATCGTCGAAGGTGCCCGCCGCAACGATCTGTCCGCCCCGACGGCCCGCCTTCGGACCCACGTCGACGATGAAATCCGCCGCACGCATCATATCCTCGTCGTGCTCGACGACGATCACCGAGTTGCCCGCATCGCGAAGCTCCTCCAGACTGCGGATCAGCCGCTGGTTGTCCCGCTGGTGGAGGCCGATCGAGGGCTCATCGAGGATATAGAGGACGTTGACCAGCTTCGAGCCGATCTGCGTCGCCAGCCGGATCCGCTGGCTCTCGCCCCCAGACAGCGACCGCGACGACCGCGCCAGCGACAGGTATCCCAGCCCCACGTCCATCAGAAAGCGCAGCCGCTCGGAGATCTCCTTGACGATCTCCTGCGCAATGCGCCACTCCTTGTCGGTCATCGCCCCGCGCAGCGTCGGAACCCACTCCGAAAATTCGGCAATCGACAGGGCCGAGACCTCGGCGATGTTCTTGCCCGCGATGCGGAACTGCAGCGCCTCCTTCTTCAGGCGCGTCCCCCCGCAGACCGAACACTTGCGGTAGACCAGAAACTGGTCGCGCCACTTCTGGCCCCGTTTCGAATCGTCGTCCTCCGTGCGGCCGATGTACTCGGCAACGCCCTCCCACGTCAGGAACTGCCGTCCGCCCGAGGAGCTGAACTCCGTGAGATCGACCGTCAGCGGCTCCGAATCGCCGTAAAGCACGGCGTTGAGCGCCTCCTCCGAAAAGCTCGAAATCGGATCGTCCAGCGTGAAGTCATAGCGGCGCCCCAGCATCTCGAGCGTTGCGAAGAGCATGTTGTTGCGGTATTTGCCCAGCGGCTCGCCCCCGCCCTCGCGCAGCGAAAGGTTCCGGTCGGGGATGATCTTCCCTACGTCGAAAACCGCCTCCTCGCCCAGTCCGTTACAGTGGGGACACGCCCCCTTCGGCGAGTTGAACGAAAAGGTGTGAGGCGCCGGATCCTCGAAGGCAATGCCCGTCGTCGGGCACATCAGATGACGCGAATAGAAGCGCTGCTGCTCGGTCCCGTAGTCGTAGACGGCCATCGTCCCCTTGCCCTGGCGCATCGCCTCCTGGAGCGAGGTCATCAGCCGGTCGCGCGACTCCTCGCTCACCACCAGCCGGTCGACAACCAGGTCGATCGTGTGGATCTTGTAGCGGTCGAGGCGCATCCCGGCCGAAATCTCACGGATCTCTCCGTCGATGCGGGCGTAGATGTAACCCTTCTTGGCCAGCGATTCGAAAAGTTCGCGGTAGTGACCCTTGCGCCCCTTGACAACCGGGGCCATCAGCGCAATGCGGCGCCCGGCAAAGCCCTTGAGAATCAGGTCGGCTATCTGGTCGTCGGTATAGTGGACCATCTCCTCGCCCGTCACCGGCGAATAGGCCCGCGAGGCCCGCGCGTAGAGCAGACGCAGAAAGTCGTTGATCTCCGTCACGGTCCCCACCGTCGAGCGCGGATTCTTGTTGGTGGTCTTCTGTTCGATGGCCACCACCGGGCTCAGGCCCGTGATCTTGTCCACGTCGGGGCGCTCCATCGTCCCCACGAACTGCCGCGCGTAGGTCGACAGCGTCTCCATATAGCGCCGCTGTCCCTCGGCGTAGATCGTGTCGAAGGCCAGCGACGATTTGCCCGAACCCGAAAGGCCCGTGATCACCACCAGTTTATGGCGCGGAATCTCCAGATCCACATTCTTCAGGTTGTGGACCCGGGCGCCCAGTATCTTGATCGTATCCTCCATAATTCACGCTTGTCTCTTGCCATCCCGACGGGCGGCATTCATCTCCGTCCGCAGAACCGCCCTGCCCCTCCGAGCGCAGGCCCGTCAGCCGAAATCGGCACCCGGCGGCCGCAGCAGCTACCGACAGCCAACCAGAGGCATCCGCCACGACCACCGGCCGAAGCAGCGCTGGCCCCGTCAGGTCCCCTTGCGAAGAGGCTCTCCGGGGGTTCGGCCCGCACGGGCGGGGGAATCGTGCAAAGATACGATATTTTCCGGGATTTTATTGTCCCAAAGTGAAGTCATCCGCTTCGCGCCAGGTCGGAAAGCGTTCGCGGAAGCGGTTCTGCTCTTCGAGCGAGAAGTGAACCGTGCGGCAAACCGATGCGGACTCGGGTGCCTCCGCCCGGAAGCGTCCGTAGCAGTCGACAATCGCCGATGCTCCCGCATAGCGGCCCGTCGGATCCTCGCCGCAGAAGTTCGCCCCGACGATCCACGCCTGGTTCTCCAGCGCCCGGGCGCACAGCAGCGTCCGCCACACGTCGCGTCGTGACGAAGGCCATGCCGCACTGCACAGAATCACGTCGTAGTCCCGCCGGCAGCGGCTCCAGACCGGAAAGCGCAGATCGTAGCAGACCAGCAGCAGGAATCGAATGCCGCGGTACTCGACCACCGTGCGGCGGTCTCCCGGGGTGAAGGTGTCGGTCTCGCCCCCCGGACGGAACAGATGGCGTTTGTCATACCACTCCAGTTCGCCCGTCGGCCGGGCAAAGAACAACCGGTTGCGGAATGTCGGGCCATCGGTTACGGCAACGCTCCCCACAACGGCCTTGCCGCTCTCGCGGGCCCATGCCCGCAGCGCTGTGACGATCTCCCCGTCGACGGGCTGCGCCACCGCCGCGGCATCGGTCCGGAAACCCGTCGCAAACATCTCCGGCAGCACCACCAGATCGCCCGGTGTCCGATCGATCAGTTCGCCTACCTCCGCAAGCGTGCGGGTATCCAGGGTCGTCGCATCCAGCTGTAAAAAACTCAGATCAAAATTGGCGTTGGAATTCATGGTCTTATCGTTCGTTATGGATTCAAGGGTCTTGTCTTCAGTCCGGACCGGAAACGCTCCCGCATCATCCCTACCCCACTCTCCCGCGAATCGCCCCTCGACACCTCCGCCCCCCGCCTCGGCTTTCCGCCCTCGCTCACCCGACACTCCGGCCCTCCTTGTACGAATATACCGATTTTTTGCGAATCCTCCAACTTTCCGACCCCGGATTTTGCGCTTTTTGCAGCTTCTTGCCCCGGAGTTTGGAAACGCACGAAATTAAACGTAATTTTGCACCGGATCAATCCACACGTTTTTTTATGCTCAGAGCCGGACGCATCGAATCCCTGACCGTCAGCCGAATCTCCGACCACGGTCTCTACCTCGCAGACGAAGAGCAGCAGGAGGTCCTGCTGCCAAACCGCTATACCTCTCTCTCCGACAAGGTCGGCGACAAAAAGGAGGTCTTCATCTACCACGACTCCGAAGACCGTCTCGTCGCTACCACCGAAACGCCCCTCCTCCTGGTCGGCCAGGCCGGATTCCTGCGCGTCGTCGACAAAACCCCGCACGGGGCATTCCTCGACTGGGGCCTCCACGGCAAGGATATCTTCCTCCCGAACCGAAACCAGCAGGGCGGCGTCCTCGTCGGACACTCCTATCTGGTTTACATCTACGAAGACGCTATCACCGGCCGTTGCGTCGCCACCGAAAAGCTCAAGGCCTATGTCAACAACGATCTCATCTCGGTCAAACCCCGCGAAGAGGTCAACCTGCTCGTCGCCTCGCAGAGCGAAATCGGATTCCGCGTCATCGTCAACAACCGCCACTGGGGGATGATCTACCGAAACCAGATCTTCCGCCCGGTCGCCGTCGGTGACCGCATGACGGGCTACGTCAGCCGCATCACCGACGACAACCGGATCGACATCTCGCTCCAGCAGAGCGGATTCGCCCAGGTCAAGGATTCGGCCGAGGTGCTGCTGCGCCTCCTCCGCGAAAACGGCGGGTTCCTCCCCCTGAACGACAACAGCGACCCCGATGAGGTCAAACTCCGGACGCAGATGAGCAAAAAGGTCTTCAAACGTTCGCTCGGCATGCTGCTTAAGCGCGGCGCCGTCACAACCGACGAAAAGGGAATGCGGCTCACCTCCCGCCCGTCGGACCTTTAACCCCACCACAGACCATGGCCAAAATCAATACCGCAGAACGGGTCTCGCGCGAAGCCTCCGACAACTTCGTCTTCCAACGCTCGCTGCTCGCCTATTACGCCGCCGCCGAACGAATCACGGGCGATGTGCTCGAAATCGGGACCGGCGCCGGATATGGCATCGAAGTGGTTGCACCTCACGCCCGAAGGTTCGTCACGATGGACAAGCACACGCCCGATCCCGAACTGCTGGCCCGGCCCGACGTCGAGTTCCGGCAGGCGGTCGTCCCGCCCATCGACCTCCCCGACGCCTCGTTCGACTGCGTGATCTCGTTCCAGGTCATCGAGCATATCCGCGACGACCGGGAGTTCGTCCGCGAAATCCACCGCGTTCTCCGACCCGGCGGCCGATTCATCGTCACCACGCCCAACGCTCCGATGTCCCTCACGCGCAATCCCTGGCACGTGCGCGAATACACCGCCCAGGAGCTCCGCCGGCTGCTCGCCGAGGAGTTCCCGACAATAGAGGCCCTCGGCGTCTTCGGCAACGAGCAGGTCAGAGCCTACTACGAAAAGAACCGTCAAGGTGTGGCCCGCATCACGCGTTTCGACTGGCTCGATCTCCAGCACCGGCTGCCGCGATGGATGCTGCAGATCCCCTATGACCTGTTAAACCGCCTCAACCGGCGACGGCTCCTCCGCGAAAATACCGATCTGACGGCCTCGATCCGCATGGAGGATTACCGGATCGGACCCGTGGCCGATGGGTGTTACGACCTCTTCTTCATCGCCACCAAGGAGGGGTGACCCCTCTTCAGAGAGCCCGTGGCCGGGAGTCGTCCGGGTAGAGCCGTCGGCCCGACTCCGGGGAGAAGGCGCGTAGGTCGATCCGGAAAGAGCCGCCGGTTGTTCGCAAGCGGCAGGGGCCCCGCGATGCGACGCAACACACAAACCCGCAGGCTGCGGCAAACAACCTCTGCAACGCAACCCTTAATCTCGCAGGATGCGGCGGACAACCGCTGCAACACAGCACTCGAACTCGCTGAATGCGGTGGACAACCACTGCGACACAGCACTCATGCTCGCTGAATGTGGCGGACCCTGCAGCAACCCGACACGCTACCACGCGCAGGCAGCGGCGGATTGCCAAAGAGGAAACGGAGGAGTAATTCGAAAACTTCCGGCCACTGAATTTTTTTCCCCGAAAACCCCCTCTCCAGGAACCTCCGGAAGGGGTTTGGTTTGCATGCGCCCAACCAAAAGGCAAGAATCCATAATTTTTCTTTGTTTTTCTCGTTTTTTTTATACTTTTGCAATTCGATCACGGGATACAACCGCCCCGTGAGCGGCCAAACTGCTGATTGTTAAAAACTTAAAATTTTATAGCTATGTACTGGACGCTGGAATTGGCCTCGAAGCTCGAGGATGCTCCCTGGCCTGCAACGAAAGACGAGTTGATTGACTATGCGGTCCGTTCGGGTGCTCCGCTTGAAGTTCTCGAGAATCTGCAGGAGATTGAGGATGAGGGCGAAATTTACGAATCCATCGAGGATATCTGGCCCGATTACCCCTCCAAGGACGACTTCTTCTTCAACGAGGAGGAGTATTAAGCCTATTTTGGAGGTAAATACCTCAGAATACGCCTTTTAAAAACTTGCTAATGCGACCTCCGGGTCGCATTTTTCGTATCAAAACGCGATCCCCGTTTATTATCCGATCGCAACAGGCCCCCGAAAAGGGCCCTTTGCCCAAGATGAACTTTTCGACTCCGCGAAAACCGCACGGGCGCAATCCAACCCGCGTTCCGTCCGTTCTTCGCTGCGTCTGAATGAAAAATTGGTAAAACATGTGGAGATATTATGCCCTGCTGTCGGCCCTCTTCGCCGCTCTGACAGCCATCTTCGCCAAAATCGGCGTAAAAAATATCAACTCCGACCTGGCTACGGCCATCCGTACCACGGTGATCCTGGTCCTGACGTGGAGCATCGTAATATTCGGACACCAGGGTGCCGGCATACGTGACGTCGGCCGCCACACGTGGATCTTCCTCATCCTCTCGGGTGTCGCTACGGGTCTGTCGTGGCTCTTCTATTTCAAGGCGCTGCAGACCGGCGATGTCTCCCGTGTGGCGCCCATCGACAAACTGAGCGTGGTGATCACCATCTGCCTGGCATTCCTGTTCCTGAAGGAACCGGCCAGCCCCCGCGTGATCCTGGGCGCCCTGCTGATTACCTGCGGCAGCATCGTCATGCTGATCAAATAAATCCACCATCATGCACTTTCCACAATCCATACAAAGACGAACCGCCCCCCCGGAATCAACAGGGTGATCGGAAAACAGTTCCCAATCCGGATATTAAAACTCGTCGGAGGATACGGCCCCCCGGACTTAAACAATGCCCCCTTCACACGATGCTTGCATCACCCTGATTTTTGATCATATCTTCAACGGTTATTTATTATAAGGTATTGACTAATCGGAATATATTTCCTATTTTTGTAAAAAAACTTAATTCCGGTCCTATGAAATGTCCCCACTGCAATGCTCCAATGCCCGATGGCAATAAATTCTGTACTCAATGCGGAACCCGGCTCGCTCCTCCCGAAAATAACCCTGTCTCCTTCGCAAAAGACAACGACCGCCTCAACAACAATACCGCCCGACCCGTCGAATCCCAACTCGAGACTAATCTCGCCGAGTTCCACCACCTGGATACGACCGGGAAATTGCGCAACATGGCCCAATGGCGTATCGCAGACGGCGAAATCGCACGTAAAATCAGTGAAATCGATTTCGCAAATATCAGTACCATCTCCGGCATCATCATCCAACCCGGCGTTACAGCCCTTATCTATATCGACGGGAAAGAGGCTCTCCAGCTGAACTCGGGTCTCTACAACTTCGTCTCCGAGTCCGATGTGGAGCGGATCATGAACATGCGGGTCGAATCGGACGGTATCTCCGGATGGGTCAAAACCAAATGGCGCTCCCTGATCAAACTGATCCTCGGCGCCAAAGTCCATGAAACGGAAAAAATCAATGACCGGAAACTCTCGGTCCCCGAAATCGTCGCCAAACTCAACGAAAACTCCCTGATTGCCGTCTACCTCAAACGCGATATCGATTTCCCTTCGATCTACGGGACCGCCGAAACGGCTGACCACAAGGTCGTATTCGAACCGATGAGCATCAAAACCAGGCTCCTCGATGCCAAGATCGGCCTGCAGATGTTCCTGCGCATCGCCGATTTCAACCGATTCATCCGCAAATATCTGGCAGCCGACCACTCCGTGACGACGTCCGATATTCAGTTGTCGCTGTCCACTTTCGTGCGGAACATCCTGCAGGAAGAACTCCAGGATGAGGCCATCGAAGAGTACGGTATTCGCCCGGAGACCAGGGAACGCATCAAAAACCGACTCGGCTCTCTCGCCCAATATGCCGACGGTATCGAATTCGTCCGTTTGGCCGATATCTCCTGCAGCAATGAAGCTCTCGACCGGTTCCGTGCATTGACGCAGGAGCTCTACTGCAATGAACGCGAACTGGACTTTCTGCATCGCACCAACGAGTTTAAAAACCGAATGGCCCGCGAAAACAACGCCGAGGCAATCGCAAATGCTCGTAACGATGAAGAACTCGACTGCGCTCTGAAGGCAATCAATCGTGACAAGCTATTGAACGAGGACGAACTGGATGCCTTTAAAAATGCTCTTGAAATCAAACAAATAGGAAGAGCGACGGAAAAGGAGACGGCTCAACTCGAAAGCAAGACCGTCCTGGCTCTCAAGCAAATGGAGGGCATGGAGCGAACCGCAGCCGTTGCCCGTAAACTCGAAGAGGAGAAGCTGCAACACGCACGCAGACTCAAACAAACCGAGCTCGGCATGCGTCGCGACGACGATGCCTATGCCGACGAACGGGAAGCGCACCGAATGGCCATTCTGCGGCAACGTCTGGAGATGGCTCTCGACGTGGATCAGAAGATCAACGACCAGGAACAGGCCAATCTCGACAAGGAACATGCCCGCAAGGCCGAACTCATGGACAAGGAGCTGACCCACGAAGAGATGATGGCCCGAATCATGAAGGAGTACAGCGCCGAACAGCTGACCGCCAATCAAATCAGCCAACTGGATGCCGCAGCTCAGGTCGAATTCGCCAAAACGCTTGCCTCCAAAAATGAATCGGCCGCAGCATCGGCCGCAGCAAACGCCACCCGCGAAATCTACGAAAAGGAGATGGATCGACAGCGCGACAGAGAGTCCCGCATGCAGGAATTCATGGAAAAAGCCATGCACATGAATGCCGCCGTCGCCGGGGCACGGATCGACCAGGTCGAAACGCTGCAGAACAAATACCGGGAGGATGCATCCCGCTATCGCGACGATGCAAGATACCAGCAGGAGCGACTCGAACACGCACAGGACAAGGCTCTGGAGTATACAACCAGATCCTCGGCCCAAAGAGACAATGACCGAAGCGGAGAGGCCCGACAAAAGCCCGCATCTACGGTACGTTGCCCGAGATGCGACAAGGAGATCGCATCCAATGCCAAGTTCTGTGGTTTCTGCGGTTTTGAATTCGAATAATCATGGCTAAATATTGTATCAATCCCGACTGCCCTCGCTGCGGACAGTCTCAGAATGATAACAGCCGCTACTGTCAGGAATGCGGCAAAGAGTTGTCGGATCATCTGCGCCATCAAGGCGGCGATGACAACAGTATCCATGTTTCGAGAACCAGCAACGACTCACACAATGTCGTGGACTCGCACGATACGGTCCACAACATCACAAATGTCTATGTGGGCAAAAGCGGCGACGAACTCTCGCTGGCCGAACGTAAAGAGAAATACAGACAATTCTGTCTCGGAAAACTGGATTCCGGTATCATCTCGCCCAAACTCCGCCGCGAACTTGATGACTTCGCGGCGGGGATCGCTCTCCCCGAGGAACATCGCTCCGAGGTCGAACATCAGGTCAAGGAGGCGCGAATCGCCTCCCGGACCGAACTCTCGGATACGGATCTGATGACCCTCGAATATGTATCCGGGCAGATCAGACAGAATTCGGGATCTCTCCGCTCGTTCCGGGCCAAACTCGAACCCCTCGCAAACAGCGAATCCGACGAGGCGCAATTCTATTACTACCTGGTAACGGTTCTCGAGAACCCTTCCTCTTTCCTGTCACGCTACCGCGAAGCCTCGATCGACAACTACTGGCAGACCTTTTGGGCCTGCTATGCCTATGCCAAAAGCGGAAATCCCACCCAGGCAGGATTCGCCCAACGCAAACTGAGCCAATGGTCGGAGTTCCCTCAGGAAAATGTCGCCCTGATCTCATGCTCGGGACTGCTCCTCGGCGGCGAACTGCAGGCTGCGGCCCAGTTCCTGACCCGCATCAATCCGAAAGCCCTTTCGAAATGGCTGGTACCGATGTATACGGCTGTCCAATACCTCTCCAGCCACGGGGCCGCAGCCGGATTGAGCAACTCGCCCGAATGCAACTTCTACCTGCAGAAACTCTTTCAGGTGTCCGATCCGGTCGTGAATACCCCATCCTCCGCAGTTCGGTCCTTCGCGACGTCTCCGGCAGACTCCGTCCCGACTCCATCTCCCCGGGCGTCGGACAAAGCCATACACGCAGCCCATGTCGCCACTCGGCAGATCGTCGATAATCCACCGCATCGGTCGGAACCCGTTTCAGACCCGATAAGGGATCCTCGAAAAGACCAAAAGGGATGGGTGCGGATCGCTCTGGCGATTGTCGGCATTGGCATCGGGTTGACGCTCTATTATGTTCTCCATTCAGACAGGCAGGCGGAATCCGATACGGAGCAGCCCCGGATGGAGGTTGCCGCAACGGAAAACCAAACAAACGATGCCCGGCCGACGACCGTCTCCGGAAACACGACCAAACAGACGGCAGCCGCACGGCAATCCACACCTCAACAAACAGCGACCGCTCCGGTCCAGAAACCGACAGTTCCGACCCAGTCAACCTCCACCCCCGCAGGTACTGCATCACAAGGCAGATCCGGCTCGACGACCGTCGAAGAAAAAGGTTCGGCCAACAGCCTTGCCACAGCACAAAGCAACCGGATTCCATCTCCGGAGAAACAGGATCCCATCGCCAAACTGAAGACTGCGGCCGATACCGGAGACAAGGATGCGCGCTTTGAACTCGGCATGAAATATTACGAAGGAAACGGTGTCAAGAAAAGTTATGCGACCGCCTTCGAATACCTCAAGCCGCTGGCCGACGAGGGGTACGAAAAGGCCTATTTCCCGGTCGCCGAGATGTATCACGGCGGTCGAGGCGTCACCAAAAACAGGGATATGGCCGAAAGCTGGTACATGAAGGCCGCCAAAGCTGGCAACGCCCAGGCCAAACGAATCCTAATGAACATGTAAAAGCCATGAACTTCTGCCCTGAATGCGGCGCCCGCCTCCGGCCCGGAGATCGCTTCTGCCCCGATTGCGGCAGGGCTCTCTCCGGACACCCCGAGCCCGGCGGCCGAATACCCCTCGACGAAGATACCCTGGCTGCATGCATGCGGCTTCAGGCCGAACGGCGTGCCTTGGCGGATCGTCCCGGCAGTTTTGCCGCATCCGACCGGATTTCCGTAAACGAAGCCATCGCTCTGCTGACCCCGCAACTCGATTTTCTGGAGAGACTCGCCGCCGAATATCCCGACAACTCGATCTACGCCAACTGCCGCAACGGATTGAGTCGTGTCGTGACAACCCTACGGAATGGATGCGGACTCGACAACACCCGGCGGGAGATACTCCGCCATCTGGCCCTCCTCTGGATCTCGATCGGCGAGTCGCTGAATAAACTCGATCCGGCAAAATACCGCGAAGAGATCGATCTGTTCGTCAACTATGCCGAACAGATCGATTACATCCTCTCCCACGAAATCGCCGCGGCCTCGACCACCGAAAAGCCCCAAGGGGAGCATAACCAGACGTTGGGAAACACCCCGGATGACTTCGATCCTGCCGTCCGCGAGGAGATCGAAACCCTGATCGGCGAACTTCATGACCAGAAACCCGCCTTCAAACGCGAACGTTACAACCCGCAGATCGATTACCGAAAAGAACTCGACGAACTCATCGGACTCGATCGCGTCAAGGCTCTGATCGAAGACCACATCATTGACCTGAAAATCCAGAAAAAAAGGCAGGCCGTCTACCCCGATCTCAAGATCAATGCCTCATTCAACTCGATCTTCAAGGGAAACCCCGGAACCGGAAAAACTACGGTGGCACGACTCGTCGCCGGCATCATGAAACAGGAAGGTTTGATCGAAAACGGCTGCTACGTGGAGGTCGACGCCTCGACCCTCATCTCCGGGTGGGTGGGCTTCTCGGCCAAAATCACCAGACTGGCCGCCCTCGAATCCTTCGGCGGAGTACTCTTTATCGACGAAGCCTATGCGCTGATGAATGCCCAGGGATCGAAATCTAAACCCGGAGACGAGGTGATCGATACGCTGACCCCGCTGATGGAAAACAACCGCGACAAACTTACGATCATCCTGGCCGGTTACGACAAGGAGATGGAACACTTCCTCGAAAATGCCAATACGGGCTTTCCATCCCGGTTCCGAAGCGTCTTCCAGTTCGAAGACTATACCCGGGAGGAGATGTACGAAATCTTCCTGCGCATCGCCCAGGCCAACCACTACGAACTGACGCCGCCCGCCCGAAAACGACTCCAAACCATCCTCTGGCTGATCGATTCCCGGAAAAGAGAGATTCCATCGTTTGCAAATGCCCGAACCGTCCGGCTGCTGTTCGAAGCGATTCGGGCCAAAGCCTCCCGGCGCATGGCTCGCGAAAACAATCCGGATCTCTCGATCCTAACGATCGAGGATGTCTCCCTGCAGAGACAGGAACTGAGTGCGATCATCGGTAAATTCTGACACGAAATGGAGGACTTCTGGAACTTCGACAACTACATGGCCGATCTGCAGAAAGAGATGGATCGACAAATGAAGCAGATGCTGGAGCAGGCTGCCGGTTCGGTACGGCCTGCTGCGGCCGATCGTGCCGGGAACTCCCCGGACGTATCCTCCGGAACCTCAACCCAGCCGAATCCGGAATCCCAGATCACCGGTCCGAAACCGCTGGAACGGCTCCGTCTGCACGACGCTCTCGAGGAGAGTTCAAAAACCCGGATCGGAACCTTCGAACGAATCTATGCCGAAATCTTCGCCCCGCAAACCGGACGCCCGATTCGATTCGGATATGAGGATCTGGATTTCTCCCCTCTGGTCACCCTGTTGGCCGGAGCTTTGGAGATCGAACTCAACCGATCGGTATACAGAAAGATCCGCAACTTTACCCGCACGTCCGGCGAACCAGATGCCGAAATCGTCTACCGCGGCCGCACGATCGATCTCTCGCGCCAGACTCAGACGCTCGGATGCTTCCCGCTGCTCATGGCGCGGTTCCGCAAGGAACTCGAAGGCTCTATCCACCATCCGGAAGACTTTGGCAGACCCTTCGAGAAGATTATCGCCTACCGCAACCGGGCCAGCCACAGTTCGGATATCGATCAACGGGAATTTCTCGTCTTCTACGAAATCTATGCCCGACTCTTCAACCGCCACATCGACGAGTTGATGGAGATGAAAAACGATGCCAGAAAGTACGCCTTCGCCACACCCTCCGATCCGGCATTCGATGCCGAAGAACAGGCCTATATCGATTCAATTCTGGGAAGGGAACAGCCGGAACCGACAGGCGGACAGGCTTACGAACCGCCCAGAGACCCGGCCGAAAACCAACCCGACGCCCAGACGCCCGACACCGAAAACAGCGTGCGCAGAAGAGAGGGAATCATCCTGACAAACTGCGCCAGACTTGCCGTCAAGTACTACGGGTGCATCAACGATACGATCTCCGTCTCGTCCGACGGTATGCCGGTCGGGGTCATCGATCTGGTCCGAAACACGATTCTGGAGTACGTCGGGAAGTGCCGGAATTACGGTGTCGCGTATCATCTCCTTGACCTCGCATTGGAGAACCCTCTGACAACTGCCGGAGACTGGCGCTCCTGCGCCCGTCTGCTGAGCGAATTTGTCCGTCGCAACGGATTGTCGACTGAAAACCGAACGATGGCACTCTTCATCATCGGCGGGGACGATGTCATCCCGATGCCGCGGGTCCCCAACCCCTGTTATGATGCCAACGATGCAAAACAGCAAAAAAATATTACGGAACGGGATCTCGATGCCGATCTGCTCTATGCCTACGATTTCAATGACATAACGTGGCAAACCGGACCGGTTCCGGATCTCGCCCGGCTTTTCGGTTGCCAGCCCCGTTTCGTTCCGGGACGCCTGCCGCTCGAGGAGGGCTTCATGGAATCCGACTTCAAAACCGATATCCGCGGATATCTCGAACGTGCATTGCTGGCCTTCGCCCAAAACGGTATCTCGCTGAAAAAGCGGCCGGTCATCACGAGTTGCGAATCGAGCCGCAATATCGCCCGGATCATGACGGATGCGCTGCCGCTGGAACGGCTCGACCCGATCGACGGGTATATTGAGAACAACATGATCATCAGTCCGCTCTACGAACTCCGCAAGGCTGTACCCTGCCCGTCGGGAGAGCCCGTCGATCCAAGGGCCGAGCGGTGTATGGATGCTCAGATGACGGCCGAAATGCTGCTCTTCATGCTGCACGGAAGCCCTCAACCGCTCTGTGCCGAGTATTCCGGAGAGCGGGATGCATCGTGTCATCCCGTCGCATTCCATTCCGATCAATTCCGCCTCTCCCGGGCACAATGCGTCGCAGCAATCTGCTGCTACGGAGCCCGGTTTATCGGATACAAGCGGCAATATTCGCCTTTGCTGCAGGCCATCTACAACCAGACGCTGCTCTTCATGGGCGCCTGCAGAAGCGCCTTCGGGCACTTCGACTGCCACCTCCAACTCGACGAAATCAAATATCCGCTCTCCGCTTCGGAGCTCCTCCTGAGGTATTATCTGACACGACTGCTTTCGGGCATGGATGCCGGGGAGGCTCTCCTCACCGCCAAAACCGACTACGTCCGATTTGCACTCCGGAACAAGATGGTCGAACAACCCGATATTCTCGTCACCACTATTCTGGAATTCAACCTTTTCGGAGATCCGCTGCTCCACGTTCAGCCGTTGATGAATCTTCCAGAAAACTTCCCGTCGGAGGAGATCTCCGCGTCGAGCCGGAATTTCATCTTCGGACCAATGCCTCAGCGCTCCTACACCACACTCTTCAATCGCGAACACGACGGGAATATCTCTCTCTCCGAAAAACTCCGTAATCTGGTGGACCACAACTTCGAGGAAATCCACGAATTCTTTACGCGAAAACTGTACGAAACACTCGGAATTCCTCCCGGCGACCTCCATTCGATCCGACGGTTCGGATCCGACGGCAAAACGGAAGGATATTCGTTCTGCTACCGCAAGGAGGAGAAGAATCTCACGCTGGAAACCCGGGTTGAAACCGACTCGCAGGGCAACATCTCTTCCGTGGTTGGAAGCTTCTGAAGGGGACTTCTATAAATTAAATCCCTGATTATAAGTTGCATAAGCGGATAAAATG
>CALLRW010000040.1 GCA_938014215.1 uncultured Alistipes sp. | reverse complement strand
AAAGTTGTTCCTTTGTCAACACCATAAGTCTACTCTTTTTTAGTTTTTGTTGGTTTGCCTCTACAAATCTAAAAAATCTGTAGACTTTTTTATTTATTCCTCCCTAGACACACTATTTGGAACAGTATCCGAAAAAACGATGAATTACGCAAGCAATCTATTGATTTTCAATATCCATATTGATTTATAAGTTCTATTTCCGGATGCCCGGCACTCGTCCCGGTGTTCGGTTAAGCTGAACCTTGTATTTATTGAGAATGCTGTACACGGTGCTTTTACTTTGGACACCGCTTTCTTTCCAAATATCACGGATTGAATACCCATTGTTATACATATCCACGATTTTTTTGTCCCGTTCAGTTTTACTCATACTTTTTTTGGAAATCGGAATACTGATACTCTGCTGCAGGCGTATAATTTTATCCGACGACTTCCGCAAAACAGCCACTTCCTCCGGTAATGCCCCGAACATGGCCAATACTTCCGCCGGTGTCGTGTCCGGAAACAATTTGTTGTCGGTGTCAATTTTATCGTGAATGGAGATAATACGCACGACCTTGATGCGGCATAGCTCAATCAATGCCGATAGTTCCCGTAAACCACGAACGGCATTGCTGAATTTTGACATCACCAATTCGTCTCCTCTTTCAAGATTCGACATCAGTTGTTTCCATCTCGGCCTAAGCGTCTCGTGTCCGACCGATTCTTCAACCACCTGTACACACCCATATTGGCGCATCCATTCCTTATCCGCATCAAACGCATCGTAGGAATTAGCCTCGAATATATAACCGACTTTTGCCATATCAATATACAATATTCATGATAACAAGTGCAAATATACAAGTTTTATTCGAGTATATGAATCATACTATATTAAAAAACGAAAATCGTACATTTCCACGTGTTTTATCTTCACTTGTTTTCATTGGTAATCATACTATTAAGTACGATATTAAAAAATGCACAAAATACGGTTTTTCGGATGCGAAGTATCAAAAATAATATATAGTTTTGCACTAAATAGTACGAAATGATATAGTATGAAAACATTAAAATCGAACTTAAAACAGCCGATAATCTTTGCCAAAATAATTGCCGTTTCGATTGCCATATTCCTATGCGCGTCATGCGACAACGGCAATGGCAAACGATTGGCGAAAGCCAAGAATGACCCTGCCGGAACATACAGGGAATACCTGTCCGACATACGCAGGCAGAAAAAACTCTCCATTAAAGAATTGGCCGGACACCTCAAGCAATGGCAAACATTGAGGGATTCCGTATTCCTGCATCTCGAATGTGATACGCTTGGCCGGCTTCATTCCACTGTAAGAGAAGAGTGTGAACAGATACATGATTCCATCCGCATGGAATTTTCACGGATGGTGCTGTCTCAAACACGCACTTATAAGGATATACTGTGGGTAAAAGAACAAATCTCACCGCATCTTGAAGACAAAGAGTTGCATCGTGCGGCTGAAACAATCCGACCGTTCTTTGCCTCATTGGATAACCGGCCCGTCAGTCAGAGAAACCGACAACACATTCTTGCCACTTATCGAACTACCCTTGCTGAAACGATTGATTACGGTATTCATTGTATGGCAGACCTGACGACCTTTATCGAAAAGGAGGATGCCGTGTACCGGGCATTCCTTTCACGTCTGCCTGATTTCGACGGCGAGAATCTTTCCGACATCACTCATGACACGGAACGATGCTGTGCACAGATATTCCTTGCCGCCGAACGGAACGACATCACCTATCGCAATGCCATGATTTATCTGGCCATGCGCACCAACCGCAGGCTGATTCAGAATATCCGAACCTGTATCGACGACATCTGCAATAAAAAAGTCAAGACACCGGCACAGGCACAAGCCTACATCTGGATGCTTCTCCAGCCTTATTCGTCGTTGGACGGTTTCTGCCTGGCGTTGCTTTCAGCCGAAGAAAGAGAGCAACTCGATATGCTTGCCTCGCAGACACCCGACGCTTTCAGGGAGTTGGGCAGGATGCTGCACCCCGGAGACAACCGCTTGGACGAGCTGCCCGGAATGCTGATGGAGGCATTCATACACACGCTGTAAAATATAACAACAGAAAAAGATATGAATATGTTACGACATTTTTATAATGACTTCATGGCATTCGTCCCCCTGCAACTTCCGCAGTTGCTCGATGTGACGACGATGGAAGAACCGCAGTTCTACGGCGACTATGTGCTGCTTACGTTTCCGTTGCGCACCCCTTACGAACTGGACGAAGTAATGGATATGTTCGAGGACGACATGGAGTTGATCACGCTCTACCACCATATTCCGATGCGGACGGAAAAATTCGGTCACAGCACTTGTGCATACTCGAATCCCGCTTTCGGACAGATGTTCAAGATGAACGCCAAGACGGATACGGAGGGCAATGTAAACAGCATCCTTGTCACCATCTATGATTCTTTGGAGCAGATGTACGGGGACTTATGCCTCGACTTGGAACTACACTCCAAAAGCGGGTTCCTGAAATACAAGAAAGACAAGTCCGACGTGCTGATGAATTTTATATGAGAAACACCTTATACCGACAGATGGTCTATTGCATCAATGCCTACCGGACGTGGATAGAGGTTGCCGATGACAATCTCTACAAGGAGCATATCATCTCAAGAACCGACCGCACCGACTACCTCGTTTCCCGTACATTGGTACTGCGTGCCTTCAAGACGAACGGCATACACGCCGAGGGTACGACATGGACTATTCCCGAACACGAACTGGACAAGGCTTTGGCCATCTACCGAAAGCAAGACATTACATTCAAGCAGCGCATCAAGAAAGCGGCCATGTACTTTTCGCCCAAGGATGCCGAAACCCTTATCCGGCTGGCGACATACGGTATTGTCCAGTTGGAACTCATTGTGCGTCCCACTCCCATACCCGAAAAGCCCTATTACTTATGTTACTGAATATCCTGCTACTCATTTTCTGCGCGATACCTTTCGGGGTATCAATGTCATTGTACAAGAACAACAAGCGGTTCATGACACCCTTTTACATGGCAATGGCACGAAGCGGCAACGCCCGTAAACTGTATGTGCAAGTATGGCTGATATGCCTGCTTCTTTTCCATTATGTATATGCCTGTGGACATATGGGTGAGTTTGGAATCCTACTCTCTACCGGTGTCTGTGCCGCAATGTTTTCGTTCCGACGGACGGACAACTGGTTACGCAGGTTGCTTGACCGCCCCCGTGCATTTGTCACACTCGCATCGGGCGCACTGGTCATCGGCTTTGTGCCGCATCTGTACACCTTGGCGATAACCATTGCCTATCTTCTTCTGGCAGCCCTGTTCTATCCCTCCGTTCGGGTCATGTCCGAATGCAAGGATACGGACACACTTTCCGGATGGGCAAAGCATCCCGGAATGTTGTCAGAATCCTATCACGAGAATCATCACGCAAATCTGCCGCATGAAGCGGACAGCGGCAACACTGATATATCCGCACAATATGAATCATTAAAACCGAATGAAAATGAAAAATAACCAAAAGATACCTGTTTCCATATTGGCAGACAGGGAGGTATTCGAATATCTCAAGGAGAAAGGGGATGAACGCAAAACACGCACCGAAGCGTACTGTGACCTGTTGGACAAATCACTGGCAGGTTTCGTTTCTCCGTTTTTAAGAAAGAAGGCCTACGTGCTGCAACCCAACCAGTGCCACCTGACCGTTTCCGACCTCGCATCGGAGTGGCATTGGCACAGGGCTACCGTCCGTTCTTTTTTGAGTGCAATGGAGGCATTCGGTTTGCTGACCCGCATCCAGCTTCCCAAAAGCGTGGTCATTACCATGACCGTACAATCCGGTCAGGCAGCACAGCCCCGCAATGCACAGGAGCAGCCGGACTTTGCCAGACAGCTCCGTGAGGTATTGTCCGATTGGGTAATCGGCAAAACGACCGCTGCCGAAACTGGCGTAATATGTGGACAACTCGTAAGTCTGGCAAAGACTGAAATTGCCGACCGTGACACCGGACTCTGTTTGGACACCCATTCCAACACGACCTCCGCACATTCCGGCACTTTGGTCACGGAACATCGTGAAACAGCCTTGTGCTGCATCGCCCACGCCGCCCTGCAAAAAATCCTGCACAAGTCGAGATTCGATGACAGTTCGCCGCTTGTGGATTTCTTCCGGTTTGACCTCGGTGAAGAATGGGCTGCTTTCATCGAGTCCGCCAAAGACCTCGCCGGGCTGATTCTCGACACCGAGGCATCAGTGACGGACTTCGACATGGACGAAGACCAAGAACGCCTCAAATCGCTTCGCAAACCTTTTTTATCGCTTCTGGCAAAGGCACAGGCGATGGTGGATTGAACCGGGAGTCGAAAACAGATTGTATAACGCGAACAATCCACCTCCATCCCTTAACGGTTATCCTGCCGGTTATAGGAGGCACACGGGCTTGCCCGTCTGCCACGAAACAAAGGGAAGGGGGAGCCTAATACCCCGATAGGTCTCCGACCGTCGGTAGGCTGTCCGGGCAAGCAGCAAGCTGGGACAGGACGGATTGTCCAAACAACACGAAAAGAGTATGGCAGATCAAAAACAGGTACTTGATATGCAGGTGTCGAAAGGCATCACCGCAGCCCAAAGCAACGAACATTTGCGTGACCGCAGTGAAAGGGCGGAAAAGTACGCTATGAATAAGGGGAATTACGACCCCACACGCAAACACCTGAACTTCGAGATTGCGCCCGGAGGCAAGGTACGTCCCATTGACACGAGCCGCAACATTCCCGAACGGATGGCGGACATATTGGAGAGGCGTGGAATCAAAGACCCCAACGAAGGACTGGCAGAACCGAAGTACCGCACGGTGGTGAACTTCATTTTCGGCGGTTCCCGTAAGCGGATGCACGAACTCGCGTTCGGCACGCAGAACGTGGATTTTGATGAAGGTGCGAACAATACCCGTATCAAAAGAATGAGCGATATTGAACGCTGGGCGAAAGACGTCTATTCATTCGTGAGTGGCAAATATGGCGAGCAGAACATCGCCGCATTCATCGTACACCTTGACGAATTGAACCCTCATGTGCATTGTACTTTGTTGCCAATCAAAGACGGCCGCTTTGCGTACAAGGAAATATTCGCCGGAAAGGACAAGTTTGAATACAGCGCAAGGATGAAACAGCTTCATACCGACTTTTTCGCCGAAGTCAATACAAGGTGGGGAATGTCGAGAGGAACAAGCATATCCGAAACAGGCGCACGGCACAGGACTACCGAAGAATACCGCCGTATGCTATCGGAAGAATGTACGACCATCGAGGAAAATATAGACCGCCACCAAAAGGTGCTGGCAACCCTTCAATCGGACATCCGTCTGGCAGAGCGCAGGGTCAAGGGGCTTACGACAATGGTCGATAACCTTGAGAAGTCGAAAGCCGAAAAAGAGGCTCTGCTATCGGCAGCCGAACAGGATTTGAAAGCGAACAAGGGCGATGCGGAACAATTAGCCGCACAAGTTAAAAGTCTGGAGAAAGAGCTGGCAGGCATCAACAGGCAACTGGCAGACAAGCAGGAGAAGTTACAGACGGCTGACCGGCAGCTTGCCGAGCTGAAAGAGAACATGGATGCCATTGAGGAACGTACCGGGGAACTCAAGGAGGAAGCCTACAAATACTCCCATGATATACATTCCAAAGTGGACACGTTGCTCAAGGATGTCCTGCTGGAAAATGTGGTCGGCGAGTATAGGAACGTATCGGCACAGATGGACGTGGCGGAACGGCAACTGTTCGACGGCTCGCTCGTCCAGTCCATAGCGGAACAAGGTACAGACGTGATGCACTGCGCGACGATGCTGTTTCTCGGTATGGTCGATGATGCCACCACTTTTGCCGAAACTCGTGGCGGCGGAGGTGGCGGCAGCGACCTGAAATGGGGGCGCGATGAGGACGAGGACAACCGTGCATGGGCACTCCGCAGCATGAGGATGGCGAGCCGCATGATGCGTCCGGCCATTGGCAAGAAACCCAAACGGTAAGTGGCATACGTCTCATGACAAATCAAAAAGTATAACGAATAATATCATTGGAATATGACGAAACAAATCTTTTTTATATTGGCCGTGCTTTGCACGTTGCAGGCACAGGCAAGTATACAACCCGTACAGGTGGATACTGTACAACATACACCGTACTATAATGTCTCGGAGGAACTGCAACCGATACAGCCCGTCTATCTTGACGGAGTGGTACTTCCGGCATCCCTGACTGGCAACTGGTTTGTCAGTATTGCCGGGGGTACGTCCGCCTTTCTCGGCACACCTCTCGGCTGCGAAGACCTCTTCGGACGCTTGAAACCCTCGTACAGTTTCGCAGTCGGAAAATGGTTCACTCCGTCCGTCGGCGCACGTATCAATTACAGCGGTGTGCAGTTCAAAGATGGAACATTGTCCAATCAGGACTACCACCATATCCATGCGGATCTGCTGTGGAATGTCCTTGGCTGCAGATATGCCCGGCAAGAACAGGTACGCTGGAATCTTGCTCCCTTTGCCGGTGTCGGCCTGTTGCACAATGCCTCTAACGGGAATAATCCCTTTACTGTTTCGTATGGCGTACAGGGAGAATATCGGATTTCCAAACGAGTAAGTGCCATGTTGGAACTCTCCGGCACGACCACCTTTCAGGACTTCGATGGTTACGGACGCCCGAACCGCCTCGGCGACCACATGGTATCGCTGACCGCCGGTTTCACGTTTCATCTCGGAAAGGTCGGTTGGAAACGCGCGGTTGATGCGACATCTTACATTCGTCAGAATGAGTGGCTCGTGGATCATGCCAATATCTTATCCGGAGAAAACAAGCGTTATAAAGACTGGTACGACCGCAACCGACGGACGGTCGCAGAATTGAAGAAAATTCTGGAAATAGAAGGATTGCTTGACAAGTACGGTCATCTGGTTAATGACGATGAGACCGACCGCCGTCAAGGTTATCCCAGAAATAATTACAGCGGATTGAACTCACTACGGGCAAGATTGAAAAACCGGCATTGGGATGGAATCTCGCCGCTTGATTCTGCAAGTATTGGATATGGCAACAACGGAGATGATGCCGAGAAACCGGGCATAATCGTCTCTGAAAGGACGGAACTCATACAAGCCGGGAATTGCATCGGGTCGCCTGTCTATTTCTTTTTTAACCTCAATACGGCGCACCTGACGGATGCTTCCCAAATGCTTAACCTTGATGAACTGGCTCGCGTGGCCAAGAAATACGGATTATCCTTGAGAGTAACCGGTGCGGCCGACAGTTCGACTGGAACTCCTGTGCTTAATGGTTCATTAAGTACATCGAGAGCGGATTATATCGTTGCAGAATTGAAAAAGCGTGGCATACCGATCGAACGCATCGTCAAGGTAAGCAGAGGCGGCATAGCCGACCATGTACCGGTCGAAGTCAACAGGCATACGAAAGTAGAGTTGTTCTTTTAGTTTTTACATTCACTTTCATCGAGTCCCTCAATCTATAATTCGGATTGCAGGGACTTTTGTTATCAATGAGGGTAATAAGATTATAGGTTTCCTGAATCCTGATTACGCTTCGTATGACTGATAATATTTTCTGCCGAATTATGAAATAATCCGCTTACAATCACAAGATATTCCGGTAGAATACCATCCTTTCCCCAAAGCAGCTCTATCCCGAAAAGTTCCGAGAGTGTTCGTGTCATATCGAACCCGAATGCTTCAAGCGAGGGACGTACTTTGTCCGGATGCAGGCAAGGACGGTTGCATTTGCGGGCGCATTCGGAATCGGGACAGTATAGGCATTTTCCTACATAGGCGAATGCCCGACCTCCGTATCTGTGCTCCATTTCCAGCAATTCCCTTTCTATCCTGAGCCGTTCCGGTTTAATCAATTCCTGCGTTCTGTCTATCGGAATATTTTTCTCGACCGGAATTATTTTCGTGGCCATCAGGTGGGCATATTCATATTGGCGCAGAAATTCTCCGGTATCGAAATCGAACGGCGGGCATCCCCAACTATTACCGTAGTTGGGGCATTGTTTGCAAAATTCGACAAAACGTTTTTCGTCCCGGAAGCGTGAAATATATTCGTCCACGCTGATATTTGCTGTGAAATTCTCTATGATATATTCCTTAGTCATTGTCCCACTTTTATGAATCCTGTCGTGGCATCGAACGTCACACAATTATTTCGGAACAGCCGCTCGATGCAGCCGCTCCGGCGCATCTCTTCGGTCGGCATATACGACAACTGGGGTGGGTCGATAAGGGCTATCGCATCGGCAAGCGAGAGGGCGATATCCAGCTCGTGCGTGGAAAAAAGGATGCACTTGTTTTCTTCATGCGCCAGCCGTGCCAGCAGTGTACACAATTCGTAGCGGTTGGGCATATCGAGAAACGAGGTGGGTTCGTCGAGCAGGATAATCGGCGTATCCTGCGCCAACGCCCGTGCGATCATGATGCGCTGGCACTCGCCGTCCGACATCTTGTCCATCGTGCGCTCCGCATAAGCCTCCATGCCCACCGAGGCGAGCGACCGCATGACGATCTCCTTGTCGACCTCCTGCATCTTTCCAATCCAGTTGGTATAGGGTGCGCGGCCGATAGCCACGACATCCTTGCATTTGAGATTGGCGATGCGTGTGCGCTCGGTCGTGACGAATGCCAGCGTTCTGGCCATTTCTGCTGCTCGCATATCGGCGGCGTTATGCCCGTCGAGCAGGATTCGGCCGGTATAACGGCGGTTCAGTCCGGCGATGGCTCGAAGCAGTGTCGATTTGCCCGTGCCGTTGCGCCCGATAAGGGCAGTCAGCCTGCCCTTTTCTATGGTGGTTTCCACCTCGCAGAGCAAGGTGCGCTCGCCGTAGCCTATGGAAAAATCGTGTAACTTTATCATGCGGTGACGGATTTATTGCGCAAGACCACCCACACCACGATGGGGATTCCCAGCAATGCGGTGATGGCGTTGATCGGCAGGGTGAACATTTTAGAAACGAGGTCGCAAAGAAGCAGCACCGCCGCACCCGAAAGAACGGTTCCCGGTACGAGTACCCGATGGTCGCTGTTGCGGAACAGCATTCTCGTGACGTGGGGCATGGCCAGTCCGATGAAGCCTATCGGACCGCAAAAGGCGGTCACCGTACCAGCAAGCAGCGTCGTGGAGAGGAACAGCAGCCCGCGCGAGCGTCGGATGTTCAGCCCCATCGTCACGGCATACTCCTCGCCGAACAGCAGTAAGTTGAGCGGCTTGATCGTCACCACCGCCAACAACAGTCCGGCGATAATCGACGGGACGAGTACCGCAAGCTGGTCGAAGGTCACGTCGCCGAGCGACCCCATCGTCCAAATGACAAAGGCTTTCAGGGATTCTTCCTTGCTGAGATATTGCAATATCTGTACAATCGCGCCGACTCCCGACGAGAACATCATGCCGAGAATCAGAATCACCATGATGTCCTTGATGCGGTGGCCGACGGCGGCGATGACGACCAGCACGAGCGCCGCTCCGAGCCAAGCCGCCCCGGCAATGCCTATCGACGAACCGAAGCCTGCAAGCACGACGAGTGCCACGCCGAGGCTCGCGCCCGAACTGATGCCGAGCACGTAGGGGCCGGCAAGAGGATTGCGGAAGAGGGTTTGCATCTGAAGACCGCTGACCGACAGAGCTGCTCCGGCCAGCAACGCGACCACCGCCTTAATCAGTCGGATATTCAGTATAATTTTCGCCGTCGCCCGCGGGCAGTCGCCGCCCGTCAAAGCCGCCCATACATCGCCGAGCGGTACGGCGACTGCCCCCACCGCCAAATCCAGCAGAAACAGGAAAAGGGTGAGGGCGGCCAGCATGGCAAACAATATGGCGGAACGGGAGCGCATCTATTTCAGTTGCTTGTAATAGACGAAATCTTCCTCGACCAGTTCGGGGTGGAATATCTTCACGAGGTCTCGCAGCACGAGGTCGGGATTTACGACCGCCGACTCATAGTAGTCGTTGCCGCCAGCAGCATTGGTGCGGGCGTTGTTGTTATAGACCTGTCCACCACGGAAACAGCGGGTGTCGATGAACTTCGGGCATGCGGCTTTCAGTTCATCAAGCGTGTTCGCCATCCCCACATGCAGCCACATATCGGCTTGCGAGGCCAGCAGATACGCCTCTTCGAGGTCGATGGGCGCGGAAGCGTTTCCTGTGTTCTTCTTGTAGATGTAATCGCCTCCGGCATCTTTGATTAACCGGGCGACATAGCTTTCGGTCGAGGGCATGAACCAGCTGTCGCCGTAAGGCGTGTTGAGCATGACTGACGGAGCGTCGAGGATATTGTCCGCTACTTTCTTTTTCAGGACATTGTATCTGACGGGGATTTCCGCGAATACTTTTTCGCCCTCCGCCCGTTTTCCGATAACCTCCGAAAGTGCCACCAGCCATTCGGCTTTGCCCAGCGGAGACTCTTCGAGGTAATCGCCGACATACATGAACGGGATATCCAACTCTTTGAGCTTACCCTCCATCGAGCTTGCCCCGTTCACGCCGTAAAGCAACACGAGGTCGGGGTCAAGCGAGAGCAGCAGTTCGTAATTGATGTTCCCTTCGTAGCCCACATCTCCAACGCTGTCCCGCCGTGCCTGAATGTCGGGATTGGAGATGTAGTCGATGCCTGACACGCCGACTACGCGTCCCGTTTCGCCGATTGCGTCGAGCATGGCGATATGGGTCGAGGACATGCAGACGATGCGCTCGGCATCCCCCTTGAGCATCTGACCGGTGAAATCCGCCGGAACCTCTTCGTCATCACGGGCAATGAACAGGTTCGTAGTGATGCTGTCGGCGCCCTGCCAAGGGTTCGTGACGGTAACCAATACGCTCTTTTTGCCGTCTGCACCTTTTATGTCAAACCCCGAAGCGTATTCAGGTGTATAGACCGTTCGGTTGAAATCGGCGAGTTTTGAACTTTTATTGTGGCAGCCTGTGAATGCTAATACAAGTAGCAACAGCAGGCTTAAATTCTTTAATGCTTTCATATCGTTACATATTTGTATTTTCGGACTTTTTCTTGTTTTTCCCGAACTTCGGGGTAATGCCGATGAAGAACTCGAAGTTGATGCCGGGCATGGGGCGCGAGAGTACCGAAAGGTAGTCCTCGTTGAAGAGGTTGTTGACGGCGAATTTTAACTGGATGTCCACCGGTTTGAAAAACAGGTTTTTCTCCAACGAGACATTGCTCATGAAATATTCGGGCAGGTGTCCTGTCAGCGTATAGTCGTTGCTCGACATGGTGTAACGTTCCGAGTAGAACGCCCATTTGTAAAGGAACGCCCAAGTCCGCCACGACAACCGTCCGGTCAGCGATGCGGAGTGCTTCGGCACGTAGGGTAACTGCTTGCCCACTGACTGGTCAGCAGGCGACATCTTCTCACCTTCATTGATGGAGGGTGTCCACGAATAGGACCCGTTCAAGTCGATGAGCCAATCTTTCGCCGGCTGCACGGCGAAGTTCGCTTTGACCTCGACGCCGTAGGCGTGGACCTTCTTTACGTTGCGGGGCGAGAAGAAGCCCTTGGTGGTGGGCAGCCAGATAATCCAGTCGTCGATGTAGGAGTCGAACCAGTTCGCACCGCCGCTCAACTTGTAAATGCCTTTCTTGCCGACATCGAAACTCACCCCGGCATCATAACTGAAACCTTGTTCGTTTTTCAGGTTGGGATTACCTCCCGGCAAAAAGTATAGGTCGTTCAGAGTTGGGAAACGGTAGTTACGCGATATGGATGCTTTCAGCATCACATTTCCTTTCGGGGAAATGATACCGTCAATGAAGAAAGCCGGAATGAGTGGAATCCAATCGGAACCATACATCTCTTCCCGCAGTACCACCGACATACCCAAGCGGTCTATCGGCTGCCACTTGGCGGATACGGAGCCGGAGAGTTCCACGCGCCCCTTGTCATAGCCCACGATGGCCTTGCCACCGTCCTGCAAGATGATGTTCTTGTCCTCGCTCCGTACCAAATGCTGGTGTGCCGATACATTGGCGGTGAAAAACCATTTTTTATCCAAAGAATACTCTCCCTCCGCCTGACCGTAAAACGTGTTTACCTTGCTGCGGGAGCGGGTCATCGACGCCCAGTTGTCAGGTGCGACCTCACGCTTGTAGTCGTAGGCCATCCATGTGTGTATGTAACCGCCTTTCACGCCGAGTTTCCAGTTGCTTTTCATGTGATCCCAGGACAAGACGCTGCGGAACGTCTGTTCTCGCTGGCGGTTCTCGAAGTCGGTTGCATCTCCATAGTCGGTCGTCAACATCGGAAGTTCCCGGTTGGAGTTGATATACCAGGCGTTCAGCCCGAAACGGTCGCCTTTCCCGGTATTGTAATACACTTCCTGAAGCAAATGCAGGTCCTTGAACGCCCCGGAGCGGTTGCGCTCTTTCGGGTGATACTGTCCGACGATGTTCTTATCCTCGTCGTAGATGTTTATCTTTTTGTCGTGGTTGGTGTACTTGTAATCGTTAGGCGAGGAAGAATAGACCGCACGGGTGGAGACGTGCCACCGCTCACTTCCGTAGGTGAAGCGGGCGAACTCATCGAAGGTCTTGAACGAGCCGATGCCCTGCACGTACTGGGCGTTGAACCCTTCAGCGACTTCAGGAGCCGTGCCGAGTTTGACCAGACCGCCCAGTCCACCGCCCGTTTCGTTCACCGATGAAGTACCGTGCAGCAGCGATGCCTGGTCGATGAAGTAGGACGGAATGGTGGAGAAGTCGGTCATGCCGAGCATGGGGTTGTTGATGCGCATCCCGTTCCACGTCACCTGCGTATGGCTGGGCGACGTGCCTCGGAAGGCGACGGTCGAGAGCGTGGCGCGGCCGTAGCTCTTGACAAACACGGACGAGTTGAACGTCAGGATGTCCGCCATCGAGAGGGCGATATTTTCTTTCAGTGCGAGTGAATCGAACTTCGTCTTCTGCACGCCGATTTCCTTCATCGGCCGTTTGCCCCATACGGTCACCTCGTCTATCTGGTGAATACGCCGGGTGATTCCCTGCGCAGACAGCACGGATGGACAGACAACCAATATTGAGAAAAGTAAATATTTTGTATATGTCATTTCCTTTTGTTTTTAATATGGTTATTTACCGCAGCATATGCAGAGAATGATGCCCGCATAAAATCTTGATAGGCATTGAATCCGTTTTCTTCAAGCAGTTGGTCGTATTCGTCCTCGAATGAAAGTTCCTGATGAACCGTCTCTTGTTTCTCAATGTGGTGTTTTACCCGATTCAGATCATTGAATGACACGCTAAACGAATCAAATCCGGCTGCCCATCCTGAAAAATCCGCATATTCCGGATATTTTCGATAGACAACGCCTGTAGAACTTTTTACTTTATTGATAATCTTTGCGAAGTCCGTGGGAGATGGTATCTCTACAAGTATATGAACATGATTGAGAAAAGCATTGCAGGCATAGACATGACAGCCTTTCCTTGTGAAAATTTGTACCATCTGATCGAGAATCATTCCTTTGGTTGTCATTGGAATCGTCATCTCCTGTCTTTTCGTGATGAAAATAATATGGTATATATGCCGCAATTTATTCTTCATTTCCAACAAAATGCACCGGGGATAATCCCGACATAAAATTCATCTATCAATTTCCCTTCGGGCGAGTAGCGGTATATCATGCCCTGCTGCTGGTAATCGATGGCATCGGCGATGTACACTTCTCCGTTGGCGGGGTTTACCGTCAGTCCGTAATAAATCGTGCCGCTGTATTCGAGGAACGGACGTACCGGCACATGGCTGGCTGTCACGTCCATGCTCCAAATGGCCTTGTTGATCCAGTAGAGTTTGTCCCTGTCGCCATTGAGCTGCACCTCCGAGGGCCAGTCGCCCAACTTGAACTTGAACTGCTTCTCCACGGTGAAGGTCTCGGCATCGATGCGGTAGAGCGACGGGGCTTCGTAACCGTAGGGGCTGCCCTCATAACCGCCGTCGGTCACCGTCCACATTTTGTTGTACTTGTCCATGACCAGCGATGTCGGTTGTATGCCGACCTTCAGTTCATCGACTACTTGATCGGTTTCGGTGTCGATTTTGATGATGCGGTTCTGGTAACTCCAGCAGTTGCAATAGACGTATTTGCCGTACTGCACCATTTGCTCCGTCGAGCCGCTTTCCATCGTCATGTCCGGCACTTGAATATAGCCGGTAATTTCGTATTTCTTCGGGTTGATGATGAAGATGCGGTTGTCCCACAATTGGGTGACGTATGCTTTTTCGTCGCTTAGGAAATGAATGTAGCGCGGTGAGGTCAGGTTCTCGATGCGTCCTACCTCCTTGAAGGTGTTCAGGTCGATGGCGAAAATCACGTGGGAGTTGTTCACCACGACCCAGCCCTTGTTGTCGTAGATGGTCATCGACTGTGCCACGTCGCCGAGTTTCATGCCGTTGGCACGGAAGAAGATTTCGTTCTGCACCTGTTTGGTTGCCGGGTCGTAATAGGACAAGGTAGCATTGCCGTACTGGAAGTTGCCCTCGTTGGTGATGAACAGTCCGGCTCCCGTGGCGTTGAAATCTTCCACGGCATCGCCGTAGTCCCACTTCATGCAGGATGTCAAGGATAGTGTCACTCCGACAACTACGCTCCATAGCAGATATTTCAATTGGTGATAGGTCATACCGTTATTTTTATAGTTAATCCCCGGCAGCTTACCTTACGGTAAGCATACCGAGGATTGGCAGAAAATTTATTGTTTCGTTATCTATTCGGCAAGCTTGTACTTCCCGTCTTTCATCTCTTGGAAAGTGGGGTTGTAACCACATTCTTTGACAGACCATTGAGATTCTCCTGTTAGAACATTGTTTTCAAACAGGTATTTGAAAGAACTGAAATCAGTAACATCTCCTTGCCCGCTTATACTAATCCCTTTTGCTGATTTGAGACCTGAAAAATCAATGGACAAAATACCATTAGAACCAAAATCAGAATACGGGCATGTTATTGAAAGATTTTCGGATATTGATTCTACGTTAGGATAAGATACTTTATCTACTTCCATATCAAACATAAAAGAAGATGTTGCAATATCAAACTTCCCATTTATCGTTTTTAATTTGGGACATAGAATATTAGTAGCCTCAATCTCAAACTTAATTTGTGCATCAGCTCCATCCGTTCCAATGCTTTCCAGATTGGTAAACTCAATATCATTCTTAAGTTTGTAAGTCGTAACTGAACATGAACCGAGAATTTTTTTCAATAACGGGAAGGTAATATTATTTGCATTCCTATTTGTCCCTAATGTTAAGGTCCCTCCAATTTCCTGCAATTTAGGAAATTCGATTTCCGCCGCCGTATTAACACTTCCCGAATTCAATGCAATAGTCATATCTCCTGCCACACGAATAAATGGCATAACAAATTCTTTTACATAAAAATAATCTATGCATTGGAAGTCACCCTGTATATTTGAGATTCCTTCCAACGTAAATTCTGTCAATCGACAATCTTTAGGAAGTAGAAAAAGGCTACCGTTAAATGTTTCCGATCCTACGATTTTATTTAGTTGCTTACATTGTAGGGTAAGTGTATTTCCGTTAAAATTTATCTGGGACAAATCCAGTTCTTCTATGAGCAGATTAGTTAAAGTCATATCACCGAGTACATCTTTCAAAGAAGCTATATTGAGTTTATTGACTTTATTCGCATCCACACTGGTCTCTCCGCAGGAAATAAGACCGGGAAGTTCAACAATGGAAATTTCTTTGCAATTTTTTATAGTTAGTCCTCCAACCGAATGTAATTCGGTCATTGCAAGACTTCCGATGGAGGACATATCGGAGAATGAGGCAGTACCGGCCACACTTTCCAATGCCGGTAGATAAATTCCTTGCAGTTTGGGAAAATATTGGATTGTAAGTTCATTCCCGACCTGTTTGAGCGCTGAGAAAACAATGGCTTCGGTTGTCGCTGATTCTTTTTGTGCTACCGAACCTTTGACAATTAAGGAAGCTCCGACAGATTCAACGGCATTTGCATCCAAATCAAGTAAAGCATCGGAAGTTATATACATATCCTCACCAATGAACTCGACTTTGGGTATAGATATTTTTTCAATGACAGAACTGTTAACGACAAAATCACCGGTCACTCCAAGCAAAGAGGGCAGATTAACCGTTTTGAGCATTATGTTTTTACTGGCAGAAGTTGTCGAACCTAATTTGAAACTTCCGAGTTGTTCCAGATTATCCAACCCGGTCAAATCCGTTCCTTTGTAAGACGGATTGATGACAAGGGAGTTACTGATTTGTTTCAGGTTGGCAAGTCCGTCCAGATTGGTGATTTCTTCTCCGTCTGCCGTTCCGATGGTCAGGCTGCCTTCGATTTTGTTTATTCCTGTCTTTGCAAAATTATCAACCTCGGCTTGCGTGGCAAGTACTACGCTGCCGCTCTGTTCGATGTCTGTATATTGATAAGTATAGGAATATACTTTGCTATCCTGCATTTTGGAGGTAACTACGAATTTCCATTCATTCTCCCAATCCTCTATGGTCGATGGATTCGGGTTAATAGAGGCTCCCTCGCAAAGGGCATACTCTACGGTAGCCCCTTTCAGACTGGTATTATAAGGTATCTCAACTGTAATCTTGTCCCCGACTATCATGGCTTGATAGGTAATGCCATCTACAGTTAGAGCAAACTCGGAGATGAAGTGATCCTTGCCGTCTATTCCGCTTACTTCAGGGTCGTCATCACTACATGCAGCAAGGCAGAGCGTAGCGAAACAGAATAGGATGAAATGATATATTTTGTTCATAATGAATTTTATTTGTCGTTATTGTTGTTTTCATCACAGAACTTGAAAACTTCCGTGGAATTTTCCCCTAACCATCCGGCTTTTACATTGACTCCGGTCTGCACCTTGATAAAGTCGATATGGGAAAGGTTTGCAGACGTGCCGTCGATATTGAGCGCATCGGAAATCTTAAAATAGTTTCCAAGTGCTCCCGCGTTAGGATTGTCTTTATTGGGCATATCATCACCAATATTATCGGCATATCCCCACCCGAACGGATTATTGGACCACATGCCTGTCGACGGGCTTTGTTCGGTACGTGCTTTCAGGCATGTGCCGTATAACGTATAGGAATCCTCTTCAATCCACAAAGGATAATAAAACTCTTGCGGGTGATAGTTGCCGAGACGGTCAATCGCCCCTTTATTTCCCTTGTTGTCTTGCCATTGGGTGTCCATGTTGGGACCGGGACGGAAATAAGTTACGGCATAGTCCTGAATGGTTTCGGGTTTTCCATATTCAGAACCCTTCAGTTCATACCATTCATCGTTGGGCAAGCCGTCTCCATTGACATCTTGCATTACCCATACAATGCCCGGTTCATTTGACGAATCAAAGGCATTTCCTTTGATGGAAAAATCATAACCGCCTTTGTTTTCGATACTGTGGTCGAATCCTACTACAATATATCCTCCCCAACCTCCGAGAGAAACATATTGTTCATTATCAAGACGTTTTTGTGCGTAAGCACAGGCTGCTTCGTGCGTGCTTTCCCCATTGAAACCTGCTGTATTCGTTTCGTTTACAAATTGTCCCGGAGCCGGAACAAATTCATATACTTTATTGCTGTAAATGGAATTTCCGGCAGCAAAAGGTCTTTTTCCGGCCGCTTCACAACATTTCACCGGAATATTGACACTGACTTCATCGACACCGGAGACCGAAATATTACGGGTGAGCACTGCTTTTGTATCTTGATTGTCGTATTTCACAGTAAAGGTAAGCGTGTGTTCTCCGGTTTTAGCGGGTTTGAAACCGTAAACCAAAGAATTGGCTCCCTCAATCGGTTGCCCGTCCAAACTCCATTGATAAGAAGGCTCGGCACTTATTGATACAAAGGGGCGGACAAACAAAGTACGTCCTAATTCTACGTATTTGGTATTATTCTCGGTAAAATATAAAGATGACGGAACTACGATTTCAATCGGAAGTTTATCGACAACCTCAATAGAAACTGTCTTCTTTGATTGTCCGTCTTCATTTGTTACGGTTAAGGTCAGTTCATAAGTTCCCAACTCATCTTGCTTGAATGTATAAGTATTTTCCGTTCCGACTTCGTTTCCGTTAAGAGTCCACAAATAAGTAGCTCCTTCTGCATTTTGAATGTCGGGTGTAAGGATATACTCACGTCCTGCGACAACTTTAAGCCCTATAGAGGGGGTTACCAATGAAATAACGGGCGGAGCCAATTCATTGACATCCACACGAATTTCTTCCTCTGTGCTGGCATCCCTCGTATCCACACGCAGGGTAACGTAATACGAACCGCATTCGTTGAAAATGTATTTCAATTGAGGCTCGTCGGAAATGATACGACCGTTGCATTTCCATGAATAAACGGCGTAATCGACATTCTGATAGGTCGGCTCAATAACGACCTCTTTTCCTATCTTTACAACGTAGATTCCGTCCTCGCTATCCAACTCAATGACAGGAGGCAATATCACGTCCTGCGATATTTCTTCGTCTTTGTTGCATGCAAATAGAAATATCGTCAAGGAGAATAAAAGCAAATACTTCTTCATTATATTTATAATTTTAATGCTGAAATTCCCTTGAAGAAAGTATTTGATTCCAATCTCCATTGGGATATAATAAAAAGGGGCAAATACTTTGCACTTGCCGTTAAAAAGCATTTGCCCCAAATTCATGTTATTCGTTTACGGTTACATCAATATCGTCTATAGCAACGTAAGCAGGAGTGTTCAATCCGTATGCGCTTGAATCGCTTCCTTCGAAATTGATAGCTACAGTACATACGCTGTCACCTAAACCGCTTAAATCCACTTGATTCCATCCGGTACGGATTTTATTGGTCAAACCTGATTCTGCATCTTTACTGGAATCGAAGTTTGCCAAATAGTATTCTACTTCCTTACCTGTAGGTTTACCCGTCGCATCCAACGCAACAAATACCACCTTAAACCATCCTTTTTGTGCCGACAAAGAGCCTTGTGTAAACGAGTTGCCATCCTTCATGACTAAGTAGGTATAAGTCGTATTACAAACCCATACGCTGTTGAATTTACCATATTTCGGTGTACCCTTGACAGGAGTGTTTGTGGTAACGACTCTGTAGCCGGTTGCATCGGTCAGGTAAATCTTCGCACATTTGTCATAGGTTGCTTGTGAATCATTGTATGAATCGCTATAACCGAAAGCTACAGCAAAATTTTTACCGCTATGACCGCCGTTGGGCCAGTACACGCTACATTGGTTTTGATAATCCCCCTGTGTCAGATTATGGAAATTAGAGATGGCAAAACCACCATTCCAAAATTCATATTCCCAAGGCTGTCCGCTTACCCATTCTTGTTCCAAATAGTTAATCGGGAACTGAATGTACGTACCGGTTTGCCCGATTTGAGTGATGTAGCCGGTCGTTACCTGCTTGCCGTTGGCCGTGGCAGAATAGAGATTGTTTCCATACTGGTCAGAAGCCATTACGCTGGAAGGTACGTTATCAAAATCGATAAGCGCATTGGTAGAACTTATCGCGCGGGTTTGAATCGCACTCTCCTCATACGGAGCAAGGAAGTCATCGTCGGATGAACATCCCGTGAACACTGCGGCGGCCATTGCTACAACAGCCATTGCCAAGAATCTAAAATTCTTTTTCATAACTTAATTATTAAAAGTTAAACAAAAAGTTTAAACACACATTCGTTTTTATTGCGACAGATTTGCAACGAATGAGAAATCGGTTATCAAAAAGAATATAGGTGCCTGTGGACGAGCCTCTGTTCATTTTAATCTAATGCCAATTATCCCGTGGTCACTAAATCTATCTCATCAAGCAGGTCTTCTGGCTCATCCCGCTTATCGCGCCTTCCCAGCTTTCACCAGTGGCAAAGAGTGCGATAAACTTTAATAGGACTTACAGCTGCGAGTACAGCTCCGGATTTTCACCGGGATTCCCTTTTAATTCCGTTCGACGCTTCGATTGGAAACTTGACTGGTGCAAAGTTAATGGTTATTTTTTAATCTTGTTTCTTTTTCTGTGATTTTTATTTCAAGAAAGGATTATTTTATGGCGCGAATTGTATTTTCATGTTAATCAAGCATTTATAACAACCACGAATAGTCTTTTCCCCTTATGAATAATAGCGTTTCTCAATTATGGTCTCTTTTCATCTCACGTCGGCAATTCTCTTCGGAGAGATTTTATATGCAAAGGTACAGCGTGCGTCTGGTCGTCAAGTATCGCTTTCACTAACGGTTCCCGGATATTCTTCACGGCAGCCTTCCACAAATCGAAGATTGACTTTCACTCCCCACCTCGTTGCAGGGCATAGTCGGACGAGCCTGACTGTGCTCTTACATTGGGCGGTTGGGTATTCCGTTTCATCCCGTACACTGTTTACTTGCCTTATCCGTCCTTTTCCCGCTGTCAGTCCTGCATAAAAATCATTCCCCGACGAGAAGCCAAAAGAGTTTCAAGAAAAGGAAAAAAGAAAATATTTGACAATCTAAAATTTACAATTATGCACAGCAGGATTTTTCAAATTTCAACGGAGCCGATAGACAAAGAAAACTATCTGAATGAGGACACACTCCAGCAAGGAGACGGGAGCTTCTATGACTATTGTTCAGAAATAGACGAGGAAGACCGTAAAGAGGATATTGCCAATTTGGTCAATCATGCCTTGCCCAAAGGAATGTTCGAGCTTATATCCGATGACACCATGCGCTATAATGGTGGAATAGAGCAATGGAAAGAGGAGTATGTCGCCAATATCAAAAAAAGAGCGAATGCTCTTACGGCAGATAATATGTTGGAATGGGGTTCGACCTATTATCTCAAACAGGCAGTGGAAAATCCGTTGGATGTCGCCTATCATTTCTATTTGGATGGCGATGGCTGCAGTCTTTTGCCGAACAGTCCTTTACGTTTATGGAGTTTGTTTGTAGGCTTGAACCGGGAACGATACTCTACATCGGAGGAGTTGTTGATTACCACTTCTGATGTTTGTCCGAAACATTGGCAACCACCCGCCTCAAAAGTGGGTGGTTGCTCTCTTTTTTGCACAGGCTCCCCGGTTACTTTTATAAATATGCTCTGCAGAGCTTCCGCCACCGGTTTCACAGCCGGTATATTCCTGTTTTAAGGGTATAATCCCTTCACAGCCCCGACATACGCCGCAGGTCTGTTTTCGTGTGCAAAGGTACGGTGGACGAACATTGCCCAAGTACCGCTATCGCTACCTGAAATAAAATTTGACGACAACTTTCCGTAATCGGAGATGACGGTATTTCATAAAATTTCATTGCAGGTTCCTTGCTCATCGTTCTTGCATCCCCCCGTTTGTGACGCACATGAAAACAACCCCTTTGGGCGAAGTCAAAAGGCTTCAAGAAAAGGGAAATAAAAAAAACAATAAATCAAAAGACAATGAGCAAGTACGATTTCATCAAGCAAGGCAACCTCCTTTTTTGGCACACTGCCGATAATGATATAGAATGTCGAATTATCTCAACTCCCGAAAAAGTGGATAGTGACAGCATCATCTTAATCTCAACAAGCTCTTCCGAGACAGAGGTTTTGGCATCGGAGTTATTACCTATTGGCTCATCAAGAAGCCACAAAGAGGAGTTTATGCGCTGGAAGAAAGAGCGTGAAGCCGAGGGCATGGAGTTTTTCAGCCGGTTGTCCGAAGTCATGGAAACAGACAGTGATTTGGCTGTAGGCGATATGGTGGCGTTTACAAACGACTACGGGGTGGTATTTGGCCCCAAAGAAGTATTAGCTTTCAGAAAACCTTGGAATGGCTATAGATGCGTATATATCGACAGTGATGCTTATTGGTTTCCAGACCGTCCCGAACAACTCACCATACTCAGCAAAGGAGGTACAGAATGACAACAAACGACATACTCAAACGACTTTGCGGCAATATTGCCGCAGGTCGTTTCAACTGGCGAAAATACTGCACGCCGCAATCTTACTTCGGTTGGGAGATTTGCGTTACCCCTCTGCATTGCTCTTACGGACAGATAGGCTACACCGTTCATTTCCCTTATACCAATATACCGGAAGTGGAATACGATTGGGAAATGGGCAAACTGACCATTGACGGCGAGAAATGGAAAAGTTATTTGCGGAACGAATAATAATAAATATCAATATGGCACAGAATTTTTATACCAAATGGCAGGACGCTATACTTGCAGATGCAGGAGACTATGTTTCAAAAGAGTACCGCAGTTTCCAGACAGCATTGGTGCGTGAGATTTCCAAATATGCCGCAGCCGTTGGTGCAAAGGTGGCTTCCAATTCAAAAGGGCATTATGACACCTCCTGCTTCATTGAGCGCAACGGCAAGTTCGTTTACATCAGCCACTCTTCCGGTCTGTCACGAATGGGCAGCGGCGTAAGAATTGAACTCGATTCGTTTCTGATACGGACAGCTCAAAATGGAAAGGACTACCGAGGGGGATGTAACCAGTATTGCGACATAGCAAATTTACAGTCTATGATAGACGGTTTGTTGGGGAAATAAACTGCAAAAAAGATGCGGAGCCAACCAGTTCCGCATCTTTTTCTTTCCATCCTTACCGGCGCATACCGCTGCCGTATTCTGCCTCTTGTAGTTCTGCCCGATACTCTTCCAGCTCGTTCAGCTTCTCGTTCACGGCTTGCAGATTGGCATCCAGCCCGACATTGTGGTCGTAAGGGAAACGATGCTGCGCGACCAGCCCGGCATTGGTGGGTTGCCCGACATCAAGCGTATCGGATTCCTTGTTATATTCGACATATAGCACTTCACCGTTCGGCATCTCGAAGGCCGGAATCTTTTGATACGCCAAAGCGGAGAACTGTTCCGCCGCCATCTCCCTGGCAACCCCTTTTATTGTATCTCCGGCGATATCGACACCGTAACGCCGGATATGGTCTCGGATTTCCTGCTCCGTGAATTTCAACATCACCTCGTAGGTTCCCCCGACACTCCCGTTGTACACGACAGCGAAATTCTCATCCTCGGCAATAAGGCTGTCACCCTTGTTGTTCGTGGCCGATAAATAAGTATGCTGTTCGTTGATGCCATTGCCGTCGTAATACTCCTTGGCAAGCGTCAGCAATCCCTCGTAATCGCCTTTCTCCCGAAGTTCGTCAAGCTGCCTCGTGTCATCCGAAAATTGGAGATACGCAACAGAAGAATAAAATGTATTCTCCTTTGCTGCCGCTCCGTTTTCCTGCTTCTCGCCGACATTTTGTTCCAGTTCTTGCGCTATCTTATCCACCTTCTGGGTAATCATCGAGGTTGCCCTTTTCACGTCCAGAAGCGTTGTCTTGATGAACTGTGGCGATTCCTTCAGCTCATCAAGCCAACCTTTAAGATACGCGCAACTGTCCTCCTTGATATGCTTGGTCATGCCGTAACGCTGTGCGACCAGTGCGCTGCCTAACTCTGCCACCAGTTCCTCACGGGCATATTCAGGAGAACCGAAAGTAGTCGGCTTGAACCTGTCAAGTACGTTTTCCGCTCCGGTGGAGTGCGTCATCTCGTGGAACAGTGTCCCGTAGAACGATTCTCCCGATTTGAACTGCTCCTTTTCGGGTACGATGATTTCGTTCTTCGTGATGGAATAGTAGGCGTCATTCTGATATTTCGGCGTAATCGGACAAATCCACAGGTTATCCCTTATCATCGTATCGACTGGGGCAAAACTGAAATGCTCGCCCTCCTCGATTGCCGGACGCGAATTTTCTCGCTCCAGTTTTTGCCACAGCTCCGGTCTCGCTTCCTGCAAGTTAGTTTGCGCGACATTGAAGACCCGGAACACCTGCATCTTCGGATAGACATTGTATTGTTCCTTTTCGTCATCGGAGAGTTTCTTGTAATCGTCATACTTGATTTTCTCCTTAGTCTCCTTATGGATACAAGTGAACGTGGTGAGCATGACCGGAAAGGATTTTTCACCACGAAGCACGGAGACACGCGGCAGTTCCTCTCTATCCTTTCCGGGCTTATTGAGCTTCTGAACACAATCGAACGTGCAGAAACGGGGAATCTTGTACCCTTCTTTCTCGCAGTGCAAAAGCAGCATAAAAGCATTCATCCCGTTGTACTCGCGCCCGTGAAGGTTGCGGGGCCACTGTAGCGTACCCTCCGTAAACCAAGGCTTTTTCCAGTCCTTTTGAATGCCCTCGATTTTCTCGATTATCATTTCGGCGAACAGGTCAAGAGCCTTGTCCTCGCTGTTCGGTCCGTCGGCATTCTTCTTTCTGTAACCGGCCATAACCCTTATTGATTATAGTTAGACGAATCCGCCACATATTGCGTCAGTTCCTCCATCTTGCAGGAAAGGTTGATTTTCCCGTTGTGTGCCGACAGGTTCATTTCACCTTTGGCATCCACCTTTACACCCGGCTGCAACCACGCTTCGCGCTCCTTACCGAAACAGAAGAAGCGCACCCACTGGTACTCGAAGCCGTCATCGACCTTCTCTGCGCTAAACGCCGAGAACACCGTATAAGGCTGGTCTTTCTTATCCCTTTTTTCCTCGATGTTCTGGCCGACCTTACCACGAAACACCAGCTCGCCCTTGACGCAATCCGCATCATCCGTAGCGGCATTGCAGATTTCATCGGCGAACAGGTTGAAATATAGCTTGTCGCCCCGGCGTTTGAGATACATCGTACCCCTCACTTCTACACGGGAGCCGTTCCGATAACCGGCGGCTTCCTCCTGACAGCCCTCCTTGCGGACATCCACCTCGATAGTGTGCCCGCCACCCGTCGCCGGAATCTGTACCCGGAGCGGAAACACCAGAAATTCTTTCTCTTCTTTATTCTTGCGAACCGACGCATCGCGGCCGATAACGCCGCATACCGTAACATTACATTTAATCATCTGTTTTTTGTCTTTAATGATACATGGATCATCCGGACAAGTGATACATGGGTTGATTGATGTTGAACTGTTGTAGAGTGCGGTCAGTCGGGTGCGCGTATCATCGCCCAGACCATCCATCCGGCGATGGCTAATTGCACGCCCACGACAACGAGCGTCCCGATCCATCCCAACAGCAGGTAGCAGAACCGGAGGTGCAACGCAAGGAGGGAAACTCCCGCCAGACACTTGCATAGCTGTATCATCACGCATTTTATCATATCGCCATGCCTTTATCTTCGCAGGTTTTCCGTTTGTCCCTGTTGCCGGGTCATCCCCTGCTCAAAATTCTGTGAGGCCGCTTCCGACAGGATAACCGTATTCAGCATACCGGTTACACGCATCTGTTTGGCCTCTTCCGTGAGTGTACCGTTGTTCAACGTGGCAGACAACCGGTTCAGCTCGGAAGCGGTCAGCTCCCGCGAGACATGCAGTTCCCCGTTGTCCGCTTTCAGAATGGCCTTGCCGTTCTCGCCGATAGTCAGGTCGCAGTTCTTCATATTCGGCAACAACGGCTTCAGGTCGATGGTACGAAGATCCATCGCGGCGGATATCGCCGTCTTCTGTTCCTCTTCCTCCCGGTTATCAATCTGTGTGGCTAAAAGCATCAGGGAGGCGAAAGCGGTCATCGCCATCTCCACAATCGGGTCGTTGCATCCCGATATTCCCACACCGCTATCCTCCGACGAAAGGAGTTTTTTCATCCATCCGTCTGGCGAAAGGTTCTTTTCAGGCACGGTATCTTCCGCCGCCTTGTATTTGACGAGCAGGTCATTTCCGTTGTGCAGCATTTGCAATTTGATATGTCCTTTCTGTGCGATTTCAGCCAGATACGCCGCAGGGTCTATATCCCGTTTCGTCCCGTCGGCATAGATATTCTTCACACCGAAATGCAGATGTTCCCCGGTCGTCCGTGTCCCCGTATTGCCCGATGTGCCAAGCCGTCCGCCTGCCTGTACCGTATCGCCGACCTTGACGGAAATCTCCTTGAGGTGCATATAGGTACATTGTACCTTGCTGCCGTCCGTCCGAGCATATTCCACCGTCAGCGACTTGCCGCCGGGTGTATTCTTGTTCTGGTTTACCGCCACGACCTTGCCGCCGCTCTCCGTAGCCAGTACCGCGTCGGCTTTGCAACGGATATCCACGCCCTTGTGCATCTGTTGCTTTGTGCTGTCCAACGGGTCTTGCCGTGTTCCGAACGGAGAGGTAATGAACAGAAATTCCTCCCGTTCCACCGGGAACGAATACCCCGTTCCATGTTCCGCACTCTCGGAAGTCTGGAGCGGATTGTGTTCCACCCCGAACTGCCGGCCTTGTGCCGTCATCTCCTGCATCACCTGTCTGTCATACTTCTGCAAGCCGTTCTGCTCAATGATTTTCTGCAGGTTCTCGGCATACTTGCCGCCTGTGGCGTAACCGGCTTTCTCAATGCTTTGTGCCCAGCCCTTGTAATCGTCCGGGGAGAGTTTGAAGCAACCGGCATAGCGGCTGTTCTCCTTCAAAAAGCGGGAATGATGCTCGTATGAATCACCCACGCTGTCATAGCTGCAGAACTTTTCATTCGGCTTATCATCGGTGTAGATTCCGTATTTGCCGCCTTCGGCAATCCACGAGGAAGTTGCCTTGATGCCGAAATGGTTGTTCTCGTTCCTTGCCAGACGGCTCTGTCCGTTGCTGCTTTCCAGTATGCCTTGCGCCAATGTGACGGAAGCCGGGATGCCATACCTTCGCATCTGTGCCATCGCATAATCTGCGTATTGCAGTGCATATTCCTGATTCTTGGTCATAATCGTCACTCCTTATCTATGAATACCCCTATGTGTTTCCTGCTCGTCCTGCCGTTTATCCTGTAGCTCTATCTCACTGATGGCGACACGCTCACCAGCACGGACAAGTTTGGGCAGATAGCTGTCCAGTTGCGTCCTTGGGAACTCTGCGAAAGCCGAAAATCCACGTTCCGGATATTTCTTCATCGTAATCCCCAATATATCAGCTCCCTTTGCCGCATCCTCATTATAAAGCCGATAGACTTCTCCTGCACGAATCAGATACAGGGCGTCGGGATGCTTTTCCTTGAGGTTGTCCCAAAACTGCCGTTTCGGAGACATATTTTCATCATTCGTCTCTTCCGACCGATTTTCCGCCACCACCTCATTCTGTTGCCGTACCTGCTCTTCCGCTTTCTGTTCCCCGACGGATTGTCCCTTTTGCAGCACATCGGCAAACAGCGTAGCCGCCAAATGCCGCTTGTAGCCGTCACGGTCTTCCGCCACCCACATCCGTTGCCACTGCTGTGGAGTGACGCTGCGGGGCTGCAGCTTTTGTCCGTCGATGGTTGCCACACACTGGATTCCATCCTGCCTGGTCTTGAAGATGGCAACACGCTGAATACGGTTCAGGTCAATCTCCGGCGTATCGCTGCCGAACAAATCCACTTTCAGGTCGGGTTTGACCTCCGCCAGTGCATAATACTTGTGCGCCAGCTCCATCCGTACCTTGTCGATGTTGTCCATCGCCTGCTTGAGCGTGGAGAAAAAACGGTTCACATCCTCCTTGTCGGGATAGACGCTGTACCCCTCCTTGTTTTCCGGCTTGATATAGAGTGCCCAACGGTTCTTGTCATCCTGAATCATCTGCACGGCATCGAACCCGACCTCATTCGCCCGTCTGACAGCTTCCGACACGTCCAGCGTGGAGAGCTTTTCCAACGTGTAGTTCCTTAACCGGGCCAGTGTCACCATTTTTTCATTGAAATAGCTGTCATCGGGTCTGTAACCCAATGCACCGTCAGTATTATAGAAACGCACCTGCTCGATACCCTCTTTCTGCAATGCCCGTTCGATACGCCCCTTGTTCATGCCGGGAATCTCGTTGTTCGCCTCGGTCGAAGCTCCTGCCGGCAAAATGACATCCGCCGATTTCGCCTCCCGGTCGATGACGAGGACGATGCTTTTCGCCGCCTTGTCCGGGTGCTGGCGGATTTCATTCGCCACAAAGTAATGCTTGGGCATCTGTTCCTGCATGGTCGTGGTCTGCCGTCTGTTTCGCAGGGTGGCGTACTCAATTTTCTCGCCCCGTTCCGCTTTTCGGATAACATCAAGCGCATTGTTCACGTCGCTTTCGAGAGCGTCCATTATACACGGGTTTTCCTTGAACTCCCGACACCAGTAATCCACCGTCTTCAGGCTTGCATCGGACAAACGCGCGGGCAGTCCCAGTTCCAACATCTTGATACCCGAAGCCAGTTCCACAACCAACCTTTCATATTTTACCGCATCCTCTGACGGAGCCACACCATTCTTCATGACCATGCCTTCACGGGCAAGTCGTTGTTGATGTCCTGTGGCACTCACGATCTGCCGCAAGGCTTCCTGCACATAATCGTGGTAATGCTCAAAATCCTTTTGGCGCGGCATATAGACCGCATCTTTGTCCGTCTCGTAATGAGGAACTCCGCTACCGTCCGAGCGCACGGGAACGAGGTTGTCCCGCATCTTCAATAGAAAGTCGTTGAACCGAGTGCGCAACCTGCGGTTGTCCGCCTCGGCATATCCTCTTTCCTGAACACTGCCGTCCTGCTTTACCGCATCCTCGTAAGCCGGCTTGTCCACGTAGGGCAACGTCGTCTGGTCGATATTGAAAAGCGTGCGGATTTCTCGGTTGTGGACACCCTTGAACTGTGCCTTCTGCTCTTCGTCCAATTGGAGATAGGCGGTACGGTCGATGGTTTCATTCGGATTGTTCCGGTTGACATACTTGTTCCAGTTATAGAACAGGAACGGTACGCCCTGCTCATGCTCCCGTACCGCAGCCCCCCGTGCCTTGGTTTCACTGTAAAGCGTGAACAGGTTGGTCTTGCATCCGTTATTGTCCGAATGCAAGGCCATAAAGAGGGCATTGAACGGGCTGGCCGAGACCCCTTGCGGATAGAGCCGGGGAAATCCCTTGCCCGATACGTTGAGCCAATGGCCGCCGGCGTTCGATGCCCCGCCCAGTGCGGCAGACAGCAGTTCCGTCTGCTTTTCTTCGGCTTTTTTTTCGATTTGCGACTTTTCTTTCATATCATCATGCTTTTATTGTTCATGGATTTATTGGATGCCCCGTGTGCGCACAATCGTCTCCCGCTGTCCGTCGTCGTAATTCTGCGAGGCAATATGGCGCAACTGGTCGCTCTTGGCAAGCACGGCGTTCGCCAGCGTGTTCAGCGGCAATGCCCCTGCACGGTAAGCCTCCGCGACGGTCGGCGTGAGCTGGATGGTACAAGGCACACGGTCTATCGTGGCGATGAGCGTGCTGCCTTGCAGTACAGGGTTTACGATACGGGAATTGAGCGGTTCGTCGGGATAACGGCGGTACTGGTTTTCCGTATGCACGTCGGCGGACGGCATGGGACGCCCCAACGCCTCGTGTCCAGCCTTGTTCAGCAAGTTCGCGCCGCCCAGACCGACAAGGAGCATCTTCAGCAGCGGGTTACGCACGAACAGACCGGCCACAATACTCGCTATCGGCAACAGGTTGTCCCCAAAGCGCAACGATTGCGTCTTGCCGGTAAAAGCTCCCAGCAGGATGTCGGGCAGCATGGCCATGACATATCCGAGGTTGCCCGTGATATCGCCCAATCCCTCTAATCCCAATGTACCGAGCAATCCGCTCCATCCGTTCGTGTTGGTCTGCACAGCCTCTCTCTCTTGCTTTTCTTCCTCATGTGGAATAACCACCTGCCGTTCCTCTTTCTCCACTTTTTCCCTCTGTTCCATTTCCGGCTGTGTTGATTCCTTTGTGGATTTTACAGCCGTTGCATTCTTATATTTCTCCAAATGCTTCAAATAGGCTTCTTCCTGTCCGGGAGCGACGATGAGCGGCACATCCTTGTACCGTTCGGCACGTTCATTTTTCTTTTCAGGGTGTCCGGGCTTTTCGGACATTTGGAAAGGGGTAAACTTTGGTGTCTGCATCCACTCCAAAAAATTAAAGTTCATCACAGGTATTTTTTTCTTCAACTGCTCGTTGGCCGCCACAATAAGCGCACTATCACCCGTCTGTACTGTTGCAGCCTCCTTACGGAAGTCCGTAAACACGTTCCGTTCGCTACCGAACACACCTTTGCTGATACATTGCTCCACAGAGAGCTTGGGCGACTTTTCAGGCTCGAAGCGTGAGGCGACTGCCGAGATAGCCACGTCCGCCCCGACAAACTTTGCCAATGTCGCCCACGAACCTGCGCCACCCATCATGACGGCATCCGCCGTTGCGCCCAATACCCGACCCGCACCTTTTTCCCATCCTTTCGGACGGTAGGCCGCTTCGCCCCGTGCCTCGATTTCCTCAGCAAGCGGCGAGCGGTTCAAGGTCTGCGAAAGTCCGAGCAAGCTTGATTCTGCGGCTTTGCGGATGATGTAGTCGGCTGACGATTTCGGCATTCGCTCCTTGACCAGCCGGTCGATCATCAGTTCCTCTACCCGGTAGTCCATATAGGCGTAGGCAAGGTCACCGCCCAATTGTTCCGACAGTTCGTTGTACCGTTCACGCCCGATTTCCCGCACGACGGTATCGCGCCATTGCCCGGCCATGTATGCGAGGTCTTGCTGTATCTCCTTGGAGCCGGTAATCTCCGCCTTGCACATTCCGATGTAGTCCTCCGTCGTCTTCGAGTTCCATTCGCCCGTAACCTTGAGTACCTGGTACGGGTCGCCCATCGGCTGTGCCGCAGACGCCATTGCGCTGAGTATGCCGCCCAATGAGGTGGAATACTCCCTCATTTCCTCGCCCTGCTTCTTCGTGAGGAAAGCCTGCGTTTTCGACATGACGGGAGCGAGATGGCAATGGAAATAATCGCTCACAAGACGTTCTATTTCCGCGAATTGCCGGCTATGTCTGATTCCATCCATGTTGTGTATTATATATTTATCTGTTTCAATAGCTGTTCTTTCGTCTGCTCGATGGCGTTGTGGTAAACCTCCATCTGCCGGGGAAAGAACTCTTCCAGCCATGCGTCCTTTTCGATGTTGTCCTGCATGAACCGTATCGCCTGCTCCCGTTCGATTTCGACGGATGTCTCGCCCTCTTCCCGATTGTTGAACCATGCCTTGGTCCACCAGCGCACACCCGCCCGGTCGGGATAGACCGTGACAAGCCTCGGTATGTCGAAGCTCTGTATGTCGATGTCCAGTTCCGCCAACGGGTCTATGATGCCGCCATAGGTCAGGGCTTCGTCATGGAGTTTTTTTTTATGTCGCTGCTCGCAGTGGAGAGGTACACATCATGCCGCAGGGCGAGGTAATGCAGGAAATCCGCAATAAGGAGGTTCTGCACCTTGCAGGCCAGCGGCATGGCCTTGTGTCCCAGTCCGAGCGGATTGGCCATGCTCGGCATATTCTCGTAGAAATACTCCTTCATCGCGCCCACCGTGAAGATGTGGCGTAGCGACTGCTCCGTATTCCGGGGCAAGGTGTATGCTCCATGCCGCAAATCCTCCATATAGTGCGGCAGGAAGTGCAGCATCAGTTCCTCTATCTCCCTTTTGTCCCGTTCATAATCGGTTTTCAGTTCCATCTCCAAGCCGGATAAATAGTCTGTCTCGTGTCCGCCGGCCTGACGCATTGCCTGTATGTTCCCGTACAGCATCGTCAGGAACTCCAGCGGGTTCAGTTCCTCGCCCTTGAAGCGGACGGTCATGTGCAGTTTGTCACCGCTCAAAGCTACCGTCTGTCCGGCCTTTACACGCTGTCCGAATTGAGCGAAGACATTGGACAGATTTCCGTATGTCACCTCATACTCCCCGTAGCGGATGGTCTGGCAGATGCCGTGTCCGGAATCGTTGCCCACGCCCGACACAATGCCGCTGGCGAGGGCAGAAAGCATATAGCACCGCACGTTGAAGTCAATGCCGTGATGAAAGAATTTCTCGCCCGTCGCCGGGTCGGTCTGTTCGCCGTAGCCGAGCGACAGCTCCACGTCTTTGCCCTGCTGTTCCTCGAAAGGCATACAATAACCGCTATCGGATTGCAGGATCATTTCTTCTGTATATTTCATGCTGTTTACCTATTGATTCATATCCCTATCTTCTCATCCCTCCGCCATGCGTCTGTTCCTCTGCCGGAAGTTCGGGCGTCCGGGTGCGCTGCACGTTTTCTGTCTCCGGCGTTCGGAAGACACCCGCATTGTTGCCGATGAGCATCATGCCGAGGAATGCGCCGGCAATCTTGCCCAGCCAGCCGAAGCGTCCGAATATGAGGAACGCCGCCGCAACCAGCCCGGCAATACTCAGCCCCGACACGTTGCCGCTGCCGAGGTTACGGAAAAAGTTGCCGAACATATCAAGGCCTCCGCCACCGGAGGCTTGGCGCAAAAAGTTCGACACACCGTTCAGCTTGTTGTCGATGCCGGTTACCGCACCGCTGACCGAACTGACGGCTTCCCCGGCCTTGCCCGTCAGTTCACGCACTCCGTCCGCCGTCTCCGCGAGGGTATTCGTTGCCGGTTCGCCGATGACCGCATCGCTCACGATACGCACCACGCTTTTGTCGGTGGTCAGCTTCTCCCAGCCCACATAACCGACCGCACCGCCGATGGTCGCCGTCTTGACGGCCTGACCCGCGCCACGCAAGGTCTGCGAAGGGTGCAGCACTGCCTTACCCATACTTTTGCCGGTAGTCGCTGTAGCCGTACCGACACCTTTCATGGCCTTGCCGCCATATTTCAATAGTGTACTCCAAACGCCCATACGTTGTCTGTTTTTAAGGTCTTACATTTCTTCCTATCTGCCGCCAGCGTCTTTTGGCGGCTTCCACGATATCCCGTTTGTCGGCTGCCGGGCGTGCCCCCTCGTCGATTTCACGCCAGATGTCGCCCATCGTCGTGTATTTCACCGCCTTGGTCAGCCGTTGCAGTTTCTTGTTCATCATCTTGAGCTTCGGACGGATGCCAAATACGATTTCCATGCGCTCCTTCTCCGTCATTTTGTTGTCTGACAGGCACGCCATGCGGATGTCATTCACAATCTCCACGCTGTTCATAATCAGTTCCCGGTAAATGCGGTTCCGTTGCGTGGAGAGAGCAACGGCCAGCGCGTTGGGACTATTGCGGCTTACCTGTCTGGTAAAGTCTCCCATATTGTCCGTCAGCCTTGATATTTCGTGGTAAAAACCGTATATCTGCGCTGCGTAGCAGATTATCGACCGGAAAGAGTCCAAATAGTTGTTGAACTCCCGTTGCAGGTCGGTCGTGGCTTTCACTTCCTCTTTCGTCCACAGGTGTCCGGTGGTCTGTATCAGCATGACCTTCTCCTGGTTCTTCAGCTCCTTTTCCGCCTTGTCGGTATAGAGCAGGATCATCCCGGCAAGCACGGGGTCGTTCTGTGCCCGAACCTTGCCGATACCGATGCACAGCAATAAGATGCCTATCCAAATCGTCCGTTTCATCATTCACCTGATTTTATCGTGCAAGGACGGCAGCCCTGCGCCAACGGGACATGGCCATCCGTGCCGCCTCTCCGTTGTTGCGGTCGAGCATCCCGGCCGTCACGTTGTTCCACACGTCATTGAGGGTATAGTACCGTATGCTCAGGTAGAGCAGGTGCAGCTTCCGGCTGAAAACCGAAAGTTTGTCGTTCAACGCCCACAAGGTCTTGCTGCGTTCCGCACCCGTGAGCATATTCTCTTTGCCGCCCTTGGCCACTGCGTCATTCAGGAGCGTGAAGACCGATACCAGTTCCGTTGCCGTCTCGATATACAGATTGTTCATGCTCATGGAGGCGATGATGCCCTGCGGGTTGTTTCGGATGGCGTTGCCCAATTTCCCTAACGTGAGAAAGATTCTCACGCCGTCGTTGTAGAGATGGGTGCAGGCTTTCAGCGATGAAGCGTAGCCGCTTACCGTCTTGAGATAACTGTTGTACTGCTTCTCCCATTTGTGGATGCGGTTAAACTCGGCGGCGATGCTGTTCTGCAGCATAGCTGTCTTCGTCTGACCATTTATCTGTTTCTCTATTTGGTCATTGATAACCTCGTTGCCCTCGGCCAACGCCATCCATTCCAACGGATTGGACGCCGTGATTTGGGCTTTTGCCCAGTGTGGCATCAGGCAGAGGGCAAAAATGACCAGACTAATGATTCGTGATTTCATATATTCCCTTTTTTCGTTTGTTATACTCGACCCGTTCCCGGATAAGCGTTACCACATCGAAGTTGTGTCTGATGCCTACCAAATCAAGCCGGGGTGTATTCCTGTCCATCGAGAAGATGCGTACCGTCTTTAGGCCGCAAAGCTGCTGCATGAGGCTTTGGTGTTCCACAAAGTCCACGATACGATATTGTTCCATGTAGTCCGTCTTCCGGGACAGCACCCCATGCCTGCTGATAAGCTGCTCGCTACCGATGTGGTAGCGTGTCCGGCGCAGATAGATGAAACGGTACAGCAATGCCAAAGAAAGCAATGCGGCAACCGATACGGCAAGAGCTGTCAGAGGCAGTCCCTCCATGCCACCGTACACCCATGCTGCACAGCACAATACGATTGCGGGCAGCTCGTCGATGACGAACTGTCCGGCGTGCGGTTGCAGCACGATGCTTTGGAAATGTCCTGTGGGTGCATCGGTCATCATCGGCGAAAGTGTGTTTGTTGTTCCTCTTCCGGTGACTGTTCTCTCGCCTGTGTCTCATCGACCGTCTCTTCCTGTTTCTGCCCGGCCAAAAGCTGTTCGTTCCAGTCCTTGTTGGGATAGGTAGGCTGTTCACGGACAAAAGAGGCGTCATTCGCCTTGTCCAGACCGAGGAACTCCCGCAATCCTTCACGGAACTCCTTGTAATTTCCGTTCATGATATCCGTCTGTTCCCGTATGTCGTCCGGATGGCACAGGCCGCTCGAACGCATCGACATGGCTTCTTCCCATGCGGATTCATATTTCCCGTAGCTCGACCGCAAAGCGTCGGGCAGCAGGTCTATGTCTCCTTCATCGAGGTTCTTGCCGTCAGCGACGGAATCCAGATAAGGCTTCCGCTCCGGTGTCTCCTCGATGGTGGAACGGACAGCCCGGTACATCTCCTGTTGCAGGTTCTTGGCAAACTCGATTCCCGCAAGGTCGGTATCGAAACAGATGTGTTGCTTGGCAGGAAGCGAGAGCGTGAGGACACCCCGCATCTGTTCCACCGTCGGGTTACCGCCGGTAGATATGAAGACCGCTTTCCGCAAATCCTTGTCGTTGGCCTGATGAAGCTGGTAATAGGCCATCGCGTCGTATGCACTCTCGAACCAGTAGATATGCTTGGCTTCGGTAAGCGTAGTTTTGGCTGGGCTGGCAATCCATAGCCCTTGGCTCGAATTGCTCCCTTCCGCCTTCCCTTTATAACTGCCGCTGCCATCCATGCGAGGGCGCCCTCGCTCTTCCAGACCGACAACCTGTCCCGTATCTTTCGGAACGGTCAGCGGAAAGGCGAGGTTGGTGTATTTCATGCCGTCCTCACGGTGTTTCGTCGCCAGACAAAAGTTCCGGTGGAAGGCGTATTGCGTGTAAAGGTCGATGCCCCGATGCTTGAAGAACGGATAGAACTTCTTTTGTGTCGCCCGATCCTGCGGATTGAACTGGTGAATGTCGTAATCCGCCATGTCAAACGGCTTCACATCCCGTTTAGGCTGGATAATCCGGGTATCCCGGTCAGCGACGGGATGGTTCAGCAACCGGTTGCAGACAAGGTTTACCAGTCGGTCGGGAGACACACCGGCATGGTATTCCGCGAAAAAATGCGGATGCTCCTTGATAAAGGAAATGATGTTATACGACTTCTGCTGTTGCGGTTTGAAACAACATTTCCCTTGCTGCGTGACAATGAATTTGTCGTTGCGGATGCGCCGCCCCTCGCTGTCCAACCGGACATACGAGGGATAGCGCAGGCCGTCACGCCGGTTCAGGTGATAGCCCGCGTCGATAAGCACGTCCTGAATGTTCAGCCTGCGCAGAAAATCGTCATAAGTCAGTTCGCCCTCTCTCATGGTTTACCTCCCCATTCTCATATCATTGATTTCACGGTTCATCTCTGCCTCGAAACAACGGATGGCCACATCCCTCGGCGTATCGACACCCGGCTTGAAGTACGGGCGTGGCGGACCGCCGAAACACTCGCCGTAGAACTCCGGGGCATGGCAGTGATGGTGGATGCCGTGTGCGACACCCGCCGCGACTACCGTACCTGCGGTGAGGGCGGCAAAGATTTTCGTGCCGAGACCCCGCTGTGCTTCCGGGCGTGTTTTCATGTCCACTTCGCTGAAAATCTTGGAAAAGAGCTTCATCCGGTGATAGTCATCCACAGCAAGGAACTTGTCGTAGTCCCGTTGGGTTATCTCATGGCTGATAGCCTGACCGTCGATAACGGCGGTCATCCTGTATTTCCCCTCGGTCTGTGCCGGTTGAACGGCTATCTGGCTCACTTCGACTTCCCGCCCGTGTTTCTCTTCCCGATACCATCCCTTGTTTTCATTCAAAAACTGGAGGTCACGCCCGTCCACTACCGCACCGATATTTCCCTGTACGGATTCCTCTTGCTGTTGCAGCGAGGTTTTCACTGGCATAAAAGCCTCTTGCTCCTGCCGTTGGCGTTGTTTCAAATCCTGCTGTACTTCGGGATGCAGACCGATAGCGATGCGTTGATCGCTGTTGAGAGCCTCCATCGTCACTTTGTCGGAAAAGTCAGCCCCGATAATGCCGTTCAGCAGTTCCAGACGTTTCTCTACGGGCTGCTCCTCGATGGGTGCGGCAACCAGTGTCCTCACTTCCTCTTCCGTCAGGTCATAGACCATATCGGCTTGGACGCTTTCCGACTGCACGGTCAGCGTCTGCTTTTCCGCATCCACGACAAGACCGTGCGAGGCAAGGCACTCCGCCCATTTCTCGTTGGAGAAATAGACCGGAGAGGCTATAAGCTCCTTGTACGGCCGTGCCGGTTCCTTGCTGCGTGGACGGCTGACCATCGGCGTGATAGCCGCCTGCAAGTCCTGCAGCACATCCCGTTGCTGTACGGGCTGCTCCTGTTGATGCCCCTTGTAATAGAAGCCGTAACCGCCTGATTGCAGTTCGCCGGGCTTCATGCGCCCGTCGGGGCGTTCGGGTACGATGGACGGCCCCGGAAAGAACAGTTGGCCGCCGACCCTGCGAAGGTGGAAGCCCAACTGGTTGCGAGGTGTCCAGCCAAGGAACGGCGGGGGCATTCCCATACGCCCCATGCGCCCGTACTCGCCGATGACGATGCGGTAGCCGTGCAGCCCCATAGCCACACGACCGTTGGCATTGCGGGCATGGACGAAGTTCTTGGGCATATAGAAGTCCTTGCCCACGATGCTCGTCAGCACGTTGTAGGCCTTCTTGTTGGCAGTGTTCGTTCCCCAGTCCGTGAGTGCCAACATCTGACGTTCGGTGATCGGATAGACCAGCAGGGGCGAGTCATGTCCCTGCACGATCAGCCGATACCCTGCATCGTCAAGTGCAACATGGGCTTGAAGCCCGTTGCGCATCAGCATATCGCGCATTTCGGGCTGCAAGTCCATCTGCCGGGGATTGGTATTCGTTCGTATCGCCATAGTCTGATTGTTTTCGTTATGCGTCTCCGCTTTCCATTGCTGCCTCCAACTGTTCGTCCTTGAAGCGGACGAACTCGGCGGCGGATTCGTTGCCGACTGCAAGCCCTTTTTCCTCGCAGTAACGGGCGTATTCCTCCTGCCAGTCGGCGGAGAAATGATTGACGTAATCGAGCCAGCCGTATTCGCCGCTCTGCATCTTCCCGACAAGTACGTCTTCGGGATAATATTCGTTCTGTGCCATAATGTACGGATTGATGTTTTACTTATGGAGAGCTGTCGCACGATTGCGCTCGCCGCTCTTCTTCTGTTCGTTCCACAGCTCTTCGGTGTAGTCTTCCTCCGAAACGTAGTCAAGGTTACCGTCATCGTCCATGACCCAGCAGCCGTAGCACCCGAAGGTGTATTTGTCCCACTCTCGCTTGGGTTGGTTGCGCCATTGCTGCGCGTCGCCCGAACAGATGCGGATGCCGGTCTTGGCATGAAGGTCGATGCCCACTGTGGCAGGCTCGCCGCCCACGACTACCGTCAGCGGCTCGCCGTGCTGCATCCCGTTTACCTCCACCGTACCGAGGCGCATGACCTCGGCCAGCACTTTCAGGTTGCGTGCGATGATGGGCGTGGGGACATACATCACCTGTTTCGTCTCGGCGTCAATCTGTACGAAAGCCTTGCTGCTCCGTCCGTCCGACATTTCCACATCGGCGACAATCGCCTTGCCGTCGAGCAACTGTTTCTGCTGTGCTTCGTCATACCGCTCCAGTGGAGAGGATTTCAGTGCCGGATAGAACACCACATCCACCTGACCGTCGTCCATGCGGATAAAGGCAAAGCGGCTGCGGCTCTCGATTTGCCCGCCATGCTCGTCAGTGACACGCACGGGAAGCACGGGAGAATGCCGGCCGTTGCAGATGTCTTCCAACACACGCATCGGCAAGTCCTCGATCATTTCCCTTGTAAGACCGAATCGTTCCAGTGTCGAAAAGGGTAATTCATCAAATTCAATCTGAACTTTTTTCATACTATATTCATATTATAAAATTGTACTATACAAAGATAGAGACATCTTATTATGACGGACAAAAATACAGCTATATAAATGGTTGTAATATGCTGTTTTTATCTTCATTAGTACAATTATCTAATCAAAATCGTACTAATAGACGCAAAATATCAAACCAATACAAGAAATGACGGTAGTTTGTTTCCGACATGAAAATTCCCGTTATAACTTTGCCGAATGAGAAAAATTCTACTGATAGCAATATCGGGTATTTCATTCTGCACGATGCCCGTTCAGGCGCAGTTCAACACGATTGCCAAGACACCAGAAAGATACAAGGTAGAAGCCTTGCAGGAGGGTATGAAAAAGCCGGAGCCGACACCCGAAAGCATGGCTCCTGCACAGGAGACTTCGACAAAACCTGCCGATGAAAGTAAGAAGTTGTGGATTGACCGTTATCTCAGTGTGTCTTATCCATTGCAGCGCATCAGAATTACATCGCCATACGGCTACCGGAAAGACCCGTTTACCGGGAAGAGGAAGTTTCACGGGGGTATCGACCTGCACGCACGGGGCGAGCAGGTATTGGCCATGATGGAGGGGGTGGTCGTCAAAGTGGGACAAGACAAGACGTCCGGCAAGTATGTGACACTGCGGCACGGAAATTACACCGTCAGCTATTGCCACCTTTCACGGGTGCTGGCCGCCAAGGGTACGGTAGTCCGTCCCCGCGATGCCGTCGGTATTACCGGCTCGACCGGACGAAGTACAGGCGAGCACTTGCACGTCACCTGCAAGCTAAATGGCAAGAATATCAATCCCTCGGTTCTCTTCGATTACATCAAATCCATGCAGCAGGAGTGTGTGTCGGCATTAGCTGGACTGTTATAGGGCTGTTAAGCCAACACCTCATCCAGGTGACTGTAATTCAGAAGTTTGATTTCTCCAGCAGTATTTTCGAGTGTACCCGCATAGGCCACCGCCTTACCCAGTATGGTTTCTTTGACCCAGCCGTCCATTTGTTTCAACGCCTTCTCGAAGTCCGCATGGTAGGTCATCGCCGACTTGATTTCAATACCGTATAGCCCCGAATGTTTTTTCAACAGCAAATCGACCTCGTTCTGGTTCGAATCCCTGTAAAAATAGAGGTTGCTTTCCTTGCCTTGGTTATACCGCCGCTTCAAGGCTTCCGTTACGATGAAGTTCTCGAACAACGCCCCACGCATCTTGTCCCGTGCAAGCTGTTCCGGCGATTCGATGCCGAGCAGGTGACAGGCAAGCCCTGTATCCGTAAAATAGAGCTTGGGAGTTTTAGTCAGCCGTTTGCGTGTGTTCTCGAAATAGGGAGGTAGCAGGAAAACAATATAAGATGCCTGTAAGACGGACAGCCATGCCGTAACGGTATGTGAACTGACACCGATTTCGTTGGCCAGTTCAGAGGCTTTGAACAGCGATCCGATACGTCCGGCGCAAAGCCTGATGAATGTGTGGAACTGCATCATGTCCTTGATTTGTAGCAGGTCGCGCACGTCCTTGTCCAGATAGGTTTTCATGTACGCCGGATAAAGAAATTTGGGTATGTTACGGCCCGAATAAATGGCAGGGTAAAACCCGTTAAACAGCAGGTTGTCAAGAGGCGTATCGGTGATCTGCTCCCGTATTTCGGAGTATGACAGGGGGAGCAACTCGAAAACGGCGGTACGTCCTGCCAAAGACTGTGTAACCTTTTTCAGCATGGCAAACTGCGAACTGCCCGAAAGGATAAACCGCCGGTCGGCATCATTGTCCACCATACCCTGAATATACGACAGCAGGTTCGGAGCGTTGTGTACCTCGTCAAGAATCATGCCCTCCGTGTGCTGGTTCAGAAAAGCGACCGGGTCGTTTTCGGCGAAACTCCGGACATCAAGATTTTCCAACGAGTAATACGGTAGGTATGAGAACAAGTTGCGGAGCAGCGTCGTCTTTCCGGACTGGCGCGGTCCTGTTACCGTAATGACTGAAAAATAGCGGTAAGCCTCTTCTATCACGGCGGATAGCTCCCTGTGGATATATTTTGCCTCCATACTGTTTATGCAATTTTGAAATACAACTGCAAAATTACATAAAATACGATACACCGCAAATTTTTCAGGGTATTTTCTCACATCCCAAGCCGTTTTTTCTATCATATACGACTCTTCTTTTTTACAAAATCCTTGCTTTTACCGGCAGGTCATTCTTTACTCTTTTCGTCGGCGAATGTAGGACGAAGCGCATAATCGCCAAGCCGCATTGCATTCGGATGACGAAAACAGACTGTTACACGGTCGGTTTTCTATCCGGGTTTGGCTTATGATGCCACAGCTTCATCCTCTGGCTGCCTCAAAAAGCTGAAAACAAACCTGCACGGCAAACGAAAGCAGGGAAAAAGAAAAATCAGCATGATAGTTCAACCAATTAAAAGTAAACAAGTATGGTAGAAGAAATTAGACAAGACGACAAAGTGATATTATCGAGCGAAGACGGTTTTTCCGTCCCTATGATTTTCAACAACCTTTGTGGAAAGAATTTCATTGGCAAAGAATACAAGGACTATATCAGGCATATAGCCTTTGAGGAAATGGGACTTAAGCCGGGCATCGTGTCCCATTATCGGGACGGTGTTCTATATAAGAACGGCACAATCCCGGAACTTTGAACAGGTAAACCAAAATAGGAACAGCAAAAATCAAAATTTATACAAATATGGAAACAACAACTATTCATCCGGCAGAAGCCTATCTCCGAAACGAGCAGAATTCCACCTCTTTATATGTAAGGATTGCAGGACAACGTAGGCGATTATTCATCAACCGCAATGAAAACGTCATCGGCATTATTGCGCCAAGAAAACGAAAAAGCGGGTACATCTTCACGGATTGGGCAAGCATTGAGAAGATATACTATCCGTCATCCTCTCCCGAAGATGCAGCGGACATAGGAAAGAAACAGGTCTTGAAATACCAGAAACTTGCCCGACTTGCCACGCATACGAATGATTGGCTTCGCAAAATCGCTAATGCCGATTTGGATAAATCCCTCTACGAGAACCGCATCACGACCGGCACACGCATCGACGGCAAGTGTATCGGACTTGCCACCATCGAGAAGTATTGCAGCAGTTGGGATATGGCTCGTTTCAGAACGGCACTGAAGCAAGGCGAAAAGTTTTCCACCGGACGCTTCGACTTTTGTGGCTATGACGGTACGTTATGGTGTGAGCCACGCGAAAATGGAGATATGGCGGCTGGATTCAGCAAAGAATACAGGAATTGTGGCAACGGCTACTATTATCTGCTTATCAACGATGAATACATGATAGGCTATGACATAGACTGAGTTATATGCAAGACCGTATCGGGCAAAGTCTCGGTACGGTTTGTTGTTCCGATCGACCAACGGCCTTTTATAAAATTCCTTTCTCCCTCATATAGCCTTACATCCTGCGGCCAGTTTGCTTCAAGCAGCCTCACGCATTTTGTGTAACACGTTACATAAAGTGCGTGAAGCCCCTTTTTGCAAAAGGACGGACACGGACAGACTTGGCATTACAGGGGGCGGGATAAATCCTGCCCTCTGTAGTCCCAAGACAGTCCATCGGAAAGTCCGTCCCGGCTGGCCGCCTCACTCTTTTATTCATAAATCTTTCCTTTTCTAACGGATTCCCATTAAACCCAAGTCCGCTGCCGTGCGACCTACGGAACAGAATTTTCCGCAAAGGTAACCGGCGGCTCCAATCCTGCCAATGCCGGCATACTGCCGCAAATGACACGTAAAAATCTTCCTCTCCGCTGTCGAGCGTATTTTTCCGGATCAGCCTTGTCCGATTGTTCCCCGCCACCTTCTGAAAGCAGAAAAATCTTCCCGGCGGTCGCAAACAGACCGAACAAAGGGAAATAGTAATCTTGATTCATGAGTATTACAAAAACAATAATAAGTATGGAAATATTAAAAATAGTAATTCCCAAGTGGAATATAGCGGAAATTACTGGCTATGACCCGATGACAACCTTTTGGCAGGACTTCTCTATGGCAGACAAGTTCGGGAATGAAGCCATAGCTGACACATACAGAAAGGTTAAGGCAGAATGGAAAGATAACTACAAGCATTGGACAGAGCTGTGCCTTGTACTTAATCACAAAATTTGGCAATGGCACGAGCGGGACAACCAGAAAGCCACGCTCTATGACCGCCGAATGGCCAGACGAGCTGCAGGAGTATTACTTTCAAATAACGGATTAAAGCAATCGGTAGGACGGTGTGAAGTCTCCCCACTATAAACTCAAAACTATGACCGCTCAAGAAAAGATACAAAAAGTAACGGAAATATCCCAAAGCAAAGGCTGGAGTATAAGTGTGGATGACAAAAATAAATCAAATATTCAGTTCGACTTCCAACGCTATACCAACTATGGGCAGGATTTTAATTTCAGTGCCGAAATGAAATGTGAGGACATTGATACCCTCATTGCTGACATGGAACAATATTTCGAGGGTTTTGACCCGGATTACGAAGCCTATCTATGGATTGGAAATGATGGGCACGGTAAAAATGGCGCACCTTACCACATCAAGGACATTGTATCGGATATGGAGGAAGCGGAAAAACAAATACACGACTTGTTGGAAGCACTTGAGACAGAATTTATCTAATGCGCATGATGATGATTTATAAGACTAATTCCAAAATGAGCTTATTTTGCTGTTATACAACAAATACTAAATGTAGTATATACTAAGGTTAGTAAAGTAGGATATTAGGAAATATCCCATCAGAAATGATAGAATGCACTACATTTAGTCAATCAGTATTTTAGTATAGTAGTAGATGCTATAATACTAAAATATACAAAAGTAGTAAAATAGTATACACTAATAATAGTAAATACTAAAAATAGTATTATCTTTGTATCAGATATAAAGACACGAAATTATGACAAAAATAATCGCAGTTTTGAACCACAAGGGCGGTGTCGGAAAGACAACTACCACCATCAATCTTGCTGCCGCATTGCAGCAGAAGAAAAAGCGTGTACTGCTCATCGACATGGACGGTCAGGCAAACCTCACGGAATCCTGCGGTCTCTCCATCGAAGAGGAACGGACGGTGTACGGAGCGATGAAAGGCGAATATACCTTACCGGTATTCGAGTTGGAAAACGGTCTTTCCGTTGTACCGTCCTGCCTCGATTTGTCGGCGACAGAATCCGAGCTTATCAACGAGCCGGGGCGGGAATTAATACTAAAAGGGCTGATTGCAAAATTGCTTGAAACCCGTAAATTCGACTATATCCTGATTGACTGTCCGCCCTCGCTGGGTTTGCTGACACTGAACGCCCTCACATCGGCGGATTTCCTGATTATCCCGGTACAGGCGCAGTTCCTCGCCATGCGCGGAATGGCAAAGATTACAAATGTGGTCGGGATTGTCAAGGAACGTTTGAACCCAAACCTAAATATCGGCGGCATTGTCATCACCCAGTTTGACAAGCGCAAGACGCTCAACAAAAGTGTGGCGGAACTAATCAGCGAATCGTTCTGCGACAAGGTATTCAAGACCGTCATCCGGGACAATGTATCATTGGCCGAAGCTCCGATAAAAGGCATGAATATCTTTGAGTATAACAAGAACAGCAACGGGGCAAAGGACTACATGGAGTTAGCAAAAGAAGTGTTGAAATTAAAATAAAAACGATATGGGCAAAAGTGATTCATTGAAAAACGGCATGAGAAGCGGACTGGACGGCTTGCTGTCATCCACCGGGAAGTCCACGCAAAAGAAAGAACCTGCACCGGTCAAAACGGAAAAAGAGCCTGCTGTACATTGCAACTTTGTCATAAACAAAAGTATTCATACCCGGATGAAGTACCTCGCCATCGAAAAGAATATGTCTCTACGGGACATCGTGAACGAGGCGATGAAAGAGTATTTGGAAAAGCACGAGAAATAACCGGTACGGCGGTTGTAGTCCCCATCCGATATACCTTTTATAGCATACCGCTATCTTATGGGCACGTCCACAAGGTAGCGTTTTTCCTGTTTATACCCTCCTGGGTGTTCTCCTGTTCTATTACCTCTTATAACCGCATGGTTGTATTACTTTTTTATTTATTCCACTTGCCGCTTGTCCGGCCTCGTTCCTGCCATCGCCGGTTGGTTTTCCAGACGCAAATTTGGACTGCCGCGCTTGATTTCACCGCTTTGAAGTGCATTTCTCGTAAAATTCTTCCTTCCTGCGAAAGAGTAATTTTCCGGAAAAAGCGTTGAAAATAGCTTGTTCGTCAGTCCCTTGAAGCATCTGTAAATCCCAAGCGGTTCAGGCAGAGAAAAGAACCGAAAAAAGGGAAAATAAAAAAATCAAATATCAACCAATTAAATTTTATGATTATGGCAACAACAGCAGTTCAAGCAGTAGAGAAGAACATCACATCGGTAGCATTGGCAGACATTCAGCCGAGTAACTACAACCCACGTAAGAACTTTGACGAGACAAGCCTTGCGGAACTTGCCGAGAGCATCCGTCAGCAGGGAGTGCTTCAGCCTATCGGTGTGCGCCCTATTGCGGACAACCGTTTCGAGATTGTATTCGGAGAACGCAGATACCGTGCTTCCCTCATGGCTGAATTGGCGGAAATTCCGGCTATCGTCATGGAAATTTCAGACGAGACAGCCGAGGAAATGGCGATTACCGAGAACCTGCAGCGTAAGGATGTGACCCCGATTGAGGAAGCCAACGCCTACCAAAAGCTCATAGACAGCGGTCGCCACGATGTACAGTCCTTGACCGTGCAGTTCGGCAAGACGGAGGCATATATCCGTACACGACTTAAATTCGTTTCCTTGATACCCGAAATCGCTTTGCTGTTGGAGCAGGACGAAATCACAATCAGCGTGGCAAGTGAAATCTGCCGTTATGGGGAAGAGATACAGCGTGAGGTGTACGACCAACATCTGAAAGAGGGGGTGCAGTACAATAGTTGGCGAGGCATGAAAGCTTCCGAGGTGGCACAAAGCATCGAACGGCAATACACCGCAGACCTCAATCGCTATTCATTCGACAAAACCCTTTGTCTTTCATGCCCTCACAATACCAATAATATGATGTTGTTCTGTGAGGGTGGTTGCGGAAATTGCGCCAACCGCGCTTGCTTGGTGGAAATGAACACATCGCACCTTACCGAAAAGGCTATGCGGCTCATGGAACAGCACCCTGCCGTTCCCCTCTGCCACGAAAGCTACAATTACAATGAAGCTGTCATCGACCGACTTACCGCTATGGGCTACGAAGTGGAAAGCCTTAAAACCTATGCAACGAAATACCCCGAAAGCCCCCAAGCACCTCAAAAAGAGGATTATGATACCACCGAGGAATACGAGGATGCAGAAAAGGATTACGGGCAGGAATTGAACGGTTACACCGAAAAATGCGAAGCAATCCGCACCCGAAGCGAAGCAGGAGAAATCTCCCTCTATCTCCGTATTGAGAGCAACGACATTACACTGTGCTATGTTGCAAATACCGCTACCACCGTAAACGGTACAGCAACCGAAATGCCGCTTTCACCTATCGAGAAGTTGGAAAAGCAGGACAAACGCAACAAGGAGATTGCCCTCGAAAAGACCGTTGAAGACACCAAAAAGCGGATTTTAGAGGTCGATATGTCAGAGCGCAAATTTGGACAGGACGAGGAGAAAATGGTGTATTTCTTCCTGCTCTCCTCACTCCGCAAAGAGCATTTCAATGAGGTGGGAATTGAAGATAAAGGTTCTTATTACTACCTTACGAGCGAGGACAAAATGCGCATCATCGAGAACCTTACCGCCAAGCAGAAAGCCGTTATCCGCAGGGATTATCTGATTGCCAATTTCAAGGACGCATTCGGTAACAACGCCACAGCCTCCCTGTTGCTTGGCTTCGCCCAAAAGCATATGCCCGAAGAACTTGCCAATATCCAAGACGGATATAATGAAGTGTACGAAAAGCGGCACCAACGCATTAAGGAAAAAAAAGCCGCTTTGCAGGAACAAGCCACGCAGGAAGCGGAACAACCCGATGAACCGCAACCCGAAGCGGAAGCACAGACCGAACCGCAAACGGAAGAAATAGCTGCCTGACAAATGTTGTTGTCATAACGAATAGGGGGGGGGAAATCCGCCCTCTATTCATTTTTGTATGCTCCGGACAAAGGACCCAAGTACCTCTTTTAACTTTCTGACGAACCCGTCACCACCCACCCTTCCTCCATTCATAGCTTTCGTTTCCTCTCTTTTTTACCATTTTCAACTTCCCTTTTATAGCGTTTCCCCAGCTTCATTCCCTGTCAGCCCCGGTTTGGTTTTATCAGATGCAAAGGTCGGCCGTCGCGCTTGATCCGGCGGCTTGAAATGTATTTCCTGCAAATTCTTCCTTCCCTCAGAAAGAGTAATTGGCAGGAAAAGCCTCCCGTATGAAGCTGTACCGACAACCGTTTACCGCATCTATAAAATCCCAAAGCGGTTCCGACAGAAAGGAATCGAACGGAGGGAATAAAAAACAAATCATTAAAATTCAAGATTATGGACAACATCAAGGAAAGCAAGGAGTACCAGCTCGCCAAAGACTGGGAAAGAGCAGTGAACGATTACGGCTTCAATCCCAAACGGTTTGCAGCCGCTATCCCCGAAATGCACCCCACGCTGCAGCAAAGCCTTTACAGGTTGGTAAAGGAGTGTATCGTGGTCATGGCAGACGAGACACGCAATTACGATGACCGCAACCGTGCATCGCACGAAGAAGCGAAGTGTATCATGGAATACCTCAAGGCAAACGGGAGACATATCCCATTAAGATAACAGGCGTATGAAAACGAAAGAACTACAATTTGACGGCAATATCTACATCTGCCGTATCGTGAAATCCAACGAAGGTGAAGAACTACTTATCGGCTCTACCGCTCTGCTCGATGCACTTCATCCGGGCAGTTTCGAGGACGAGAGCGAAGGTTTTGCAAGTAAGGAAGCCGAACAAATATATGACGAGGTTTTCTTTTTCGCCGATGCGAAGACCCTCAAATTACCGGACGATGAACTCATCACGGAATTAAAAGAGGATAACCCCGAATGGTTCAACTAACATAAATCAATAATCATATTAAAAATCAAAGTTATGGATAAAGAGTATGTAATGCACATCGCACAGACCATCAAAGAACAATTACTGTCATTTACCCCCATACCCGTCTTTATGTCGTGGGGAGTCAGCGAATTTGTCGCTACGGTATTCCAAGAATTACCGGCACTGCGGCTGAAAGTAAACGGACGGTTACACGCCGGATATGTCGTTATCGCTCTCAACGGCTCTGATTACTACGAGGTCTATCTACTGAAAGAAGATGATAGCAATGCAAAGTGTGTCAATGAAGAAGTCTGCTTCGACGAACTGGGCGATGTTATCGACCGGGCTATCGAAAGCGGTACAGACAAGGAGGAATACGATAAATTCTGCGACCGGCAACTTGCCGAACTTTTAAGCGGTACACGAGCTTAAATAAGCGAACTACCATATAAATAACACTGCCCCCATTTTCACGCGGGCAGTGTTATTTGTATGAGGTTGGATGCGTCCAAGCCGCAATATCCTATTATAAACTTACTTTTGAAATTCTTGTTCCACTTTTACCGTTACATACATCTGGTTACGGCTTGTGGGATTGTCCGGCTCCGTCATTTCCAATACCCCTGCACCAATCATCGGATTGATATAGACCTCCATAAGATTTTCCCTATCTTTCAATCCTAAATGTTGCAAAATATCAGATAGGGATTGCGGCTCAACACAGAACTCCAAGATTTGCTCTTTTCTCAAATCCTGCTTGCGAGGTTTTCTTGTCGGGTTTTCATCCCTAACTGCAAGGTCAGCACAACATAGTCCGGACGTGTTTCCTCGGCTACAGTAGGAAGCGGCCAACCCAAAGACTGCCAACCGCTCACAATCTTATCCACACCGCTACCGGCTTTCTCGGCACGCCCCAGACACATGAACATCTAAGTGAGTAGATTGGCAGCAAAGCGAGTGCAGGAAACCGGAACGCTAAAAATACCGAATAAGACCCACACGGCACTATAATATGTTGGCATTCTGCCCTGTATATCCCGTATTTTTCGTACCTTTGCGGCACAAAAACGTATGTATATGGAACAACAAGTTATCCCATCGGATTATACACAATATGCAGAGGCAGTAGAGATAATCAAACATGCCATCGAACGCTGCCGGTATAGAAGTGCGGCTGCGGTCAACAAAGAAACTCTCTCGTTGTATTTTGGAGTGGGGAAATTCGTGTCTGAAAATTCCCGCATCGGCTGTTGGGGTACTAAAGCATTGCCTACCATATCAAAGCTCCTTCAACGGGAGTTGCCCGGTCTGCACGGCTTTTCTGAATCGGGGTTGAAACGGATGCGCTCATTCTATGAGGAATGGAGGACGTTTTTAATTCGTCCAACAGTGTTGGGCGAATTGGAAAACCATTCGTCGGAAAAGGGTACGGCTTTAATTCATCCAACAGCGTTGGGCGAATTGGATATTGACGAGCATCTACTGCTGCAACTTATCGGGCAACCGGTCAATACCGAATTTACCTGGGACGATTTTGTCAAGATTAGCTTTTCACATCATATTGAAATCCTGACTCGTTCAAAAGACATCGCAGAACGATTGTTCTATATCCATTGTGCCGCTCAAAATGCGTGGTCGCTATCCTCTCTCAAAAATTACTTGAAAGAAGACATCTATTCAAATCGCGGATCTTTGCCGAGCAACTTCCTTCAAGTGCTGCCCGAAGCCATTTATGCCGTAAAAGCGACATTGGCGTTCAAGGATGAGTATATGCTCGAAATGGTTAATCTGGAGAATGTGGGAGAACGCGAACAGGACTGGAACGAAAAGGTCATCGAAAACCAAATCGTAACCAATATCAAGCAGTTCATTCTCCGTTTTGGAAACGACTTCACTTTTATCGACAGTCAGCATCGCCTGATAGTTGCCGGAGAGGAAATGTTTGCTGACCTTGTATTCTTCAACAGAGAACTGAATGCCAGCGTAATCGTGGAATTGAAACGGGGCAAGTTCCGCCCGAATTATCTCGGACAGCTTAGCGGTTATCTGACTGTATATGATATGACCGACAAGAAACCGCACGAGAACCCTTCAATCGGTATTGTCCTATGTCAGGATGCCAACCGCCAATTTGTCGAAATCATGGTGCGCGACTATGATAAGCCTATGGGCGTGGCGACATACCGCACAGCCCAAGAAATGCCGGAAAATTTGCGCAAGACTCTACCGGACATCGACAAATTACAAAATCTGCTGTCGGAAAACGATTCCAAATCGGAAACTGTCAGATGATTCATTTATGTCCGCAAGATTTCGGGTAGCTGAATGGAATACAAAAATCCCTGCAATAACCACGTAAATTATTGCAGGGATTTTGATTTATTTCGCCCCACGCTTGTTCAGTACATCCGCTATCATGTCTTTTACATCCTGTCCGACTTGTATGAAATTTTTATACAAGATGCGTTCCCGTTCCTCCCTCGACTTGAAAGTGTAGAACTTCGGTAGCGGTACATAGGCCGCTTCCTCCGCTTTTATCTCCCTCATATCGAAATCCGTCTTGCAGAAGAACTTTGTAGTCTTGAACTCTTCCGACTCCTGAATGTTCATCGAGCCTCCCGTACCGGTTTTCGTCTTCACGAAATCACGTGCCGTCTGTCCGCAAATCCATCCCGTCGCCATATCCGAAATTTTCGAGGCGGGTACAAGACTGTCCATGTTCTCATTGAGATTGATACTCGTTTTGTCCCGGTCGATCGTCACGCCCTTTTTGACCTGTACCACCTTGCCGAAAATGTCATTCGACAACCATTCCAGTGTCTCTTTTGCGCGAGCTGAACCGCTTACCACGTTGCCCACTGTCGTGATGATTTTTTGCATTCCCACTTTTCCGTAGTCAGCCTCCAACTGCGGCAACTCCTGAAAACCCAGCGTTACGCTTACCTTGTTGCTTCTCGCCGTACCTATCAGTCGGTCTATCTTGTGGAAATACAGTGTCGGTAGCTCATCCACGATGATGCTGACCGGAATATTTTTCCCCTGCCCGGTGTTCACACGGGTAACGAGACGGTTCAATATCAGAGCGTTCAACGCTCCGATGATACTTTCCATTTCCGGATCGTTGGCTATCAGCAGATAACTGGGTGACTTGGGGTCACTAACTTTCAGGTCGAAATCGTCCCCATCCTTGTGGAATATCCAGTAAGATTCCTTTGTAGCCAAACGGCTGGTATAGACACGCAGCGTACCTATCATACCTTCCAACTGTTCCATCGCCTTGTTTTTGAAGGCCGTTTGGAACGGGCCGAGCAACGGCGCGACCTCGTTGTCCGTCTCAAGTACCTCAAAAATAGTCTGGTAGCTCTCATTGAGAAATGAAAGGATATGCGGCATATCCGAGTATTTTCCAAGCCAATAGGCAGGTTCCACGATGCTGCCACCCTCACGGTCACGAACGACACCCGTCGGCTTCCAGAACTTCGTCTGCGGATCTTGCCGTTTCTCCGCATACAGTTTCTTTCCGTTTGCATCGTAGGGTTCCCGCTCGTAGTTCACGAAAAAGTAGATACAGGCGGCAAGAAAGTTCACGGCAGAAGTCTGAAAGAACTGGTCACTGCCTCCGCCTCCCTCTTTCTTGCCTTTCTGCAGGGATTCCAACAGGGTTTCCGCCGTTTCGCTCGCCGCCGCAAGATTATTGATGTACTTTGCCTGAATGGGGTTCACCCGTTTGCTGTACTCCACATCCACGAAGTTGATGATGTTGAACTTGCATCCTTTTGGCACTTTGCCGAGCTTCTGGTTTTTCTTGTAATGATAGTAAAGTTTAGTGGCAAGTGTCGGAAATTTGTAGTCATAGACCACCATCGCGAAGCCCTTGGCACTATGTTGGCGGATGAACGGTTCTATGATACTGAACGTCTTACCGCTACCTGGAGTTCCAACCACCCATGTTCCTCTGAAACAGTTGCTTATCGACACCCATCCCTTGCGAAATTTACCTTTGTAATAGTACCGCATCGGTATATTCACGCTATACTGGTTCTCATCCTTCTCTTCGCTCTGCTCGAAACTTTCATTCTCGAAGTTAAACCGGTCTTTACCCAGTCCCTCCTTGATGAACTTCGAGATGTTATCCAATGCGATATGCACCAATATCACACCGACCAGCGTAGCCGCCATATAGAAGATGATGTTCAGCGGCAGGGTGTAGAGCCTCGTTTCCATCGTATGATGGTACAGCCACACGGAGAACACAATCAAGAACAATCCGCAGATAAGTGGATATAACACTTGCCTGCGTGCGTCAAACTCCAAGTGTTTTTTGTTGCGTGTGCCGATACAAGTGATGCAGATGAGTAGGAAGGTCGCTATCTTACTATACACGAGGTTGCCGTCGTTATAGATCATCCATCGCTTGATGCGCCCGTGTATATCAATCAATATGCCGCCCCAGTGGTCGAGCATGGCAAGGTCTATGGCATACTCGAAGAACTCCATCAGCACGGAGATATAGATGACCGCACGGAATATTTTGTAAAATCCTTGTAGTTCCTTGCTTTCTTCCATTGTCTTTGTCCTTTCCCTCTTTTCGTTCCTACCTGTTCAGTGTGATAATCGGCCGCACCTTGTGCGCCTGTGTCTTCGGGGTCTCCTGCATCGCACCGCTTCCTGTCGAGTAAAGCCACGCTTTCGCCGTTTCCTGTCCGGTTACCTCCGTCGATGTCCAGTACCAGCAGTCGTTTTCATCCAACGGCAGCGGATGGCCGCCACACCGTTCGATGACAGGATTGACGGTTTCCCGGACGGCATACAGCAGCCGCATCTGTGCCACCGACGGGATATAGGCACTCTGTCCGTACCGCCACAGGTCAAAGACCGCTTCCGCCATAGGCGAAGCCGTCTCCCGTGTGTCGTACAGCGCAAAGGTGTTCATGTTCCCGTCCAAAGCCTCGATGTCGGCCGACGTCCCTTGTGCGACACCGAGGCTGTCGGCAAAAGCTGCCGGAGCAATGTCCCACAGGTAAACCGCATAGCCGTTCCCTTCCGTACCTTCACGGTGTTCGGTATCGAAGACAACCGCTATTGCCCGTTTTCCCGACTGTTCATACTGTACGTAGGATAAAGCCGTACCGTCCTCGCAGAGAATATGTCCCGGACGTACCGCCGTATCAGGTACGTCGATATGGGCGTCACAGGCAGCGCACAATACCGCCGTCACTGCCATTGCAAACCATTGAATCTTTCGTATCATGTTATTTTCGTTTTTTGTTTTTCCTTTATTTTATCGGCAGTTTCACCCCCAGCACGATACCTGTCCGCAGCAAATCCGCCCCTTTTATCATCATGTCACTCTTTACCTGCCAGAACAGTGTGCATCCCGACCGCAGCACATAATTGTGCTCGTAACCCACATGGATTCCGGCAAGAAACTTGTTCGTGTCGCTCCCTGCCGAAGCTCCGATACGCAAGTTGCCGTAATGGTTGCGTCCACGCACCACACAAGGTTTGTACGCCACACCGAAACCGTAAGTGCGATAGTTGCGCCAGAAGGATTCCGGACAAATATGACCGCAAGATTTACATTCCGTCCATTTCAGATAGCCGTTGGCGAAAAACTCCCACGCATGGCGGTAGTTCATTTCATGTTCGTAAGCAAGCGTTACGTCCATGCCGTTCTCATACAGCAATCCCACTCCAAGCGAGAGGCGGCCGCTGTTACGCTGCGCACTTGCATTCATGAAGACGCACATGCAGGCAAGCATCAGTATTATCGTCTTTTTCATCGTCATTCCTCCTCCAATAAAGCGGTGTTAAATGAATCGGCCGACAGCACATCCTCGTAGTCAATGTTCAGGCTGATATTGCGCCCGCTGATTTGTTGTTCCGTCATTTCGATGGTCAGCAGCTTGTCGTTCGGAAAGGTCATCTTTTTCACGACAATCACGTTCCGGTAGCCGTGCTTGAACGTCTTGCCGTGTTCCAATACCAGGGCAGGCGTCAGCTCGATGGTCTGCGCGTTGGTTGCCTTCGAAAGTTTCTTGTCCGACAGTTTCACCCGTATCTCGTCGATGTCGAAACGGATGTTCGTTTTGTTCTCGATGGAAAAGTCGATGAAGAAATAGTCGCCCACCGAGTAAATATTGTTCAGGCGCATTACCATTCGGTGCGCCTTGGTCGCCACGTTGCGGATTTTCGCGGGCGAGTTCCACACCCGTCTTGCAAAACGCACCATGTCGGCTGTGGACATCGAGACCGTAGGATTGTTGTAGGCATCCCGTTCCTGTAGCTGAATTTCCTTGTCTGCCACCGCCTCGCTTATCCGCGTGGTGTAGATGAGTGCATACTGCGTGCGATAGCGTTCCGTTACGATGGTGACGATGGCCAGCACTTCACCGTCCTCGTGTCCCGTCTCTTTGGGCTTCAACCGGATGATGTTCTCAATGGGTTGGTCGCCCGCCACCTTGTCTGTGGAAATATCCACGAAGCGGACCGGTTCCGTGGCTGTGATGACGGTCGTTACCTGTTCATTGACAGTCAGCCGTTCCATCTCTTCGTATGTACGCTGAGCCTGTGCGTTCCGTGTGGCAAAAAGTCCTGCCGCCAGAAGAAATGCAGTTACAATTATTTTCTTGTTCATATCGTTTCTGTTGATATTGTTTATTTCTTTATTTCCCTTATTTCGCTTTCTTTAATCCATGACCACGTTCCAGTTCCTCCCGAATCCGTCGTCCGACAATTTCGCAATACGTCGGTTCAATCTCGAATCCGATGTAATGCCGCCCCGTGCGGATGGCGGCAATGGCGGTCGTACCCGAACCGATGCAGTTGTCCAGCACCACATCGCCCTCGTTGGTATAGGTACGTATCAGGTACTCTATCAAGGCTACCGGCTTCTGTGTCGGATGATAGAATGCTCCTGTCTTGTGTTCCTTGGGTATGGAAATGACAGAGGTCGGGTACTTGTCTTCGGCAACACGCACCGGAGCCAGTTTCATTTCACCGTAACAGCGGTTCGTGAAACCGTCCGTCTTGCGGCGTCCATGATTCCTCCGTTCCGGTGGACACGGCGTCATTTGAGGATGATATACCGGCTGACGGTCGTAGAACACGATGATGTCCTCATGCTGGCGTAGCGGCATCCGGTTGGCATTCAGGTGACCCGTTACCCGGTCTTTCCGCCACACGAGGTTATACCGCCACATCCGGGGTTGCGAGAGCATGAGTTGCGCCGAGAAAATGCCCTGCGCAAAGAGGATAACGGGGCTTCCCGGCTTGGTGATCCTGCGGTACTGTTTCCACAACGCTTCGAGCGGTATCTGCCTGTCCCAGTGTGCCGCCTTGTTGCTACGGTTCAACACGCCGTAAGGCAAATCCGCTATCACGGCATCGACACTGCCGTTCGCCATGAGCTTCATACCCTCGATACAGTCCATATTATATATGTTGTCAATCTCTATCATGGCTTCCGTTTTTACTGTTTCTCACGTCCGTTCACCAGATAGACGAAAGTGCCGTATTTCAGCTTTACCTTATTTTTTTTGATAGCTTTGCCGATGGCATTGCTCGTTTTCTGGTAGGCATTCGTAGCGGCTTGCATTCCCCATTGCGAGAGACTGTTGCCGTAACTGCCGGTATTCATGTTCAGATTCCCCGACACCGCACCGCTTGCCACATCCTTGCTCGTTTCCCGGAACTGGCTGTTCGGTACATAAAGCCCTTCCATGCCGTCCGTGTCGTAAAGGGACAGGCTGACCTTCACCAGTTCGTCCTCGATGAGAATGCTGGTGATGTTCCCCTTCACACGCCCCGACGAGAAGCCGCTCATGGTGGCATACAGATACGACCCTCGTTTGACCACGCACTCGTTGATCTCCACGTCGTCGAGCAGACGCAACCGCACACGCGAGCCGTCCACCGCCTTGATGTCCTCGTCGATAATGGCCTTTATCAGTTTCGGTTCACGGGCATTGACCGCAAGCGTATTGAAGTAATCCGAAGCCGTCTTTACCTTGCGTACCACTTCGCTGGGCGGTTCGTTCTCTGACGGGGCTTTTACCGAACGGCTCTCTTCCTCTATTTTTCCCTTGACCTCTATGGTTGCCGTCGGGGGTTGCGCCGATGCGGTACTGTCCGTATCGGTCGCCGGTAATACCTCATTGCGTCCTCTCAACCTTGCTTCGGCAAGGGCTTTCTCCAGTTCCGCGAGAGCTTCTTGCTCGCGTGTCTTGGCATCGGCAATTTGCGCTGCCGCAGCCTTTTCCTGCTGTTGCTCATCGAGCAAGGCGATGTCGTCCACCGTGTATTGCGATTCATATTCTTCCTTGTTGTCATCGGGTTCATCTCGTTCTATGTTATCCACTGCGGAGTAATCCTGTATCTTACCCCATGATTTGGCCATGTTCTCGTACTTGCTGCCTATGCCGTCACCGCCTTTAAGCCGGGCATCCGGCAAATCGGGGTTCAAAAACTCCGTTGTCTGCAGCGTCTTGTCCGGAATCTCCGCCGTTTCGGTATGAAACAGGTCGAAGATGAAGTACGATGCAACCAGAAGCGGGATATACAGGACAGCCGGAAGCATATACTTCGGCTCCCTGAAATTGATTTTATCAAATATCTTCATCATACATCTTTTAATTGAGTTGTACATACTTGCCTTCAATGCTGCAGTTTTTCAGCACTTCTGCGTTTTCCACTCCGAATGCGATCAGGATGCTGCCGCAACCGGGAGAATCGCCGCGTGTTCCGTCCGGGCGGTAAAACCGGATGCGGTGGCGCAGGAATTTCATGCCCGTCGCTTTCTCGAAAATGACGTCCTGAAACATTTTGGAATCGCAACGGTTGAACAACAGCGCGATGCCGTTGCCGTGTTCCGCCAGCTTTCGGACAAACTGTTCGATAAGGGGACGCGAGTACGGAGGATTGAGCCATACACGCCCTTCCCATTTCAGGGACAATCCGTCCATGTTCCGGTCATACATGACTTCGGCGGTCGGCCACAACGGACGGATAGGGGCGCAAGGGTCAAGGTCGAACCTGCCTAACGCTTTCAACACCTCCTTCGGGGTGTACCATTCGTCCGACGAGCGGACTGATTTTTCAAATCGTGTATTCATAAGCACTCCTTTATTGCGGTTCATATTTCTTGTTCTCGTTCCGATTTTCCCTTATTTCACCCCCTTGCAGCCTCTTGTGTCTTTCCCGTAGCACCGAATCCTGCATTTCCGTCGCCGTGCGTGTCGGCCGGCTGTTGCGGTATGCCATTGTAATGCGATAGATGTTCCAAGTGAACCCTCCGATAGCGAAACCAAAGACGATGACCAGAAAAAGTATCCGGTGTGCGTTGGCGAATCCCTGCACCTTGGCGGCAGCCTTGTCAATGCGTGTCGCTTGGGCGAACTTTCGTCCGGCGGACACCTCCCGCTCGTAACGGTCTTTGTATTTCGGATCGTTCTTGTCCGGCATCTTTTCACCGAAGAGCATCCGCCTGAATCCCTTGATATTCATAAACTCCGTTGTTTAGTAGTTGATCTTCGTTTTCTGTTCGATGTCCTTGTTCAGCAGGGTTCGCCAGTTCACGATAAGCAATCCGTGCGGGTTGTTTTCTGTTCGGGGCACACGCTTAAGTTGCCCCGCCGTGACCAGTTCCCGCATGAGGATGTTGCTCCGCCGCTCAATGCGTTGCCGTCCGTAGTAAGTGAACTCCATCTTCTCCTTGTTGAAAGCCACGCTGTCACAATAGATGGAGAACACCGAACTCGTACCCAAAATGTTGGAGTAGAAACCCTTTTCCTTGAGCGTGTTGTATTGTGCCAACCCCGTCTCATCCACCAGATACATCGCTTTTTCCATCGTATAGCGGATGTATTTGTCATCTGGCGGTAACGTGAAAAAATAATGGTGGAACATTTCCACATGGCTTTTAGCTTCCATGTCAAGCGTTTCGTCCATTGTCGTGCGGTTCACGAGGATAGGCACGTTGCCGTCCAGCACATACACCTTCTTCTGCGCATCCGAGACCATCGTCCGGGCTGTCCAGATACTTGACAAGCTGATGATGACACATCCCACGAGAAAAGCGGTACAGATGATGCCCACCAGTCTTATTTTGTTTTCCAAATTCTTGATGACCATCGGTTATTCCCTTTTACCGTTCAACATCTGTACATATTCCGTGTGCAGCATGGGTATGACCGCATCCCGAAGTTCCGTCAAAAGATTCTCGAACTCCGCCGAGAATATCTCCACGTAATAGCCCTGCATCTCCACGTGGACAAGCACCCACCAGATTCCTCTTTTGCGCTTACCTGCGTTCCGCTGCAGCAGGGCAAGACGCAGCTTGTACGTCAGGTACGTCACCAAGGGGGCGATGTACCGGTCGTCGTACTCGAAGGCTTCGTCCAGTTCTTCATACTGCGGGTCGATGCGGTGGTTTTCCGTCACCTCGCAAACCTCTTTTCTCGCTCGTTCCTGTGCAAAGGACATGAATTTCTCATCCTTGCACCAACTTTTGATTTTCTCTTGCAATTTCATGTTGTTATGATTTTTATTGGGTTTATATTATCTTTTGCGGATTATCTCATGATGCCGCCCAACCCTCCGGTTGCCGTCATCTTCGCCTGCTGTGCCACGCCCTCGCCGAAGTTTCGGGTAGAGAATGCCGTGTCGCCCTCCGGTATCATCCATGCCGCCAAGTCCGGAACAAGGTTCAGGCACTTGAGGGCTACAATCGAAGCCGCCATCAGGTAGCCTGCCGAGAAGAACGAGTTTTGCAGGTAGGCAGCCATCGTCTGCTCGCTGGCGGTTATCGCCGTCAGGTTCTCGATTTGGATGCACAATACAATGTCAAAGAGCAGCAGCACATAGAAGCCCACGAAGTAGAGCATCGCCCCGTAGAAATGCACCGTCAGATAGCGTGTCAGCCACTTCGCCCAAGCACCTTCCCATTTCGGCAGGATGCTGAACGCCCACTGTATCGGTCCGAAAATCGTCAGCATTCCCAACAGGATTTGTTGGCAGTAAATCGTTGCCCACCAACCGATTCGGAACACCACGAGAGCAATCAACATGATGATTTTGTCTATCCCCACGATGACTCCTGCCGTCAAAGACGTGAACCACAACTTCGCCGCATCCTTTTCCATGCTCGTCACTTCGTCCACGCCGGTCTGCTCCATTGTCGCCTCTATCAGGTTGGGATCGGATGTGCCCGTGTGGGCGACATCCGCCTGCGCCTGCAGGTTCGTGTACATCGTGTCACGCACATGGATGAGCTGTTGAACTTCCTCGAACCTGTCCGATATCTGTGAAGCTTCAGCTTCGTACAGGTCATGGGTGTACGACCCGATGCAATTCGGGATGTAGGACAGAAAGTCCAGAAAACACCAGTTGTTCCGGCTCCCCGCCATACCCGTGTCCGCAGGCGGATACCACCAGCAGATGATAATCGACACGGCAAGCGGCCTAAACAGCTTCATAACGTCCAACGGCTCGTGCTTTACCATCATCTTGTAGGCGATACCTGCCGCCATGACGATGGAGAACAGTGCCGCGAGTGCCATGCACATCTGCAATATCCACCAAAAAGGACCCTGCGCACCGGTAAAAGTCGCGTCCGTCAGAAACTCGTTGGTCTGAAAGATGACATCATCTATTTCCTCCTCCAACAGGTTGATGCCGAAATCCGAAAGTATATCTCCGTTTGCCATAGCCCTGTCTTTTTATTTCCCTCTGTTTACACTCTCGTTGTCATCTTCGCCGTTTCCGTTGCCGCCCGATTGCGAGCCACGCACCGCAAGGCGTGATTCCTGCCACCGGCTCATGGCATTGCGGACAATGCCGCCCTTATGCAGGGTACGGTTGTCCGTTGCGTTCAGCAGTGTGCTTGTTGCCGTTGCGTTCTGACGCTTGGCGAGGTAGCTCACTAAAATCTCGTTCTGCCGTGCCACATCCTCGTAGATGCGCAGATACTCCTTCTTTCGCTGGGCGTTTGGCATATAGGCGTCTTTCGTGGCGTTGATGGCGCACTGATAGACGTGGTAGTATTCCGTCCACCGTTCCTTGTCGGCCGGAGTACCGCCGGACAGGAGAATACGGTCGATGTTGCGCCGGAACCGGTCCATCTGTCTGCTGACCTTATCGCCCTCGGCAAGCCACGCGATGTCCGCCTGCCGGTCGGCAACGTTCAACGCCTCGACCTTCGCCCGCTTGACCAAAGCCGAATCAATGGCTTCCGCTTCGTCCACCTGGTTGTAGAGATTGATACCGGCAAGTGTGCGGAACGAGAGCTTGTTTTTGGCCGCCGCCGACTTCTTGTATTTGTTGTGCAGCACGGAATAATAGAGGTCGGGCGAGAGTGCGCCCGTACCGGTTTCCATGACCGTTACCTGATTCTGCTTCGGCGAATCATGGTTGTACGTTACATACTGTGCGTGTACGGCTGTCGTTACGGTGACCGCCACTGCCATGAGTAATAGTTTTCTGTTCATATTCTTCTCTTTTTGTCGTTAATAATCCAGTCTTCCGGCTCCGCGCCAACGCCCGAAGGCGTCATCGAGAATCTCCCGCATGGTGCGGGAGCGATATACCTTTGCTTTCCAATAGCCGATGCGCACTTGAATGTACCGCCATGTCTCGAAATAGGCCCGGTTCAGATGCCGCTCGATGTTGTCCAATGAGCGGTTGATGGCCTCCAACACCATCAGCAGGTCGGAGGTCGAGCAGGCTGCCGCTCCGGTGGCATACAGCACGAGGTCGCTCACGGACTTGTAGAGCTGTTCCCCCTCACGGGCAATCGCCCTCAGCCCCCTCGCATTGATGGAGATAATCAGGGTATCTGCGGATTCGATGCGTCCACGTTTCAAGATCTTCGCATTGAAATCCTCCAACAACGATTTATAGTCGCCGATACGGTCGCTGACCGATGTATAGGTATTCTTGACGTTCAACACCGTGCGCAACGACTGGTACATGACGTCGATGGCATCGAACGCACGGGTGTATTTGTCAAGGTCAATATTCAACTCTTTATAGTCCCCAATTTCTTTACAGCTGTACTCGTGCAACAGCTTGTTGCTGTACTCCAAGGTGCTACGAGCCAACAGCAGGCTGCGCTGCTTCTTGTGGTCGTTGATGTAGGCTTCGACGGAGACTATATCGAAAGTCCACTGCGCCTTGGCGATACCGGGCAGCAGGGCGAACAGCACGACGGCAATCTGTATGGTACGTTTCATGGCCGTACCTCCTTTCTGCTATTCCTGCTGTTGCCGCTCCGAAGCGTCCGTGCATTCTCCACCCAGCGGTCATGGCATTCCTCCACGAGTGTCAGCCTACGGCCTTCGTCCGTGTCCAGTCCGGGCTGCACATCCTTCATCACGTCAAGGATGCTCCGCTTGTAGTGCATCATCTTTTCCAGCGATACCAAGTCGGCATATATCTTGGTGATTCTGCTGTCCACCTCTCGCGCTATCTCAAGGCGGTCGCTTGACCACAGCAGATGGTACACGTCGCCTGATGGCGTTTCTTCCGTCGGTGCGCTGCGGGCGTATTCCGTCGTGATTTTACAGGACGGATGTTCACGGGCGATTTCGGCTATCCGGTCGTTTACCAGTTTAGCCTTTTCCGCATCCGAAAGTCCCGGATCAAGGGTCAGCACGTCAGCGACGTGTGTGTCCGTATATTCCGAAGTGAGTTCCCACTTGATTTGGATAATGGTACGGTGTATTTTTATGCCGAGAAAATATTTCGGCTTGCGGGCAATGGAGACCGTAGCCCTGAATGTGATGATACCGTTGATATTCGGCATGGTCGCCTTGCGTACATACGAGTAGCCGTTCCATGCTCCGCCGTCCTGCCAAGTAAGACCGTATGCCGCCTTGCAGTCCTGCATGATGGCAGGGATGCGGTAATAGTCATCCGTCGCCACGCTGTTGTCGTCTGCGGCATCCGACTTTGCTTGGGCATAGTCGGACTGTTTCTTCTTCCATTCCGCGAGTTCTCCTTTCAGACGGTCTATCCGTGTCTTGTTCGCGTTGTACTGCTGCCGGTAATTCGCCGCATCCTCAATGCTCGCCGTACTGATTTTCTTCAGCAGGACAGCGTTCTCGTTTTCCAATGCCCCGATTTGCGCTTCAATATTGGCCGCTTGGCTGTTCGCCTCGTTCAATAGCGCGTCCAGTTCCGAAAGGTCGAGGTCGTTTTCCGTCACCGAGGTCTGCATGGCGCACTCCTTGGTGTGGGCATTCAACGAGCTGCCGCACTTGCGGCACTTGTACTGTGTCGAGCCTTGTCCGAGCGTAACCCCGTCGGAACAGGTCACGCTGATGGTCACGCTCTCGCATCCCTTCAATTTGGCTGCGTCCGTTGCTTGGTAATAGTTCCGCGCACCGGAAGATATATAATAGGTGTAGCCGTCCTCGTTCTCGTTGAACTCCGCAAGCCGGACATTCAGTTGCGCCCGAAACGTGTTCAAGTCCATCGAGTAGGAATCGAAGACTTCCTCATAGACGACCTCTTCTTTGTTCCAGTTTTTGCTCACATGGATTTCGTATGCGTATGCCTTTTTGGTCTGCTTGTTTTTCTTGCTGATGATATAGGCACTCATCCAATAGTTGATGCTGTAGCTGAACCCGTCGTTCTGGTTGTTCAACTGCTGCACGCGGTTTCTTGACCAACCGGCATATCCTTCCGAGTTGGCAAGTACCTGTTCCCGTTGCGAGGCATCAGGATAGAAATTCGGGTCGCTCGTGTTGAACCGCACCCATGCGCCCCCGTTCAGGATGCTGTTGTCGTCCGTCGGAGGATAGTAGTCGCACAGCGATACGCTCCCTTGGTCACGCCGGGCAATGTACCACCGCTGCGTGTAATAGTTCCCCATCGCTTCGTCCAGGTAGTCGGTCATCCATGCCGTGAGGTTGTAGTTGCTGAAGTTGAACAGACCGGCCACGTTGTCCGGACCACCCACCATGTCAATCAGCAAGCCGCTGATGTCATGTTCCGCCTGCTCGAATAGACTCCCGTAGTGTTCATACAGGTTGCCGATTTCTTCAACCTTTCCACCCAGCAGGTCATGGAACGAGCTGCTTTGCAACAGGGCGTCACCAAGATTGGCAATGCCTGCCGTTGCAAGGCCGACCCCCGTGTTATAAAGGTTGTCGAGGTCGCTTTTCAGGTTCTCGTGGGTGAAGTTGCCCGGTATGCGGGCGAAGTTGTCCATCATCCGCTGCCAGTCGATGTTTCCCGTTTCGGAGAGTTTCAGCAAGGGGGCAATTTCCGGATTGATTTCGAGAAAGGCGATGTCCGAAAAGGTCAGCGTGCTGTTGGTCACCACGCTCTCGAACTGCATACACAGACTTTTGGTATCATCGCAGACTTTCATCAGGTAACTGCCCCAATAGATAGCCGTTTGCGGCGAATGGAGCATCTGCTTCGCCACCACCCATATCTTGGGCATGATTTTCTCCGCCACCATCCGGTAGATGCGCCGGTAGTAGTAGTTTTCCGTACGGCTGTTCCAGATGCCGAGGTCGCTCAGGGCTTTATGCTCCAAGAACTTGGCCGCGAATATCCCGGCGGTAGCGACCTCCGCTGCCGTGTAGTGCTTGAGGACGTCATCGACCTGCTCCCGGTAGTACCCTTCGGCGACCGCTTCCGTACCGAAGGCAGCCACCATCGCCGCAACGGTACGGGTGTCGTAGTTCACGCTGTAATACTGGGCGTGAACCGTCTGGCAGAGTGTGACCGAGGCGATGGTCAGGATAAGGAGTAGTCGTTTCATGGCTGCAATGTTTATTTGGATTCATGCACGGGACGGAGGTTGAGCACACGCCCCGTCTCGTTTACTTTTTGTGCAAAAGGCAGGGCCTTCCCGATACCGCTGGCATCCCAGTCCCGGCAATATGCCTCGATAGCTTCCTGATGGCTGCACCGAAGTTCCTTCTTGTAAAGCTTCAGTGCCTCCTTTTCCGCCCGTTCGGTCGTGTAGGTCATGTAGCACTCGTGCGGCTCTTCCACGCCGTACACGCCGCTGGTCGTCCCCCGACGGATAAACACTTCGCGGAAGAAGCTGCGCCCATCCTTGTTCTCCAAGCGGTTGATGGTAAATATCTTCTTGCAATCCACCTCGGTCAGACCAAGAATCTTTCGGATTTCGTCAAAGCGTTCCTTGAACTTGCTCTGGTCAAGCAGCATCACCACGTCCGAGTTGTTGATGATGGCCTCCTTCACGATTTCGCTGCCGATGATGTCCTGTATCTCCTGCGTCACCACGCCGACAGAAGCCCAAAACTTACGGGCGGTCTTGTACATGAACTTGATGTATTCCGCCATGAGCGGGCTGGCAATGGCCTTCCACGCCTCTTCGATGACAAGGACTTTACGGGTCTTCTTGATGCGCATTTTCTGCAGGAACACGTCCATGATAATCAGTGTGACAATGGGAAACAGTTTCTTGTTTTCCTTGATTGCATCCACTTCAAAGACGATGAATGTCTCGTCAAACAGTGCCGAATCCACATTCTCATTGAGAATCTTCTCATATGCGCCTCCCTTGTAGAACGGCTGCAGCATGGTCGAATAGGTCGAGTAGCTGATTGTCGTGATGTCATTTTCGGTGCAGATCTGCTCCAGACGGTCGAATGAGTAGTCAAAGAATGAGTTGAAGTTCAGTTCCGACACTTTGAGAGCCGCCCGCCGTGCCTCAAGCACCTCTATCTGTTTGCGCACCATCTCATCCACCTCTCTGGGTGGTTTGTTTGGGTTCTTTCGGCTGGCCGCCGCAAACAGGTTTTTCAGCAGTACCTCCCGTTGCTCGTCGGTGTATCTTGTAAATCCGTTGAAATAGGCATCATAGTAGTCTATGATTATCTGCTCGACAATGCGGAACTCGATTTCGGGAATCTGGCTGTCCGACCCTTTCCAAATCATCAGGATAAGGTTCTTGAGGAAGTCTATCTTCTCGATATTGTATTCCTCCCGGTTGATGCGAAACGGATTCATCGTAATAGGCCGTTCCTCGGTATAGGAGATATACTTGCCGCCCAGATACTCGCACAGTCCCTCGTATGAGTTCCCCGTATCGACCATCACCACATCCGTTCCCTGCTCATGGAGCTGGCGCACGACCGAGTTCATATGAAAACTCTTGCCGCTGCCCGAAGGCCCCAAACAGAAAAAATTGGAATTATCAGTCAGTTTATTCTTTCCCTCTTTTCCCGTGATGTCGATAGCCACCGGCACGCCCTGACGGTCGGTGTAGTAAATCTTCAGCGGCGTTTCCTCGCTGTGCAGCACACGCTCCTTGTACATCAGGCACATCGCCGCATCGGAAAGGGTCAGGAAACGGTCGTATTCCTCATTGAGCGTGTAGCAGTTGCCCGGAAACGAACCGACGAACAGTTCCAGTTGGTTGTATGCCCGCTTGCTGATATGGATACCCATACGCCCGAAAGCGTTTTCCAAGTGGTTCGTACACTTTTGCAGGTCTGCACCGGCAGACACGGCCACCACCATGTTGAAGTGTGTATATACCAGTTGCTTGCTCTCACGGGCGATGACTTCCTGCACACGCTTGATGTCCTCGACCGCCATCTGGTTGTTCGGATTGGGAATGCTCGCGTGGCGGTTCTTCTTTTTGTCGAGCAGCGACAGCTCACGCTTCTGGTTGGGCAGGAAGATGATTTGGTTATAGACCACCGTCTCGGCGTTCGGGATGCTGTCCACCACCGACACCAAATCGACGGGCATTTCCGTGTTGTTGACCTCGATATTCGTGTACGGACGTATCTGTGAGGGCAGTGCGGCACAGTCCACGTCCACAAGGCTGTACACCTTGCAGCGTTTGTCGCCCATCGACACGGTTTCATCGTCCGCCTTGAAGTTCGTCATCGACACGGTGCGGTCTTTGAAGTTCATGGCGAAGTAACGATCGACGTACTCGCTCGCTTCGGCTTTGTTCAGGAATCTGGCCTGTACGCCGCCGTCACGTAACTGGTCGTGTACTTTACGGATTTTCACAAGGAAGTCGCGCCACTTTTTGCTATCGAACGAGAACAGACGGCTTTTCTTCGCCTCTTGCGTGATGGTCAGGTAGCAAAGGCTGTCCGTGTAAGGACGTCCCTTGAAATAACGAAAATAGGATGAAGACAGGAACTCCTGACCGTCAGTCGGTTCGCTCGCAAACTGTTTCCTGACGAAGATGTCCTGCTTGTGGATGGCGTACCCTTCGCCCAACGTCTGCGCAAGGGCGGTGAACAAGTGTGTGAAGTCGTAGTAACTGTCAATGTCCGCCGAATATTTCTGTACCGGATTCTCTATCTTAAGTACGGCGGAATATTCGCCGGTCTTGGTGTACAGCACACCCACACCGTCCGTTTCCTCCGCCGAGAAATAGATGTCCTGAAAGATTCGCTTGCGCTTGCCGCCCGTACCGAACGCATAGACCGACAAGGCCATACCCGCGCACAAAGCGACAAAACATAAAATGATGTATAGGGTCATTTCGATATACGTGTAATTAAATAGGGGCAGGTTCGCCTTGCTTCAAGACAAACCCGCCCGCGTTCAACAATCAATAAAGCCATGCACATTGCCGTGATGGTTTTTCTTTCGTCAGATCTTGCGCGAGTGGGCATACACATACACACCCGGAACGACCTTCTTGCTATGCAGTCCTTTCCGCTGTTTGAGGAGGATGAGCACGATACCGGCCGATACGACGGCTGCCAGCACGACAAGCCCGGCAATGAAACCGAGCAGGCAGTAGGCGGCGACAAAGCCGACAATGGCTCCGCACGTCGTCACCGCCGCCCAATATATATACCGGCCTTGGATGCCCAAAAACTCAAGAGGCCGTTGCAGTCCCTTGAACAGCGGGTAGTCCGGATAGCGTTCGTCCTTGCCTTTCATACTTATCCTTGATGTTTAAGCGGCAATACCGAAGAACAGAGGCAACGCCTTGGCCGCCGCAATGAGGAAGATACAGGCTCCCACGACCATCATGATCTTCTTCTTGACGTCCTGCTCCTCGTTGTTCATGGCGATATATACCGAGATTGCACCCACGATGGCCACAACGCCGGCAATGGCGTAGCACAATTTCACCATAATAGGCACATACTTGGCAATCTCCTCCGCGACAGTGGATAATGCGCTCGTACCGGCGGAATAGTCGCCTGCGGAGTTCTGCGCTTTCGCCACCATGCCGGACAGCAGCATGAAGGAGAACATCATTACTTTGGTAGGGATTCCGTTGACGAATCCGAATGCCTTGCGGCACAGTTGTTTGGTTTTCTGAAACATACGTTTACTTTTTTAGTGAATACTTTATTTGTCTGCGACCTGATACAAGTAAGGTTATATGCGGTAGCCGAAGAAAACCGGGAAAACATAGAATGCCCCGATCAGGAACAGGCACGCACCTACAAGCGTCATTATCGACTTGGTGATGCCGTCCTCGCCCGTGTTCATCTTGATGTATATCTGACAGACGGACACGATGACGTAAACTCCGGCGATAGCGCAACAGATATACTGGACATAGAGCATCATCGTCACCACGAAGTCGTGCATCGTGGCCAACGCATCCGCTCCCCAGCTATAGTTCACGCTGCCGCTTTTGGCAAAAGTCGTGTAGGGGAACGGGAGGCACAGCGCACATAGAATCTTTTTAGCTTTCGACATCTCACAACCGGTCTTGAATTGGGTTCCACTTTATTTCCGGTCGGTTGTCTAACCGTCCCTTGGAAATCATAGCCTTGTACATCTCCTCCGACGTGCGTGCGTCCGACAGGTAAGGCGTGGTCTCTTCCATCTGTTCCTCCGCCTCGGCCTTCAGCCGTTCCAGTTTCTCCTGCGCCGTTCCCGGTTTGTCCTTGACATCCTCAAGGGATGTTTCGGAAGAGGTAGCCGTACTTTCCGTCTCGTAGTTCTCGCTACCGATACTGAAGCCGGTCTCGCTTTCCGTGACAGCCACACTCTCTTCCTCTTCCGGTGCGCCGAGGTCGAAAACTTCCTCGTTCGGTTTGTCCGTCCCCTTTTTCCCGTAGATGTCATGCGCTATGATGACGGCGTAGTAAATGATGTAGGCAACCGTCAGGACGATGGCAAAAATGAAATATGAGTTCATGTATTTAGTATGAATATTAAAATTTGTATTAGTATGATTTTGCAAAGAAACGCACGAAATATAAAACCATAAAATAATTGAGCATTAAACATCTATTTCGTTAATGAGATTTATGTAATTTCCAAAAATCGAACTATTAAATCGTACTATATTGCAGTCTCTATGGAGGGAAATGGAGAAATCGGGGCATAAAAAAAGCTCTCGTGGTGGAGAGCTTTAGGTGGCAAAGGAGAACACTGAATATCAGCGTTTCTTTCCGCGCAGGTAATCGTTCAGGTCTTTGTATTCCGCATAGTGGCAGGATTCATCGCTGACACGTCCATCATACATCCCGGCAATGGTCTCTGTGGTTCTCTGCCCGGCAAGGTCATTGTCGAGATAACAGTGGATGACCGAATATTCCTGTAAACGTGCCAGCGTCTTTTTCAAGTTGTTTACCGAGTTCATCACGAGGTAGTCGCATGGCATGGCAAGACAGACCGTTCGGTCGCCTGCCAGTTTCAGTGTCATATAGGAAAGGAAATCCATGAAGCCCTCGAAAACACAGACATTTTCCTGTGTCTCTTCTGTCAGATGTCTTATCAATGAGATGTCCTTGTTGTTCAGGCATCCCTTGTAATAGGCGTTGCGCACCTCGTAACCACCGGAGGTATTGCCGAATGCGAGAGCGAAATAATGACGGCCTCGCAGTTCATAATGCACCTCCTTGCAATACATACGGCCGATGTCCGCGTCGATAAGCCGGGATTGGAGGTAAGAGAACAGGGCGTGATGGCGGAGTGGAATCACGATCACGTCTTTCATTTCAGCCTCCACCGGTCGGGGTGGAGCGGTCGGCATACGGGTTCTCGGTAGTGATGCGCCATTCACAAGCCTCTCGATATACGCCAGTGCCTCGCTCACGCAGTCCGTCCGGCAAATGTATTTTGCCAGTTCCACCAGGTCGCCGCCGGTCGCCTCGCCGAAATCGTACCATTCATTGATTCGGTCATTCACCTTGAACGACGGGGTACGCTCGTTCCGTAACGGTGAGAAGTACCAGTATTGTTCCGATTTTATATGCTGTGCATGGTGGCCGAGCTGTGCCAGAAAATCCACGATGCGTACTTGTTTTGCTTCTGCTATGGTCATCTATTTTTCTTTCACTTGATTTCAAAAAAAGGTTTAGTTTAGTTTTTCCCCTATATATATAAATACTAAAGTATACTAAATGATATAAGCCCGCGCACGACTTCATTCTTCATCAAAAAGCATGGCCTCGGTAGGCGTCATGTCGTAATAGAACAACTTGTCCCGTTTGATGATGAGCTTGAGGTTGTCTATCAGGTATTGCATCAGTTTTATCATGACACTCCGGCCGCGTTTGAACCCGATTGCCTCGTAGGAGACCATCAGGCTCTGCAGCAGGTTGTCGAATCCCCGGATGGGCTTTTCCCCGAATGCGGCAGAGAGAGCTTCGCGGTGCTGTTCGATGCTCAGTTCCGTAAACCCCGTTCTTGCCTTGGGCTTCGGGGGCTCGCCAAACGAGTGTACTTCCGCAATGACGGGCAGTCCTGTTTCATTGATGGTAAATGCAAACGGCTTGAACTCTTTTTCCCGGATATGGAGCGCATGGACTTCGCTGATGCCGGGATTCTCGTTACTCTTGCTGATGACCAGCACGGTCTCCGCCTTGTTGCTCATCTCCGTTCCGATATGTCCGCGCACGTTGTTGTCCCCTTTGTTCAAATGAAGCACACAGTGGATGTGCAGGTCGTATCTCGAAGACCATTCCATCATCCGGTTGATGACTTCCACCGATTCACCGGCATTATTGATGTCGAGCATCAGGTCGCGAATGCCGTCGATGATGACCAGTCCGTAGCCTTTCTGTTGGCGCAGCGCATAGTCGATGACCTCGATACGCACCGACGGCGAATATTCACGCAGGCAGAAAAAATCGAGATTCTCCGGATCGGTCGTCGTGGGCAACCCGGCCAGCCGCAATATACGCTCCAATACCGAGCGGCAATGGAAACGGCTCTGTTCCGTATCGACGTACAGAATACGCTGTTTGCCTTCGGGCAGATGTGCACGGTAGTTCAATACTTGTTTCCCCGCCAATGATGCGGCGACAAGCGCAGAGACGTTGAACGTCTTTTTCGATTTCGCCTTGCCAGTCGATGCACTGAAATTGCCGAGCGTGGCAATCGTTGAGTTATCTATCCAGATGATTTGCGGAGGGGTCTCATAAATGTCCGTCGCCTTGATTTGCGAGGCATGGAGGATGTCCGACAGGCGGTGTTCATCCATCCCCATGCTGGTTGTGCGGTCAATCCTTCTTTCGTTTTCCATAGCGTCTCTTGTTAAGGAACGGTTCTGTGGCGGCGGCTTCCGTCACCCTGCGCACTGCCTCGTTCATGGTAGGTTCATAATTCTGCAACAGCCATTCGTCCAATTCCTCCTTGGCGAAATAAACCATTTTACCGCGCGGTTTGTAGTGCGGTATCTCCTTGCTCGATGTGAGCTTGTACAGCATACTTTCAGAAACCCCGATATACATGCAGGCTTCCTGAAATGTGAAAACTCTCTTGGTCGTGAAGATGGTATTTTCCAGCAGCGTAATACGCTCCAAGAGACTTTCGACCGGTTCCAATTTCTTCAGTACCGATTCGATGGCGGCGAGCCGTCCGCTCATCCGCTCCATGAATGTCATTCTATTCGGCATAATAACACAGTTTGATTTTTGACAATGGAGATGAAACCTCCGTTATGCAGCGCGCTAACGGAGGTCAAAGGTATGTCCTGTAAACGAAGATGCCGTGATTTGGGGAATGATACTATGCACGTGTCATTGTAACTCTCATGCTTTTACCTTTCACATACTTCGCTTCTTGTCACTTTCTGTCATTCTTTCAGCCGATCAATGACCTTTCGGATGCTGTATGCGACCGATGTCATGTTGTTCTTGATGGATGACAGCGCGGAAGACAGGGTTGACACCGAAACGGAGCGTGTCCCGTCCTTGGACTGCAGGAATGCGCCCTTGCCGAGAACATTCTGCCACCGAGATTGGATGAACGAGTTTTCAAGAAGCGCATCGAACAGGATTACCACACGGCGGATATTGTTCACGCGGATGGAAAAGCCCTTCTTGCAGGCGAAGAGAGCCTCCATGTCTTCAATGCGTACAGAAACACAGAACAGATGATAAGTATTGGCGCAAGCCACTATACTTTTCATCTGTTCCGGGGTAAAATTACAACCAAAAGAAAGAGAGAGAGCCGCAGGTCGGTTGATACGGGGCGGACCAAGCGGAGACAACGATTCCGAGGTGTCATACATCCGTTTCAACTTCATGCACTCATTAAACGTGAAATCCGGTGCGGCAAAGCAGGGCTGGACGGAACTGGCGCACTCGGTCAGCAGCCCCTTGACAATGTGGATGTTCATTTCGTGGCAGTTCCGGCAGGCCGCATGGTCACAGTCTATGTACCGGTGTCCGTTTACGAAATCGTCCACATAGCGGTGGTACTGTTTACCACCCAACACAACATCGTGGAGATAAACTGTTTTTGCTTCGGTAAGCAGGGCGAAAAGTTCATTCGCCACATCCTTGTCCGCAGCGAAGTGCTGCAGGTGTTGGCTCCCTCCAAAAAGAGAGAAGGCCGTCTTCAGGTCTTTTCATGTCGATTTACCTTTTTGAGTTTATAATATGTGATGGAAGCATTAACTTCGGTTGCATTTACAACCGGAGAAATGCCGTAAATATATGTTTGTAAATTAGACATGGACCACAGAATGCCTTCAATTAGTGAAACAAACCGTTTACAAGATTCACAGCCTCGTCCTTTTTCTTATTGATAATCTTGGCATACACCTGTGTCATTTTCACATCGGCATGGCCGAGCAGCTTCGAGACAGTATATAAGTCCGCTCCGAGCGTCAGCATCATGGTGGCAAACGTATGGCGACTGGTGTGGTAGGAGAACCGCTTGGAGATTCCGGCTGCTTTCGCCCAAGGTTTGAGCTGCATTCTGATTGTATTGGCGGACGGCAGGTCGAACACATTATCTTCTGATGATTTGCCCCCACGTTCCGGCATCCACTTCAACGCTTCAGGAGAGAGGGGCAGGTAAATAGGCTCTTTGGTCTTTTTCATGGACACGGCCAAACGGTACTGTCCCCTGTCAACGAACACGTCATTCCATTTCAGCTTGATTATATCGCTGATGCGTAATCCGCAAAAGCAGGAGAACAGATATGCGCATTTTACAATCTCGTATTCCTCGTGGGGCATAGGAGTGTCAATCAACGCCTGTACCTCTTCGATGGTCATGTACGACCGCATACTCTCCGGCTTGCGGATTTTCTCCGACTTCTCAAGTTCGTTGAAAGGGTTGGCCTTCATCTTTTTCTTCCTGACGGCAGAGTTCAACGCACCGTTCAACGCACGGTAATAATTGTGAAGCGTGTAGTTCGATATGTCCTTGCCTTTCGGATGATATTCCGTCAGCAGATAAGTGATGTAGCCACGACAAAAGTCCCCGTCAATCTGATCCAGTGTGACCATTTCTCCGGCATAGTCTTTCAGTATGCGCATGGCAATCTTGATTTGACTGCCATCTTTCTTACCGGCACTCTCTTGAGCCTCCATATAAACCTGCATCCAATCCAGCAGGAAAGTCTTGTCCTTACGGAATACAATCCCGGCCTCATTACTGGTCAGTTCGATAATACGCTTCGACTTGATGGCATTGGCGGCGTCCATTGTCGTCTGATTCTGCCTGCGGGAGTTGCTATCCGTTTCCGGGATAATATACATCTTGAGGTATTCATATGTCCGCTTTCCGTCGCGGTATATATCCAGATACAGGCTCTTGCTGCCATTGCTCAGCGACTTCATCCGAAGACGAATTGGCTCTTTGACTTTTGTATGATTCTTAACTCGTGCCATAGGGATTCCTTTCTCATTTTTTCTACTGCAAATATACGAATAAGTATCGAATTTGAGAAACAAATGAGAAACAAAATTGCACCAAACAAGAGCCAATCTACTGAAAGTACTGAAAACAACCGAAAATAAAAATAAGATTATAAAACTTTGATTTACAGGATATTTGTTATCAATTTATTGGATGTTGTTTTCATTCTATACATATAATGCGTAAATCTGGTAAATTTCCTTCACGATGACAGATACCTACAAAGTGCAGAATTACGACGGAACATTCTATGATTCGGGTTCGGGCAACAAGGTAGTCATCGAGTGGGAAGGTCCGGCAACCAAATATACGGGCTCCAAAACCAATGATCTCACGGACGGAGATTATTAATCGCTGACACCGGTCGGACTCCGGCCACAAAAAGAGGAATTCCAGGCCCGGCTTCGGGCGTTAAACCGGGTCTGGATCCCTTTTTTTGAGCCTATCACCCAGGCTGCGGCCCCTTCGGCAGGATCAGCAACACATATTCGTGTTAAATCCTAATCTTTTTATGGTAAAAAAACTCCTTATTACACTAACGGTTCTCTTGGGACTCTGCCTCTCGACCTTCGCGCAGCAGCTCCAGATTACCGGCACGGTCAAGGACCAAACGGGAACACCAGTCGCAGGCGCGACCATCCTGATCGAAGGTACGACCATCGGTTCCACGTCCAATGCGGACGGAAGCTACACCATTTCGGCACCCTCGGATGCCAAACTGCTCATCTCGTTCATCGGCTATCAGCCCCAGCAGATCGCCGTTGCCGGGAAAACTCGAATCGACATCACCCTCAAGGAGGACTCGCAGGCCATCGACGACGTGATCGTCGTAGCCTTCGGTACGGCCAAGAAAGAGGCCTTTACCGGTTCGGCTACCGTCATCAAGTCGGACGACATCGCCAAATCGCAGCAGTCCAACGTCGCTCAGGCACTCGCCGGTAAAGTCGCCGGTGTGCAGCTGACCAACACGTCGGGTCAGCCCGGCTCGAGCCCCGAAATCCGTATCCGCGGTTTCAGCTCGCTCAACGCCGGCAACAGCCCGCTGTGGATTGTCGACGGCATGCCCTACTCGGGTGACCTGAACAACCTGAACCCGAACGATATCGAATCGATGACCGTCCTGAAGGATGCCGCCTCGAACGCCCTCTACGGCGCCCGCGGTGCCAACGGCGTGGTGATGATCACCACCAAGAAGGCCAAATCCAAGGAGGCCGTCATCAACTTCGATGCCAAATGGGGAGTCAACTCGCGCGCCGTCAAGGACTATGAGTACATCACCGACCCCGCGCAATTCTACGAGGTACACTACAACGCCCTGAAAAACTACTACCTCGATTCCGGCATGAGCGCCATGCAGGCTCACGCCCAGGCCAACCAGAACCTCACGGGATCGGCCAACAACGGCGGTCTGGGATACATGGTCTACACCGTTCCCGAAGGACAGGAGTTCATCGGTATCAACGGCAAGGTCAATCCGAATGCCACGCTCGGACGCCGGCTCGTTTACGAAGGTCAGGAATATTACGTAAAACCCGACGACTGGACCGACGCTGCCTTCCGCACGTCGCTGCGCCAGGAGTACAACCTCAGCATTTCCGGAATGGGTGACAAGACTTCGGTATATGCATCGTTCGGTTATCTCAACAACGAAGGTATCGCCTACAATTCGGACATGGATCGTTTCACGACGCGTCTGAAGATGGACTACCAGGCCAAAAGTTGGCTCAAGATGGGAGCGAACGCCACCTACTCGCGCTTCCACTACAACCAGATCGACGACGACGGCGCCAGCAACAGCTCGGGCAACGTCTTCGCCTACACGACCACCATCGGTCCGATCTACCCGCTCTATATCCGCGACGGCGAGGGCAACATCCTCTACACCGAGGATGGCATCAAACGCTACGACTACGGCCAGAATGCCGGCATGGAGCGTTCGATCTTCACCAACAGCAACGCCCTCTCCGAGTCGCGCCTCAACACGCAGGCCTCCGAAGGCAACGCCTTCAACGGTACGGCCTACTTTGACGTGACGTTCCTCAAGGACTTCAAGTTCACCTTCAACGCCGGCGTCACGCTCGACGAGACCCGCTCGACGACCATCAAGAACCCCTACTTCGGACAGTTCGTCAGCGAAAAGGGTCTCATCTCGAAAGGCCACTCGCGCCAGCTCGAGTTCAACATGCAGCAGATCCTGAACTACACCAAGCAGTTCGGACACCACAACGTCAACATCATGGTAGGTCACGAGTCCTACGACAGCAAGGCCTACGTCCTCTCGGCCGCCAAGAGCCACATGCTCACCGAGGAGAACGACGAACTCTCGGGTGCCATCATCGACAAGCAGAGCGCTTCGTCGTACCGCACCGAGTACAACAACGAGGGTTACTTCGCCCGCGTGATGTACGACTACAACAGCAAATATTTCCTCTCGGCCTCGTACCGCCGCGACGCCTCGTCGCGCTTCCACCCCGATCACCGCTGGGGTAACTTCTGGTCGGTCGGCGGCGCGTGGATCATCACCCGCGAGAACTTCATGGCCGGAACCCAGGAGTGGCTTGACAACCTCAAGCTGAAGGCCTCGATCGGTTCGCAGGGTAACGACAACATCGGTAACTTCCGCTACACGAACACCTACACGATCGAGAACGCCAACGGCGAGGTATCGACCGTCTTCAACTCGAAGGGTGCCGAGAACATTACGTGGGAGACCAACACCAACTTCAACGTCGGAGCCGAATTCAGCTTCATGAAGGGTCTCGTATCGGGAGGTGTCGAGTACTTCCTGCGCAAGACGACCGACATGCTCCTCTCGTTCCCGGTGGCACCGTCGATGGGTTACTCGTCGTACTACGCCAACGTGGGCGACATGCACAACAGCGGTGTCGAGATCGAGCTGAACTTCGCCCCGATCCGCCGCGAAAATGTACAGTGGGACATCAACCTCAACATGACCCACCTGCGCAACCGCATCACCATGCTGCCCGCCGAGCGCCGCAACAAGGTGGTCGAGGGCTACCAGGGTTATGTCAGCGGTACGACCTTCTATGGCGAGGGACTCCCGATGTACACCTTCTACATGAAGAAATATGCCGGCGTTGCCGAGAACGGAAAGTCGATGTGGTACATGGATGAGACCGACAAGGATGGCAACATCATCGGCCGTACGACCACGACCGAGTTTGCCAAGGCTACGGATTACCTCTGCGGCGACCCGATTCCGGATCTCTACGGCGGTTTCGGCACCTCGTTGAACTTCTACGGGTTCGACCTGAGCGTTGCGTTCACCTACCAGATCGGAGGTCTGGCCTACGATTCGGGTTATGCAGCCGCCATGTACTCGCCGGCCAACAAGTCGACGGGTATGAACTGGCACAAGGATATCCTCAACGTCTGGACCCCTGAGAACAGCAACTCGAACATCCCGCGTCTGCAGTATGAGGATCAGGACCAGAACGCACAGTCGGATCGCTTCCTGCTCGACGCCAGCTACCTGAACCTGCAGAACATCAACTTCGGATACACGCTTCCGTCGCACATCACGCGGAAGTTCGGTATCGACCGCATCCGTATCTACCTCGCTTGCGAGAACGTCTACTACTGGTCGCGCCGCCAGGGCTTCGACCCGCGCTACTCCTACGCCGGATCGACCTCGCAGGCCTCCTACTCGCCGGTTCGGACCATCTCGGGCGGCATCAACATTCAGTTCTAACGCTTAAACCGGAATATGCATACCATGAAAAATATCCTGAAAATATCGACTGCCGCGGTTGCCATGGCCCTGCTGTTGAACAGCTGCATCAAGGATGCAACCCCGACGGAAGTCGCTACGGAGGATCAGGTAACCCTCGAAACGCAGCTCCGCGGTATCCCCGCCGCGCTGGTCAAGGCCGGCTCGACGGGCTACGCCCAGCAGGGTGCCGCCTGGGACTTCTCGCTCCCGGCCATCCACCTCGCCACGGAATCGATGACCGGTGACCTCGTCGTGACGGGCAACATCGGTTACGACTGGTTCTCGCAGTGGGGTACCAACGTCGCCCTGGGTTCGGACTACGCCGTCGGCGCCCTGACCTGGGACAACTACTACACGTGGATCATGATGGCCAACAACGTCATCAACCTGATCGACGCCTCGGACCTCTCGTCGCTCAACGCCACGCAGCGCTCCTACCTGGGATTCGCCTACACCTACCGGGCGATGTTCTATCTCGATCTGGTGCGTCTCTACGAGTTCAAGGAGAACACGGTAACCAAGGGTGACAACCTGCTCGGTCTGGGCGTGCCCATCGTGCTGCCGTCGACGACCGAGGCCCAGGCCAAGAACAACCCCCGCGCCAAGGTCGACGATATCTACGACACGGTGATCTTCCCCGACCTGGAGATGGCCGAGAGCCTGCTGGCGTCGTACACCCCCTCGGACAAGTACTCGATCAGCCTGCCGCTGGTCTACGGTCTGAAGGCCCGCGCCTACCTCGAGCGCGGTACGTCGAAGAACGACAAGGAGGCCTACAAGAAGGCTGCCGAATACGCCCGCAAGGCCATCACCACGAGCGGCTGCACGCCGCTGACGCAGGACCAGTGGGAGGATCCGACCAACGGCTTCAACAACGCCAACTCGAACAACGCCTGGATCTGGGGTCTGGCCCTGCCGAGCGAGAGCGTGACGAACCTCTTCTGCTTCACGGCCCACATGAGCTGCGAGAACGACTGGGCTCCCTACCACGCCGGCCGCGGTATCAACCGCAACCTCTACAACAGCATCGACATGCGTGACTTCCGCCGCCACTCGTGGCTCGATCCCGACCGCAGCAGCTACGCCTACAAGAGCTGCCGCAAGGATGCCGATACCTACCTCGCTAACTCGCTGGCCGACTACGCCAACATCAAGTTCCGTCCGGCTCAGGGTGCCTACGAGGATCCGACGGTGGGCGGTGCCGCCGACCACTGCTGCATGCGTGTCGAGGAGATGTACTTCATCGAGGCCGAGGCTACGGCCCAGGCCGGTGATCTGGCAGGTGGCATCCGTCTGCTCAACCAGTTCATGACCAACTACCGCATGATGAACGGCGCGCAGTATGACTGCACGGCCAAGTCGTCGTCGCTCGAGAGCTTCCTCAACGAGCTGATGCTGCAGAAGCGTATCGAGTTCTGGGGCGAGGGTATCGTCATGTACGACATGAAGCGACTGAACATGTCGAGCAAGCGCGGCTACGTGGGCACGAACGCCCCGGCTTCGTACCGGCTCAACGTCGATGGCCGCGCCCCCTACTGGAACATCGTCATCACCCGCGGCGAGACGCAGAACAACCCCGTCATCGCCACGCAGAACAACCCCGATCCCTCGGGCTTGATCGATCCCTGGAAAGGTTGATAACGGCGGAAAGGATTCAATAAACATCAAAAACAGATCAACGTGAAGACATTCAAATATCTTTTGTGGGCGCTGATGGCAACCGTCGCACTGAGCAGCTGCACGGACGACGTCACCTACACGCCCGGTGCCGAAGAGGACCCCGACAACTACGGAGTCTACTTCCCGACACAGACCTCCCCCACGACGGTCGAAATCGACCCTGCGGATGACCCGAAGGTTACCTACAAGGTCCGCCGTACGAAGACGCTCGACGCCATCACGGTTCCCGTGGTCGTAACGCCGAGCGAGGAGGGCATCTTCGATATCCAGCCCATCGTCTTCGGACCGGGCGAGGCCGAGACGGAATTCACGGTTTCGTTCCCGAAGGCCGTCGAGGGCACGACCTACACCTGCGACATCCGCATCGAGGATCCGCACTACATCTCGGTCTACGGCCCGAAGGATACGGGACTCTCGTTCTCGGTGATCCGCGCAGGCTGGGAGGCTGTCACCAGTGCCGATGGCTCGGCCACCAAGGGTAAATGGCGCGACGCGCTGCTGAGCGATCTCTATTCGATCAATTCGGGCAGCTTCAACCCCTATCCCGAGATCGAAATCGAGATGTTCCAGCGCACCGACATGCCGGGCTACTACCGCATGAAGGTCTACGGTGCGACGCTGGTCAACGCACTGGCCGGCACGTCGGTCGCCTTCGAGGGCCGCGACGTCTACACGATCGTCGACGCCCGCAACCCGGACAAGGTCTACATCCCCTACCAGTCGACCGGTATCACGCTCAACTCGAGCGACGGTGAGATCCGCATCGGTTCGAACGTGGCCGAGAACTTCTCGATGGACGAGTCGACGGGTCAGTACGGTACGCTGGTCGACGGCGTGATCACCTTCCCGGCCCAGAGCATCATGCTCGAGTTCTCGGGCTCGGCCGGTTCGTTCTACTACGGCAACCGCTCGGGCATGCTCCGCATCCTGCTGCCGGGCATCGTGGTTCCCGACTACACGGTAACGCTCTCGAAGAGCGAGCCCAAGGACGGTGTGGTTGCGATCAACGCCACGCTGGCCGAAGATGTCAAGGCACTGAAGTATGCCGTTTACGAGGGCGTCCTCGACGACGGTCAGGTCAGCCTCACCGCCCAGGAGCTCGATCAGAGCAAGAAGTTCGACGGCGAGATCACCAAAACGGGTACCATCAGCATTTCCGGCAAAAAGACCGGCAAATACACGCTCATCGGCTGCGTCTATGACGAGGCCGGTACGATGCACAGCTACACCTCCGTATCGTTCGGCTACATCGCCAAGGGCGAAGAGAAACCGGTCGTTCTGACGATGGGTCTCGAGGGTACGAACGAATACGCCGGTCTGGGTGTCAACACCGACAACGCCGTGAAGTTCTACGCCTACGGCGAGGAGATCGAATCGGTCACCTACGGTCTGTTCCGCACCGACAAGATCGCCAATCAGGATGCCAACGCCCTGCTCGACGCTTCGGGCACGGCCTTCACCGCCGAGCAGCTCGCTTCGCTCAACAACAAGCAGCTCAGCTTCATGATCACCGGTCTGAACGGCGACACCGACTACACCCTGCTGCTGCGCGCCAACAACGGCTACGTAACGCAGAACTTCAAGGCCTCGTACAAGACCACCGGCAAGCGCAACCCCGGTCTGGAGAGCTACCAGTATTCGGACTTCCTGCCCGAAGCTCAGCAGCCGTCGGTTGACGAACTGATCTCGACGAAGTGGAACTACTACGCCATCGACGGACAGCAGATGCCGCAGACGCGTCACAAGATCGGTCAGGTCACGATGACCAAGAACGAGACCTACACGCAGCAGCTGAAGCAGACGACGCTCGATATCCGCGGTCTGTCGGGTATTGAGTTCGAGTCGGGCGGTGATATCATGGGTCTCTACATCCCGGGTGCAAGCGGCTACGACGGCTACAACGGCGTTCTGGATCTCTATACCGATCAGACGCTGACGGCCGGCCGCTACAACAACCAGGATACCTACACGGCCTTCGCCCTCTCCGACCTGTCGAACATCTACTTCGGCAAGTGCCTCTTCTTCGGCGCTGTTGCCGACGGTTACCTCTACTGCGTACCGTCGCCGATCCAGCAGAGCCAGGGCTACACGTTCAGCTTCCTCTTCACGGGAACGACCTCGTCGATCTTCACGCTGATGTACGACATGCTGCTCGTCGACCCGGCCAAGGACATGGGCGGCATTCCCGAGACGGCCAGCGCCAAGATCGCCGAACTGCGTGCTGCGGCCCTGAAGGGCTTCCAGCCGAAGAACTTCGTCGAGCTGCCCGAGTTCAACCACACGCCGGGCAACCTCGAGAGCATCCTTCCGGATCTCCCGACCAACTTCGCCCAGCATACGATGCCCGCATCGGCCCCCACGCCCAAGCGTGCTTCGGTCGAGACGAGCGTCGGAGCGCTGGAGGCAACGGCATCGACGAATGCCGGCAACGGTTTCGTCATGACAGGCGTCAAGGTCAAGTAATCCGCTCTCCGAAGATTTCAGGGCGAAGCCGGTCCGCAACCGGCATCCGGCTTCGCCCTTTACCCCAAAAAACAACCACATAGAAATATGCAGAACACCAAGAAATTTCTGATTCTCGCATCGCTGATGCTGGCAGCCTGCACCTCGGATCCGCTCCAGCAGCAGACTCCGGGAGACGACCAGAACGTTCAGACGGTTGCCGACGGCAAGATATGCAACACCTCGGATGAGGCTCTTCCGGGCCGGCTGATCGCCAAATTCTCCGAAGAGGCCATCCCCACGCTCGAAAAGGCCGCCGAGCAGTGCTCGGCCACCCGTTCGGCCATGACCCGCTCGGGGATCGAGTCGCTGGACGAGATTCTCGCCGACCTGAAGGTCACCAAGCTTGAGCGCGTATTCCCCTACGCCGGCAAGAACGAGGCCGAGACGCGTGCCGCCGGTCTGCACCGGTGGTACATCCTCGAGTTCGATCCCGAACAGGATATCGAGGAGGCAGCCCGCCGTCTGGCCACCGTGGCCCAGATCTCGAAGATCCAGTACAACAAGGAGCGCAAGAAGTGCTATGACGGCAAGGTCTACCCCTTCAAGGAGGGTGTGCACGGAGCTACGCGCGCCATGGTCACCTCGGACTTCAACGACCCGCAGCTCTTCTGGCAGTGGCACTACATCAACAATGCCGACCAGGCCATCGCCACCGAGGCGCGTGCCGGAATCGACATCAATGTGGCCGACGCCTGGAAACTCACGGCCGGTGACCCGCGCGTGATCGTCGCCATCATCGACGAGGGCGTGAAGTACACCCACCCCGACCTGGCCGCCAACATGTGGGAGAACCCCGAACCCAGCGCCGAGTACAACTATCAGGATATCCACGGCTACAACTTCATCGACAACGGCCCCATCACGTGGGACAAGCTCGAGACGCAGCCCAACGGTCAGGTGACCGGTGACTCGGGTCACGGCACCCACGTGGCCGGTACGGTAGCCGCCGTGAACAACAACGGCATCGGCGTGGGCGGCGTAGCCGGCGGTTCGGGCAAGGGCGACGGCGTGCGCCTGATGTCGTGCCAGGTCTTCTCGGGTACGAAGAACCCCGAGGATGTCGTCCTGGGCCGCGCCATCAAGTATGCCGCCGACCACGGAGCCTCGATCCTGCAGTGCTCGTACGGTACGTCGGCCGACTTCACCTCGGACCGTCAGTATGAGGCCAACTCCCCGATGGAGATCGAGGCCCTGCTTTACTTCATGTCGAAGAAGAACTGCGACGCCGTGGACGGCGGTCTGGTCTTCTACTCGGCCGGTAACGACAGCAAGGCTATCTCGAACTTCCCGGGCGGCTTCAGCAAGTGCATCTCGGTAACGTCGGTCGGCCCGGACGGTCTGCCCGCCTACTACACCTGCTACGGTCTGGGCTGCAACATCGCCGCTCCGGGCGGCGAGACGGTCGGCTTCAGCGGCGGCGAGCGTGCCGGCGTCCTCTCGACCATCGCGTCGGAGATCACCGGTTCGGACTACGGCTACATGCAGGGAACGTCGATGGCCTGCCCCCACATGTCGGGTGTGGCCGCTCTGGGCCTCTCCTACGCACTGGCCAAGGGCAAGCACTACACGCGTGACGAGTTCGTGTCGATGATCCTCACGTCGGTCAACGAGATCGATTCGCGCTTCGACGGCATCAAGTCGACCGGTGCCAAGATCGACCTGAGCAACTACGTCGGCAAGATGGGTACGGGTCTGACGGATGCCTACCAGCTGCTCATGCAGATCGAAGGCACCCCCTGCCTGAAGCTCTCGACCGACAAGCTCGAACTGGTTACCCTGACGCAGTACTTCGGCGGTTCGGCCAAGGAGCTGACCTACCGCAGTGTCGAGATGTCGGAGGCCGACATGCAGAAGCTCGGCATCACGACGGCTCCGAAGATGTACAACGGTCAGCTGATGATCAAGTGCACCAAGCCGGGTGTCGCCCGCATCAAGATCAGCGCCGTGGCCGGCGGCAACCGCCCCGGTACGGAGACCATCATGGGCGGTATCGAGGTGACCAAGGAGTTCGCCATCATCGCCCGCGAAGCAAGCGCCCCGAACGGCGGCTGGTTGTAAACCCATAAACCATAGACAACAAAGGATTCATGAAAAAGTATATCTTTCATCTGCTTGCAGCCACGCTGCTCGTATTCTTTGCCGGGTGCTCGAAGAACGACGGCGCAAAGGTAGCCCCGAGCGTCGTGGGCGAATGGCACCTCGCCACGTGGAACGGCGAAACTCCGACCGACTTCGATGTCTACATGGAGCTGCTCTCCAACGGTTCGTTCAACATCTACCAGAAGGTCGAGACGTCGCTCTACGTCCACTACACGGGTTCGTTCAGCGCCTCGGACAACCAGCTCACGGGCCGCTACAGCGACGGTGTAGCCTGGAGTTCGAGCTATACGTACGAGATCTCGGGTGAGACGATGACGCTGACGAGCACCACCTCCGAGGTGAGCGTCTACAAGAGGTCGACCGTTCCCGACGAAGTGCGCGCTGCCGCTTCGGCACAGCCCTCGTCGCGTACCGACCTGCCGCGATTCCTCTAAACCGGGCAACAGCCCCGTAAACGCAGAGAGCGGGCCCTCCAGACGGAGGGTCCGCTCTTTCGTTTATCCGGCCGTTGCATGACGGACGGCCGTAGGCTGGGATCAGGAGCGGCGCCAGAGTGCCGACATCTCCTCGAGGGTCTTGCCCTTGGTTTCGGGGACCATCTTCCAGACGAAGAGGGCCGACAGGAGCGACATCAGCGCATAGATGCAATAGGTGCCGCCGACGCTCCAGCTGCTCAGCGAGGGGAAGGTTGCCGAGACAAGGAAGTTCGAGATCCACTGCGCCGCCACCGCTACGGCAACGGCCTGCGAACGGATCGTATTGGGGAAGATCTCCGAGATGAGCACCCAGCAGATCGGCCCCCACGACATCATGAACGACGCCGTGTAGAGGATGATGAAGACGAGAGCCGCCAGCCCGATCGTATCGGTGAACGAGAGTGCGGCCAGGGCCGCCATACCGATCATCATGCCCATGGAGCCGACGATCAGCAGCGGTTTGCGCCCCACGCGGTCGACCGTGAAGATCGCCACGACGGTGAAGAGGATGTTGACGACCCCCATGACGACGGTCTGCAGCATCGAGGCGTCGCCTGTAGCCCCCATGTTGGCAAAGATGCGCGGGGCATAGTAGAGGACGATGTTGATGCCGATGGCCTGCTGGAAGAACGACAGCAGCACGCCGATCAGGATCACCGCCGCACCGTAGGCGAAGAGGCGTTCGCGCTTCTCGTGAACCGTGGACTTGATCTCGGCGAGGATCGCCCGGGCCTCGGCCGTGCCGTTGATGCGTTCGAGCACCGCAAAGGCCCGCTCGTCGCGGCCCCTGAGGGCCAGGAAGCGCGGCGTCTCCGGCACAAGCAGGATCAGCAGCAGGAAGGCTCCCGCCGGGAAGGCCTCCGAAAGAAACATCCGCCGCCAGCCGATGGCAACCATCGCCTGCTGGATGGCCTCGGTCGTCTCGCCGAGGTTGTTGCGGATCAGATAGTTGACGAAATAGACGACCAGCATGCCGAAGATGATGGCAAACTGGTTGCACGAGACGAGCGTGCCGCGGATGCGGGCCGGCGAGATCTCGGCGATATACATCGGGCAGAGGGCCGAAGCGAGTCCGACCCCCACGCCGCCGAGGATGCGGTAGAGGTTGAACGACACGAGCAGGGCCCGCGACGCCTCGCCGTAGGGAAGGATGCCGCTCTCGGGCCACCACGACCCGACGGCCGAGACGAAGAAGAGGATGGCCGCCACGATGAGCGACCGCTTGCGACCCAGACGCGAAGCCAGCACACCCGAGATGGCACCGCCGATGACGCAGCCGATCAGGGCGCTGGAGGCCGTAAAGCCGTGCATCCAGGACGTATAGGTGAAGTCGGACGCCGTGCGGAAGAACTGGTCGAGGGCCTGTTCGGCACCCGACACAACCGCCGTATCGTAGCCGAAGAGCAGTCCGCCGATGATCGCCACCAGGACGATCGAGAAGAGGTAGGTGCGGCTGCCGGTTGATTGGGATGAAGTCATAAGTTCGATTTTAGGAGATAGGGAAACCGTTGGTGCGGCACAGGGGTCTGCACCCGGGAAGGGCAGGCATGAGGCGGAACGAGCCGCGGAGGCGGCAAAACAGAGAGGGCTCCGCGACAGAACGGAGCATCGCGTCAGGAAACGGCCGTCCCGACGCCGGCCGCACGGGGCGGTCGACGAAGGGTTGCGTCCGTGAGATCCGGGAGGCATCCGAAACGGCGCCTCCCGGGGTGGAAGTATCAGATATAGAGGTTGATCATCGCCTCGTAGAGCTCCTGATGGCCGCTCCGCTGTACGGGTTCGTGCTTGCGGGCGTATTCGGCCACCTGCTCCAGCGTAAGCTTACCCTCCTCGAAGGCCTTGCCCTCGCCCGAGTCGTAGGAGGCGTAACGCTCGCGGAGCATCTTCTCGTAGGGCGAATGGTCGAGGATGTCGGCAGCGATGAGCAGCGCACGCGCCATCGTGTCCATTCCCGAGATGTGGGCGATGAAGATATCCTCCAGATCGGTCGAGTTGCGGCGCGTCTTGGCGTCGAAGTTCGTACCGCCGCCCTGCAGGCCGCCGCCGCGCAGGATGACCATCATGGCCTGTACCAGTTCGTAGAGGTCGATCGGGAACTGGTCCGTATCCCAACCGTTCTGGTAGTCGCCGCGGTTGGCGTCGATCGATCCGAGCATGCCGGCGTCGACGGCGCACTGCAGCTCATGCTCGAACGTATGGCCGGCCAGCGTGGCGTGGTTCACCTCGATGTTGACCTTGAAATCCTTGTCCAGGCCGTGGGCGCGCAGGAAGCCGATCACCGTCTCCGTATCGACGTCGTACTGGTGCTTCATCGGCTCCATGGGTTTCGGCTCGACGAGGAACGTCCCCTTGAAGCCCTTCGCACGGGCGTAGTCGCGTGCCATGCGCAGCATCGTGGCCATGTGCTCCTTCTCGCGCTTCATGTCGGTGTTCAGCAGCGACATGTAGCCCTCGCGGCCACCCCAGAAGACGTAGCAGTCACCGCCCAGTTCGATCGTGGCGTCGAGGGCGTTCTTGATCTGCAGCATCGAGCGGGCCGCCGCATCGAAATCGGGATTCGTCGAGGCGCCGTTCATGTAGCGGGCGTGGCCGAAGACGTTGGCCGTACCCCACAGCAGACGGATCCCCGTCTCCTGCTGCTTCTGCTTGGCGTAGGCGACCATCACCTTGAGGTTCTGCTCATACTCCTCGGCCGTGGCGGCTTCGTCGACCAGATCCACGTCGTGGAAGCAGTAGTACTCGATGCCCATCTTCTGCATGAACTCGAAGCCGGCATCCATCTTGGCCTTGGCGCGCTCGATGGGATCCTGCGCCTCGTTCCACGGGAACTTCTTCGTCCCGACGCCGAACTGGTCGCCACCCTCGGCGCAGAGCGTATGCCACCACGCCATCGAGAAGCGGAACCAATCCTTCATCTTGCGGCCGCGCACGACACGCTCCGGATCGTAGTAGTGGAATGCCATCGGGTTCTTCGAATCCTTGCCCTCAAAGGGGATCTTCCCGACCGTCGGGAAATAACTTTTCGTTGCCATAAGAGGTGTGTTTTATTTGGTTCTATTACTTTATTGTATGGAGTTTTCGTGAAGTTTCGCCTCGACGGCGGCCACCCAGCGGCGGTAGGTTGCCTCAAGCACCTCGCGGTCGGCAGCGACGGGTTCGACCGTCTCGATCCGCCGCAGCGAGGCAAAGGCCTCTTCGCGCGAGCGGTAATACCCGGCCCCGAGTGCCGCACCGCGTGCCGCACCCAGCGCCCCGTCCGTATTGAAGAGTTCGATGCGGGCCCCGGTCAGCGTGGCCAGCGTCTGGCGGAAGAGCGGCGAGAGAAAGAGGTTGGCCGCCCCGGCACGGATGACGTCGGGCTTGAGACCCAGCGTGCGCATGATGTCGATGCCGTAGCGGAACGAGCAGGCGATCCCCTCCTGCGCGGCGCGCAGCAGGTGGGCCGTCGTATGGCGGTTGAGATCGAGATTGAGGATGGCGGCACCGGTCGTGCGGTTGCCCAGGACGCGTTCGGCACCGTTGCCGAAGGGGAGCACCACAACGCCGTCCGACCCCACGGGGGCGGTCTCCGCCAGACGGTTCATCGCAGCGTAGTCGAGCGTCTGCTGCACGACGTGGCGGCGCATCCAGGAGTTCATGATCCCCGTGCCGTTGATGCAGAGCAGGATGCCGTAGCGCGGCTTTTCGGGGGTGTGGTTGACATGGACGAAGGTATTGACGCGCGACTGCGGATCGGCCTTCGGCGTGTCGGTCACACCATAGACCACGCCGCTCGTGCCGCCCGTGGCAGCCACTTCGCCCGCCTCCAGCACATTGAGCGAGAAGGCGTTGTTCGGCTGGTCGCCGGCACGGTACGAGATCGGGGTCCCGGCCGGGATGCCCAGCAGCTGCTCCGTGGCGGCATCGGTCCGGCACTGAACGCCGATCGAGGGATCGGCCTCGGGGATCATCCCGTGCGGAATGCCGTACCAGTCGGCCACGAAATCGGCCCGGCGCTCCTCCCGGAAGTCCCAGAGGATCTGCTCCGAAAGGCCGCTGATGCTCGTCGACAGATGCCCCGAGAGGCGGTAGGCGATGTAGTCGCCCGGCAGCAGGAAGCGGTCGATGCGGGAGAAGAGTTCCGCCTCGTGACGCTTGACCCAGGCCAGTTTCGAGGCGGTGAAGTTGCCCGGCGAGTTGAGCGTATGGCTCAGGCAGCGTTCGCGGCCGATCCCCTCGAGGGCCTCCTCGCCGAGGCCGACGGCCCGCGAATCGCACCAGATGATCGACTTGCGCAGCGGATGCCCCGTACGGTCGAGGCAGACCAGGCCGTGCATCTGGTAGGTGATGCCCACGGAGACGACCTCGCGCATCGGATGGTCGGCGCCGATCCGCCGGATCCCCTCGCAGACGTAGCGCCACCACATCTCGGGGTCCTGTTCGGCCCAGCCGGGCTGCAGCGCCTCGATGGGCATCTCCTGCGCGGGGTTCGTGGCCGAAGCCACACATTCGCCCGTCGCGATGTCGAGCAGCGACACCTTCACCGACGACGAGCCGATATCGATTCCCAAACTTTTCATGGTCATGCTTATGGTTGTTTCGGCTTCGGACCCCGCCGCCGCACCGCTCTCCGCGATCCGGCGACAGCGGCCGACCGGATCAATATTTCCAGTTGTTGATGAAACCCAGCTTCAGCTTCTCCTTGACAGCCCGGCGGTAGGCCGAGCGGTTGAACGTATAATACCGGGCGGGCTTGTGGGCCACCCCCTGCTCCTTCTCGTTGGTCGGGGTCAGGAATCCCGAAGAGAGGATCTTCTTGCGGAAATTGCGGTTGTCGATCTCGATTCCCAGCACCGCGCTGTAGAGGTTCTGCAGCGCCCGGATCGTGAATTTGCGCGGCAGCAGCTCGAAGGCCACCGGCGACTGCAGCATCTCGCGGCACAGCACCGAGAGGGCCGTCGTGAGGATCTGCTTGTGGTCCATGGCCAGCCGCTGGATCGAATCGACATCGACCCACTGCGCCCCCTTGGCCGTGGTGTAGGCCACCGTCCGGCTGTCGAGCTTCACCAGGGCGTAGTAGCCGACCGTGACGACCCGCTCGCTGTGAATTCCGTGATAGCGGTTAATCCACTCCAGCTCCTCGCCGCTCACGCGATTCGGATCGGAGAAGATATCCATCTGTTTGAGGTAGACATCCTTGAGGCCCGTAGCCTCCTCAAGAACCCGGTAGGCCGCCTCGGGAAGCGTTTCATTCTCGAGGATCATCGCCCCGGGCAGCTTCAGCGGATCGAGATTCGAATCGGGTTTGTAGTAGCGCCGTTCGATCAGGAGCACCTTGAGCGACTTCCCGTTGAAGCCGAAGACGGCGCAGTCGACCGACAGCGATTGGTTCATCTGAATGGACATGAGTAGCGGAAGTTTCAGGTTACGAGAGTAAAATTACCCAATCTTCACCGGGTTTGCAAACTTATCGCCATTTATACGCCATCAGTTCAAAAAAAAGGGCAAATGCCCCCTCTCGGCCCGCTCAGCAGGGCAAACCCGCCCACGGGAGGATAGTCCCGGAATTACGCTAACAGACCACCTCCCGCATCGGGCTTCCGTCCACCGCCCTCTTCCGGGCAAAATGCGGGAAAGCTCTTGTTCGGCGCCTCCGAAATATGTACCTTTGTACGCTGTGGAGACCCGACGGTCGGGACTTCCCCAACAACCTGGAAACTCACCATACCGTATAACATGAAAAAAACACTTCTCCGGTTCGCAGCCCTCGCGGCGGCATTCACGCTCGCCGGCTGCGGACAAGACACCTCCGTCACCTCACCCGACGGAACCATCCGGACACGTATCACCCTCGACGAAGCGGGCATCCCCTACCTGGAGGTCGCAGCCGACGGCGAACCGCTTCTCACCCCCTCGCGCCTCGGACTCGAAGCCGACGGGGTGAATCTTTCCGAGGGATTCACCCTCGAGCGCGTCACCCGCGACAGCCGCGACGAGACCTGGACCCAGCCCTGGGGCGAGAACAAGAGCCTGCGCGACCGCCACAACGAGATGGCCGTCGAACTGCGGAATGCCGACGGAGTCGCCCTCGTACTGCGCGTGCGCCTCTTCGACGACGGTCTGGGCTTCCGTTACGAATACCGCACGCCGGCCGACTCGCTGCGTCTGACCGACGAACTGACCCGCTTCCGCTTCGCGCAGGACGGCCCGTCGTGGAGCATCGACGGCAACTACGACACCTACGAACTCCCCTATCGAGAACTGCCCGTCTCGGCCGTCGAACGGGCCAATACCCCCTTCACCTTCCGCGTCGGACACCACTACGGCTCGATCCACGAGGCGGCCCTCTACGACTACCCCGAGATGCACCTGCTGCGCGAGGACTCGCTCTGCTTCAAGGCCGAACTGGCTCCGCTGCCCGACGGCGTGAAGGCGCGTCTGGGCGGGAGTTTCACAACACCGTGGCGCACGCTGCAGCTCGGTGACCGCGCCGTGGATCTGATCAATTCGGCACTGATCCTCAACCTGAACGAGCCGTCGAAGATCGCCGACACGTCGTGGATCCGCCCGCAGAAGTACGTCGGCGTCTGGTGGGGCATGCACCTCGGCACGCACGTCTGGACCCTCGGCCCGCGCCACGGCGCCACGACCGAAAATGCCATCCGCCACATCGACTTCGCCGCCTCAAACAACATCCAGGGCGTCCTGTTCGAGGGGTGGAACCGCGGCTGGGAGAACTGGGGCGGCAACCAGCAGTTCGACTACGTCGAGCCCTACGAGGATTTCGACCTGGAGCGCATCGCCCGCTACGCCGCCGACAAGGGCGTCGAACTCTGGATGCACAACGAGACCGGCGGCAACATCCCCGACTACGAGGCCCACATGGAGGAGGCGATGAAGCGCTACGCCGAACTGGGCATCCACACCCTCAAGACGGGGTATGCCGGCGGCTTCCGCGACGGATACTCCCACCATTCGCAGTACGGCGTGCAGCACTACCAGCGCGTCGTCGAACTGGCGGCCCGCTACGGGATCATGCTCGACGTCCACGAACCGATCAAGGAGACCGGCATCCGCCGCACATGGCCCAACATGATGACCCGCGAGGGGGCCCGCGGCATGGAGTGGAACGCCTGGTCCGAAGGCAACTCCGCGGAGTACCTCTGCACGCTGCCCTTCGTGCGGCTGCTGAGCGGCCCGATGGACTACACGCCCGGCATCTTCGACATCTACTACGAACGCGCCAAGGCCGATCCGGGACGCATCCAGTGGAACGGCGACAACTCGCAGTGCTGCATCAAGACGACGCTGGCCCGCCAGATCGCCAACTGGGTGATCATCTACTCGCCGCTGCAGATGGCCTCGGATCTGATCGAGAACTACGAGGGGCATCCGGCCTTCCAGTTCTTCCGCGACTTCGACGCCGACTGCGACTGGTCGGAGGCGCTGCAGGGCGAGATCGGCGACTGGATCGTCGTGGCACGCCGCGCCGGCGACCGTTACTTCCTCGGCGCCGGTACGGACGACGAGGCCCGCACGATCGATCAGCCGCTCGACTTCCTGAAGCCCGACGTCACCTACAACGCCCGCATCTACGCCGACGATCCGCAGTCGACGCTCCGCACCGCCTACCGCATCGAGGAGCGTCGGGTGACGGCGGCCGACACGCTCCGCCTCGAGATGGCCGCCTCGGGCGGCTGTGCCGTCAGCTTCCTCCCCGCAACCGAATAGGAGGGGGCGACACGAAAAGCAGCGAGCCGATCCGGATCACCGGATCGGCTCGTCTGTTGTTTGCAGGGTGCGGAATCAGGCCGTCTGCCCGTCGCCGGCAGCCTCCTCCTTTTGGGGATCGTGCGAGAAGGGGACCACGCGCGTGAGAATGAAGGCCGGGATCGTGGCCAGCAGCGACCACAGGAAGAAGGCCTTGTAACCGACGGCATCGCTAATCACGCCGCTGATCATGCCCGGCAGCATCACGCCGAGGTTGGCCAGCGCCGTACCGAAGGCGTAGTGGGCCATCTGGTGCTTGCCGGGGGCCACCTGCTGCATGATGAAGAGCGTCAGGCCGACGTATCCGAATCCGTAGCTGAAGTATTCGAAAACGATCGCCGCGCAGACCAGCACCGGATTCTCGGGCTGCAGCCACGCCAGCAGGGCGTAGACGGCAAACGGCACATTGAAGATGCAGCAGAGCGGGAAGAGCGCCTTGCGCAGGCCGCGCCACGAGATGAAGTAGCCGCCGAGGATCGAGCCGATGACGAAGGCCGCCACGCCGAACGTGCCGTAGTAGAGGCCGATCTGGCTCTTGGTGAGGGCCAGTCCCTGATCGGCCACGGGGGCCTTGAGGAAGAGCGGCACGATCTTGATGACGAGCCCCTCGGCGAAGCGGTAGAAGACGATCAGCGCGATGTAGATCCAGATGTAGCGCTTCTGGAAGAAGAGCCGGAAGACCTCCCACGTCTCGCGCATCGTGTCGCGGACGTTGCCCGCGGCCTGCACCGTGGCGGCACCGCCCGAGGGGAGGATCCGTGCGTGGTAGAGTCCCAGCAGGAAGAGCAGCGCGCCGCTCGCCCCCATGATGATCATCCAGGCGTAGAGCACGCCGACGTGCTCCTCGAGCAGTCCGGCCAGGTAGACCAGACCGCCCATGGCCGTCACCTTGGCGATGTTGTAGAAGGCCCCCTGCCAGCCGATGTACTGGGCCTGTTGCGTCGGGGTCAGTTCGTGGATGTAGAGGCCGTCGAGGGCGATGTCGTGGGTCGAGCCGCTGAAGGCCAGCACGGCCATGATGGCCACCACGTAGGGGAAGAAGTTCGGCAACGGCAGCGCCATGGCCACCAGTGCCAGCGAGATGCCCGAAAGCAGTTGGGTCGTGACGACGAAGAACTTCTTCGTGCGGTACATCTCCAGCAGCGGGCTCCAGAAGGGTTTGAGCGACCAGGGCAGGATGAGCAGCGAGGTCCAGAAGGCCACCTGGGCGTCGCTGATGCCGAAGTCGTTGAACATGATCGGTGCAACCAGATTGAGCATGATGAACGGCAGTCCCATGGCGAAGTAGGCTGTCGGAACCCATGCAAGCGGGGAGATTTTTCTCTTTTGAGTCATAAAGGTCAGGTCTCGGGTCTTTTTATCCGGACAAAAGTAACCAAAAAAAACGTGCGTTCCAAGCATTCCGGACGAAACGACCCTTACACTCAGCCGGATCCGCCGTCGGAGCGTCCCGTGACGGGGATTGGCCGGCCGGTCCCGGAGAACTTCCGGACAGTGGCTGCAGGCAGCCGGGCAACGGCACGGACCTCCGGGTGGCGGCAGCGTACAGCCTGACAATCGGAGGAATCTTCCTGCGGCGGCGGTATCGGGCAGCCGGGCAGCTGCACAAGGTCCCGGCAGCACGGAGCCGGAAAGTCCGGGAGAGGTCCTGTGAAGGCCTCCTCGGGTTAGGATTTCCCGATTTTTTGGCGTATCTTGGTCGAAAAACCCACCGTCAATGACTCCCGACATTACGTTTACCCCCTTCCGTTCGCGGCACGATGCCGACTGGTCCGAGATCTGGAGCCTCTACGAGGCCTCCTTCCCCACCTGCGAACGCTGGCGGGAGGAGGCTTACGACCGCGCCTTCGACGACCCGCTCTTTGCAGCCGACGCCATCCGCCGCAACGGCCAGGCGGTCGGACTCCTCTTCCACTGGGTCACCCCCGACTTCGACTACCTCGAACACCTCGCCATCTCGTCCCGCCTGCGCGGCCAGCAGCTGGGGTCGCTGGCCCTCGAGGCCTTCTGCCGCGACAACAGACGGCGTATCGTGCTGGAGATCGATCCGCCCGAAGACGAGATCTCAATCCGCCGGCTGCACTTCTACCAGCGGCTGGGGTTCGTCGCCAACCCGCACGAATATATCCACCCCTCTTACCGGAGCCCGTTCCACGCCCACCGGCTGGTGGTGATGAGCCGCCCCGAGGCACTCACCGACGACGAGGCGCGCCGTTTCGCCGACTTCATCCGCGAACACGTCCTGCGTTACTCCGACCACCGGCATCCCGACCTTCCGCGTATCGACTGACCGGGGGACGCCAAACGCAAAAAGCAGACGGTCCGGCAACCGAAAGGCTGTCGGACCGTCGTGTATCGGATCTTAGGCGGCGCCTATGCCAATGCGCCGACCACCCACTTCGTCAGGAAGTAGCCCCCCACGACGAGCCAAACGTAGAGCAGCCCCGCCAGCACGAAGGGTTTGGCTCCGGCCTGCCGGAACTTGTCGATGCTCGTATCGGTGCCCAGCGCCGTCATGGCCATCGTCAGCATGAAGGTGTCGATATACTCGATGGCGCCGTTGAGCGGGATTTCGCGCACGCTGGCCACCCCGCACCAGTGCTGCAGCAGCGAATTGAGGCAGATCACGGCGATGAAGGCGAAAGCGAACCACGGAATCGTGATGCGGCTCTTGCCGCTTGCCGAGGCAGCCTCACCCGTCGTTGCGGCCACGGCCTCGCGACGGCGGCGTCCGGCCAGCGCGAAGCTCATCACCACCAGCACCGGAGCCAGCATCATCACGCGGATCATCTTCGTGATCGTGGCCGTACCGGCGATGCCCAGCGCATCGGTCGGATCCATCGCGTTGCCCGCACCGGCCACGTGGGCCACCTCGTGGAGCGTGCTGCCCGTGTAGATGGCCACGCCCGTATCCGAGAGGCCGTCGAGCAGCCCCGTGCGGTACATGATCGGGTAGAGGAACATCGAGATCGTACCGAAAATAACGACCGTCGAGACGGCGATGGCGGTCTTGTAGCCCTCGCACTTGACAACCGGTTCGGCACCCAGCACGGCCGCCGCACCGCAGATGGCGCTGCCCGTCGAGGTCATCAGCGCCGTATCGCGGTCGAGTTTCAGCAGGCGACCCAGCAGTACGCCGCCCAGGATCGTCACCACCACAACCACCAGGTCAACCACCACGGCCGGAACCCCGACAGCGGCCACCTGGGCCAGCGTCAGGCGGAATCCGTAGAGGATGATACCCCACCGCAGCACCTGTTTGGTGCAGAACTTGATGCCCGGCACCCACGTTTCGGGGAGTTTGTTACGCAGGCTGTTGGCATAGAGCATGCCCAGCACGATACCGACGATCAGCGGGCTGAACGAAAGCCGCTTGACGACGGGAATTTCGGCGATGTAGAACGCCGCGAACGAAAACAATGCAATCAGAAGGATTCCGTGGAGGGTATTTGCCCGGTTGCCTTTTTCCAACATACGATAACTTTTTTTGAGTTCCGGCCGCAAAGATCGCACCTTTTATCGAGGTACCCAACAAAAGAGGGTTATATCCCATAACCTGAAGTTATGGAGCGCCGGATCAACGGCTCGCCAGGGCAAAATCCATGAACTGCCGCACGAGACGGGCCGGATGGGCCTCGCTGTGGACAAAGACGAAGTCCCGGAGCAGCGGCAGCCCCTCCAGATCGACAATCCGCAGCGCATCGCTGCGCAGCTCGTCGACCACCGAGAAGGCCGAGACGATCGCCATGGCGTCGCTGTTGCGCACGAAACGCTTGATCCCCTCGGTCGAGCCGATCCGCAGCACGACATGCAGCTGCGAGAGGCGGATGCCGCGTTCGGCCAGCGCCGCGGAGATCACCTCGAGGGTTCCCGAACCGTTTTCACGCAGCACCAGCGGGATCCGCTCCAGCTCCTCGGGCCGCAGGGACTCCACACGGGCATAGCGTCCGCCCGTCCGGGCCACCAGCACCAGTTCGTCGGGCCGGAAGAGCGTATAGTGCAGCCCCTGGCGGCGGCTGACGCTCTCGACCAGCCCCAGATCGATCCGCCGGCCGTCGAGCGCCTCCTCAACCTGACCGCTGTTGCCCGAGAGAAGCGTGAGGCGCACCTTCGGGAAGCGGGTCGTGAAGCGGGCCAGAATCGGCGGCAGCAGGTATTGGGCAATGGTGGTGCTGGCACCGAGGCGCAGTTCGCCCTCGGTCTGCCCCGTGCAGAGGCTCATCTCATACTCCAGGCGGCGGTAGTCGTCGGCCACGCGTTCGGCCGACTCCAGCAGCGTGCGACCCGCCTCGGTCAGCTCCAGACGGCTGCCCCGACGCGTGAAGAGCTGGACTTCGTAACGGGATTCCAGTTCGCCGATGTGTTTGCTGACGGCCGGTTGCGAGATGCAGAGCTGCTCGGCCGTACGCGTGAAGCTCAGCGTACGGGCCGCGGTGATGAAGACCCGGAGGCGGAAATCGTCCATGGCATCAGCCCAGATGACCCTCGGCCGCGAATTCGGCGACCGAACGTACGTAGTGGTCGATGGTCTCCTGCATCGAGACGAACGACTTGCCGCCGGCGGCATTCTTGTGGCCGCCGCCGTTGAAGTACTTGCGGGCGAAGAGGTTGACATCCACGTCGCCGCGCGAACGCAGCGAGACGCGGATAAACTTGCGGTGGGCCAGGAACATGGCCGACATCTTGACCTTTTTGATCGTCAGGGCGTAGTTGACAAAGCCCTCGCTGTCGCCCTGCTGGAACTGGAAGCGGCGCATCTCGTTCTCCAGGAGCGACATGTAGGCCACCGTCCCGTCCTGGATGAGCTCCATCTTGCGGTTGATGGCGTAGCCGAACAACCGGGCGCGGCCCTCGGTGTAGGCGTTGTAGACGCTGTTGTGGATGGCCGGGATACTGATTCCCTTCTCGACGAGCACCGCCACGGCGCGGAACAGCTCGGGCGTGAGGAACGAGAAGGCGAAGTTGCCCGTATCGGTCATCATGCCGACGTAGAGCAGTTCGGCCATGTTGCGCGTGATGGCCTCGACGCCGCACAGCGCCTCGATGATGCTGTAGACCAGAAAGCACGTGCTCGACGAATCGGGGTGCGAGAAGAGCAGGTCGAACCCCTCGTCGGGCGAGAGGTGGTGGTCGATCAGCACCCGCACGGCCGAGGTGTTCTGTTCGATGGTCTGGCTGAGGTTTTCGAGCCGCGAGATGGCGTTGAAATCGAGGCAGAAGAGGATATCGGCCTCCTCGACGGCGCGGGCGGCACGACCCTCGGTATCGGTCTTGAAGATCACCACCTCGTCGATACCGGGCATCCAGTCCAGGAAGTAGGGATACTTGTTGGGCACGATGCAGGTCACCGTATGTCCCATCGTGCGGAGCACTTCGGCCCAGGCGAGCGACGATCCGACGGCATCCCCGTCGGGATTGGTATGGGACAGGATGACGATATGCTGTGCGGGGCGGGCCAGCAGCTCCCGCAGGCGTTCGATATGCTCTTTCGACAGTTCCATCGGCAATTGCGCTTTATGGTGGGGCACCGCAAAGATACAAAAAAAGAGAGAGATCGCAAACTCCCGTCGGGAATCCCTTCGGCGGAGTCAGCTCCTCCCGCCGGAGGGGTGGGGATTACTCTCCGTCGCCGGCCGTCGTTGCGGTCCGGAGACCGGCAGTCTGTTGGTCGGCGGCCTGTTGGTTGGAGGTCCGGTGGTCGGCGGCGTACTTGCGGCACCAGGGCGCGATGCCGCACTCCGCACACTTCGGGGCCCGGGCCGTGCAGACATAGCGGCCGTGGAGGATCAGCCAGTGGTGGGCGATCGGCAGCAGATGCTTCGGGATGTTCTTCTCGAGGGTGAGTTCGGTCTGGAGCGGGGTCTTCGAACGGGTCGTCAGGCCGATGCGCTCCGAGACGCGGAAGACGTGTGTGTCGACCGGCATCACCTCCTTCTGCCACAGCACCGCCCCGAGGACGTTGGCCGTCTTGCGGCCGACGCCCGGCAGCGTCTGCAGCGCCTTCAGGTCGCTCGGCACCTCGCCGCCGAAGTCCGCGCAGAGCTTGCGGGCCATGGCGGCCAGATTGCGCGCCTTGTTGTTCGGATAGGAGATGCTGCGGATGTAGGGGAAGATCTCCTCGGCCGTTGCGGCCGCCATGGCCTGCGGCGTGGGGAAGGCGGCAAACAGGGCCGGCGTAGTCATGTTGACCCGCTTGTCGGTACACTGGGCCGAGAGGGCCACGGCCACCAGCAGCTGAAAGGGATTCTCATAGTGCAGCTCGCTCTCGGCCACGGGCATGTGCTCCGAGAACCAGCCGATGATCCCCTCGTAACGCTCTTTTGTTCTCATAGGCTTTTATGTCGTCTGAACAGCAGTTTCTTCACCAGAAAGACCGCCCCGTCGGGGCAGAACAGCAGCCGCGGGCATTCGCACACGTCGTGCCACCACCGGGCGAGGTACTCCCCGAGCGGGCTGTCGCCCCACGAGAGGATCCACAATGCCACGCGGTGACGCCGCCGGAGGATCCGCCAGCGGTTGCGCCCCCCGGTGTATCGGGCATCGAACCAGAGGCTGATCCCCAGGAAGGAGTCGCGTCGTGCCAGCCGTCCGCGGTACGAACCGCCATGGCTCACGCTCCCGGCCAGCCGCCGGTGGACGGCCGTCACACGGTCGATGTGGCGGATCCGCGAACGGCGGGCGAACCACAGCCACATCGGCCAGTCGTCGGTCAGCCATTCGGGATGGGTCTCGGGACGGATCTCGGCATAATAGGCCGCAATCAGCTCGCGGCGGGCCAGCGTCGTGCAGTTCGGCACCGAGATGCCGAGCAGCATCTCCTCGAAATCGGTATAGTGGCGGTCGGGGTCGGGACGCAGTTCGCCGCTCGCCTGCAGGTACTCGTTGACCGACGTGTAGCACATCCCGCACTCGGGGTCGGACTCCATCAGTTCGACCTGCATCTGCAGCTTGCGGGGATCGCTCCACCAGTCGTCGCCATCACAATAGGCGACATACTTTCCGCGGCACGCCTCGAACGTGCGCCGGTAGTTGGCCCGCCAGCCGACGTTCGCCGACGAGGTCACCACGCGGATCCGGTCGGGATAACGCCCCGCATAGGCTTCGCAGATGACCCGCGTGCCGTCCGTACTGCAGTCCTCTCCGAGGACGAGTTCCACGCCGAACGTCGTGCGCTGCGACAGCACCCCCTCGATCGCCCGCGCCAGATAGGGGGCATGGTTATAGGTGGTCATGCAGACCGAAACCAGCGGGGCCGCCCCGCTCATCACCGTTGTCGGCGTTTGCGTTGTTGTCGTCATCGCCGTCAGAGTTTGGTCAGTTTGGCAAACTTCGCCAGCAGGGTCTTCTCGCCCGCATGGTCGAAGCGCACCACCAGTTTGTGATCCGTGGCAAGGGTCTCGATCCGTTCGATGATCCCCGTTCCGAACTTCGGGTGCTCGACCCGCTCCCCGACGGTGTAACCGCCCGCCGAAACACCCTCCGCAGCACCGCCCGTCGCGGCTCCGGCTCCCGGATCGGTCGGCCGGACACCGACCCGCCGCATCCCCTCGGTCGAGGTGCGCAGCGGTTCGACCAGGGCCGGATCGGGTCTTCCCGCCGGGCGCTGGGGCTGGGCGGCCCGGGCAAAGTGGCGCGCCGGGCCCGATTCACCCTCCGACGACGCTCCGTAGCCGGTGCTCCGGCCGCTGCCGGATGCCGTGCGTCCGGCCCCGAAGCCGTTGCCGCCGTAACTGCCGCGTCCGTACGAACCGGATGCAGCCCCGCCGCGTGCCCCGTAGCCGGCAGCACCGCCGGCCGGAGCACCGGAGCGCCCGCCCTGCTTCTGCTGCTGGAAACGGTAGTCGAAACGGCGGCGCAGCACGTCGATGGCCGTCGGCCCCTCGTCGCCCGGACGCCGGCGCTCCTCCTCCAGATCGACCTCGCTCTCGACGTAGCGCGGGTCGATCTCGCGCAGGAAACAGCTCGGACGCGAGAACTCCATGTTGCCCCACTTGAAGCGCATCTCGGCATAGGAGATCGTCGCCGAGACCTTGGCCCGCGTCAGGGCCACGTAGAAGAGGCGCCGCTCCTCCTCGATGCCGTCGGGCGATTCGGCCGCCCGCTGCGAGGGGAAGAGGTTCTCCTCCATGCCCACTATATATACATATTTGTATTCGAGCCCCTTGGCCGAGTGGACCGTCATCAGGGTCACCTTGTTGCTGCTCTCGGGGTCGTCCTTGTCCATGTCCGACATGAGCATCATGTTCTGCAGCCACTCCTCGACGGTTGCCTCCTCGTCGGGCTGGCGCTCGCCGTTGCGGATCTCGGCGTCGCACCGCTCCTTGAACTCCTGCATCGAGTTCAACACCTCCTCGATGTTGTCCAGCGCCGAGGTCGCCTCGGGCGAATTCTCGGCCCGGTAGGCGGCGATGATCCCCGACCGCGTGGCCACCTCCAGACCGAAGTCGTAGAGTCCCTTATCGGTGCGGGCGAGCGACAGCGAACGGATCAGCGCCACGAACTCCGTCACCTTGCGCACGATGGTCCGCTGCACGGCATCGGCCGGCGGTTCGGCCACCAGCGCGTCGATCGCCTCCCACATCGAGACGCCCCGTTCGGCGGCCAGTGCGGCGATACGCTGCACCGTTGTATCGCCGATGCCGCGCGCCGGGTAGTTGATGATCCGGCGGAAGGCCTCGTCGTCGCGCGGGTTGATCACCACGCGGATGTAGGCCATCAGATCCTTCACCTCCTTGTGGTCGTAGAACGACGAGCCCTTGTAGATGCGGTAGGGGATGCCGCGGCGGCGGAGGTTGTCCTCCAGCACGGCCGACTGGTTGTTCGTGCGGTAGAGGATCACCGCCTCCGACCAGTCGTCCCCCGCGGCCCGCACCTTGTCGCGCAGGTCCGAAACCACCATCTCGGCCTCCTCCCGGTCGGTGTAGGCCTTCAGGATGCGGATCTTCTCCCCCTGCGCCCCCTCCGAGAAGCAGTTCTTCTCCATGCGCTTCGCGTTGTGGACGATCACCGAGTTGGCCGCCTCGACGATCGTGCGCGTCGAGCGGTAGTTCTGCTCCAGCTTGAAGACCTTCGCATCGGGGTAGTCGTTGCGGAACGAGAGGATGTTCTCGATCTTCGCCCCGCGGAACGAGTAGATCGACTGCGCATCGTCACCCACGACGCACACCTTCGAGTGGTGCTGCGACAGCCGCCGGATGATCACATACTGCGCGTAGTTCGTATCCTGATACTCGTCGACCAGGATGTACTGGAAGAGCTCCTGATAGCGGGCCAGCACGTCGGGACAGTCGCGCAACAGGATGTTGGTCTGCAGCAGCAGATCGTCGAAATCCATCGCGCCGTTGTGCTTGCAGCGCTGGCAGTAGACGTTGTAGACGTGGCCGAAATCGGGGATCTGCAGCTGCCGGTCCTCGGCCGCCAGCGACGAGTTGGCCAGATAGGCCCCCGGGGTGATCAGTTTGTTCTTGGCCAGCGAGATGCGCGAGGCCACCACCCCGGGCTTGTACTTCTCGTCGGGGAGGTTCATCTCGCGGATGACCGTCTTGAGCAGGTTGCGGCTGTCCGACGAATCGTAGATCGTGAACGACTCCGAGAAGCCGATCCGGTCGGCATTCTCCCGCAGGATGCGCGAAAAGACCGAGTGGAAGGTGCCCATGCGGATATAGCGGCTGCGGTTGTCGGGCAGCATCCCGGCAATGCGGTCGCGCATCTGCTCGGCGGCCTTGTTCGTGAAGGTCAGCGCCAGGATGTTCCACGGCTTGACCCCCTGTTCGATCATGTAGGCGATGCGCGAGGTCAGCACGCGCGTCTTGCCCGAGCCGGCCCCCGCTATGATGAGCGACGGCGAGTCGTAGTTGACGACCGCCGCCCGCTGGGCCGGATTCAGCCCCTTCAATATCGGTGATTCGTTGGATTCCATGCCTGCAAAGGTAATAAGAAATCGACGAACAAATCCGTCCGCGGCGCACTATTATTTCATCCGCCGCCCTCCGGCCGGATGCCGCCCCCGCGTCCGGTGCGGCAGGTCACCCTCCCGCCGCAAAACCGGCAGGCCGTCCCCGGAGTACACCCCGGAGAGCGCTCCGGAGAGCCGCCGCCCGCCAGCCCGTCCGAAACGACCATGAAACGGCCCGCAAACCGCTCCGCAACGGGCTCCGGCCGCCGAAAATCGCATTTGCGAAGGAATATTTTCGGAAGAAAATAATAACTTTGCATCCGAATCGTTAACAATTTACACACGGCATCCTCCGCATTCGTTCCTCACTCCGATCCGGGGCGCCCGACCTGCCGACTCCGCGATCTCCGACGCGCCGGGGCACCCGCCTGCGGGCGACTTCAGGAATCCCCCCGGAAACGGACCCTGCGAACGAATCCGCCCGATGCCCGCCGTACGGATCCAGAACAAACAACGAACATAGACAATGAGCGAAGTCATCAACATCAAGGAACTCAACGAGCGCATCGAACGCGAATCGGTCTTCGTCGATACGCTCCGCACCGAAATGGGCAAGGTCATCGTGGGTCAATCGCACCTGATCGATACGCTGCTGATCGGTCTGCTCTCCAACGGACACATCCTCCTCGAGGGTGTCCCGGGTCTGGCCAAGACGCTGGCCATCACGACGCTGGCCAAGGCCGTCGACGCCGATTTCTCGCGTATCCAGTTCACCCCCGACCTGCTGCCTGCCGACCTGATCGGTACGCTCATCTATTCGCAGAAGAGCGAGGACTTCGTCGTCCGCAAGGGCCCGATCTTCGCCAACTTCGTGCTGGCCGACGAGATCAACCGTTCCCCGGCCAAGGTGCAGTCGGCACTGCTCGAGGCCATGCAGGAGCGTCAGGTCACCATCGGCGACAACACCTATCCCCTGCCGCAGCCCTTCCTGGTGCTGGCCACGCAGAACCCCCTCGAACAGGAGGGTACCTATCCCCTGCCCGAGGCGCAGGTCGACCGTTTCATGCTCAAGGCCAAGATCTCCTATCCCAAGAAGCAGGAGGAGCGCGACATCGTGCGCATGAACCTCTCGGGCGCCGGCATGCCGCAGGTCAACAAGGTCATCACGCCGGACGACATCGTCAAGGCCCGCAAGGTGGTCGAGGATGTCTACATGGACGAGAAGATCGAGAAGTACATCGTCGACATCATCTTCGCCACGCGTGAGCCGGCCGAGTACAACCTCCAGAAGCTGCAGAACCTGATCGCCTACGGCGGATCGCCGCGTGCGTCGATCTCGCTCGCGAAGGCCGCCCGGGCCTACGCCTTCATCCGCCGCCGCGGATATGTCATCCCGGAGGATGTGCGCGCCGTCTGCCACGACGTGCTCCGCCACCGTATCGGTCTGACCTACGAGGCCGAAGCCGAAAACATCTCCACCGAGGAGATCATCACCGACATCCTCAACAACGTAATCGTACCCTAACGATGCAGGAGAGCGAGAACGATATTCTCAAACGCGTCCGCAAGATCGAGATCAAGACCCGCGGTCTGTCGAACGAGATCTTCGCCGGAAAGTACCATACGGCTTTCCGCGGACGGGGCATGTCGTTTTCCGAGGTCCGCGAGTACCGCGCCGGCGACGACGTGCGCGACATCGACTGGAACGTCACGGCCCGGTCGCGCAAACCCCATATCAAGGTCTACGAGGAGGAGCGCGAACTGACGATGATGCTGCTGGTCGACGTCTCGGCCTCGCGCATGTTCGGATCCACCGACCGCCTGAAGAAGAACATCATCACCGAAATCGCCGCCGTGCTGGCCTTCTCCGCCGCGCAGAACAACGACAAGGTGGGCTGCATCTTCTTCTCGGACCACGTCGAGAAGTTCATCCCCCCGAAGAAGGGGCGCAGCCACATCCTGATGATCATCCGCGAGCTGATCGGCTTCCGCCCCGAAGCTACGGGCACGAAGCTCTCGGAGCCGATCCGCTTCCTGACGAACGTCAACAAGAAGCACTGCACGACCTTCATCCTCTCGGACTTCATGGATTCGTCGGGCGACCGCACGGCGCTGGACGACGCCCTGAAGATCGCCGGCAGCCGCCACGATCTGGTGGGGATCCGCGTCTACGACCCCCGCGAAACGGAGCTGCCCGACGTGGGGATCGTCGAGCTGCGCGACGCCGAGAGCGGCCGCAAGGTCTGGGTCGACACCTCCTCGCGCGCCGTACGCGACCACTACGCCGCCTCGTGGCGGCAGCTGAGCGACGAGATCGACTCGACGCTCAAACACAACCGTATCGATACGGCCACGATCTCCACCGACGGCGACTACGTGGCCGAACTGATGAAACTCTTCAAACAGCGATGAAACGACACTTTGCCATAGCGCCGTGCGGCTTTCTGCTGCTGGCGGGACTCCTCCTGGCTCCGACCTTCGCGGCCCGGGCCCAGCAGGAGGTGCCCGTCGTCACGGCGCACGTCGAACCCGACAGCATCATGATCGGCGACCGGTTCGACTATGTGATCGACGTCGAGAAGGATCTCGTGCAGGTGGTCGACTTCCCGGTCTTCGAGCCCCGCGACGGAAAGATCGAACTCGTCGAGAGCTGCCCCGTCGATACGCTCGAACGCAACGGCCGCCAGCTCCGCCTCCGCAAGCGCTACCGTCTGGCCGCCTTCGACGAGGGCAAGTACAACCTCGGCGTGGCGCAGGTCCTCTATGCCGACAAGAACATCGTCGACACGCTCAGCAGCCGCGATTCGCTCTACCTCGAGGTCACGACCTTCCAGATCGACTCCACGTCGCAGTCGATCTACGACCTGAAGGGGCAGAAGACGCTGCCGTTCCAGCTCCGCGAGATCAAGGACTACATCACGTGGGGCATCCTCATCCTGCTGCTTCTGGGGGCCGGCGTCTGGGGGCTGCAGCGCTGGCTCGCCAAACGCGGCAAGCGGCTGGGCGACCTCTTCAAGCCAGCACCTCCGCTGCCGCCCCACGTGGCCGCCATCCAGGCCCTCGAGACGCTCCACAACCAGAAACTCTGGCAGAACAACCGCCACAAGCAGTACTATTCGGGACTGAGCGACATCCTGCGCACCTACATCGCCGCCCGCTGGGGCGTCGGCGCCATGGAGAAGACCTCGGACGAGATCATCGAGACGATGCGCGGCATCGAACTCCCGGACAAGGCCCGCATGGACCTGACATCGATCCTGCGTGACGCCGACCTGGTGAAGTTCGCCAAGGCGACGCCCGATGCCGAACAGAACGAGGCGGACTATCTGAAAGCCTACTACTTCGTCGAGGAGACCAAACTCGTCGAGGAGCAGACCCCGGCATCGGAGGCCGAGGCACTGGAGAAAAAAATGTGACAACCATGCACAAGAGACTTTTCATCACCCTGCTGCTGATGGTGGCAGCCGCCGCGGTCCAGGCCCAGCGGATGCCCGAACGCTCGCTCGTGCGCAAGGGAACCCGTCAGTACAACAAAGGCAACTACGAGGAGGCAATCGGCCGTTATGAAGCGGCCCTGAAGGCGGCTCCGGGGCAGTTCGAGGCGACCTACGACCTCGGCAACGCCCTCTACAAGGCCGACCGTTTCGACCGCGCCGAGCAGACCATGCAGCAGGCTGCGGCCGACTCGCTGCGTTCGGATACGGAGCGGGCCGAGGCCTTCTACAACCTGGGAAACGCCCAGTTCAAACAGAAGAAGTACAAGGAGGCCCTCGAGAGCTACAAGCAGTCGCTGCGGCTCAACCCCGCGGACATGGAGGCCAAGTACAACTACGCCTACACGAAACGGCTGCTCGACGAGAACCAGAACGGCGGCGGTGGCGGCAACGATCAGGACAAGAACCAGAACAAGGATCAAAACCAGAATCAGAACCAAAACCAGAACGGCGGTCAGAATCAGCAGAACCAGCAGAACCCCAATCAGGATCCCAAGCAGAATCCGCAGAATCAGGACCAGAACCAGGATCAGAACCAGGGGCAGAATCCGGATCAGGACCGCAACAAGGGCGACAACGGCGACCGCAACGGGGACGAAAAGCCCGGCGAGGGTCAGCCGACCCCTTCAGGCATCTCGCCCCAGGAGCAGCAGCAGATGCTCGACGCCATTCAGGCTCAGGAGGACAAGACGCAGGAGAAGCTCAAGGAGAAGATGAAGGGCGTCGTGGTCCGCGGCAAGAAAAACTGGTAAAAACGTAGATTATGCACTTCGCATCACCCCATTATCTCTGGCTGCTCGTGCTGCTCGTGCCGATGGTCGCCTACTACGTGTGGCGGACCCTGCAGGGCGGTGCGGCCATCCAGATCTCGACCGTGCGTGGCGTCATGGGGGCTCCGCGTACGTTCCGCTACTACCTGCGGCACCTGCCCTTCGTGCTGCGCGCCGCAGCCTTCTCGCTGCTGGTCGTGGCGCTGGCCCGGCCCCAGGACGTCGAACAGAATGTCAACACCAATACCGAAGGAATAGACATCATGCTGGCCATCGACGTCTCGGGCTCGATGCTCGCCCGTGACTTCCAGCCCGACCGCATCACCGCCGCCAAGGAGGTGGCCGGTTCGTTCATCGCCGACCGCTACGGCGACCGCATCGGTCTGGTGGCCTTCGCCGGCGAGGCCTTCACGCAGAGCCCGCTGACCACCGACCAGAGCACGCTGCAGACGCTGCTGGCCCGTATCCGCAGCGGTCTGATCGAGGACGGTACGGCCATCGGCAACGGTCTGGCCACGGCCATCAACCGGCTGCGCGAGAGCGACGCCAAGTCGAAGGTCGTGATCCTGCTGACCGACGGCGTGAACAACCGCGGCGAGATCACCCCGCTGACCGCCGCCGAAATCGCCAAGGCACAGGGCATCCGCGTCTACACGATCGGTGTGGGCACGGAAGGAATGGCCCCCTATCCGGCCATCGACATGTTCGGCAACCTCACGTTCGTCAAACAGAAGGTCGAGATCGACGAGAAGACCCTCACGGCCATGGCCGAAATGACCGGCGGCCGCTACTTCCGCGCCACGGACAAGGCCAAGCTCAAGGCCATCTACGACGAAATCAACCAACTGGAAAAGAGCAAGATCGAGGTGACGGAGCACATCTCCTACCACGAACTCTTCCTGGGATGGGTGCTCGGCGCGCTGGGGCTGCTGCTGGTGGAGTTCCTCCTCTCGAACCTCGTTCTGAAACGTATCCCGTAAAAGAATCCCGTCATGTTCCGATTTGCCAATCCGCAATATCTCTGGCTGCTGGTGGCCATACCGCTTCTGGTGGTGCTCTTCTGGCTCGCCGCCCGCAGCCGCCGCAAAAGAATCGAACGCTTCGGTCACCCCGAGGTGCTCAAGGAGTTGATGCCCGAGGTCTCGACCGGACGCGTCACCCTGCGGTTCATCCTCTTCACGGTGGCCGTGGCGTGTCTGATCCTCGCCGCCGCACGGCCGCAGTTCGGGTCGAAACTCCGCGAGGAGAAGAGCCAGGGCATCGAGATGATGCTCACGGTCGACGTCTCGAACTCGATGCTGGCCGAGGATTTCCAGCCCAACCGCCTCGAACGGACGAAATACGCCATCGGCAAACTCTTCGAGGGGCTGCAGCAGGACCGCGTGGGTCTGGTGGTCTTCGCCGGCGAACCCAAGGTGCAGCTGCCCATCACGTCGGACTACCGCATGGCACGGGCCTTCGCGCGGAAGATCGATCCGTCGCTGGTCTCGGTCCAGGGCACGGCCATCGGCAAGGCCCTCGAACAGTCGCTGCTGGCCTTCTCGAGCGACACCGAACAGAGCCACGGCCGGGTCATCATCCTGATCACCGACGGCGAAAACCACGAGGATGACGCCATCGAGGTGGCCAAACGGGCCGCCGACATGGGGGTCAAGATCTTCACGATCGGCATCGGTACACCCGAAGGGGCCCCGATCCAGATCAACGGCGAGTTCATCAAGGACGAGAACGGCGAGATGGTCGTCTCGAAGCTCAACGAGGAGATGCTGGCCCGGATCGCCGACATCACGGGCGGCGCCTACGTCCGCGCCACGAAGCAGTCGATCGGTCTGGACGAGATTGTCAAGGCGATCAACGAGATGGAGCAGACCGAGCTGTCGACCATCCGCTTCGAGGAGTTCAACGAGCAGTATCAGTATCTCGTACTGGCGGCACTGGTACTGCTGCTGGCGGAGCTGCTGGTGCTCGACCGCCGCAATCCGCTGCTGGCCCATCTGAACATCTTCCGCGAGAAATAGTTGCACACCTGCCGGGGGAGTGGCGCATCGGCAGCGGCACTCCCCTTGCTTTTTTCAGTCATCAACCCGAAAAATCCGAAGTCATGACCCTTCACGATACCCCTGCGGCCCGCATCGAGGCGTTGGCCGCCGCCCAACGGGCCCGTTTCCGCACGGGTGAGACCCTTCCCGAGAAGTTCCGCCGCACGATGCTGCGCCGGCTGGATGCCGCCCTGGTCAACTGGGAGGAGCGACTCTGCGAGGCGCTGTGGGAGGATCTGCACAAGTCGCGCGAGGAGGCCATCCTCACCGAGTTGAGCATCGTCCGGGGCGAAATCCACCACCATCTCGGCCACCTGCGCGAATGGATGCGCCCCGAAAAGCGGGCCACACCGCTCAAGCTGCAGCCGGCCCGGAGCCGCATCGTGGCCGAACCGCTCGGACAGGCGCTGATCGTCGCCCCGTGGAACTACCCCGTGCAGCTGCTGCTGAACCCGCTCGTCGGCGCCATCTCGGCCGGCTGCACCGCCATGCTGAAGCCCTCGCCCCACACGCCGCACGTGGCCGAGGTGCTCGAACGGATGGTCGCCGAGATCTTCGACGAGGAGTACATCACCGTGGTGCAGGGGGGCCGGGAGGTCAACACGCACCTCTTCGCAATGCGCTGGGACGTGATCTTCTTCACGGGAAGCCCGGCGCTGGGACGCGTGGTGATGCGTGCCGCCGCGGAGCACCTCACCCCCGTCATCCTCGAACTGGGCGGCAAGAGCCCCTGCATCGTCGACCGCGGCGCCGACCTGCGGATCGCGGCCCGGCGCATCGCCTGGGGGAAGACGCTCAATGCGGGTCAGACGTGCGTCGCACCGGACTACCTGCTTATCCATCGTGCGCTGCGCGACGCCTTTGTCGAGGCCTACGGCCAGGCGCTGCGCGAGATGCGCGGCGAGGATGCCCGCCAGAGCCGCCACTACGTGCGGATGGTCAGCGACGACGCCTTCGAACGGGTGGCCGGCTACCTCGCACAGGGCCGCATCCTGATCGGCGGCGGGACGGATGCCGGAGAGCGCTACATCGAGCCGACGCTGCTGGGTGACGTCGATCCCGCCTCGCCGGTAATGCAGGAGGAGATCTTCGGGCCAGTGCTGCCGGTGCTGATCTTCGACGAGCTGGACGAGGCGGTGGAGTTCATCAACGGACGCGAGAAACCGCTGGCGCTCTACTATTTCGGCCCGGAGGCGACGGGACGGGAGGTCATCCGTCGCACGTCGTCGGGCGGCGCCTGCCTCAACGACACGATCATGCACCTGGCCAACGACCACCTGCCCTTCGGCGGCGTGGGCCACTCGGGCATGGGACGCTACCACGGCCGCGACAGTTTCGAGGCCTTCACCCACCGGCGCTCGGTGCTGGAGGTCTCGGGACGCATCGACCTGCCTTTCCGCTATCCGCCCTATCGGCTCTTCGACTGGGTGAAGAAGATCCTCTGAGAGGCCTCCGAAGAGGGAGGAGTGCCTCCGTCGGAACCGGATCCGGCGCCACGGCCGGACGAAAACGGGTAAATCGCACGACAATCCGGACTTTTCACGAAAAAATGGCTATCTTTGCAGCGCAGGTCCGCTCTGTCGCTGCCGGCCATCGGCCGGGGGAGGAAAGTCCGGGCAACACAGAGCACCACGCAAGCTAACGACTTGATGGCCGTGAGGTCATGGGAGCGTAACAGAAAACAACCGCCGGTAAAGGCGTCCGGGGAGGACCGTCGCGCCGCAAGGCCAACGCGGATCCGCATCCCGGAATTTCCGATCGGTAAGGGTGAAAAGGCGGGGTAAGAGCCCACCGCGGAGGCAGTGATGTCATCCGGCCGTACGTCCCGTGGGTTGCAAGACCATGTATACCGGCAATTAAGGGTTGCTCGCCCGATGCCGGGGGGTAGGTTGCTGGAGGCGGCAGGTGACTGCCGTCGTAGATAAATGACAGGGGCCCGGGGTTCGCTCCGGGAACAGAACCCGGCTTACAGGGCCTGCACGTACCAAGGGCGTCCTTCCGCATGGCAAGGGCGCCCTTTTTCAATCGAACGCACCGCCCCTCACGCAACCTCCCGCCGGGACAATCCCCGCTTCCCGAAAGTTCCTCCCAAAGAAATCCGCCGCTCCGGCCATCCTCCCGCCGCACAACCTCCGCCGGGACAATCGCCCGCCACCTAGAAGTCCTTTCCGAAACAATTTGCCTGCCGGTTCATCGGCCTGCTCCGCCATTCAGTTATCCCGAACTTCCCGCTTCGGAAGGTATCCCGATATACGCCCTTCATCAAAACGGCACATTTCAATATCGTTTCAACACGATTTCAATCATATTTCGATATGAAATATGAAAAGCCCCGTATAAGCCCAATCCGTCGACAAAAAAAACTTTCAAAGAGGATTTTCCTGCCCAAACACAAGTCCATACGTCTATATAACGACCGGGAATATATAGATACAAGACACTGATTATAAATGCATAATAAGATGAATTGATCTATATTATCAGGTATTGCACTTTCCCGTCTTTCATAAAATAGATAATTTTGCAAAGCAATGAGCCCGACTTACGATTTGTAATTTTTTTAACATTTCTCAATCCATATCACAAGCCAAAACTTGCCAACCTATGAAAAAAACATTTTTACGCATGTTGCTTCCTGCGCTCCTCATCGGTCTGCTTGCATCCTCCTGCATCGAGGACAAGGCAAAAGATGCGGCTGCCAGGCTCATCGTGAGCAAGGTCAGCGTGGAGGTCATCCAGACCGGAACGCTGAGCACCGGATCAAAAGCCACGCTGGACATTCTGGCCAACCGTGGCTATACCATCATCCCTTCAGCCGACTGGCTTTCGGTCGACAAACCCGTCGGGAAAGGCCGCGTGACGGTTGTGATCGATGTCGAGGCCAACGACACCGAGAAAGCCCGCACCGCATACCTCACGGTGACGAGCGAGGAACTGACTGAAACCGTAACCGTAACACAGACGCTCGACCCCGACACCGACGACGGGCTGGAGATCGGCCATGTCTACCTCGAGGACGACTTCGCATGGTGCGAACAGTTCGGAAGCGACGACCAGGTACAGTTCCCCGACCAGAGTTCCACGACGCCCGTCCGCAACGAGTCCGCTGCCGTAGCAAAGTTCGAAGAGATGGGCTACAGCGAGTACAACTACGCCGGCAATGCCTTCTACATGGCCAAGCACTACTTCAAGATGGGCAAGAACAACCAGCAGAACGGACTGGCCATCGACATGGGCAAGTACATCGAGAAGGAGAAATCCTCGACCGTCACGCTGACCTTCGATGCTGCTCCGGTCGTCTCGATCAACGGCTCGGGATCCGACATCACGCTCCGCGGCATCGACGACACATCGGTGACCGTCGAGGTCTACGAAGGCCCGGGGACCGTCGACGGCCCCACCTCCAAGACCAGCGATGCGCTCACCATGTCGAGCGTCACCTCCTGGAACCAGTGGGTAAGTATGAAGGTTACGCTCTACGGCGTCTCCGACCGTTCGCAAATCGTCATACGCTCCACTCAATTCGGACAATCGGGATACCACCGCTGGTACCTCGACAACATCAAGATGGTCAAGGCACCCCGCAACTAAACTGGGTCAATAATCATAAACCGAAACACCATGAATTTCAAACATATGTTATTTAGGGCAACGTCCGCCCTGCTGTTCATGTCGGGAATCGGGCTGGCAGGATGCAACGAAACCGAACCCGATGCATTTCTCACGGTCACCCAGCAGGAGATCGAGGTCGAATATACCGGACTTACCGTTGAGGGAGAGATGGTGAATTTCGAACTGGGGACCAACCGTTCGTGGCAGGCCACCTACGTCGAAGAGTGGATTCACCTCACCCATAGTGAGGGAGACCGCGGCCGTGTACGCATCTTCCTCGACATTGACGAGAACAATACCGGCAAGGACCGCACCGGATTCATTATCTTCGAAGGCGAAGGCGGAACACGCCGCACCATCGCCGTCACGCAGAAACTCAAGGTCGACGCGCTTTCCGTCTCCCCGACGGAGATCACTGTCGTGAAGTCGGGACTGCTCGAAACGGGCGAAAAGGCCGAAATATACCTCTCGACCAACTGCAGCTGGACGATCACCGTTGCCGACGGCAGTGAGTGGATCATCCCGGCCGCCACCTCAGGCGAGGCGGGCGACATGGGGATCGAACTGACTGTCGAGCAAAACAAAACCGGCGGCGAACGCACGGGATCGTTCGTCATCAACGCCGGGTCGAAGAGCGAGACCGTCACCGTCACCCAGAACCTCGAAGGTTTGAAACTCTCCGCCGACAACTTCCGCGTGAACAAATTCGGATTCTCCGACGAGGCCCAAACCCCGCTGACCTTCACGATTACATCCGCCGAAGCATGGACCTCGGCCTGCGACGACTGGTTGTCGATCGAGCCCGCCTCGGGAGAGGCCGGGGAGACGGAGGTGACGCTGCTCGTCGACGAGAACACCTCGGGCGCGCCCCGTGAAGGCGAAGTGAAGATCACCACCTCGCTCAACGGCCTGGAAGCTACGATCACCGTCTCGCAGAACACGAAAACCAACATCTACTACGACGACGGCAAGGCAGTCGGATACGTCTACTACAACGAGCCGTTCGATTGGGCCATCCCGTTCGGCATGGACGACCAGGTCGGGCTCGACGGTGCCAAATGGACGCGGCTCAGCGTTCAGGCAAACGCCGAGATCAAGGCCGCCTGGGCCGAATGCGGCCTCGAGGACCTCAATCCGAGCGCCAACTGCCTCTACATCGCCTCCGACTACCTCCACATGGGTGGCAAAAACAAGCAGACGGGAGTCATCCTTCCGGCCATTGACGTTCCGGCAGGGCAGTGTACCGATGTGGAACTTGCGTTCGAGACCTGCGCCAATATTGGCGGATCGGGAAATCCCGATGCCATTACCGTCACGGTCGAGATTCTTAAAGGCCCCGGCACGGTAAACGGCGACTCGGAGAAGCTGAGCGCCCCCATGACCCCCGATCCGGTCTGGGGATGGACGCCCATGAGCGTAACGTGCTACGGCATCACCGCCGACACCCGGATCGTCATCCGCTCCACACAACAGGATGCAAGCGGCTATTTCCGCTGGTTCCTCGACGACATCAAGATGACGAAAACCGCAGTAGAATAATTTAACGGGACCCAAACATGAAAAACATACTGTCAGATATGAACAAGAGATTTGCAGCGACGGGGAGATCCCTTGGGGGCTATCTTCTGCGCATCGTATGCTGCCTGCTGCTGACGTCAGCCGCGCTGTCCCTGCAGGCACAAACCCGCAACCAGGTGAGCGGCCGGGTGACCGGCCCGGCCGGCGAGCCGCTCGTCGGAGCCACCGTCGTGGTCGTCGGCACGACGACCGGTACGACGACCGACATCGACGGAAACTATGCGATCAACGCCCCGGCCGGCGGGCAGCTGAGATTCTCGTACATCGGATATGCCGAGCAGACCGTGGAGATCGGCACGCAATCGGTCATCAATATCGCCCTGCAGGACGACAGCCAGATGCTCAAGGATGTCGTGGTCATCGGATACGGTACGATGGAAAAGAAGTCGGTGACCTCCTCCATCACCTCGATCAAGGGCGATGACCTGACCGCCGGCATGGGAGGTTCGACAATCGCCACGGTACTTCAGGGCAAGGTCCCCGGACTGACCATCTCGGGAAGCTCCAGCCCCAACAGCAGCAACGGATTCCAGTTGCGCGGCGTGGCTTCGATCAACGCCAGCCAGAGCCCCCTTGTAGTGATCGACGGTATTCCCGGCGGCGACATGCGCGCCCTCATCCAGGAAGACATCGAGTCGATCGACGTACTGAAGGATGCCTCGGCAGGTGCCATCTACGGCACACGCGCGGCCGGCGGCGTGATCCTCATCACGACCAAACGGGCCAAACAGGGGCGCGTAAGCGTAAACTATACGGGAGAATTCTCGATCGAAAGCATCCGCAAATACCCCGACCTGCTCTCCTCGAGCGAGTATGTCGAATACGGGCTCGGCGAGGATTACGGATCGGATACCGACTGGTTCAAGGAGCTGACCAACGAGCTGCCATTCTCGCAGCGCCATACGGTGAGCCTCTCGGGAGGTACTGAGGCCGCCCAGGTCTATACCTCGTTCATGGCCCAGGACCAGAAAGGTATCGTTATCGGCGACAACCGCAAGGACTATTCGGGACGTATCAATGCACGTTTCAACCTCTTCGACGGACTGGTCGAGGTACGCGCCAACGCCCAGTTCCGCGAGACGGAGCGCGACAACCGCAACTCGTCGGGAATCTTCAAGATGGCGTTCGGGCTCAACCCCACCATCCCGCTCTACGACCCCGAGAATCCCTCGGACTACAACGTCGTGGGGAACGGCATCTCCGGCACGAGCTTCAACCCTGTTGCCGACATCATGCTGCGCACGAAAAACGGCAAGGACCAATGGCTGCTGGCCGACGCCACGGTGAAAATCAACCTGATGAAGGGGCTCTCACTGCAAGGGACCGTAGGCATCGACAAGCGCCAGTACCAGGAGTACACCTACGTCTCGCATGACCACAAGGAGTCGATCGACAACAGCCGCCGCGGAGGTGCCTCGCACAAGTTCAGCAAGGATAACCGCGTTTCGGTCGAGGCATACGCCAACTACCACCGCACCTTCGCCGAGGACCATACGCTCGACGTCGTGGCCGGATACAGCTTCTGGCAGGCCGGAGGCGAGAGCTTCAACATGTCGAACTACGACTTCCCGGTCGACGGAGTCGGCCCGTGGGACATGGGCGTCGGTTCGTACCTCACGGACGGCCGCGCCTCGATGGATTCGAGCAAGGACCCGCGCGAACGGCTGCTGTCGCTCTTTGGGCGTGCCAACTACTCGTACAAGGACCGCTACATGGCAACGGTAAGCTTCCGCCGCGAAGGTTCCTCAAAATTCGGCCCGAACAACCGATGGGGTAATTTCTGGGCCGTCTCGGGAGGCTGGCGCCTCTCGAACGAGGCCTTCATGCGCGACATCCGCTGGATCGACGACCTCAAGATCCGCCTCGGATACGGCGTAACGGGTAACAACGGTTTCGGAAACGGCTACACGACCCGTATGTACACGGCCAACGACATGTGGCCCACCAACGGGATCTGGCAGCCCGGATACGGCTCGGTCCGCAACATCAACCCCGATCTGAAATGGGAGGAGAAGTCCGAGTTGAACGTCGGGTTCGATTTCGCGCTCTTCGACAACCGCCTCTGGGGAAAATTCGACCTCTATTACCGTCAGGTCAACGACATGCTCTACAACGTCAACGCCCCGATGCCCCCGATGGTGCACGACACGGTGATGAAGAACATCGGCAGCCTCGAGAACAGAGGCTGGGAGTTCGAGCTCGGCGGGGACATCGTACGCAGCAAGAACTTCCGCTATACGTCGTCGGTACGCCTGTCGCACAACAAGACTCGCATCAACCGGTTGGGAGACGACGGGTTCTTCCTCGACGAGGTGACGTTCCCCTCGCCGGGCAACCCGGGAACGGCCGTGCGCCTGCAGAACGGACTTGAGCTGGGACAGTTCTTCATCTACAAATACGCCGGGCTCGACGAGAATGGCAAGTGGCTGATCTACGACAAGAACAACGAAATCGTACCGGCCATTGACGGCAGCACCTCGAACCTCATCGCCGAGAACAAGCATTTCGTCGGCAACGCGATTCCGAAGGTCATTCTGTCGTGGGACCACACCTTCAAGTACAAGAACTGGGACCTGTCGGTCTACCTGCGCAGCTGGCTCGACTACGACGTCTTCAGCCAGGTGAACATGTACTACGGACTGGCCAATGACTCGCAGCTCAACGTCCTCAAGTCGGCCTACACGCGCAACCGCAACATCAAGGACGAAAAGATCCTCTGCGACTACTGGCTCGACGACGGATCGTTCCTCAAGATCGACGCCATCAACCTCGGATATACGCTCGACCTGAGAAAATGGACGCGCTACATTCAGTCCGCGAAACTCTACCTGACGATCCGCGACCTGGCCGTCTTCACCAACTACAACGGGCTCAACCCCGAAGTCGACATCAACGGGCTCTATCCCGGATTCGAGTACGTCAACGACACCGCATCGATGTATCCGCAGACGACCCGCTTTACGCTGGGTGTGCAGATAACCTTCTAATCCAAAATCGAAAATCGTTATGATCAAGAAACATATAATTGCCGTACTGGCCGGGGTCGCCGCCATCTCCGCACCCTCCTGCGACCTCGACGAGAAATTCTACTCGGAAGTCACCCCCGACACCTTCATCACCTCGCCCGAAAGCACCTACGCCGTGCTGTGCCGGCCCTTCACCCACTGGAAATGGTACATCGGGGCCGACAGGTGGTACCTTCAGGAACTGACCACCGACGAGATGGTATGTCCCAAACGTGGCAGCGACTGGTACAACGGCGGAGAATACTATCGCCTGCACTACCACACCTGGTCGCCCGACGACCGGTTCATCGTCAATACCTACGACGGCACCACCGGGGGCATCTCGCGCGCCCTGGAGGCCAAAGCCGACCTCCAGGCCGTAGACTACAACGCCATCGGGCTCGACGACAAGGTCAAGGCCGACCACATCAACCAGCTGAACGCCATCACGGCCTACTTCTACATGCGCGGGCTCGACTACTTCGGAGGCATGCCCATCTACTATTCGGTCAACGACGACCTCCGGGGCCGCAGTACGGCCCGCGAGACCTTCGAGCATGTCGAGACCCTGCTCAAGGAGGCGATCCCAACCCTCACGAAGAAGACGACGCTCGGGGCATCCGAAGACGGCTACATCAAGCAGGCGGCTGCCGCAGCGATGCTGGCCCAGCTCTACTTCAATGCCGTCGCCTACATCGGCGAGGAGCGTTTCGAGGAGTGTGCCAAGCTCTGCCGCGACATCATCGGAGGCGTCTATGGCACCTACGATCTCGATGACACCTGGTACGGCCCTCACAGTTTCGACAACAACACCTCGCCGGAGGTGATCTGGACGGTGCCCTCTGAAAATGCCAAACTCGAATGGAACTGGTATTTCAAATACTTCTACCCCTATTCGGCCTATGAGTACTTCGGGAGCGAGACGGCCGGATACAACGGATTCATGCTGACCCCCTCGCTCGACCCCCAGGGCCGCTACTATACCCAATGGAAACTGGGCAACACCTACCGGAAATTCCACGACAAGGACCTGCGCAAGAAGCCCTATCGCTACCTCGGCAACGGACAATACGAGGGTATGTTCCTCATCGGTGAGCAGACCAACCCCAACGACCCGTCGAAACAGTGCCTCGGGCAGAAGGAGTACAGCGGCAAGGTGATCAACCTGGTCGACCAGGTCGCCCGTTTCTCGGAGGTCGGCAGCAAGTACAATTCGGTCGCCGAGCTGACCTCGACGATGGCCGACGGCGAGGAGAACTCGGGCGTCCGCCTGGTAAAGTCCCCGCAACCCGACCTTGACGACATCCAGTTGCGATGGAATCCCGATTGCCCGGTCATCCGGCTGACGGAGATCTACTACATGCTGGCCGAATGCGAGATGCGGGCAGGGCAGAAGGGAACGGCCGCCGCGCTGATCAACCAGGTACGTGCGCGCAACTTCGAGAACAGGGAGGACCCCGACCCCGTGACGGCCGACAACCTCGATGAATACCGCATGCTCGACGAATGGATGATCGAGTTCCTGGGCGAGGGGCGCCGCCGTACCGACCTGATCCGCTGGAACAAGTTCACGACCGACGCATGGTGGGACCACACGCCGCTCGGCGACGAAGAACAGGCCAGGAATCTGAACCTGTTCCCGATTCCCAACTCGGCCATCTCGGCCAACAACCTGATCAAACAGAATCCCGGGTATACGGGCTATAACCCGCAATAGCGCCCGCGGGCACCGGATTCAAGAGTGTTGAACATTAAAAACCGAAAAAATGATCAAATACATCAAATATTATCTGTTGGCCTTTCTGCTGGTCACCGGTTCGGTCGCCTGCAGCGAGGACGAAGGCGCCCAGATTCTCGGAGCACTTCACGAAAAGGTGGACATCGAGCCCGAACCCGGCATGAACCTCGTAGGGCGCGTTACCGACGGCAAGAATCCGATCGAAGGTGTCGTTGTCAGCGACGGCTTAACGGTGACCACCACCGATGCCCGGGGCATTTACCAGATGCGCGTCAAACGGACGACTCCGTTCGTCTTTGTCTCCGTGCCCGCGGAGTATGAGATCCCGATGGAAAACGGGCATCCGAAGATATACAAGAAGATCGCTTTGGGCGACAACGACGTCGTGCAGCGCAGCTTCAAGCTCGAACGGGCCGCCAAAAAGGAGCGTTTCACCCTTCTGGCACTGGCCGACGTGCAGATCGGCCGCGAAGACGAGGTGACGATGCTCGACGAAGAGGTGCTTCCGTTCCTGATCCCCTACGTACAGGAGGAGCTGCAGGCTCCCGTCTACGGCATCTCGCTGGGCGACCTGGTATGGGACAACATGCCCTACCACACGATCTACAAGGAGCGAATCCAAAAGATCGGCGTCCCCGTATTCCAGGCCATCGGAAACCACGACCACGACAAGGCTGTCTCCGACGATACGGAGGCCGACGCCAGCTTCGAGTCGGCATTCGGCCCCACGTATTACTCCTACAACATTGGGGATTGCCACTTCATCGTCCTCGACGATGTCCTCTACGCGGGCTCGTCCTCCTATACGGCCGACATCACCGACGAGCAGATGGCCTGGCTGGAGCAGGACCTGCAATACGTTCCCAAAGACAAGCTCATCATCCTGGGCGTGCACATCCCGACGTCGCGCCGCAACCGTCCCTCGACCCAAGTCGAGAACTGCGAGGAACTCTACGCTCTGCTCGACGGCTACCAGGTGCGCATCCTCTCGGGACACTCGCACAACAACTACACGACCACCATCTCCGAATCGATCGAGGAGAACACGCTCGGGTCCGTCATGGGGGCCTACTGGAACGGGAAAGAGCTGTGCAACGACGGCAGTCCCCGCGGTTATGCGGTCTACGAAATCGAAGGGAACCGGATCAAGAACTGGTACTACAAGGGTACGGCCTATCCGCGCGAATACCAGATGTACCTCTACGGCCCGGGTGAGGCCGTCTCGGAGCAGTACCGCGACGGACTGATCTTCAACATCTTCAACTGGCACACCACCTGGACGGTCGAGGTGCAGGAGGACAATTCCGACTGGGTGACGCTCCCCTCGGACTCGAACCTCAAGTACGAAATGGACCGCCGTGCATACGACTTCATGTTCGGCGAAACCGTCCCCGAACACCGTCCGACGGCCGAACCCGAGGATAAGAACGACCACATGTTCTACTACAAGCCCGTTTCAGACTCCTGGGAGAAGGTCACGGTGAAGGCTACCGACCCCTATGGGAACGTATACACCGAAAGCATCCAGAACGAATAGTCCACGGTCTCAACCATGTCCCTGCCCATGAAAAAAACGATTCTCGCACTCCTGATCGCCATGTGCTGCGGGCTCTCCGCCCGGGCGCAGGACTTCGAAAACCCCCTTGTCTTCGGTGAGAACCGCCTGACGCTCATCACCCCGACCCTGTTCCGGCTGGAGTTCGCCCATGACGGGAAATTCATCGACGCCCCGACCTACTTCGCCTACGACAGAAGCAACCTGCTACCCGCCACCGAGTTCAAGGTCCGCGCGTTGGGCGACAACCGCTACGAGATCACGACCTCGGCCCTGCGCATCGTCTACGAACACGACGGATTTCCTTTCGGGCTCCACAACTTCGCAGCCTACTATACCCTCAACGGCAAAGAGAAGAAATTCACCAACCGCTGCATCTTCCGCAATAACCTCGGAGGCCCGATCGAGACCCTCGACCGCGTCACCGGGGAGATTCCCATGCACGACGGGCTGCTGAGCCGCGACGGCTGGTACGTGATCGACGACGAACGTTCCGACCTGCTGATCGACGGATGGCTCGCCCCGCGCGACACGAAAAGCCACGTACAGGACCAGTACTGCTTCGTCTACGGCAACGACTACCGGGCCGCCCTCGCCGACCTGGGGGCCATCAGCGGGCACGTGCCCATGACCCGCAAATACATCCACGGCGTCTGGTACTGCCGCTACTGGGACTATACCTCCGAAGAGTTCCTCTCGATCATCGACGGATACGAAGAGAACGACTTCCCGCTCGACAACCTCGTCTTCGACATGGGGTGGCACACCTACGACGCACAAATCGGGACCGGACACGCCGGCAGCCGCAGCTGGACGGGCTACACGTGGGACCGCACGCGTATCCCCGACCCCGGAGCACTGATCGCCGAGGTGCACCGCCGCGGCGTCACCGTATCGCTCAACGACCATCCGCACGACGGAATCCGTCCCCACGAGGAGATGTACGCAGACTTTATGGCCGACATGGGCGCCGACCCCTCCAAACCGCTGCTCTTCGACGTTGGGGACCGAAAATACATGGAGACCTTTTTCAAACATGCCCACCATTCGACCGAAGATCTGGGAATCGACTTCTGGTGGCTTGACTGGCAACAGAACTACCTCTATCCCGAGGTGCGCGGTTACCGCTCCACGACACTGCAATGGATCAACGAGCTCTACTACCGCGAAACCGAGCGGAAAGGGCTGCGCGGCGCCGGATACAGCCGCTGGGCCGGCTGGGGCGACCATCGCCACCCGATCCAGTTTTCGGGCGACGCCCAGGCCAACTGGGAGCTGCTCGCCTTCGAGGTGAAGCTCACCGCCGCCAGCGGCAACGCGGGCTGCTATTACTGGGCGCACGACATCGGCGGATTCCGCGGTGACCCGAATCCCGAACTGACGGTACGGTGGACACAATTCGGAGCGCTTTCAGCCGCCCTGCGGGTCCACTCCACGAAGGATGCGCGCCTCGACCGCCGTCCGTGGCTCAGCGGAAAACGCGAAACCGCCGCCATGCGCCGCATGTACCACATGCGTTCGGAGTTGATGCCCTACATCTACAGCAGCGTCTGGCAGACCCACTCGACGATGGTGCCCCTCAACCGCCCGATGTATATCGACTACGGGCATGAAAAACCCGCCTACGAAAATCCCCAGGAGTTCCTCTTCGGGGACAACCTGCTCGCCGCGCCGATCACCTCGCCGGGAGAGGGCGAAGAGAGAATCGCCTCACAACAGGTGTGGTTTCCCGCAGGGGACGTATGGTACGACTTCTTCACCCACGAACGTGTCGACGGAGGCCAGGTGCGCCGCATCGCCAAACCGCTCGACGAATTCCCGCTCTACGTCCGCGGCGGCTGGGTGCTGCCCATGCAACCCTACACGCCCCGTCCCGCATCGACACCGCTCACCACGCTCGTCATGCGCGTCTATCCCGCATCGGGCGATGCCGACAACACCTATACGCTCTACGAGGACGACGGATTGACCCGCGATTACGAACGCGGCCTGTACGCCACCACGGAACTCAACTATCGTCGCCAGGGAGAGGTGACGACCATCACCATCCGCCCCGCGTCGGGCAGCTACGAAGGGCAGGTCCCCCAACGGGCCTACAGACTCCAGCTCCCCGCCATGGGAGAAATCCGCCGCGTCAAGGTCAACGGCCGCGCCGCAAGGATTTCGTACGATACGCAGCTGGAATGTCCGACCGTAGAGGTCCCGGCAACGGACATCCGCAAGGAAATAAGGATAGAGATCTTCGGATAACCTTTCCGGAAACGACCCGCACGAAAAGTGAATCCCGCGCCATGGAAATGATGCGGGATTCGCTTTTTTTTATAAATTTGTCCTCAAACGACCGCTGCCGATGAGAAAACCGTCCCTTTCCGCCATCCTCGGTGTCGCGACCTGTCTCGTTCTCTTCTGTGCCTGCCGCAAAGACGGCAACGAACAGGTATTCGACGAACTGGATCGGGTCATCAGTCAGAAATCCTGCTACGCAGAGCGTTTCAACCGACAGGCCAATTCGCTGCGCCGGAGACTCGACGCTGCACCCGACGACACGTCAAGATGGCAAATGGCCCACCACCTGTTCAACGCCTACATCACCTACAACATCGACTCCGCCGCCCGTTACTCCGAACTGATGTACCGTTATGCCGCCGCAACCGGCGACCGGGAGATGCAGTTCCTCTCGACAACCTGCGATGCCGGGGTGCAGATCGCCCGCAACAATGTCGGAAGAGCCTACAAACTGATCCTCTCGCTCGATACGGTCGGCATCAACAAACGCATGCGGGCGAATTACTATACACAGCAGATGGCGATTTTTGGACGGCTCGCCGCCTCGGAAGGCCCCGAAGAGCAGCAGGCAAAATATGCCGATTCTCTCGTCCGGCTGCGCCACACGCGCATCGGCTTCGACGGGCACTCGTACGTCACCCGCCAGCGACTCCGGGCCCTCGAACTCATGGACATGCACCGCTATGACGAGGCGCTGGAGATTCTGCTGCCGCTCTACGACCCCGAAAAGTACAACAACCGCACGCTCGCCCGCATCGCCTACAACATCGCCAACGCCTATGAGGCGCTCGGCGATCGGGAGCAAAACAAGTTATGGCTCGCCACGACGGCGATTTCGGACCTCCAAACCCCGGTCCGCGAGTACCTCTCGCTGTACAACCTGGCGCTGCTGATGTTCGAGGAGAAGGATATGGAGCGCGCGGCGCGTTATATCCAGTGCACGATGTCCGACATGCTGGAGTGCAACTACAACACCCGCATCCTCCATTCCAGCCAGGCCGAGATGATCATCAACCAGGCCGTCGTCTACAGCATCAACTCTCGCAGCCGCATCCTGACCGTCATGATATACATCTTCATGGCACTGTGCGCCATCATCCTGCTGTTGCTCATGTATACCCTGCAGCAGCACCGGAAGCTGCAGCAGACCAACAGGCAGCTCAACGAGTGGAACGAGCAGATCCGCCAGCTGAACGACAGCCTGCGCGACGCCAACAGGATCAAGGACAACTACGTGTTCCGCTACATGCACCTGGCCACACAGTACATCGGCCGGGTCGATCAATATCGGGACGAATTGCGGAAAACGGCAAAAAAAGAGGGGCCCGAGGCCCTGGTGCGCAAGTTGCGGTCGCCGTCGGATGTCGACCGCGACTACCGGGACTTCTACCGGATTTTCGACGAGACGTTCCTCGGCATCTTCCCCGATTTCATCGAGCAGGTCAACGCCCTGCTCGAAGAGTCGGCCCGTTTCCCCGTACGTGCCGACAAGACGCTGCCCACCGAACTGCGGATCCTGGCCGTCATGCGGCTCGGAATTACCGACAGCGGACATATCGCCAGCTTCCTCAACTGCGCTTCGACGACCGTCTACACCTACCGCACCAGGTTGCGCAACTCGGCGCTCGGGGCGCGCAACGAATTCGAAAAGCAGGTGCGGCTCATCGGCTTCTGACCGACAGTCCGGAGGGGAGGGCGAAAGTACACGCCGTGCTCCGATACGCCGTCGCAGCCGCTACATCAGACCCATGCGCTTGCGCGCGAATGGGATGACCCATGCCGGCGACTGCTCCTTCGAGAGCATCTCGCACATGTACTCCATATAGGGTTCCACGTGGCGGAAATAACGGTACAGGCCTTCGCAAAGAGTATTTTTGCGGCAGCCGTCCGATCCGGTCTCGAAGCGGTGCTTCGGGCACTCGCCCCGGCAGGCGAAGTAGTAACGGCAGCGCAGGCACTCGGCCGGCAGGGCATTGCGCTTCGCCAGGCCGAAGTCGCGGCGCCGTTTCGAACGGTAGATCTCGGCCAGCGTTGTCTGGCGGATGTTGCCCAGCAGGTATTCGGGATAGACGAAGTGGTCGCACGAGTAGACATCGCCGTTGTGTTCGACGACCAGCGCGTCGCCGCACGTCTCGCCCATCGAGCAGACCCCCGGCTGCACGCCGCACCACTGGGCCAGCGTGGCGTCGAACATCTGCACGAAGATCTGCCCCACGTCGCCGAGGACCCACTCGTCGAAGATGTCGCACAGGAAGCGGCCGTATCCACCGGCCGTCACGGACCATTCGGCCAGCCGGGCCCCCTCGCGCTCCGGGGAGACGATCAGCGGGCGGTGGAGCCCCTCGACATCGACGACGTGTTCGACGGCCGGCAGGAACTGCATGTAGCGGCTGCGGACCTCGTCGCGGAAGAAGCGGTAGATCTCCGCACCGCGCCCCTCCGAGAGGCGGTTCACGACGCTCAGCGTGTTGAACTCCACGCCGCGACGGCGGAACATCGCAACCGTCTGCATCACCCGTTCGAAGGTCGGACGCCCACCCTTCGTCACACGGAACGCGTCGTGAATCTCCTGCGGTCCGTCGAGCGAGATGCCCACCAGGAAGTTGTTCGCGGCGAAGAGGTCGCACCACGCCTCGTCGACCAGCGTGCCGTTGGTCTGCAGCGTATTCTCGATCCGCTTGCCGTCGGCGTATTTCGCCTGAAGAGCCATCGCCCGGCGGAAGAAGTCGATCCCCAGCAGCAGCGGTTCGCCGCCGTGCCAGCAGAACTGCACCGTCTCGACCTCGTTGGCCTCGATGTACTGGCGGATGTAAAGTTCGAGCAGCTCGTCGCTCATCACCGCCTGCCGGCCGCCGTATTGCATGGCCTTGTCGAGGTAGTAGCAGTAGTGGCAGTCGAGGTTGCAGGTCGATCCGGCGGGCTTGACCATCGTCATGAAGGCCACGGGGCCCGCCTGCTTTTCGGCATCGCGGAAGGTGAAGATATCCTTGTTTTTCATTGCGGAGGCACTTTTGGTCGGGTTGTTCGCTTTCCAAAGGTACGAAAAATGGCGCCGAAGCCGTAAAAAAAGCTATCTTTACCCGTCAAAAAAACGCACGACATGTCGCAAACCACCCTCGAGGAGGTCATCTCCCGCCAATTGCAGATCGCCCTGCCGCGTGTGCAGGGGGCCGTCCGCCTGCTGCGCGACGGCGCCACCATCCCCTTCATCAGCCGCTACCGCAAGGAGGCGACCGGTTCGCTCGACGAGGTGCAGGTGGCCGCCGTCCGGGAGCAACTCGACCGGCTGACCGAACTCGAATCGCGGCGGGCGACCATCCTCGCAACGATCGAGGCGCAGGGGGCGCTGACCCCCGAACTGCGCGGGCGGATCGAATCGTGCTGGGACCCCGCGGAACTCGAGGATCTCTATCTGCCCTACAGGCCCCGGCGCCGCACGCGGGCTACGATCGCCCGCGAACGGGGGCTGGAGCCGCTGGCCAACCTGCTGCAGGCGCAGCAGACACGCGATCTGGAGCACGAGGCGCGACGGTTCGTCACGGCCGAGGTTCCGGACATCCGTGAGGCGATCGCCGGGGCGTGCGACATCGTTGCCGAACGCATCTCCGAGGAGGAGCGGGCCCGGGCCGCCCTGCGGCGGATCTTCGCCCGCGAAGGGGTCGTCCGCTCGCGGGTCGTCAAGGGGCACGAGGAGTCCGGCGCCAAGTATGCCGACTACTTCGATGCCTCGGCACCCGTGCGCACCATCTCCTCGCACCGCTATCTGGCCATGCGCCGCGGCGAGGAGGAGGGGGTGCTGCGCGTCGCGGTCGAGGTCGATGCCGAACGCTGCATCGAGGAGCTGCGCCGCCGCTTCATCCGCCCGGGGTCGACCACCCGCCGGTGGATGGAGCCGACCGTTGCAGATGCCTTCAAACGGCTGCTCCGCCCTTCGCTCGAGAGCGAACAGCTCGCCGCCGTCAAGGAGCGGGCCGACGACGAGGCGATCCGGATCTTTGCCGAGAACCTGCGGCAGCTGCTGCTGGCCCCGCCGCTGGGGCAGAAGCGCGTGATCGCCCTCGATCCGGGATTCCGCACCGGCTGCAAGGTCGTCGTCCTCGACTCGCAGGGCAACCTGCTCCACCACACCACGATCTTCCCCCATCCGCCCCAGAACCGCCGCGACGAGGTCGCCGCGACACTCCGCTCCCTGGCCGCACGCTACCACCCCGAGGCCTTTGCCGTCGGCAACGGTACGGCCGGCCGCGAAACCGAACAGTTCGTGCGTGCGCTCGGTCTTGCGGGGGTCGAGGTCTTCGCCGTGAGCGAGGACGGCGCCTCGGTCTACTCCGCCTCGGCCACGGCCCGCGAGGAGTTCCCCGATCAGGACGTCACGGTCCGCGGGGCGATCAGCATCGGGCGACGGCTGATCGATCCGCTGTCGGAGCTGGTCAAGATCGACCCCCGCTCGATCGGCGTGGGGCAGTACCAGCACAGCGTCGACCCGACGAAGCTCCGCAACCGGCTGCACGTCGTGGTCGAGAGCTGCGTGAACCGCGTCGGGGTCAACATCAACACCGCCTCGAAACACATCCTGACCTACATCTCGGGGCTGGGACCGGCCCTGGCCGAGAACATCGTCGCCTATCGCGCCGCCAACGGCGACTTCCCCACGCGGCGGGCCCTGCTCCGGGTTCCGCGCCTGGGGGCCAAGGCCTTCGAGCAGGCGGCCGGATTCCTGCGTGTCGTCGGGGGCGAGAACCCGCTGGACAACAGCGCCGTCCACCCCGAATCGTACCGCATCGTCGAACGCATGGCCGCCGACCGGGGGGTGAGTGTCAAACGGTTTCTGGAGGAGAAATCGCTGCGCGAAGGGATCCGCCCCGAACAGTATGTCGACGAACGGGTCGGGCTGCCCACCGTGCGGGATATCCTCGAGGCACTCGACAAGCGCGGACTCGACCCCCGCGAACCGCTGCACGGCTTCGCCTTCGCCGCGGATGTCCACACGATCGACGACCTGCGCCCGGGGATGGTGCTGCCGGGCATCGTGACCAACATCACGGCCTTCGGCGCCTTCGTCAACATCGGCGTCAAGCAGGACGGGCTGGTTCACGTCTCGCAGCTGGCCGACCGCTATGTCGCCTCGCCGGCCGAGGTCGTACGGCTCGGACAGCAGGTCGAGGTGCGTGTCACGGGTGTCGACACCTCCCGCGGGCGGATCTCGCTCTCGATGCGCCGCAACGGCTGAGCGGCCGACGGCTGTCGCAGAAGCGCACCGCCACCCCCGTTCGGGACGGCACTGTTCTGGCCCGGGCAGGCAGGGCCCACCGAAAAGAGCCTGCCGAAAGGCCGGTTTCCCACCGCCCGGAGGTCCCCCAAACAAGGGATCCCCGGGGGATGAAAATACCGAAAATTCGGGATTGCCGGCCGTGTTGCCGGGAGCTACCCTTGCGGTCCACAAACCCGTAAAACCGAAAATGGCAGCTTCCACTCTCCGGAAAAACCGTTTCCTGCCCCTGCTCGCCGTGCTCATTGCCGCGCTTGCGGGGTTTCCGACACTTCAGGCCCAGCCCCGCGACGTCGCCCGACTCTCGGGCCGCGTGGTGACGCCCGACTCCACGGCCGTAGACTTCGCCACCCTTACCCTGGAGGGGACCACCCTCGGCTGTTCGACCGACGCACAGGGCCGCTACCGGCTGCAGGCACCGGCCGGCAGCTATCACCTTGTCGTCTCGGCGGTCGGCTACGAGACCCTCCGCACCCCCGTGACGCTCGACGGCAACCGGCACGAATCGCTCACCATCCTCCTCCATCCCGCCGTTCTGCAGGTCGACGAGGTCGTCGTCGAGGCCAGTGCGGTGAACCGCGTGCGGCATTCGCCCTTCAACGCCGTGGCCCTCGCCACCGACGCTCTCCGCAACTCGACCCGCAATCTGGGCGACGCCCTGGCGCAGCTCCCGGGCATGAAGCTCCGCGAATCGGGCGGCGTGGGGTCCGACATGCAGCTGATGCTCGACGGCTTCAGCGGCCGCCACGTCAAAGTCTTCATCGACGGTGTCCCGCAGGAGGGAGCCTCGACGGCCTTCGACCTGAACAACATCCCGGTGAACTACGCCGAGCGCATCGAGGTCTACAAGGGGGTCGTTCCGGTGGAGTTCGGGTCGGACGCCATCGGCGGCGTAGTCAACATCGTCACGCGGAAAGAGCGCCGCAGCTGGTTCGCCGACGCCTCCTACTCCTACGGATCGTTCAACACCCACCGCTCGCACCTCAACGCCGGTCAACGCACCGAAAAGGGCTTCACGTGGGAGATCAACGCCTTCCAGAACTACTCGGACAACGACTACCGGATCGACAACTGGGTGCGGGAGTTCGAGGTGCAGGAGGACGGGACGGTCGTCAAACTGCCGGTCGACGAACAGGATATCCGCCGGGTCCGCCGCTTCCACGACCGCTTCCACAACGAGGTGATACAGGGGCGGATCGGCCTCACCGACCGCCGCTGGGCCGACCGGCTGCTGGTGGGTTTCGCCGCGTCGAACTTCTACAAGGAGATCCAGACCGGCGTCTACCAGGAGATCGTCTTCGGCCAGAAACACCGCCGCGGCCACTCGTTCACCCCCTCGCTCGAGTACCGCAAGCGCGACCTGCTGCTGCGCGGCCTCGACCTCACGCTGACGGCCAACTACAACCACAACATCACCCGCAACATCGACACCGCCGCCCGGGCCTACAACTGGCTCGGCCAGTACTACGTCAAGGAGGAGCGCGGCGAACAGTCGTACCAGAACAGCCTCTCGCGCAACACGAACTGGAACCTCACGTTCAACCTCAACTACCGCATCTCGCGCCGCCACACGCTGACGCTGAACCACGTCACGAGCGATTTCCGCCGCACGAGCCGCTCCTACACCGGAACCAGCTCCGTGCTGAGCGACTTTGACATCCCGAAGCTCACGCGCAAGCACATCAGCGGCCTCTCCTACCGGCTGATCCCCTCCGAACGGTGGAACCTCTCGCTCTTCGGCAAGTACTACCGGCAGTACAACCGCGGCCCCGTCTCGCAGAGTGCCGACGGCGTGGGCGACTACGTCAACCGCGAGCAGACCACCTCGGCGTGGGGTTACGGCGCCGCCGGCACGTGGTACATCCTCCGGGAACTGCAGCTGAAGCTCTCCTACGAAAAGGCGCTGCGCCTTCCGACGACCGACGAACTCTTCGGCGACGAGGATCTCGAGGCCGGGCGCGGCGACCTGCGCCCCGAACGCAGCGACAACTGCAACCTCAACCTCAGCTACACGCTGCCGCTCGGACGGCAACGCCTCTACCTCGAGGGGAGCCTCCTCTACCGCAACACGCGCGACTACATCAAGCGCGGACTCGACAAACACGGCTCGACGCAGTACGGCATCTACGAGAACCACGGCCACGTCCGCACGCGGGGCGTCACCTTCACGGCCCGTTACGAACCGGCCCGCTGGCTGAGCCTCGGCGGCACGTTCAGCAACATCGACACGCGCGACTACGAGAGGCGCTGGACCGGCAGCTCCGCCCAGGAGAGCCTCCACTACAAGGTCCGCCTGCCGAACATCCCCTACCGCTACGCCAGTTTCGAGCTCGGCCTCACGTGGCACGACCTCTTCGCCCGGGGCAGCGTCCTGCGGCTCACCTACGACAACTTCTGGCAGCACAACTTCCCCCTCACGTGGGAGAACATCGGCGACAGCGCCACCAAGGCCCGCGTGCCGGAGCAGTTCGCCCACAACCTCGCGCTGAGCTGCAGCCTGATGAAGGGGCGCTACAACCTCTCCCTCGAGTGCCGCAACCTCACCGACGAACGGCTCTACGACAACTTCAGCCTCCAGAAGGCGGGGCGCGCCTTCTACGTCAAGCTGCGCGTGCACTTCGGCGAATAGACAAATCCCAAAAACGCATACCATGAAACACAACTATCGAAACCGACTGGCCGTCGGGACGCTCGTCCTGGGCGGCACGCTGGTCCTGGCCGCCTGCGAGAAGGATGCGGCCGGCACCCCGAACCCTCCGTCAGCCGCGTGGGAGCAGGCCTACGTCATCCCCGCCACGGTCGACGGCACGACCTATCTGCTCACGGCCCCCACGCTCGACGAAGGGAGCATCTCCACGCGCGGCAACGGCACCGAGGTCCTCAACGGCACCTACTGGATCTACCGTGACGGCAAATACCTCTTCTCGCTCGCCTACAACAAGGGCGGGGCCGGAACCGGCGCCTCCTACTACCTGAACGCCGCCGGGAAGGTCACCAAACGGCTCACCTACGAGTGCAACCGCATCACCACCTACGGGTCGTGGGGCGAGCGGATCATCACCGTCTCGACCGGTAACTCGAAGACGACCGACTCGGAGGGCAACATCGCCCAGGCGCTGCTGTTCAACTACCTCGACACGCGCGACGGATCGCAGACCACGGGCAGCATCCTGGCCGAGAATCTCCTGGGCAACGGCGAGCGGGTGACCTTTGCCGGCATAGTCGAGCTGGACGGGCGCCTCTACACCTCGGTCATCCCGACGGGCATGAGCCGCTACGGCATCGGTCAGTGGCCCGAGGCGGTGACCGACCGACGGCTGATCGCCTCGGCCGACGGCGGCACGGGCAGCAGCGCCTACACGGCCGGCGAGATCCCCTCGACGCAGTATCCCGACCGCGCCTGGGTTGCCATCTACCCCGACGGCGACCTCCGCCAGCCTCCGACACTCCTCTCGACCGACCGCATCGGCCTGGCCTGCGGACGCCTGCGCTCGCAGTACTACCAGACGATCTGGGCCGCCGACAACGGCGATCTCTACCTCTTCTCGCCGGGCTACGGGCGGACATTCACCTCGTCGGCCGATCTGAAGCGGGTGACCGGCACACTGCCCTCGGGCGTGGTGCGCATCCGGCGCGGGGCCACGGAGTTCGACCCCGACTACTACGTGAATCTCGAAGCGACCGGAACCCGCAAACCGCTCTACCGCTGCTGGCACATCACGGGCGACCGCTTTCTGCTGCAACTCTATCGCGACGGAGTCGACGGCATGATGCAGGGGACGTCGGCCGTGACCGACGAGCTGGTGATCTTCCGGGGCGAGGAGCGGCGGATCATCCCCGTCACGGGACTCCCGGCCGATCTGGCAGGCTTCGGCGGCGAGCCCTGCTGTACGGACGGAGCCGCCTACATCGCCGTCACGGTCACCGGCGGCGACCAACCCGCCTTCTACCGCATCGATCCCGAAACGGGGGTTGCCACCCGCGGGCTGCAGGTCGAGGCCGATGCCGTCGTCACGGCAGGGATTTTGTCCGTCCAACGATAATACGCACAACCCGATATCACCATGAGAAAGTTCTTCACGAAGCTCCACCGCTGGTTGTCGATCCCACTCGGGGCGGTGATTACGGTGGTCTCGCTGACGGGGGCGCTGCTCGTCTTCGAGGGCGAGATCACCCGGGCACTCGATCCGCACCTCTACCGGGTGGCGGTTCCGCCCGGCGCGCCGCGTCTCACCCCTTCGCAACTGGTCGACAGCATCCGCCGGCAACTGCCCGATTCGCTCGAGCTGACCGCTCTGGAACTGCCGGCAGACCCCGCAGCGAGCTGCATGGCCTCGTTCCGGGGCGTTGCCCGCCGCACGCTGAGCGTCGACCCCTACACGGGTGAGGTGCTCGGCTGGACGAAGCGTCCGGCCTTTTTCCAGAACGTGCGCAAGCTCCACCGCTGGCTCCTCGATGCCCCGGCCTCCAAGGGCGAGGGGTCGATCGGGAAGCGGGTGGTCGGCATCTCGACCCTGCTGCTGGTCGTCATTCTGGTGAGCGGGCTCGTCATCTGGATTCCCCGGAGCCGCAAGGCGCTGAAAAACCGGCTGACAATCTCCTGGCGCCACGGCCTGCGGCGATTCTGGTACGACAGCCACGTCGCACTGGGATTCTACGCCACGCTGTTGCTGCTGGTGATGGCCCTCACGGGGCTCACCTGGTCGTTCGGTTGGTACCGCACGGCCGCCTACGCCCTCTTCGGCGGATCCCCGCGGCAGGAGACGGTGCAACAGACGGCCCGGCAGAAGGAGACTCGGCCGGAGGCGGGGCAGCCGGGAACGGAGCGGCCGGAGATGGTGCGAACGGAAGGAGTTCGGCCAGAAACGGCACAGCAGAAGACAGTTCAGTCGGAAGCGACACTGTCGACCCCTCACGAAGCGGACGCCGCAGTCGGGATCGACCTCCGGGCGTGGGACCGCGTGGCGGAGGAGCTCCGCAGGCGCTATCCCGACCGGCGGTCGATCACGCTGAGTCACGGTGAAGCCCGGATCGTGACGAGTTCCCCTTCGCACATGCGGCGCGAGGACAAGGTGCGTTTCGACCCGGCCGACGGCACCCTCCGGCAGATCGTCCGCTACGACGATCTGCCCCGTGCCCAGCGGCTCCGCGGCTGGTTCTACGCCCTGCACACCGGCACGTGGGGCGGCCTCCTCACCCGGATCCTCTACTTCGCGGCGGCCCTGATCGGCGCCTCGCTCCCGCTGACGGGCTACTACCTGTGGCTGCGCCGTCGAGGCGCCGCGGCCCGCAGACAACCCTCCCCGCGCCGCTGAATCCGCCTGTGCCACCAACGGAAGAAGGCCCCCCTGCCGCACGCAGGGAGGCCTTCGTTTCGTATCTAAACGGGGACGACCGCGCTACACGTCGGCCTCGCCGTCATCGGCATCGGGCGACTGCTCCAGCGCCGCCGTGTCCCGCTCGAGCTCCGCACGGCTCTTGCTGACCGTCACCAGATAGACGCCGCCGAAGATCAGGCAGACGGCCAGCCCCTTGGTCAGGTTGAAGCTGTCGAGCCCGAGGCTTACCGTCACGATGCAGGCCACCAGCGGCTGGATGTAGTTGTACATGCCGGCCACCGTCGGGCGGAGGTTCTTCTGTCCGACGACGATCAGCATGTAGCTGATGAAGGTGGCGAAGACGACGATGAAGAGGATGCCGGCCAGCACGCGACCCTCGAGGGCCCCCCAGTCGGTGGTCATCAGGTCGTCGTACGAGAAGGGCAGCGTGCAGAGAAAGGCGTAGGTGAACATCCATTTCATGATGGTGATGAGCGAGTAGCGGTTCACGAAGTTCTTGAAGAGCACGATATAGAGGGCGTAGCTCAGCTGGGCCAGCAGCACCAGCAGATCGCCCCAGACGGGCGAGGAGCCCTCGACCTGAGCGGCGGCCGACTGGTTGCTGCCGATGATCAGCAGCAGGGCGCCGCCCGCCCCGAAGGCAATGCCGAGGACCTTCTTCGCCGTGATGGGCTCGTGGAGGAAGAAGGCCGCCAGCAGCATGGCCCACAGCGGCATGCTCGTGGTGATGATCGAGGCGTCGGCCGGCGAGGTCAGCCCCACGCCGAAGATGAAACACCCCTGGTTGAAGACAATGGCCAGCAGCGAGGCGCCGAAGAGCCGCACCATGTCGTGCGGTGCCACGTGCTCGGGCTTCTGGAAGAACGAGACGATCCAGAACAGCACCATCGCGCCGAAAATCCGCAGATCGCTCAGTACGAGCGGCGTCACGATCCCTCCGGCCATGACGATCTTCGCAATCGGGGACATCAGCCCCCACGTAACATTGGCCAGCAGCATCGAGCCGTGCCCTTTCCAACAGATCTTTTCCATACTCCGAAAAATTCGCCCCAAAAGTAGTACGGTGCTCCGGGATATTGTTGTATATTTGCACGAAAAGATAGTATGTTTCCAACATGTGGAAGGAGAATCTCTACCAGCCGGTCGAGGTGCTGATCCGCCGGCACTCGAAATTCCCGATCGACGAACACCAGCACTCATTCTACGAGATGGCCTACGTGCGCGAGGGAAGCGGCACGTTCTACGTGCGCGAAGAGGGGTGCCGGACCCAGCTGTGCCGCTACCGGGCGCGGTCGCTCTTCCTGATCCCGCCCGACACGGTCCACCGCTTCACGATCGACCGCCCGAGCGTCTATGTCTTCCTCCGCTTCACGGCCGGTTACGCGGCCGACTACCTCGGCCGGCGCATCGAACAGGCGCTGCAGGCCTCTGTCGGGCGGTGCGCCGTCTCGCTCACGGGTCGCGACGCCCAGACCGTCGACCGGCTCTTCGCCTTCATCGAGGAGGAGGAGAAGGCCCGCCGCGAAGTCTCGAACCAGCTGATCCGGTCGTGGCTCAACAGCATCCTGGTGCTGGCGGCCGACCACTATCTGCAGCTGCCCGACCACGAGGGGATCCCCGTTGCCGAACCCTCCGACCGCGCCCTCTACCTGCTGCAGTATATCCAGCAGCAGATCGCCTCGCCCGAACGGCTGACCTGCGAAGCCCTCGGCGAACGCTTTCACCTGTCCCCCACGTACGTGGGCCCCTACTTCAAACGCCACTTCCAGGAGGATCTGCGCCACTACATCCGCCGCATCCGCATCCGCGCCATCGAACACCTGCTCACCGAAAGTTCACTGACCGTCAAGGAGATCGCCGCGCGGCTCGGGTATGTCGACTCGGCCCACCTGATCAAGGCCTTCCGGGAATTCCACGCCATGACGCCGCTCGAATTCCGCGCCCGGAACAGACGCTAACCCCCTCCGCCCGCGTTCGCCCCTGCAAACTCCTCATTTCCCGCAGAAAAGGCCCCATCCCCCAAAAATAGAGGGTCGGGAAATTGTTTTGTTGCGCAAGTTCACTTAATTTTGTTGTACATCAAAAATAACGAAATCATGGACTTCATGAACATCGAGTTGTCGGGCGCTACCCGACGTGAGCACGATCTGTTGGGCGAAATGAACATCCCCGACGAGTACTATTTCGGCATCCAGACCATGCGTGCCGTGGATAACTTCCACATCAGCCGGGTTCGCCTGAGCTTCTTCCCCGAGCTGATCCGCGCCCTGGCCGAAGTCAAGGAGGGGGCCGCCCGGGCCAACCGCGACCTCAAGCTGCTTGACCCGCAGATCGCCGATGCCATTGTCCGGGCCTGCGAGGAGCTGCGCGAAGGCAAATTCCGCGAACAGTTCGTCGTCGACATGGTCCAGGGCGGTGCCGGCACCTCCACCAACATGAATGCCAACGAGGTGATCGCCAACCGCGCCCTCGAACTCCTCGGACACCGCAAGGGTGAATACCAGTACTGCCACCCGAACAACCACGTCAACCTCTCGCAGTCGACCAACGACGCCTACCCCACGGCCGTACGCATCGCCCTGGTGCGCAGCATCCAGAAGCTCGTCGCCGCGCTGCGCGAGCTGATCGCCAGCTTCCACGCCAAAGGCGAGGAGTTCGCCCACATCATCAAGATGGGCCGCACGCAGCTGCAGGATGCCGTGCCGATGACCCTCGGCCAGGAGTTCGAGGCCTATGCCGCCAACCTCACCGAAGAGATCGAACGCCTCGAAACCAACATGCGCCTCTTCTTTGAGATCAACATGGGCGCCACGGCCATTGGTACGGGCATCAACGCCGATCCCGAATATGCCGGCCTCTGCACCCACCACCTCAGCCAGATTACGGGTCTGCCCCTGCTCGAGGCCTCGAACCTCGTCGAGGCTACGAGCGACACGGGCGCCTTCATCATGAACTCCTCGGCCCTGAAGCGGCTGGCCGTCAAGCTCTCGAAGATCTGCAACGACCTGCGTCTGCTCTCGTCGGGCCCGCGCTGCGGTCTGAACGAGATCAACCTCCCGCCGCGTCAGCCCGGATCGTCGATCATGCCCGGAAAGGTCAACCCCGTGATCCCCGAGGTGGTCAATCAGGTGGCCTTCCGCGTCATCGGCAACGACCTCTCGGTGACCATCGCCGCCGAGGCCGGGCAGCTCGAGCTCAACGTCATGGAGCCGATCATCGTCTACAGCCTCTTCGAAAGCATCGAAATGCTGGTCAACGCCATCCATACGCTGCGTGAGAAGTGCATCGACGGCATCACCGCCAACGAGGAGGTCTGCCGCCGGATGGTCTACGGCAGCATCGGCCTGGTGACGGCGCTGAACCCCTATCTGGGCTACGAAACCTCGAGCATGCTGGCCAAGGAGGCGCTCAAGAGCGGAAAGGGCATCTACGACCTGGTGCTCGAGCACAAGCTGATGAGCCAGGAGGAGCTCGACAAGATCCTCCGCCCGGAGAACATGATCCATCCCCGCAAGCGGGTCACCGAATAACCCGCCGGCGGGATCCGCAACAAGAAAGGCCGCACCCTGCTGAGGGTGCGGCCTTTTTCGTTGTCGGGCTTCGGGGTGGCTCTACCGGTAGAAGCGCGACATGGGATAGATATTGACCGGATAGCTGGCCTTGTTCTCGATGTTCTGCACCAGACGCGCCTCGTCGCCGCTGCAATCGTAGACGAGGATGTTTCCGTTGGCGGTCTTCGCCTCGTTCAGATCGTCCGAAACCGAGACATACAGCAGGTTCTTCTGCGAATCGGCCACGACGTTGCAGGTCAGATAGCGAGCCTGCGGTACGTCGTCCGTCACGTGGATATACTCCTCGATCTTCCACGTCTTGAGCGAAATGCGACTCACGGTGAGCGTTCCGCCGGTGAAATAGAGGTAGTCGCCCGCCAGCGTCACGCCCGACGAGTTCATCAGCTCGGCCGAGATGTCGGCGCTGATCGGCTTCTCGAGCGTGATGCTCATGGCGTCGGTGTCGACAAAGGTCAGGTAGCTCTTCAGCGAGCCCGAACGGCCGCACGTCGCCACGACGATCTCATGGTCGCCCGTGCGGCAGATGCCGCTGATGAACTCGCCCGAAAGGTCGAGCGTACGGGTCACCTCGTTGCGGTCCTTCGTGAACTCGAAGAGCTGGGTATTGGTCCAGAAACCGCCGCCGGCGCAGTAGAGATGGTCGCCGATAACGGTCATGCCGCGCGTCGCCACGACGGTCTCGATCGTCTGTCCCTGGTTGCCGAAGTGGTAGCCCCCCTCGACAAGGTGCAGCTCACCCGTCTCGGTATCGAGGCGGAACATCCCCTGACCGTCGGCCAGGAAGAGGTTGTGCTCGTCGATGACGGCCAGATTCTCCAGCGGCGTGTTCAGGGGCAGCATGTCGACCGTCTCGAGCGAGCCCTCGGGTTTGTGGAACATCAGATCCTCGAAGCGGAAGACCTTCTCGCGGCGGAAGGTCTCGCCGTCGACGATGACGATCGTACCGTCGCCCTGTTCGCTGTTTCCCAGATCGGGGACCGACGTGTTGTTGCTCATGATGTAGATCTTGCCGCCGCAGAGGTAGAGATCCTGCGACGTGTTGCCGACGGCCGAGCCGTTGACCGTGCGGTAGACATTCTGTTCGACCGTGCCCTCGGGCGAGATCCACGTCACCGAACCGTTCTCCAGCCGCGGAGCCCCCTGGTTGAGCACCAGCACGCCGTCGGACGAGGCGTATCCGCCGAGTTCCGTCGGCTGGCTGCCGCCGTTGTTGCCGTTTTCGCCGTTGTTGGCGGTATTCTCCGAGTCGGACGAGCATCCGCCCGCCACGACCGCTGCGCCCGCCAGCAGGAGGGCTGCCATCCATCCGTTTCTCATTGTTCGCTTCATTTTACGGGATTATTGACGCGCGGTCGGGAAGTAGAAGCCGGCCGGGAAGTTGGTGTAGTTCTCGTACTTGACGGCCGGAGCCTCGGCGTTGACGGCGAAGTCGAAGCCCCAGATCTGGTTCTGCGTAAAGAGGGCGAACGACTTGATCGTGTTGATGTAGACGCGGCCCGAAGCGGGGTGTACGCCCAGTCCGTTGTAAGGCTGTCCGGCATTCTTGTCCAGCGCCGAGAGGTCGACCATCCACTGCTCGGCATCGAGGCCCGATTCGGCCTTGAGATCCTCGCTCTCGTCGAAGGGCAGGCAGTAGACCGTCACCCCGTCGGCATAGTAGAGGTTGTTGCCGTGGGCGGCAAAGGCCTCGCCCGACGAACCGACTCCGGGTTCGACACCGATCCGGCGCTGGATCATCGTGCGGTCCGCGGGGTTGAACTTGCCGATGGCGATCTGACCCGACCCGACGGTCGTCGAGGTGGAGGTCATCACCCAGATCCGGCCGTCATCGGCCCCCTGGATGCCCAGCACGCGGTTGATCATGCAGGGAACGCTGTAGGGGAAGGAGATCGACGTCACGGCATCGCTGGCGGTCGAGATCTCGAGCAGCTTGCTCGAATAGCCCGACTTGAAGGTGTAGGCCTTGCCGTTGAGGGTGACGAAGCGGCACTTCGGGGCGCCGTCCGATCCGCTCACGAAGGTCATCGCTTCGGTCGTCGGGTCGAAGTGGTAGATACCGGCATTGTCGCGGATGTAGACGTGGCGCTCGTCCAGCACGGCGATGTGCGTCGGCCAGTCGAGATCCTCGAGCTCCTCGTTCGTGAAGGCGGCCGTGCGCTTCAGCGTGCGGGCATCCGCAACCACCAGCATGCCGTCGTTCTCGAACGTCGTGCCGTTGGGGTTCTTGTTGCCGTTCTGCGAGATGATGTAGATCTTGCCGTCGCAGAAGGCCATGTCCTGTGCCACGTTGCCCAGCTCCGTGCCGTTGACCGTCCGGTAGGCATCGTCCAGCACGTAGCCTTCGGGTGAAATCCAGGTCAGCGAACCGTTCTCGGTGGTCATGTTGCCCTCGTTGAGCACGAAGACACCCTGCGGATCGTCGAAGGCATTGAGGCAGTAGAGCTCCACCTCCTTGGCAAGGCTCTCGCCGTTCATTCCGGCAGCCGTGATCTTCAGCGTGGTACGGGTCACGGCATCGTCCGTGGCCGCGATCTCGATGCGGCCGGCCGTCGGATCCACCTCGGCACTCCACCCTTCGCCCAGTCCTCCGGCCTCGACCGAAGCGACGTTGGCAGCCGTGTAGGCCAGTTCGATACTCTTGCCGGGGACAACGAACTGCGGCTCGCCGGCCGTGATCTCCGTCGTCAGTTCAAAGGTCGGCGCGGGGGCCGTCTCTTTCTCATCGCTGCAGCTGCCGAGCGTCAGCACGACGACCGGCAACAGCAGACTCCAAGTCTTTCTAAGCATGTGTTACGGGAATATAAAAGGGAATTAAACGTGTTATTTCTTGATGGTCCGGCTGTCGATCTCCACGCCGAGCAGGTGCAGATCCTCGACGCCCATGATCTCGGTCGAGCACTCGCCGAGCCAGCCGTTCTCCTGGTTGACGCCCGTGTGGATGCGGATGAAGTCCACGCCGGTCAGTCCGGCCGGATTGTCTTGTCCTGAAATAGCTTTACAGAGAAAAAAGGAGTTAAATAAAAAAAGAGT
>CALLRW010000039.1 GCA_938014215.1 uncultured Alistipes sp. | reverse complement strand
AAAGTTGTTCCTTTGTCAACACCATAAGTCTACTCTTTTTTAGTTTTTGTTGGTTCGTCACTACAAATCTAAAAAATCTGTAGACTTTTTTATTTATTCCCCAGACACACTCTTTGGAACAGTATCAAGAAGCCGGCTTTTGGGGCGGCAGAACCACTTCGGGTTTCTGAAACTCTGAGCCGCCTCCCCGGCTCGAGAAGTCGACCTTGAGGACAAAGTGCCGCAGCCGGTTTTCCCCAGAAGAAGCAAGTCCCGACCTCCCCGGCTTCCGCAGGCGGCCATCCACAACGAAAAGCCCGGCTCCACACAACGTGGAGTCGGGCTTTTTCTATGCGGAACGGATTCCGACTATTCGATACCCTTGGCCTGCTTGTAGAGGGCGTTGTAGGTATTGTACTTGTCCATGATGCCGGGTTCATCGCGCAGACGGAAGCAGAGCGACTTGAGGAACTCGAGCGTATCAACATCCTCGGGCTTGATCTCGTGAGCCTTCTCGAACCAGGGCACTGCTGCGAGATAAACCTGGTTGACCGACTCCAGATCGGCATCGTAGGCTGCCTGGCTGCTGTACTGCTTCTCGTTCATCTCCTTGTTGAGCGCATCACCCTTGATCGTGTAGAAGACACCCAGATAGTAGTTGCCTTCGAAGAGCTCGGGATTCAGCTCAACGACCTTCTGGAACGACTCGATGCTCTTGTCGTAATCCTTCAGGGCATAGAAGATACGGCCACGGCCGAACCACAGATCGATATTGGTCGGATTCTCGGCAATGGCCTTGTCGATCATGGCAACCAGGTCGGCGGGATCACCCACACCCTCCTCCGAGGTGTAGAGCTGCATCAGACCGTCGAGGATCCGCTCGTTCTTCGGGAACTTCTCGATACCGGTCAGCAGCGCCTGCTTGGCACGCATGACATTCTCCTTGTCAGCATCCTTCTGACCATAGTAGCAGTGGAAGAGGTAGTAGTAGATGTTACCCTCCTCGTCGGCATAGTTCTGGTCGATGGCCTGCTGGAGGTACTTGCCGCCGCGAACGAACGACTCGGGGTTGTTCGATCCGTCGACCGTCAGCAGATAGCCGGCATAGTAGAGCAGCGCGGGATCGGCATCGGCATAAGCCGGGCTCGACTGCGCCTCGTAAGCCGTTACATAGGCATCGGCAGCTCCGGTGTAGTCACCCGAGTCGATACCGGCATTGCCCACCTGCGAGCAGAAGTCGCTCACCTGCTTCAGACCCTCCTTGACCTTCGATGCGCTCTTGGGGTCCATTTCGTAAGCCTTGTTGTAGGCCTCGATAGCCTTGCGGGGGGCATCCTCAAGCACCCAGCGGGTCTGCTTCCACGTAGCTACCTTGTTGTCCTTGATGTAGGCCGTGAACCAGGGGTAAACCCACGCCGTGTACTCCACGCCGTTGAGCGTCTCCTGGGCCGTCGAATCGGGCTCGCCGACCGTGAGTTTGAGCATGGCGGCATCCATGCTGACGAAGAGGTTCTTCGTCGGTTCGGCAGCCAGCTCATAGAAAGCCTTACCGCGGTTGATCCACGTAGCGGACTTGGCAGCCTTCTTTGCGTTGGCGATGTCGGCATCGCTCTTTGCGATCTTGGCGAGAAGAGCATCCTGATTCACCTTCTGTGCCTGGACGGCCGGAACTGCCACGAGCAGTGCCGCAAATGCCGTCAAAATCGTTTTTTTCATACGAATTGTTATTAAAAAAGTTGTTGTTGCTTTCCGTCAATTATCCGTCGGCAAACCGGTCGGAGGTCTCCCCGCAGCAGATCGGCATCCACCTCTTGGGTCCGGCCTTTCTGCTCGTGACTCACCTCCTGGGGTCGGCCTTCCGGTCCGAGACTCACCTCCCGAGTTCAGCCCACCGGCTCGGCTCCCCTCTTGGGGTCGGCCTTCCTGCCCGTGACTCTCCTCCCTGGGATCGGCCTTTCGGTCCGAGACTCACCTCCTGAGTTCAGCCCCCGGCTCAGGACCCACCCTCTTGGAGTCGGCCTTCCTGCCCGTGACTCTCCTCCCTGGGGTCGGCCTTTCGGTCCGAGACTCACCTCCCTGGTTCGGCCCCCCCCGGCTCAGGACCGCCTCGAGGATCTACTCCCCGACCTGCGGCCCCCCGGAATTACTTCTCCGAATCGGGCGTCGGCGTATCGGTCTGCTCCGTCGGATTCGTCGTTTCAACCGATTCGGTACTCTGGGCAACCGTCTCAGCTCCGCTTTCCACATTCGAGGCTCCTTCGGCGCCCTCGGCCACGGGATTCTCCTCCTCAGCGGCAGCCGGTACGGCCATCACCGATGCGATGGCATCACCCTCACGCAGGTTGATGATGCGTACGCCCTGCGTGGCGCGGCCTGCCAGACGGATCTGCGAAACGGCCGTGCGGATCGTCAGACCCGAGCGGTTGATGATCATCAGGTCGTTCTCGTCCGTGACGGCCTGGATCGAGATCAGCTTGCCGGTCTTCTCCGTGATGTTGATCGTCTTGACGCCCTTACCGCCGCGGTTCGTGATGCGGTACTCGTCCAGATCGGTCCGTTTGCCGTAGCCGTTCTCGCTCAGTACCAGCACATCCTGTTTCGAATCGGGCTCGATGCAGATCATGCCGACCACCTCGTCGCCCTCCTCGATCGAGATGCCGCGCACACCGGCGCCGACACGTCCGATCGGGCGCACCGTATTCTCGTTGAAGCGGATGGCCTTGCCGTCGCGGGCGGCGATCATCACCTCGGCCTTGCCGCTCGTGAGCTTGGCCTCGATGAGCTGGTCGCCCTCGCGGATGACGATGGCGTTGACACCGTTCTGACGCGGGCGCGAGTAGGCCTCGAGCTTCGTCTTCTTGATCGTGCCGTCCTTCGTACACATGATGATGTAGTTGCTGTTGACATACTCGGCATCATCAAGACGCTTGACGTTGATATAGGCGCGGACCTTGTCGTCGGGCTCGATCTGGATGACGTTCTGGATGGCGCGGCCCTTCGACGAGCGCGTCCCCTCCGGGATCTCGTAGACCTTCAGCCAGTAGCAGCGGCCCTTCTCCGTGAAGAAGAGCATCGTGTTGTGCATCGAGGCGACGTAGATATGTTCGATGAAGTCCTCGTCGCGCGTGGCGCTGCCCTTGGCACCCACTCCGCCGCGGTTCTGCGTGCGGTACTCGGCCAGCGGCGTACGCTTGATGTATCCCATGTGCGAGATGGTGATCACCATGTCGTCGTCGGCGTAGAAATCCTCGGGGTTGAACTCCTCCGAAGCGTAGACGATCTCCGTGCGGCGTTCGTCGCCGTACTTCTCCTTGATCTCCAGCAGTTCGTCCTTGACGATCTGCATCTGCATCTCGACGCTGGCCAGCACCTCCGTCAGGTGGGCGATCAGCGCCGTCAGCTCGTCGCGTTCGGCCACCAGCTTGCCGCGCTCCAGACCCGTCAGCGCACGCAGACGCATCTCGATGATGGCCGAAGCCTGCAGATCCGACAGTTCGAAACGCTCCATCATCGTCTGCTTGGCGATGTCGGGCGTCTGCGACGAGCGGATGATATGTACGATCTCGTCGATGTTGTCCTGGGCGATCAGCAGACCCTGCACGATATGCAGACGCTCCTCGGCCTTGCGCTTGTCGAAGCGCGTGCGGCGAACGACCACGTCGTGACGGTGGTCGATGAAGTACCGGATCAGGTCGCGCATCGAGAGCAGCTGCGGTCGGCCGTTGACCAGCGCGATGTTGTTCACGGCGAACGACGTCTGCAGCGGCGTATTCTTGAACAGCGTGTTGAGCACGACGCTCGCCACGGCATCATGTTTCAGGATGATGATGATACGCAGGCCGTTGCGGTCCGATTCGTCGTTGATGTAGGAGATGCCTTCGATCTTCTTGTCGTTGATCATGTCGGCGATCTTCTTGATCATCTCGGCCTTGTTGATCATGTAGGGGATCTCCGTGACGACGATGCACTCACGGCCGCTGGGCGTATGTTCGATTTCGGTCTTGGCGCGCATGATGACACGGCCGCGACCCGTCAGCATGGCCTCCTTGACCCCTTCGTAGCCGTAGATGATACCGCCCGTGGGGAAGTCGGGGCCCTTGACATAGTGCAGCAGTTCCTCGCCCGAGATCTCGGGGTTGTCGACATAGGCGCAGCAGGCGTCGACCACCTCCGAGAGGTTGTGCGGAGCCATGTTCGTGGCCATGCCGACGGCGATACCGCTGGCACCGTTGACGATCAGCAGCGGGATTTTCGTCGGAAGAACCGTCGGTTCGGGGATCGTATCGTCGAAGTTCAGCGTCCAGTCGACGGTCTCCTTGTCGATATCGGCCATCACCTCGTCGGTGATCTTCTTCATGCGGGCCTCGGTGTAACGCATGGCGGCCGGGGAGTCGCCGTCCATCGAACCGAAGTTACCCTGGCCGTCGACCAGCGGGTAACGCATCGACCAGTCCTGGGCCAGGCGGACCATGGCGTCGTAGACCGACAAGTCGCCGTGGGGGTGGAACTTACCGAGCACGTCACCGACGATACGGGCGGACTTACGGGTCGGACGATCGGAGTAGAGGTTGAGCTCCGCGCTCATATCGTAGAGGATGCGTCGGTGCACGGGTTTCAGGCCGTCCCGCACGTCGGGCAGGGCGCGTGACACGATGACCGACATCGAGTAGTCGATGTAGGCCGACTTCATCTGCTCTTCGATATTGATGGGGATGATACGGCCCACCAAACCGGCATTCTTTTCTTCTTCTGTAAGCATCTATCTCTTCAATATAACCAGATTCGCACGCGGGCGGGGATCCTGCAGGATCCGCAACCCGACAAATAACGAACAAAAATAGTAATTTCTTGCGATCTGGCCAACTTTGGGCGCGAAAATCGCACGTTCGCCACCTTTTTCGGTCGGAAAGCAGACCGATAAGGGGCCGTTTCGGGCGATTTGACGGCAAAAAAAATTTCTCCCGACACCCGGTCGGGAGAAATCAGAACTGTATCGGCGATAAAACGGGGCAGATTTCGCCGCACGTCAGCCGCAAGACACTCGCCAACCACGAAGAGCGTCAGCGGAAGTCGATGAATTCGTAGCCGATGAAGCGGCTCGGATCGAAACGGGGAATCGGCTTCGACAATGTCGCGACACGACCTACGGCCACATGCACCCCTTCGCCGTCGTAATCGTAGTCCAGCGCCACGGGACGCATCGTTGCCGTATCGACCGTCACCGTAATGGCTCCCGCCGACTCGTCGCCCACCGTCGGGCTGAGCCGCACGACAGCCCGTCCGTCCCGCTCCGAGGCGAGTTGCGGCGCATAGGCCTCGCCCAGGAAATCGAACGCCCGGGCCGGATTGTTGAGCAGGTTGCGGCTCGTCGTATCGACCCCGACGATCGTCACCTCACGCCGCTTCCGGTCGACTTCGTAACGGACCGATCCGTCGCAGTAGACCTCGGCATCGCCCAATTCGAGATAGTAGCCTTCGCGCTCGACGGCGTAGCTTCCGTCGGCCCGGTACTCGCCAGCCTCGATGGAGAAGGGAACCTCGTACCCCTCCATCGTCCGGAAACCCTCGGCCAGCCGCCGGAGGATCTCTTCGGCACGGTTCTCCGCTCCGGCCCGGGCCACACCGGCCAGCAGCAGCATCAATAACAAAAGTCGTTTCATGATTCCGTTTCGTTTACCCCGCCGGTGTTTCACGAGACGCCCAGATCCTGGAGCTTGGCCTCGAGCGACGGGAGGTCATAGAAGAGGATGTCGCGCGGTTTGGCGCCCTGCTGACGGCCGACGATGCCGGCCCGTTCGAGCTGCATCATGATGCGTCCGGCACGGTTGAAGCCCACCTCGTAGTTGCGCTGAATCATCGAGGTGGAGATCTGTCCGCTCGAGACGGCATCGCGGGCAATCTCCGCAAAGAGCGAGTCGTACTTGACCGGTGCCGACGACTCCTCGCCGCCGCCCGAACCGCCGCCCTCGCCGTTGTCGGGCGTGTAGTCGGGCAGGGCATAGGCCTCCGTATAGCCCTGCTGCCGGGAGATGTAGTCGACGATGCGCTCGACCTCCTTCGTTTCGACCAGCGCACACTGAATACGGGTCAGTTCGCCGTCCTTCGAGATAAGCATGTCGCCGCGGCCGATCAGCTGGTCGGCACCCGGACGGTCGATGATCGTGCGCGAGTCGGTCATCTGCATCACGCGGAAGGCAATACGGGCCGGGAAATTGGCCTTGATCTTGCCCGTGATGACGTCGACCGACGGACGCTGCGTGGCGATGATCAGGTGGATGCCGATGGCGCGGGCCTTCTGGGCCAGACGCGTCACGGGGGTCTCGACCTCCTTGGCCGTCATGATCAGGTCGGCAAACTCGTCGATCACCACGACGATATAGGGCAGATAGCGGTGGCCCTGCATCGGGTTCAGACGCCGCGCCACGAACTTGGCATTGTATTCCGAGATGTTGCGCACCTCGGCCTTCTTGCAGAGTTCCAGCCGGATATCCATCTCCGTACAGAGGGCATTGAGCGTATAAACGGCCTTCTTCGGGTCGGTGACGATGGCCTCGTCCTCGGACTGCATCTTGGCCAGGAAGTGGCGTTCGATCTTGGCGTAGAGCGAGAATTCGACCATCTTGGGGTCGATCATCACGAACTTCAGCTGGGCGGGGTGCTTGCGGTAGAGCAGCGAGGTGATGATGGCGTTCAGACCGACCGACTTGCCCTGACCCGTGGCACCGGCCACGAGCAGGTGGGGCATCTTCGTCAGGTCGAAGACGTAGTTTTCGTTCTGGATCGTGCGTCCGATGACCACCGGCAGCTCGGCCTTTGACTCCTGGAAGCGCAGCGAGCGGATGGCCGAGAACATCGAGACGATCTGCTTGTGGCGGTTCGGGACCTCGATGCCGATCGTGCCGCGGCCCGGGATCGGGGCGATGATACGAATGCCCGATTCGGCCTTCAGGCTCTGGGCGATATCGTTCTGCAGCCCCTGGATCTTCGAGATCTTGACCCCCTGGGCCTGGACGATCTCGTAGAGCGTCACCGTCGGGCCGACCGTGGCGCGGATGCGCTGGATCGGAATCCCGAAGTACTTGAGTGTCTCCTCGATACGGGTCTTGTTTTCGAAGATCTCCTCGTCGGAGACCTCACTGTCGGAGATGTAGTCCTCGAGCAGCGAGACGGGAGGCATCTTGTAATTGACCAGATCCTTCAGCGGGTCGTAGCTCTCGGTCGGGATCTTGCCGGCATCGACCATCCGGGCCTCGCGGGACTCGACCGTCACCACGACACCCTCAGCCGCCTGACCGGCCGCCATCCGTGCAACAGACGGTCCCCCGTCCTGCGCCATCCGACCCGCATCAGCAGCCGAGACCTCCGCCCCGCCACCGTATGCAGCACCCGTCTGCCAGCCGCTGCCGGACTCCGCCGCACCGGGGGTACCGGCCGCAACACCCGCCGTCTCACCGCACTCCACGGATCCGGCCGGACGAGCCGCATCGGCAATATGGTCTGCAGACGGCTCTCCACCGCCCAGCGTGTGCTCCTCGAAGGGCTCCATCTCCCGACGGGCGGACGGAGCCGGAGAAGGCTCCGAGACTTCAGCCGCGTCGCCGCTCCCCGTATCGATCACCTCGAAGGGTTCGGCCGGATAGCTCCGCACGGGACGACCTGCAGCCGGAATCGCGGCAGATTGTGCTTCGGCATGCGGTTCGGTCCCCTCGTCGCCGACCGTAATCTCGATGAAGGGTTCGTCGGGATCAACCGCCGCCCGGGGCCGGTTGCGGGGCTTCGCAGGCTCCAGTTCGACCAACCCGCCGCGGCCCATCACGACACGGCCTCCCGGATGCGAAAGGTCCACCTCAGTGAAATCCTCGCTCCCTTCCATATCGCGCAGCGTGCTCCCGCCCTGCGGCTCGACGGGTCGACCGTCGGGCATCAGCTCCACAAAGGGGCTCTCCTCGCCGGCATGGTCCGCTCCGGCGGCTTTGGCGGGTGTCTGACGCAAGGTTCCGTTCTCCATGCCGGCATTCGGCTCCTCCGGCCGGACGATCCCCGATCCGTTGACGCCCGCATCTCTTGACGCCGTATCTCCCGTGCCGCCGATTTCATGGGCAGCACCCTCCGGCTTCCAACCTCCGGCAGCCGCTGCGGGCGACGTACCGCGGATCTCACCGGATCCGGCGCCGAAACCGGCAGCCGTCTCCCGTGCTCCACGCTCCGCCGCATAGCCGCCCCGGAGATCACCACCCCGCAGGTCGGCACCACGACCGGCATCCTCCCGGGACACCGCTCCGCGCTCTTCGCCGCGCGGACCGTTCCCCTGCGGAGCGACACCCGCCCGCTGAGCGGCACCGCGCAACTCAGCCCCCTGCGCACCATCCGCCGACTGACGGACGCCGCGCGAATCCGCTCCGGAGGCAGCCCTTCCACGCTGGGAACCGGCATCCGCAGCCGCCGCTCCCCGCGCCGAACCGACTCCGGCAGCCGAACCGACTCCGGCGGCCGGCCGCTCCTCGCCGCCGGCCGCAGCCGAACGGGGCGATGCGGCCTCTTCCTCATCCTCCTCGAGCTGTTCATCCTCCTCGGTTTCGGTCGAGGCACGGACGTGGGCCACCTTGTGGCGCACCGTATCGACGATCTTTTCGCTGCGGTCCATCAGCACGTTGCCCGCCTCGTTGACCTTGTTGATGAAGTTGCGGTTGATGAAGACCCCCGTGAGGATCCACCCGCCAATGAGCAGGATCAGCGTTCCTAACGAACCGATCGCTCCGGGCAGCATGCCGATCGAGGCGTCGTCCCCGAAGGGGTGACGGCTGGCAAGCAGGTTGCCGAAGGCCCCGCCCCACCCCGTGCTCGAGCAGAGGCTCCACCGCGCGCCGAACAGATAGCCCAGCGTCAGCGATCCGAGGATCATGACGAGCAGTAGCGACAGCACCGACTGATTGATCCGCAGCGGGCGCTGGCGGATGATCCGCACGCCGACCAGGATAAGCACCACCGGGATCAGGATGCCGAAGACGCCGAACGAATTGTCGACGAGCATCCGGCCGAGCCGTGCGCCGAGTGGTCCGCAGGGGTTTTCGATCTCCGAACCGAGCAGTTCGCGATCCTCGGCCGATTTCTGGAGAACGCTCTGGTCCTCGGCCCAGCAGAAGTAGGAGAAAAAGACCGCCGCCGCGACGAAGATACCCACGCACAGCAGCAACAGACCCGCAATCCAGCGGGCGCTGTCGCGATTCGAGCGCTGTACGTTCTGTCGAGCGTTGGAAGAGGTATTTCGGGATGCCATTGCTGTGAATTCTTACGCCTGTATGATCAGCGAAGGTACGAATTTTTTCCGAGATTCCGGGTGTCGGAGCGGTTGAAAATGGAGAAAGGTCCCTCAGAGGGATTCCAGTGCCTTGCGTTCCAGACGCTGGCGGTAGGCTTCGTCGGCGAAGGTCAGGAAGCGATACTGCGGCTTGTGATCCGCCCCGGCGCGCAGTCCGTCACGGTCGAGCAGCTGCACGACACGCCGCGCCACGGCCGGCGACGGATCGACGATCGTCACGCCGTGTCCGGCCACAATACGCTGAAGCACAGTCAGCAGGAAGGGATAGTGCGTGCATCCGAGCACGATCTGGTCGGCACCGCGTTCGAGCATCGGTTCGACGGCGGCCCTCACGCAGGCTTCGGCTTCGGGCGTCGCCTCGCGGTCCTGCTCGACCAGTTCGACAAAGCCGCGTCCGGGGACCGTCAGCACCTCGATACCCTCGCCGTAACGGGCTGCCGTGCGGCGGAAGAGGTCGCCGTCGAGGCTCCGTTCCGTGGCCAGCACCCCCACCACCCGGCTGCGCGTGGCCAGGCAGGCGGGTTTCACCGCCGGCTCCATCCCCACGATCGGCACCCGGTCGTACTTCGCCCGCAGGAAATCGATCGCCGCGGCCGTCGCCGTATTGCAGGCCACGACGACGAGTTTGCACCCCTGCTCCCCGACCAACCGTCCGACCGCCTCGTCGGCCAGCCGGCGGATCTCCTCGCGCGGGCGCGACCCGTAGGGGCAGTTCTTCCCGTCGCCCAGATAGACCAGCGACTCGCCGGGCAGCGCACGACGGATCTCGCGCCAGACGGTCAGACCGCCCAGCCCCGAATCATACACACCTATGGGAGCATTGTTCACTGCCGAAATGATTGCTTGATCGTGAATTATTTGCGAAAACCGCGGCCCTCCTCCGGCGTCCGGTCCCGCTCCCCGGAGGGAACGGCTCCGCATGCGGCGAGGATCCGCTCGACGAGCTCCTCGTCCGAAAGGCCGCTGCAGTCGAGGACGAGCTCCGCCTGCCGGTAAAAGGGCTCCCGCCCGGCCATGTCCTGCCGCATGAAGCACACCAGCTGCTCGTCGTCGAGCCCCCGCAGGCGGGGACGTTTCTGACGCCCGTAGGGGCTCAGCCGGCCGGCGATATTCTCGGCCGTACGGCGCAGATAGACCGTATGTCCGGCGGCATTCATGCAGGACATGTTGTCGCGCCAGACGGGAAGTCCGCCCCCCGTGGAGATCACCGCCGAGGGGTACTCGGCAATGGCCCGTTCGAGCACCTCGCGCTCCAACTCACGGAAGCGCTGCTCCCCCTCGTAATGGAAGACATCGGCCACCGAAGCCCCTTCGTGCCGCTCGACCAGCGTGTCCGTATCGACAAAGGGAATCCCCAGGCGCCGGGCCAGCCGACGCCCCAGGGTACTCTTGCCGCAACCCATATATCCGACCAGGAAAAAGCGTGCCATCGTTCCGTCAGAACAGATTCAGCTGTTCGGGGTCGACCACCTGGTCGGTATCCCCCTTCGGCCGTTCGATCTCGAACTCCACACCTCCGGCATTCGATCCCGCAGGCGGCAGCCCCGATTCCGAGACGATGCCCGACGGGGCACTCTCTCCGCGCGACCTCTTTCCGTCCGCATCCGCAGAGGCCGGCGTCTGCGGACTCCCGGCTGCGGCCCCGCTCGCGAACTCATCGTCCGAATCCTCCTCTTCCGACGTCTCCGGCTCCTCGGGAAGCTCCGGTTCGATCATCCGCAGCGTATCGACCTCGTAAGTCGTAAGACGCTTGCCCTTGGCGCGGTGGCTCTTCACGCCGACAAACTCGTCGACATCCACCAGATCCGCCGGACGCGACGCGTGAGCCCCCTTGTAGGTGATCTCCAGCCGGGCCCCCGAACGCGCCGTCACGCAGATGAAGCGGTCCTCCGGATCGAGGAACTCCTGCATCTTGTCCGTCATCTCGGCCGTGAAGCGTTTCAGATAATAGTAGTGCTGTTCGCCGTCGTAGTAGCAGAGGCTGTAGACCCGATCCGGCGAGTAGCGTCCCACGAAGATCGTATCGTCGGGGAAGTGCTGCCCCAGGTCGTAACCCGTGATATAGTACTGGTTCTTGGCCGTCCAGACGATCAGTTTGTCGTCGCCCTTGAACTCGCCCAGCAGGCGGCCCCGCCCGTCGGTGTTCAGCCGCCGCACATCCTCGTCGTACCAGATGTCCTGCGCCCCGAGCGTCGAGGTGCCGCGCTCCTTGAGCACGATCTTGTGGATGCCGTAGCGCGAGAAGAGGTTGCCCTGGCTCTGGCGCCCCTTGATCGCCAGCGTCGAGAAGTCCAGATCGACGATCACCTTCTTCAGCCGCGGACGCGGCTTGAAGTAGACCTTCAGCACCTCGGCCTCGCCGTTCGGGTTCACCGACATGTAGAAGATCTCGCTCTTGGGCGTTCCCTTGGTGATGTTGTACTCCTTGTCGCGCGTGATGCCCTTGATGGCGCACCGCTTCATCATGATCGGGCCGTTCTTGCCGTCGCGGTAGAGGACGTTGTAGATCGTCCGCTCGTCGTTGCGCTTGAAGACCCCGATGTAGTAGATTCCCTTGTCGAAGAAGGCCTTCTCGCTCACCTTCGTGATGATGTAGCGCCCGTCCTTCGTGAAGACGATCACGTCGTCGATATCCGAGCAGTCACAGACGAACTCCGCATCCTTCATCGACTTGCCGATGCCGAAGAATCCCTCGGCCCGGTCGACGTAGAGTTTGGCATTGGTCACGGCCACCTTCGTCGCCTCGATCGAGTCGAACTCGCGCAGCTCCGTGCGCCGTTCGCGCCCCTTGCCGTACTTCTCGCGGATGCGCTCGTACCACGCCACGGCATAGTCCGTCAGGTGGTCGAGGTTGTACTGCGTCGTCTTGATATCCTGCTCGATCTGGCGGATCTCGTTGTCGGCCTTCTCCGAGTCGTAACGCGATATGCGGATGAACTTCAGCTCCGTAAGGTGCTGCACGTCCTCGAGCGTCACCTCGCGCCGCAGCTGTTTCTTAAAGGGTTCCAGCCCCTTGTCGACCGCAGCATAAGCCTCCTCGCGCGTGCGGCACCCCTCGATCAGCTGATAGAGTTTGTTTTCGATGAAGATCCGCTCGAGCGAGGCCGCATGCCACGCCTCGTTCAGCTCGCCCAGCCGGATCCGCAGCTCCTGCCCCAGCAGCGAGCGCGTATGGTCGGCCGAACGGCGCAGGATCTCCGACACGCCCAGGAAGTGGGGCTTGTCGTCCCAGATGACGCAGGCGTTCGGGGCGATCGAAACCTCGCAGTCCGTGAAGGCGTAGAGGGCGTCGATCGTCTTGTCGGACGACTCGTCCGGAGCCACCTGAATGATGATCTCCACCTTGTCGGCCGTATTGTCGTCGACCTTGCGGATCTTGATCTTGCCCTTCTCGTTGGCCTTGATGATCGAATCCTTGATCGATTCGGTGGTCGTCGTATAGGGAATTTCCGTAATGGCCAACGTCCGCTTGTCGATCTTCGAGATGCGGGCCCGCACCTTCACCGTGCCGCCCCGCAGACCGTCGTTGTAACGGCTCACGTCGGCCAGACCGCCCGTCGGGAAGTCCGGATAGAGCTGGAAGTCGCGCCCCTGCAGGTGGGCGATCGAGGCCTCGATCAGCTCGTTGAAGTTGTGCGGCAGGATCTTCGACGCCAGACCCACGGCAATGCCGTCCGAACCCTGTGCCAGCAGCAGCGGGAACTTGATCGGCAGCGTCACGGGCTCCTCCTTGCGGCCGTCGTACGAGAGCATCCACTCCGTGGTCTTCTTGTTGAAGACCACGTCGAGGGCGAATTTCGACAGCCGCGCCTCGATGTATCGGCCGGCGGCGGCCTCATCACCCGTAAGGATGTTGCCCCAGTTGCCCTGGCAGTCGATCAGCAGATCCTTCTGCCCCAGCTGCACGAGCGCATCCTTGATCGAGGCGTCGCCGTGCGGATGGTACTGCATGGTCTGTCCCACGAGGTTGGCCACCTTGTTGTAGCGGCCGTCGTCGACCACCTTCATGGCGTGGAGAATGCGTCGCTGGACGGGTTTCAGACCATCCTCGACGTGCGGCACGGCGCGCTCCAGAATCACATACGAGGCGTAGTCCAGGAACCAGTTCTTGTACATGCCCGTCAGTTTGCGCACGTCGCCTTCGTCGTGCGTCAGGCGGTCGAACTTGCCGGGACGGCCCGCTGCGCCTGCAGCAGCCTCCCCGCCGCGGCCGGCTCCACCGGCCGTCACGCCGCCGGCATCGGCCGCTCCAGTCCCGCCGAAGCCCGCCTCGCCGGCCGCTCCGTCAGTCCACCCGTCGGCTCCTTCATCGGTTCCCCCGTCGGCCCCCTCGTCGGCTCCTCCGTCAATCCCCTCATCGGCCCCCTCGTCGGCCCCCTCGTCTACCGGCTCTTCGGGGGTCGAGGCGTCCTCGTCGAACAACTCATCCCCCAACCGGTCGTCATCTCTATATTTGTCGTCTGCCATAATTCGTCAGTTGATTTTCAGATCCTGCTCCACGAGATCCTCCTCGATGCGCAGGTTGTCGATGATGAAGCCCTGCCGTTCGTAGGTGTTCTTGCCCATGTAGAACTCCAGCAGGTCGTGAATCGGGTCCTCCTTCGTGATGCGCACCTTGTCCAGGCGCATGTTCTCGCCGATAAACTCCCGGAACTCGTCGGGCGAGATCTCGCCCAGACCTTTGAACCGCGTGATCTCGGCACTGGCCCCCAGTTTGGCTATCGCCCGCAGCCGCTCCTCCTCCGAGTAGCAGTAGAGCGTCTCCCGCTTGTTGCGCACACGGAACAGCGGCGTCTGCAGCACGTAGAGGTGCCCCTGGCGGATCACGTCGGGGAAGAACTGCAGGAAGAAGGTCATCATCAGCAGCCGGATGTGCATGCCGTCGACATCGGCATCCGTCGCGATGACCACCTTGTTGTAGCGCAGGTTGTCCATGTCCTCCTCGATGTTCAGCGCCGCCTGCAGCAGGTTGAACTCCTCGTTCTCGTAGACCACCTTTTTGGTCAGCCCGAAGCAGTTGAGCGGTTTGCCGCGCAGCGAGAAGACCGCCTGTGTCCGCACGTCGCGGCTCTTGGTGATCGAGCCCGAGGCCGAGTTTCCCTCCGTGATGAAGATCATCGACTGTTCGGCCAGTTCGTTCTTGTCCGTGCGGTGGATCTTGCAGTCGCGCAGCTTGCGGTTGTTGAGCGAGACCTTCTTGGCCGTCTCGCGCGCCTTCTTCTGCACGCCCGAGATCGCCTTGCGCTCCTTCTCGTTCTCGACGATCTTCCGCTGCAGGATCTGCGCCGTCTCGGGGTGCTTGTGCAGGTAGTCGTCGAGGTGCTTGCCGAGGAACTCCATCACGAAGTTGCGGATCGTCGGGCCCGACTTCGACATCTCCTTCGAACCGAGTTTCGTCTTGGTCTGCGACTCGAAGATCGGGCTCGACACCCGGATCGAAATCGCCCCGATGAACGACGTACGGATATCCGCCGGGTCGTAGTCCTTGTGGTAGAACTCACGGATGGTCTTGGCCACGGCCTCGCGGAAGGCCGCCTGGTGCGTGCCGCCCTGGGTCGTGTACTGTCCGTTGACGAACGAATAGCAGCTCTCGCCGTAGCCCGAACCGTGGGTCAGCGCCACCTCGATATCCTCCCCCGAAAGGTGGATCGGCGGGTAGAGCGGCTCTTCGGACATGTTCTCGTCGAGCAGGTCCAGCAGGCCGTTCTTCGACGTAAAGGATTTGCCGTTCAGGCGCACGGTCAGCCCCCGGTTCAGGTAGGTATAGTTGCGGACCAGCTGCTCGACATACTCCATGCGGTAGCTGTAGGGGCCGAAGATCGCCTCGTCGACCCGGAAGCGGACCTCCGTGCCGTTCTTCTCCGTCAGACCGCTCTCCCAGCTGTCATCCTGCTCGATGCCCTGCTGGAAATGGACCGTATGGGCCTCGCCGTTGCGGATCGAGCGGGCCCAGAAGTCGCTCGAGAGGTAGTTCACCGCCTTGACGCCCACGCCGTTCAGGCCGACCGTCTTCTTGAAGGCCGCCCCCTCCTCGTCGTCGTCATACTTGCCGCCCGTGTTCATCACGCTCACCGCCGCCGAGAGCGAATTGAGCGGAATACCGCGCCCGTAGTCGCGCACCGTCACCACGCCGTCGGCCACCGTAATGTCGATCTGATGGCCGAAACCGTTCATGTACTCGTCGATCGAGTTGTCGGTCACCTCCTTGATCAGCACGTAGATACCGTCGTCGGGCTGCGAGCCGTCGCCCAGTTTGCCGATATACATGCCCGGACGCAGCCGCACGTGCTCGCGCGGGGTGAGCGTACGGATGGCGTCGTCGCCGTAGTTGTTCAAATTCGTATTGAGTAAATCTGCCATAGTCTATCTTCTTTGACGGATATCGGCCAATGCCGCGCACATCGCGTCGTGCACCTCGTTCATCAGCTCGTGCGGATCCGTCGCCGCCACCCGCTCCGCCGGAATGGGCGGAAGGACCCGGATCGTGATCCGGTTGCCCCAGTTGAAGAGCAGATTGCGGTGGATCAGCGTCCGCGTGCCGTCCATCACCACCGGCAGGATGTCGACCCCGGCCTCGCGCGCCAGCGTGAAGGCCCCCGCCTTGAAGCGGTGGATCTCGCCGTCCTTCGAACGCGTCCCCTCGGGGAAGATCGCAATCGACGCCCCGCGCGAAATCCACTCCTTGCCCTGGCGGATCATCTGTTCGAGCGCCTCGGTCGCCCGTCCGCGGTTGATGCAGATGTCGCCGTGCAAGACGAGATACTGCCCGAAGAAGGGGATCTTGAAGACCTCGCGCTTGGAGACCCACCGGAAATTGAGCGGCAGGTAGTACAGCGTCGGGATATCGATCACCGTATTGTGGTTGATGACGATCACATACTGCTTGCGCCGGTCGATCCGCTCACGCCCCTCGACCCGCTGGCGCCAGCGCAGCGGGATGAAGAAGAAGATGCGCACCAGGATCCGCGACAACTCGTGAACCACGCGCCGGCCCCGGTCGAACGGGTAGCACACCACCAGCGCCACGGCCGACAGAATCATGAACACGGTGCACAGCAGCACCAAGAAAATGTAGTATAACGCGCTCAGCATAAGGTTGTTGTTTTCGCAGATACCGCATTCGCAAAGCGGGTCCGACGGTGATTTATCCTGCAAATTTAATCATTATTTCCCGGGTTTCCTACCCCTCGGAGCGACGTTTTTTCAACAAATTTTTCCCAAATTCATCCCCATAAAATATATGTATCAACTTTTTTTTGAAAAATTAGTACTTTGCGATACACAGTATAAAGATTTTTATATATCTTCGCATTGTCGAATAGATCAAAAAGCAAACAACTCAAACTCCGAATACCATGAAAAAGTGGATTCTCCTGATCACGATCCTCGCCGCTGCGGCCCTGACCGCCTCGGCCGCAAGACTGTTCCCCGCCCACGGCCGCGTCGTCGACCAGCAGGGAAAGGCCGTCGAATATGCGACGGTCGTCCTGATGAAGGACGAGCAGCAGGTGGCCGGCATGGCCACCGACGCCGACGGACGCTTCGAACTAAAGGTCGCTCCCGGCGAGTACACCCTCCAGATCCAGTACCTCGGCCTCGACTCCGTGAAACGGGTGGTCCGCGTCGAACAGGACAACGACCTCGGTGAGTTCGTCATGCGGAGCTCCTCGACGCAGATCGAAGGGGTGGTCGTCTCGGCCCAGCTCGTGCGCCGCGAGGCCGACCGCTTCGTCGTCGACGTGGCAAACGCCCCCGCCGCCATCGGCAAGGACGGCATCGAACTGCTCGAACATGCCCCCGGCGTCTGGATCGACGGCGAGAAGATCTCGATCAACGGCAAGAGCGGCTCGAAGGTCTTCGTCAACGACCGCGAGCTGAGGATGGACAACGAACAGCTGCTGACCTATCTGCGCTCGCTGCGCGCCGAGGAGATCCAGAAGATCGAGGTCGTGCCGGTCACCGGTGCCGATTTCGACGCCGATTCGTCGGCCGGCATCATCAAGATCACCCTCAAGAAACGGCGCGAAAACGGCATGAACGGGTCGGTCGCCTTCAACACCACGCTGAGCGACATTTACCACTCCTACGACCCCTCGGCCAACATCAACGTCCACTCCGGACGGCTCGACTTCTACGCCTCGGTGTGGGCCTCGCCCGGCGGCGATACGAAGACCATCTCCAACGAGAATACCATCTACAGCGGCTCGAACAAGGGGCTTACCGCCCACTCGGTCAACCGGAACGACGACGAAAGTTACGGTGTCAATGCCGGAAGCATCTTCGAACTGGACCAGAAAAACAGCATCGGTGCCGAGTTCTCCTACTGGCGTGGCAAGTCGGGAGGCCCGAACCAGACCTCGACCGATCTGAGTGACGGCAGCGAGGTGGTCAACACCCGAAGCATCTTCAACAGCCACAGCCTCAACAACACCTACGCCGTGACGTTCAACTACATCCACAAGCTCGACACCCTCGGCTCGACCCTCAAGCTGCTGGCCGACTACACCCGCCGCAACTCCGACTCGGGGAACGACAACTCGAGCCGCATCACCACGGGCAACACCTTCGTCGACTCGCTCTACCGCGACAACGCCACGAGCATCTACGACGTGGCAACGGCCACGCTCGCCCTCGAAAAGAGCTTCTCGCCCCGCTGGACGCTGAAGGCCGGTGCCAAGTACACCTTCAACGACATGCGCAACACCGCCCTCTACGAATACCAGAAGGCCGACGCCTGGCTGCGCAACGACAACCAGAGCTACACGATCAACTACACCGAAAACATCGCGGCAGCCTACGCCATCGCCTCGGCCCAGCTCGGACGCTGGAGCCTGGTGGCCGGTCTGCGCGGCGAGTTCACCCACACCTACGGCAAGGGCAGCGACGTCAAGCAGGACTACTTCTCGCTCTTCCCCAACGCCAACATCTCCTACGCCCTTTCGCAGGAGAAGGGCTACTCGCTGATCCTGCAGTATGCCCGCACGATCGAGCGCCCGCGCTTCTGGTGCCTCAACCCGCAGCGGACGCAGATCTCCGACTACACCTATCAGACCGGTAACCCGCGGCTCAACCCCTCGTATCAGAACGACCTGAGCCTCACCGCCGTACTGGCCCACAAATACACCCTCACGGCCGGCGTGCAGATCGTCACCGACGAGATCCAGCAGGCGATGCTCACCGATCCCGAAAACCCCGACATGCTGCGCATCGACTGGGTCAACTACGACGCTACGTCGAGCTACTACCTCTCGGCCAACCTGCCCTTCCAGCCCACCAAGTGGTGGCAGCTCAACGTCAACGCCACCTACATGCGCCGCGGTCAGCGCGTCGAGCAGCACGGCGCCCAGCAGTACTTCAACTGGGCATTCGTCAACGTCTCGAACACCTTCTCGCTGCCGGCCAAGTTCTACATCGACTGCTCGTACTTCTACCAGAGCCGCATCGACCTGGGCAACATCTGGGTGATGCCCAACCACATGCTGCAGGCCGGCATCAAGAAGCGTTTCGGCGAGCGGTTTACCCTCTCCTTCTCGGTCCGCAACATCCTCGATCAAGGCCAGACGATCGGAGCCAACGGCGATGGCTTCGTCCGCACGGTCAAGGTCAGCCAGCCCTGGAGCAACCGCCAGTATCGGTTCGGCGTGACCTGGAACTTCAAGAGCGGCAAGGCCTTCCATAAAAAGTCCGTCGAGGCAGGCTCCGAGGAGGAGAAGAAACGACTGTAACCCGATCCGCCGACAGGCCGACAGGGACAGTCTCCAAAAAGCGGATCGCCGGGCATGTAACCCGGCGATCCGCTTTTATTATAGAGGTATGACATTCAACAGGGGCTCTGCGGCTCCCGATGGTGATGCAGACGGGGCCGCGGCAGGCGGTGGGCCCAGCGGACGGCCCAGTGCGGCAGGTGCGGACGCCGCATCCAGCGGGCCAGATGGGTGACCGAGTTGGGAAGATGCAGCGACTGGCCCGCAATGATCAGCGTCACGGCCACCAGAATCAGCACCACCCCCACCCCGATCCGCAGCGTGAAGGCCTCGCCGAAGACCACGACGCCGAAAAACAGCGCCGTGACGGGCTCCAGCGCTCCGAGAATCGCCGTCGGGGTCGAGCCGATGCGGCGGATCGCCCCGGCCATCGTCACCAGCGAGATGATCGTCGGGAAGAGGGCCAGCGAGATGGCGTTCACCCACAGCAGCGGCGAGGGGATGGCCTGCAGTTCGCTGCAGCCGCGCAAGCGCACGATGTAGACCAGCGACCCGAACAGCAGAGCATAGAAGGTGAGCTTCTCGGTCGGGAGGCGGCTCAGCGACGAGCGGTTGATCCCGACGATATAGATCGCATAGGAGAGGGCCGAAAGGAAGACCAGGATGACCCCCGTAAGGTTGAGCGTCGAGCCGTCGCCCCCCTTGTAGAGGAGCGAAATGCCCGCACACGCCAGCACGATCGAGAGGACCGTGACCACCGTAACCCGTTCGTGGAAACCCACGGCCATGATCACCGCCACCATCACCGGGTAGACGAAGAGGATCGTCGAGGCGATGCCCGCATCCATCAGGTTATAGCTCTCGAACAGCAGCAGCGACGAGGCCGAAAAGAGGAGACCCATGATCATGAGCGGCACGATCTCACGCCGCGAGACGGCGAACGACTGCCGCCGCACGAGCATCAGCACCCCCAGCATCACCACCGCCAGCACGTAGCGGTAGAAGAGCACCGAATCGGCCCCCATGCCCGCCCCGTAGAGCGGCAGGGCAAAGAGCGGATTCAGGCCGTAGCTGGCCGCGGCTACCGCACCCAGCAGATAGCCGCGCATTCGTTCGGACGGCATCTCAGAACTTCACCTCGGGAACCGCGGAGCTTCCCTCCGAAGCTTCGAAGTAGGGTTTGCGCTCGAAGCCGAACATCGCGGCCACGAGATTCGACGGGAAACGCCGTACCGTGCGGTTGTAGGCCTCGGCCGCATGGTTGAAGTCCTGACGCGAGACCGAAATCCGGTTCTCGGTCCCCTCGAGCTGGGTCTGCAGTTCGAGGAAGTTCTGGTTGGCCTTCAGATCGGGGTAGTTCTCCGCCACGGCGATCAGACGACCCAGTGCCGAACGCACGCCGGCCTGTGCCTGCTGGAATTCGGCCAGCCGCTCGGGGGTCAGTTCGTCGGCCGAAAGGTTGATCGACGTGGCCCGTGTCCGCGCCTCGGTCACCTCCGACAGGGTCTGCGACTCATGCTCGGCGTAGCCCTTGACCGTATTGACCAGATTCGGAATCAGATCCGCACGCCGCTGGTACTGCGTCTCGACATTCGACCAGGCGCTCCGCACCCGCTCCTCCTTGTTGACCAGCCCGTTGTAGGTGACGTAGAAGAAGATCGCGACAACCGCCACGACTCCGATCCAGATCCATTTTTTCATTTTTCGATGTTTGTTTATCAGGTTAATATCTCATTTTCAGTCATATCGCATCGTGCTACCAGTTCGAGCCGGCGCCTCCGCCTCCGAACGATCCCCCGCCGAAGGATCCTCCGCCGAACGAACCGCCCCGGCCGCCGCCGAAGCCGCCCAGACCGCCGCCGATGATCATCCCGCCGCCCGGACCGCCGAAATGGTCGTCCCGGTAGCTGCGCTGCCGCCGCCGGAAGCGTTTGCCGCAGTGCGGGCAAAGGTATTCACACTCCTCGATGCGGTATTCCGGAGTCAGCCCCACCTCGACGCACGAGACCTGTTTCAGTCCGCGCCGGCCGCATGCGGGGCAGCGCGGACGCGCCTGGCGGCGGGCCAGCCACAGCAAAAGCGGCAGCCCGAACACGACTCCTCCCGTCAGCAGCAGGATCGCCCATCCGGGCAACTCTTCCGCACCGCTGTCGCTCAGATCGGGGTTGCCCCCTTCGAGCACCGCGGCCGCAGCCTCCACACCGGCGACCATTCCCGCGCTGTAGTCCCCCTCCCGGAAGAAGGGCAGCATGCGCTGCATCTGGATCCGCTTGCAGAGGGCGTCGGGGAGGATCCCCTCCAACCCCTGACCGGTGACGAAGCGGATCTCGCGGCGATCCTTCGCCAGCAGGATGCCCAGTCCGTTGTTGCTCGCCGAGGAGCCCACGCCCCACCGGCGGAACAGCTCGATGGCAAACTGGAAGAGATCGCCGCCCGCCACATCGTCGACGGCCACTACCGCCACCTGGGCCAGTCCCCGCTCGCGCAGCGATGCGCAGATCGAATCGATCCGCAGCGTCGCCCCGGCCGAGAGGATGCCGTCGGGATTCGAGACATAGCGCCGCGCGTCGCGCAGCTGCACGTTGGGGATCTCCTCCACGCGGTAGGTGCGCGCCCGCAGCGTCGCGAAACTCGCAAGCAGCAGCGCCAAAAGCAGAATTCGTTTCATCGTCATATTGCAACCACAAAGATAACGAAATATTCGCCCCGTGCAATTCCGCGAGGGGTTTCCGCGGCCGCACCCGGCAAAAAAACGACGGCCCGCAGCGTTGCAGGCCGTCGCCGGATCCTCTTGCCGGAAGAAATCAGAAGCGGAAGCTGAGGTAGATCCGCATCGACGAGGTCTTGAACTTGCGCTTCGGCACCGACATTTCGTCCATGATGTCCCCCACCGAGGGATTCTCCTCGTCGCCGAAGGCATCCTCGTCGAAGTTCGATTCGTCGAACGACAGTCCGCTGTAGTTGGCCGATCCCCAGCGCCACTCGACGCCGACCGAGATCACGTTCCACGCAACGGCGCAGCCCGCATTCCACATCGTCACGTAGTGGTGGTGGAACGTGTCGTTCATGTAGAGGGCCGAATAGGACGGCGCCACCCGGAAATAGCCGCTCACCTTGAGCCGGTGCACCGGATTGAGTCACCGAGGGGCCGAACTGCATGCTGAATTCCGCCTGGTGGACCGCCGACTCATCCACGCTGCCCGTCTCGGGGTCGAGTTCCGGAAGCGTCGACTTCGCATAGTTGAGATCCATCCACGTCCAGTCGAGGCCGAACTTGATCATCCCGGCCAGCGGCTTCTTGTGCAGGTAATAGGTCTTGCCGCTGCTCAGCGAAACACCGAAGTCACTCTGCAGTTCGATACCCGTGGATTTGTCCGTCAGCGTCTGCTTGACGTAGCCCAGGTTGAAATATTTCGCACGATCCTTCCACACCACCCGGTTCAACCGCTCCTGTTCAAGCTCCTGGTTGGTGTTCGACATGTTGTTCACGACCTGCTGCAACGAGTCCAGACGCTGCGTCATCTCGTCACTCTGATTCTGAGCCTGCACCCCGCTCGCCACGACGACCAGCAGGCTCACTGCCAATAGGGATAATTTTTTCATGTGTGATGGTTGAGTTGTATTGAGATAACAAATATAACAAAAAGGATGTAAAAAAAGAACAAAAAAGTCCTTGATTTTCATCCGAAATGCAGCGTCACCGCCGCCAACACGCCCCCTTCGGGACGATTTTCCGCCACGGAACCGTCCGCCGGCAGCGGCCCCTCACTCCGGATCCCGGTCCGACGCCCGCCCGGTCCGACGCCCCGTCAGCGGGTCAGCACCCGGTAGCTCCACGGGGCCATATCCTCCTCGACCCGGCCCCGGAACTCGTACGGACGGCCCGTCACCAGATCGGTATACATGCCGGCGTAGATCCCCGTATAATAATCGGTATGAATCGTATAGGGCGAGAGGTTCATCACGGCGATCACCCGGTTGCCGTCCACCTCGCGCACGAGGATCATCAGGCAGTCCTCGGCGTTGTTGCGGATCTCGACAAGCCCCCCGCCGCGACCTCCGCAGGCCAGCGCCGGATTGGTGTGGCGCAGCGTCGTCAGCCGCCGGTAGAACTCCGTATAGGCATTCACATGGTAGCGTTCGGCCGGGATCGGATCGCGGTCGAAAAAGGCAAACGAATGGTCGTATCCGATCTCCTGCCCCGTATAGATCAGCGGCAGCCCCCGCGGCACCACGAACGTAAAGAGCGCCATGATCTCGCGCGCCGCTCCCATCCGCTTGAACTCCGTGCCGTTCCACGAATTCTCGTCGTGGTTCGACGTGAATGTCAGCCGCATGGCCCACTCCGGATAGCGTCCGCGGTCGGCATAGAGGTAATCGCGCAGCGAGGTCACCCGCACGCGCTGTGCCGCCACGTCGTTCATCAGATGGTGCATCTCCCAGGCGTAGCAGGCATCGAAGGCCCCCTGTTCGAAAAGGTTCTGCTCCTCGGCCTCGGCCAGCAGGAAGAGATCCGGCTTCAGGGCCCGCAGCCGCCGCGAGGTCTCGTTCCAGAACTCCACCGGGACCAGCATCGCCATGTCGCACCGGAATCCGTCGACGGCATGGTCGCGTACCCAGAACTCCATCGCCTCGGCCTCACCCTCCCAGACGGCCCGTTCGCCGTAGTTGAGTTTCGCCGTATCGGTCCAGTCCCACGGCACGGCCGGCTGGCCCGCCGCATCGCGTTCGTACCACGAGGCGGGACGTTCGGTCACCCACCGCGCATCGCGCGAGGTGTGGTTCGCCACCCAGTCGAGCAGCACCTTCAGCCCCAGCCGATGGGCCTCCGCCACAAAGGCGTCGAAATCGGCCATCGTCCCCAGTTCGGGATTCACCGCACAATAGTCGCTGATCGAATAGTAGGAGCCCAGCGACCCCTTGCGCGACACGCGCCCGATCGGGTAGACGGGCATCAGCCACACCGCATCCACGCCCAGCTCCTTGAGAAAGGCCAGGCGTCCGGCAGCGGCTCGAAGCGTCCCCTCGGGCGTCAGCTGGCGCACGTTCATTTCATAGATCACAGCCTGATAGCTCCACTCGGGATGTAACATGCAATTGTCTGATTTTAGGATTGTCAATTCGAATCTCCGGAAACCGGACCGGGATCCCGCACGGCCGATACGCAACGGACCGACAGGCCCGAATCGACGGATCCGGACACCCTTTTCAGGACGAAAATCGGTCCGAATCGTGCACCCTGAACGATCCCTTCCGGTCCTTTCGGGCCACCAAATATACGATTTTTTTCCCGAATTGACCCACTTCCGCCCCGCACCGGCCCATTTTACACGCTTTTCCCCGTGAATTCGGCCCGGGAAAATGAAACGGTTTCGCGGATTTTTTCCTATCTTTGCGCACGTATTACCCCAATGCCTATATTTTTCAGTATGAACCATCTTTGTCGACTCGCCGGAATCGCTCTCCTGGGCCTGATGCTCGTCTCCTGTTCCGCTCAGAAACGCGTCTGGTACATGCAGGATGCGACCCCGTCCACTCCTGAACAAATCGCACAGAACGGCCAGATCCGTATCAAACCGCTCGACCGGCTCACGATCATCGTCAACAGCAAGGACCCCGAACTCGCCGTGCCGTTCAACTCCTCCACGTCGCTCAACTCCCTCTCGGGAACCCCGACCTCGTCATCCAGCACGCAGTCGCTCCAGGTCCGCACCGTCGACGAACAGGGATTCGTCGACATGCCCATCATCGGCCCCGTCCAGTGCGAAGGCCTTACCCGCAGCGAACTCGCCAAGGTCATTGCCGACAAGATCCTCGAGGGCGGTTACATCAATGACCCCACGGTCAACGTCCAGTTTGCCGACATGAAGTTCTCGGTCATCGGCGAAGTCGCCCACCCCGGTACGTTCGACATCACCCGCGACCGGATCTCGATCTTCGACGCCCTGGCCATGGCCGGTGACATGACCGTCTACGGTGTCCGGAACGAAGTCTACGTTACCCGCGAAAGTAACGGCGAAAGAACCATCGAGGTGCTCGATCTCACCTCGAAGGACTTCTTCAACTCGCCCGCCTTCTATATCCAGCAGAACGACGTCATCTACGTCAAACCCAACAAGTACAAGGCCCAGTCCGGTGAAATCAGCCAAAACCGTAACTTCTACCTTTCGCTGATCAGTACAACCGTATCCGTCGCTACACTCATCGTTACCCTCACGACACTCAAATAAATCCCTATCATGACAGATCAACAGCTCAATCCGCAGCCGCAGGTCAGCAACGACGACCTCTCGGGAGCGATCAACCTCCACGACATCATCCGCATGGTGGTCGTGAACTGGTACTGGTTCGTCCTCTCGGTGATCATCTGCCTCGGCGCGGCTTACTACTATCTGGCCAAAACCCCGAAGATATACAGCCGTACCGCCACCATCCTCGTCAAGGACTCCCGCAAGGGCGGTGACCTCGACGTGTCGGCCTTCAGCGACCTGGCCGGATTCCAGACCCAGCGCAGCGTCGACAACGAGGTCTTCATCCTCCAGTCGCGCCGCCTGATGAGCGAGGTCGTCCGCCGGCTCAACCTCTCGGTCAACTACTCCATCGACGAACGGCTGCGCGACAAGGACCTCTACGGCGAATCGCCCATCGAAGTCTCGTTCGTCAACGACAACGAGGATCAGGCCCTCTCGCTGAGCGTCACCCCGATCAGCGACGAACAGATCCAGCTGAGCGACTTCCACGACGGATTCGTCACCAAACAGGAGAGCCGCAGCGTCATCACCGCCCAGTACGGCGATACGATCCCCACCCCCGTCGGACAGGTCATCGTCAACAAGAGCCTCTACATGAGCGACAAGTACAACGGCGTGCCGGTTCATGTCAGCAAGAGCTCGCTCAAGGCCACCACGGACGCCTATCGCGCCGCCGTGAAGTGCGACGTGGCCAACAAGCAGGCCTCGGTGGTCACCATCTCGATGAGCAACTCCGTCGCCAAACGCGCCGAGGATGTCCTCAACACCCTGATCGACGCCTACGAGAAGGACGCCATCAACGACAAACGCCGCGTATCGGTCACCACCGCCGAGTTCATCAAGGCCCGCCTCGAGGTCATCGGCCGCGAACTGGGCGATGTCGACAAGGACATCGAGGACCTCAAGAAGGACAACCAGATGGTCGACATCTCCTCCGAAGCCGCCCGCAGCGTCACCGAAAGCTCGCAGTATAAGGCCGAAGGCCTCTCGCTCGACAACCAGATCAACGTCGCCGGTTTCATCCGCGACTACCTCAACGACCCCTCGAAGGCCGGTGAGCTGATCCCCGCCATGGCCTCGGTCACCAATACGGCCGTCGCCGCTCAGATCGAAGAGTACAACTCCACGATCCTCCAGCGCGAAAAACTCCTCGAAAACAGCTCGGAAAACAGCCCCGTGATCCGCGACCTGGACAACCTGCTGGCCGCCGTCCGCCGCTCGATCATCGCCTCGCTCGATTCCCACATCTCGACCCTCGAGATCCAGCGCAGCGCCATGCGCCGCGAAGAGGAGAATGCCAACCGCAAGATCTCGACCATGCCCTCGCAGGAGAAGGTCATCCTCGGAATCACCCGTCAGCAGAAGATCAAGGAGGAGCTGTTCCTCTACCTGCTCAACAAACAGGAGGAGACCCAGCTCAACTACGCCATCGCCGAGAGCAACTCGCGTACGATCGACATGGCCTACGGCAGCTCCATTCCGGTATCGCCGCGCCCGATGATGATCCTGGCCGTCGCCGTCATCGTCGGACTGGCCATCCCCTTCGGCCTGCTCTTCCTGATCGGCATGCTCGATACGACGATCCGCGGCCGAAAGGATATTGAAGACAATCTCAGCGCTCCGTTCCTCGGCGACATCCCCTATCACGAAGGGGAGAACCAGGACGGGGTCGTCGTCCGCGAAACCGGCCGCGACGCCCTCTCCGAGGCCTTCCGCATCCTGCGGTCGAACATGTCGTTCATGAGCGTGTCGGCCGGCAACGAGATGAGGACCATCCTCTTCACCTCGTCGAACCCCCACGCCGGAAAGACCTTCATCGCCATGAACCTCGCCATGACGCTCGCCATGGCCGGCAAACGCGTCGTGCTGGTCGACCTCGACCTGCGCCGCCACGCCCTCTCCTCGCTCATGGGACACGGAAAAACCCGCAACGGTGTGACCGGATACCTCGCCGGTTCGATTACCGATATCGACTCGATGATCGACAAGACCTCCTACCACGAGAATCTCGATGTCATCTATGCCGGCATCCAGCCGCCCAACCCCACCGAAATGCTCCTCTCGGAACGACTCGACAAACTCGTTGCCGAACTGCGCAAGAAGTATGACTACGTCTTCCTCGACAGTACCCCCGCCATGTCGGTGGCCGATGCCGTGATCACCGACCGGCTGTCGGATCTCTGCATCTACATCGTCCGGGAAGGTGTGCTCGACCGCCGTCAGCTCCCCGACATCGAGCGTCTCTACCGCGAGAAGAAGCTCCACAACATGTGCATCGTCCTCAACGGCGCCCGGACCCGCCGCCACGGTTACGGATATGGCTATGGATACGGCTACGGGTATGGATACGGATATGGCTACGGGTATGGCGACGAATACCGCGACGAAAGCTACCGCAAGCGCATCAAGAACTTCCTGCTGTCGCTGACCCGCAAAGTAAAACGTTAGAAAATGGCCATTCACGATGCCGTCATAGCCGTCGATTTCGACGGAACGGTCGTTACACACGCCTATCCCGAGATCGGCGAGGATGCCGGAGCCGTTCCCGTGCTCAAGGAGCTCACCGACAACGGATGCCGGATCATCCTCTACTCGATGCGCCACGGAAAACTGCTCGACCGGGCCGTGGAGTGGTTCAAGTCACGGGGCATTCCGCTCTATGCCGTGAACGAAAACCCGCAGCAGAAGCGGTGGACCTCCTCGCCCAAGGTGCATGCCGATCTCTACATCGACGACAGCAACCTCGGGTGTCCGCTCCGCTTCATCGAGGGCGAAAAGCGCCCCGTCGCCGACTGGGTCCGCATCCGCGAACAGCTTGTCCGCGAAGGATTCCTCGACTGAGGCCGGCAGGAACTTACCCGGCGGCCGGAGCCTCGGCTAGGGCCGAACTGAGAGCCTGAAGGGGAAGGGGGACGGAAAGCCGGCCGATGCTGGCGAAGGGTCGGACTGCGGCGGAACCGCGGCTAAGGTCCGAACAGAGAGCCCGACCGAGGGCCGGAAATTCAGGGATGGAGAGGAAGCTCGATGAAGGCTCCAGTCCGAATGATGAAGGCTCCAGTCCGAATGATGAAGGCTCCAGTCCGAATCAAGAATCGACAACCGCCCACAGCAACACGTAGCCACCGGCCAAAGCTCAATCCAACAATTCCAACAAACGCGAATCTTCGACCACAACGAGGATTCGCGTTTGTTTTTTCAACGGGCAATCGCTACATTTGTCTTCCGTGAATCATTTAACGCATCAAATCATCATGAAAAAACTGCTGCTCTGGAGCTCGATGCTGCTCGCCGCCCTGACCTCAACGGCCCCGGTATCGGCTCAACTGCGTATCGGAAACAAAACCATCAACACCTCGAAACTCCTGTCGGCCGGAAAGGATGTCGCCCAGGCCATCTCGATCAATGACGATCAGATTGCGGAGCTCAGCCGCGAAGCCGTCGTCCTGATGGACAAGCAGAATACCGTTGCACCGGACTCGTCGCAATACGCCATCCGGCTGAAGCAACTGACACGGGGGATCTCCGAAGTGGAGGGTCTGCCGCTCAACTTCAAGGTCTATCTCGTCTCCGATGTCAATGCGTTTGCCTGCGGCGACGGTTCGATCCGCGTATTCAGTGCGCTGATGGACCTCATGGACGACGAACAGCTGATCGCCATCATCGGTCACGAAATCGGACACGTGGTCCATGCCGACACCAAACACGCCATGAAGAATGCCTATCTGGCCTCGGCCGCCCGCAATGCCATCGGATCGATCGAGGGTTCGGTCGTGGCCCGTCTGAGCGACTCGCAGCTGGGGGACATCGTGACGGCCTTCACCGATGCGCAATTCTCGCAGAAACAGGAGTATGCGGCCGATGAATACGGATTCGAATTCGCTACGGAGCACGGATTCGGCCCCGAGGCGATGTACAGTGCCCTGAACAAACTGCTCGAAATCTCTCAGGGATCGCAATCGTCGCTCGTGCAGAAGATGTTCTCGTCGCACCCCGACACCGAACGCCGCGCCGCACGCATGAAGGAGAAGGCCGATGCCTACGGAGCGGCCCATGACCCGGCCGGAAATGCCCCGACCACAAACGCGAATGCACAAGCCGGGAAATAAGCCCCATCCCTTCCTGTATGCAAAAACCCCGAACTGGCACTTCAGTCCGGGGTTTTTCATGGAACGGATTCGGATCGCACCGACATCTTCCGGGGCCCGATCCGGCAAACAGGCTATTCCCAGAGGTTGCGCGGATACTTGCCGTCGGCAATCATCTGCTCGATCGAGGCCATCAGCGCCGGTTTGTCCTCCTTGTAGGTCACACCGTGCCACTGTGCCGCCGAACGCAGCACACGCAGCGTCGCCGTACCGTCGCCGATCAGTTTGTTGACCATCGTCGGGATGTAGAACTCGGCCTTGATGTTGTCGTGATTCTCGGCATACCACGTCTTGAAGTACTCCTTCGAATAGGCGAAGAAGTCGGGCGTGAATCCGAACAGGTTCATCGATACGGGCGTATCCTCGGCCAGCTCCTCGTCGGCACCGCCGTCGTGAAAGACAATCCGTCCGTCGGGCATCCGCTCGATCTGCGTCCGCTCGACCATCGACTCGAGGTTCCCCTCGGCATTCACCCCGCACACGCCGCGCGATACCGTGCCGTTCTCCGAAAGGGTCTTGTTCAGGTCGTAGGCCACCATGCAGTAGCGGTTCTTCGAGCCGTCGAGCTGCGAGAGGTACTCACCGATGGTCTTGTAGGCCTCGGCACCGTAGAAGTCGTCGGCGTTGATCACGGCGAAGGGCTCGTGGATAACGTCGGCCGCCATCATCACCGCATGGTTCGTACCCCACGGCTTGACACGTCCCTCGGGAACCGTCAGCCCCTCGGGCAGGTAGTCCAGCTCCTGGAAGACAAACTCCACGGCGATCCGGCCGCCGAAACGCTCCGGCGAGAAGATCTCGCGGAACTCCTTCTCAAAGGAGTGGCGGATGACGAAGACCACCTTGCCGAAGCCGGCACGGATGGCATCATAGATCGAATAGTCGATGATCGCCTCGTTGTTGGGGCAGACCCCGTCCATCTGCTTGAGCGACCCGTAGCGGGAGCCCATACCCGCAGCGAGTACCAATAAAGTGGGTTTTACCATAATTTTATCGTTGTTTTACGTTTAGGTTCCACGGAACCACAAAGATACGCAAATCCGAGCGTTTCGTCAAGTTTTTTTCCACTTTCGACAACTCCGGGCCATCCGGAATCCGGTTGCCGCAAATAAATTTGGCAGTCCGACGCGCTTATGTTATCTTTGCAAGGATAAACCCCGGCCCCGTTCCGACCGCCCGGTCCGCCCGGCTCAAAGCCCAGGCAACCCCGTCGAAACGCCGGACCTTAACCAGATTGTCCCGAAAATGAACTGGATCGACAAGATAAAAGCCTGGTGGCGCGGCTTCTTCCGCAAGCGCAGATTCAACATGCTCAATGCCACCGACCTCTCCGAAGAGTGGCACATGCACCTCTCGCCGGCAAGCATCTTCGCCGGATTGATCGCCTTCCTGCTGCTGCTGTTCATCATCACCCTCTCGCTGGTGGCCTACACCCCCGTGCTGGAGTTCCTCCCCGGTTACCGCACCGAGGCCGACCGCTCACGCGAAAGCCTCATTCAGAACATCATACGTCTCGACTCGATGGAGCGCGTCATGAACGACATGATGACCTACAACGAGAACATCTCGCTGATCATGGAGGGACGCACGCCCGTGGCCCGCGTACTGGCCTCGTCCGACTCGTCGCGCATCTCGAAGGTGCTCGTCATGCCCTCGCACGAAGACTCGCTGCTGCGTGCCGAGATGGAGGGCAGCGGCCCCTACTCGCTCACCGAACAGGAGGGCGACTCGCGGCGCAAGGTCCGCGAAGCCATCGAACTGGCCAAACCCGTCGAGGGAATCGTCACCACACACTTCAACCTCACGGAGGGGTGCTACGGCGTGAAGATCGCCGCGGCGGCCGGTGACCGCGTCGCCGCCATCGACCGGGGATCGGTCATCCAGAGCCTCTGGACCCCCGAAAACGGCTATACGATCATCATCCAGCACGCCGGAAACCTCATCTCCATCTACCGAAACCTTTCGCAATCCCTCGTCACAACCGGACAGGCCATCCGCGCCGGCGAGCAGATCGGATACAGCGCCGAAGCCGAAAACGGCGAGGTGAAGCTCTTCGAACTCGAACTCTGGAACAACGGAAAACCCGTCGACCCCGAGGGATACATCGTCTTCTGACCCAACCCATGAAACAACGATTAGCCATTCTCGGATCCACCGGCTCGATCGGCGTGCAGACGCTCGACATCGCCCGCGAAAACCCCGACCGTTTCGAAGTGAGGATCCTCACCGCCCACCGCAATTGGGAAAAACTCGCCCGGCAGGCCCGGGAATTCGATGCCGATACGGTAGTCATCGCCGACAAACAATGCTACGAACCGCTGCGCGAGGCGCTGGCCGATACCGACGTGAAGGTCTATGCCGGCGAAGAGGCCGTGGCTCAGGTGGCCGGCGGCGGCGATTCGGACGTCGTGGTCAACGCCCTGGTCGGCTATGCCGGTCTGGCTCCGACGGTGGCCGCCCTCGAGGCCCGCAAGAAACTCGCCCTGGCTAACAAGGAGTCGCTCGTCGTCGGAGGTGCGGCGGTCATGCCGCTGGCCCGCGAACGAAAGGCCCCGATCCTGCCGATCGATTCGGAACACTCGGCCATCTTCCAGTGTCTGATCGGCGAACGGGCCCCCGTGCGGCGGCTCATCATCACCTGCAGTGGCGGCTCGCTCCGTGACCGCCGTCGCGACGAACTGGCCCATGTCACCGTCGAAGAGGCCCTCAACCACCCCCAGTGGCACATGGGCGCCAAGATCACGATCGATTCGTCGACGCTCGTCAACAAGGGTTTCGAGGTCATCGAGGCCCACTGGCTCTTCGGAACCCCCGCCGACCGGATCTCCGTCGTGATGCACCCCCAGTCGATCGTCCACTCGATGGTCGAGTTCGAGGACGGCGCCATCAAGGCCCAGCTGGGTTCGCCCGACATGCGCACGCCGATCAGCTTCGCGCTGATGTATCCCGACCGCGCTCGGCGTTCGAGCGAACGGTTCAGCTTCGCGGAGCATCCGCAACTGACGTTCGGAGAGGTCGATACGGTGAAGTATCCCGCTCTGGGAATCGCCTACGAGTGTCTCCGGCGGGGCGGTACGGCCGCCTGCACGATGAACGGCGCCAACGAGGTGGCCGTGGCGGCGTTCCTCGCCCGGAAGTGCGCCTGGCTCGACATCGTCCGCACGATCGAACACGCCCTCGAAAAGGCATCGTTCGTCGCCCGGCCGACACTCGACGACTTCGCCGCGGCCGATGCCGAAGCCCGCGCCCTGGCCGCCGATTTCCTTCATGTAAAACCCTGACAGGTCGGATGATCCGCCCCGAAACGGGCCGGACCGACCTATGACCAAACCCGAAAAATGGATATTTTAGTCAAGATCATTCAGTTCTTCCTCTGCTTCACGATTCTGGTCGGAATCCACGAACTCGGCCACTTCCTCATGGCCCGTCTCTTCAAGATCCGCGTCGAGAAGTTCTACATCTTCTTCGACATCGGCTTCTCGCTCTTCAAGTTCCGCCGCGGCCACACCGAATACGGAATGGGCTGGCTGCCGCTGGGCGGATACTGCAAGATCGCCGGCATGATCGACGAATCGATGGACAAGGAGTATCAGAAACAGGCCGTACAACCCTGGGAGTTCCGCGCCAAACCCGCCTGGCAGCGCTTCCTGGTGATGATCGCCGGCGTGATGATGAACGTCCTGCTCGCCGTGGCCATCTACATCGGTATCTGCTACACGTGGGGAACCACCTACCTCTCGAACGAGGATGTCAAGTGGGGCTACAACTTCAACGAGGCCGGCCACCGGCTCGGTTTCGAGGACGGCGACCGGATCCTCACCATCGACGGTCAGCGCATCGACGACTTCCTCGACATCCTCAACGCCATGGTCATCACCGACACCGACCGCAAGGTCGTCGTCGAGCGCAACGGCCGCCAGATTGAACTCACGCTGCCGCTCGAGGAGCTGATCGCCATGCGCCAGGAGAAGGGTTACGAAGAGCTGCTCGTGCCGCGCCAGCCGTTCGTCATCGACAGCGTCGTCGCACAGACCGCCTCGAAACTGCAGCCCGGTGACGAAATCGTCGGCATCGACGACCTCTCGGGAGTCGAATACCCCGCCTACAGAAAGTACATCCAGGCCCATGCCGGGGATTCGGTCCGCCTGAGCGTGCGCCGCAACGGGGAACTGATCCCCGCCTTCAGCCTCCCCGTCTCGAGCGAAGGCACCCTCGGCGTCCTGCGCCAGGCCTACACGCTGCGCACCCAGAAGTACACCTTCTGGCAGGCCATCCCGGCCGGTCTGCACAAGGCCGGAGAAGTCATCTCGGCCTACTGGGAGCAGCTGAAGATGATCGTCCAGCCCAAAACCGAGATGTACAAGGAGCTCGGCGGTTTCATCTCCATCGGCAGCATCTTCCCCTCGACGTGGGACTGGCAGGACTTCTGGATGAAGACCGCCTTCCTGTCGATCATCCTCGCCGTGATGAACATCATCCCCATCCCGGGTCTCGACGGCGGCCACGCCATCTTCACCTTCTGGGAGATGATCACCCGCCGCAAGGTCAGCGAAAAGGTCCTCGAGGCCGCCCAGTATGTCGGACTGATCATCATACTCATGCTGCTGCTCTACGCCAACGGAAACGATATCTACCGAATCTTCATCAAATAAACACAAAAGGCTGTCATGACGGAACTGGAAAAGATGATGCGCGGCGAGCTGTACGACTACAGCGATCCCGAAACCATGGAACTGAACCTTCAGGCGCACGACCGGCTCGAAAAACTCAATGCAACCCGTTACCGGGACTTCGCAAACTATCGCTCCGCCCTGCAGGAGCTGATTCCCGGTTTTCCCGAGACGAGCTTCCTGATCACTCCGTTTCGATGCGACTTCGGGTTCCGCACCAAGATCGGTCAGCACGTCGTCATCAACTTTAACTGTACGTTCCTGGATGGAGGTGGCATCACGATCGGTGACCATACGCTCATCGGTCCCAACTGCCAACTCTATACGCCCCATCACCCTCTCGACTACCGTGAGCGCCGCAAACCCGTCGAAACCGGGAAACCCATCCGCATCGGAAACGACTGCTGGCTGGGTGGCGGTGTGATAGTCTGCCCCGGCGTCACCATCGGTGACCGCTGCATCATCGCCGCCGGGAGTGTCGTCACGCACGATATTCCCGACGATTCGCTGGCGGCCGGAAACCCCGCCGTCGTAAAACGTAAACTCGAAAACCATGACAACCACTGAGAAGATCCAACTCTGCGCCGAAGCGCTCCGCCGTCACCACTTCGAAACGGCCATCGTCGAGAACACCCAGCAGGCTTTTGAACGGATAAAGGCCGTTGTCGAGGCCGAAGCCCCGAAAAGCGTCTCGTTCGGCGACTCGGTCACGATGCGTAAAACCGGAATCATCGACTGGCTCCGCGAGAACGGCGACTGGAAGCTGCTCGACGGCTTCGACCCCTCGATGCCGCGTCCCGAACGTCTCGAAATCCGCCGCCAGGCCCTGATGTCCGACCTCTTCATCACGGGAATCAACGCCGTGACCGAGAAGGGTACGCTCCACTGGCTCGACATGGTCGGGAACCGCATCGCCCCCGTGGCATTCGGCCCGCGGAAGGTGATCCTCGTCGCCGGCCGCAACAAGATCGTCGCCGACCGCGAAGAGGCCGAAGAGCGCATCCGCCGCATCTCGGCCCCGCAGAATATCGCCCGCCACCCGGGCTTCCGCACGCCGTGCGCCAAAACCGGCGTCTGCATGGACTGCAACTCCCCGGACCGCATCTGCAACACCCGCATGGAGATGCTGCGCTGCTACCCGACGGGGCGCATCCTCGTCATTCTGATCGATCAGGAACTCGGATTATGAAACTCAACAAAGCATTTGCGACACTCCTGACGTCGCTGCTGCTCGCCTCGGCGGGTTGCAGCGACGATTCGGAGGTCTTCTACTCGATCTCCTACCCCGTCGTACGCATCGAGGCCGCCGTCACCCTCCCGACTCCCGAGCCGGAACCCGAGCCCGGCGAAGGGGGCGATACGGGCACGGGAACCGGTACCGGAACCGACGAAGGAAGCGGTTCAACGGGCAGCGATACCGGTTCGGGAACGGGCTCTGGAACGGGCTCGGACGTGACCGACGGCTCGCTGGGAAGCGGCGAACCGACGGGCGGAAGCGCCGGAGGTTCGGACGGTTCGACAGGCGGATCGACCGGCGGAACTGATACCGGGACGGAGGAACCCGAGGAGCCGGTCAATCCGCTGCAGGCCGAGATCGAGGCCGATGTAATCGCTTCGGCTCCGGTACAGGCCGGCGGCCGCTACACGCTGGACTTCACACGCTACAACCGCGGTCCGCTCACCGTCGAGACGGCAACGGATCAGGGAACGGTCACCGGTGCCTTCATCAAGACACCCGGCGCAACGAGTTTTACCTGTTACTTTCTGGAGGAGATCTACGACTGCACGATTTCGGCCTACACCGACAGCGACGGCGTGCGCAAGGTGCTGCTGACGGTCGATCTGACCGCCCTCTACCAGGAGCGCTACCCTACGGCCGGCGTGACCTCTGTGCTCCGCAAGGAGTACACCTCGACCCCGGCCAACTGATCACGGCCGGCGACTTAGGGCACGGCAGCCCCCGGACAAGGCGCACCGTCACCGGGCACAGCGATCCCGCTCCGGACGCAACAGCACGGCATCGGGCGCAGCCCCCCAAACGCAGCGGACCGTCATCGGGCATTGCAGCCCCGCTCCGGACGCAACAGCACGGCATCGGGCGCAGCCTCCCCCAAACGCAGCGGACCGTCATCGGGCATTGCAATCCCGCTCCGGACGCGGCGGACCGGCCACACAGCAGCCAAGCTACTCACGCACATTGGCGAGCACTTACCCCATCCGACTTAAACCGATTCCGACATGGCAACCAAAGTAAAAAAGGCCTATTTCTGTAAGAACTGCGGCTTCGAGGCCCCGAAATGGCTCGGGAAATGCCCCTCGTGCGGCGAATGGAACACCTTCACGGAGGAGATCATCGCCCGCGAAAGCGGCACGGTGGCAGCATCCGTTGCGGGCGGTCTCCCCACGACCAAACCCCAGCGCGTGCGCGACATCCGCGAAAGCGAACACCGACGCATCGACCTCGGCAACCCGGAGGTCAACCGCGTGCTGGGCGGCGGCATGGTCCCCGGTTCGCTGATCCTGCTGGGCGGTGAACCCGGAATCGGAAAATCGACCCTCTCGCTGCAGATCGCCCTGGCGGCAAACGGTCTGAAGACCCTCTACGTCTCGGGCGAGGAGTCGGCCGAACAGATCAAGATGCGCGCCGCCCGCATCGGAATCGGAAACGACGAGTGTCTGATCTACCCCGAGACGCTGCTGGAGAATATCGTCGCGCAGATTACCGAACAGAAGCCCGATCTGGTGGTCATCGACTCGATCCAGACCATCTACACCGAGGTGCTCGACTCGTCGGCCGGCAGCGTGTCGCAGATCCGCGAATGCGCCGCCACGCTGCTCAAGTACGCCAAGACGACCGGCACGTCGATCTTCATCATCGGACACATCACCAAGGACGGCGCCATTGCCGGACCCAAGATCCTCGAACACATCGTCGATGTCGTCCTGCAGTTCGAGGGCGACAGCAACAACATCTACCGTATCCTGCGCGGCATCAAGAACCGCTTCGGCGCGACGTTCGAGATCGGCGTCTTCGAGATGCTCGAAGGGGGGCTGCGCAGCGTCGACAACCCCTCGGAGATCCTCCTCACCCACTACGAACAACCCCTCTCGGGAATCGCCGTGGGGGCTTCGGCCGACGGCGTGAGGCCCTATCTGATCGAGGTGCAGGCGCTGGTCAGCGGAGCTGCCTACGGCACGCCCCAGCGATCGTCGACGGGGTATGACGCCCGACGCATGAACATGCTGCTGGCCGTCCTCGAGAAACGCGTCGGGATGAAGATGTTCCAGAAGGATGTCTTCCTGAACTTTGCCGGCGGATTCAAGGTGGCCGACCCGGGGCTGGACCTCGCCGTCGTGGCCGCCGTCATCTCCTCCTACTACGACCGCCCCCTCACCGAAGGGGTCTGCTGCGCCGGTGAAATCGGCCTCTCGGGCGAGGTGCGTCCCGCCCCACGGACCGAACAGCGCATCAGCGAGGCCGCCCGGCTCGGATTCCGGCGGATTGTCGTCTCGAGCTATCTTGCCAAGGGTTTCAAACGCCCGAAAGGGATCGAGATCGTCCAGATCAGCAGCATCGACCAGCTGCCGAAAGCCCTCTTCATCGAATAATCGGCCCGAACCGACACCGGCCCTGTCGACCGGAAAGCCCGCCCTGGAACGGATTTTGCACCTCAAGACGCAAAAACAAACAGAATGCCAAAACGAATTGCCGTACTGGGCGGCGTGGGGTTCATCGGGACCCAATTGTGTCTGAAACTCATCGAACTGGGCCACTCGGTCTACTGCGTGGATCTGCGTGACCCGAGCTCCTCGCCCCTGCTCGCGCAGGTGGTGCAGCATCCGCGTTTCCGCTACCTGCGGCACAACCTCACCCTGCCGCTCGGCATCCGCTGCGACGAAATCTACAACCTGATCGCCCCCTCGAGCGTCCGCTACCGCAAGGCGCTCCCGGTCGAGACCCTCAAGGTCAGCATGACCGGAGCGGCCAATGCGCTGGATGCCGCGCTGGCCGCCCATGCCCGGATTCTCTACGCCTCGTCGGGAGCCGTCTACGGACCCGTCTACAGCGACACGGCCTATACGCCGGCCGAGGCCTGCTCGACCCACCGCATCCTGGCCGAAGGCAAACGGGCCGGCGAGGCACTGCACCGTGCCTACCAGGCCGAATACGGCGTCGACACGCGCATCGCCCGCATCTTCAATACCTATGGTCCGGGGGCCGATCTGCTCGATCAGCGCGTTGTGATGAAGATGATCGTTGCGGCGCTGCTCGGACAGGAGATCGTCATCTACGGCAGCGGCGAACAGGTGCGTACGTTCTGTTGGGTGGAGGATCTCGTCGACGGACTGATCCGGCTGATGGAGGCTCCCAATGCGGGAAGCGTCCGCACGGTCAACCTCGGCAGCACCCACGAGATCCCGATCCGGGCACTGGCCGCGAAGATCGTGGAGATGACCGGCAGCCAATCGCCCGTCGTCCACCTCGAGGCGCGCATCGACGACGTACGGCGCCGCACGCCCGACGTGACGGCCGCCCGGCGCGATCTGGGATGGATGCCCCACACCCCGCTCGACGAGGGATTGCGGCGCACGATCGCCTATGCCGAAACGGCCCTGACGGAGCGTCGGCAGACGAACATCACCTGGGCCGAGATCTATTGACGCACAACCACTTACGAAAAAGAGATTGTCCCGGGCCTCGGACGGATTCAGAGGCCGGGATCCAGACGCCAGGCCAGCTCCTCGTGGACGAAGTCTTCGGCAGGGAGCGAACCGGGAGAGCCGGCAGCACGGAGTACCGTCTGCCGGTTCTCTTCGTTGGTCGAGGCGATGGCGACGAGAGCCGCCACGGCCCCCTGAGCCAGCAGATGGCTTTCGCGAATTCCGTCGACGGCGGCCCGGTGGACCGCATCGAGCACTTGCGGAATCCACTCCACACGCGGTGCAGCGGCCCGCGAGGCAGCCATCAGCGCCGCATACTGGCGGAGCCACCCGGCTTCGGGCCGGATCCATGCAGCGAAGAGCTCCGGCAAGGACTCCGCACGTCCGAACAGGGCAAAGGCCCCCTCTTCGGCCATCTCGGAGTTGAGCAGGCCGTCGCCCCAGAAGGCAAACTCCGCCGGGGTGAGGCGTGCCGGATCGGCGATATGAAAGGCCGCCAGCCGCAATTCGCGGACATCCTGGCGGTAGAGATAGCAGGCAAAGTCGTAATCCGTCCCTTCGGCGCGTGCCAGGCTGCGCAGTGTCGGCAGACTCACGCCGTAGTTAAGGCCGTACTGGCGGCCGTAGAAACGCATCGAGTCGGCCACGGCACCGTTCCGCTCACGGCGAAACGCCCCGAGCAGGCGGGTCATTCGTGCGGTAAGATCCATTGCAAAAATCGGTTTGGGTTCAAACGGACTCCGCGACGCCTATTTGCGTCGCGGAAGGGCTACGTTGATCGTGCGTCCGAACTCGAAGACGGGGAGCACCGCCCGACCGTATTCGCTGCCGCCCGAGAGGACCGTGCAGGTCGAAGGATCGGCCACGCGGCACTTCACGACATTCGACTCCTTGGGGCCGGCCTCGATCTCCGAGGCGACGGCAGCGCCCGAAGGTTCGATCTGCAACAGCACGATATCGCCCGAAAGGTCGTTTTCAGGCAGCAGCCCGGCCGACGCACCGAAACGGCAGACGATATACTGTTTCTTGTCCGACTGCGGATAGACGACATAGCGGCGCGTCGAGGTCGAGACGACGTGTTTGCCGAGGAAGAGTTCGAGATAGCTCTGCTCCTGGCGGTCGATCTCGGCCAGTGCGGCATTCAGCCCCTCGCCGAAGACATTCTCACCCGCCTCGCCCGTGATGAGCTCCAGGCGGTGACGGCGCAGCGAGAAGATCCGCTCGGCAGCCGCACGTGCAGCATCCTCGAGCGGAAGGGTCACCATCTCGGTCTGATCGGGCTGCAGGCGGGCAAACTCCTCCCCGGAGGCAGCATAGCTCTGCACCTGGGTCGTAGCGGGGGCCAATGCCGTGGCCTTGAGCGCATTGTCTGCATCGAGCAGGGCGATCTGCGCACCCGTAATGCGCCACGACGTCTTGTCGGCCAGCGAGGGGCGCACGCCGAGGAACTTCTGCGCATAACGCGCATAGGGTCCCGCGAGCGTCCGGTCGCACTCGACCGTCACATCGACAGCCAGGATCGTCCGCGGTTGCGAGATGCGGATTCCCTCGACGGTTTCGGTTGCCCCCTGCAGGGCAATGTATGGGTTCTGAGCCGCAGCGCCCCCCGCAAGCAGCAGGGTCAGCGCCAGAAGTCTGAATTTCATGGTCTGCAAAATTTTATCCTATCAGACAAATGTAGCGTTTTTTCGCGGGTTGTCAAAATTTCAGGTAGAAATCGCCCGTCAGCGCCCGATATTCGGGGGTGTAGCACTCGTGCTGGCCCGTTCCGATGACCAGTTCGTCCACCTGCGGAAGCGGTTCCGACGGTGACAGCACGGCGGCCTCCTCCAGCCGTGCGAAGGTCATCAGCGCCCGTTTGGCCGGGCGGCGCGGGGTCGTGCGCACGTCGGTGCGGCGGACAAGCTGCAGCCGGTCGGCCGCCAGCCGGCGGAAGCGCTCGGCCTCGGGCGTAGGCAGCACCACGGCAAAGCGTCCGCCCGGCGCCAGCAGCCGCACCACCGCCTCGATCAGCTCCTCGTGGGAGAGGTGCACCGTATGCCGCACGGCGGTGCGTCCCGCATCGGGGCAGGTCAGCGAATCGACATAAAACGGCGGATTGGAAACGATCAGATCGAATCGTTCCGGCGGGAAGAACGCCTGGATCGGCGTCTGCTGGAAGTGCAGCCTCGCGCCCCACGGCGAGGCGTCGCCATTCGCCCGGGCCTCCCCGACGTCGTCGATATCGACCCCCGTGATCTCGGCATGCGCCGCACGCTGGGCCAGCATCACGGCAATCAGCCCCGTGCCGGTGCCGATGTCGAGCAGCCGACGGTCCTCCTCGCAGAGCGGAGCCCAGGCCCCGAGCAGCACCCCGTCGGTCCCGACCTTCATCGGGCTGTGGTCCTGACGTATCGTAAAGCGTTTGAAACGGAAAGCGCCCCGCAGGCGCTCGGTCGATGGATCATTCATGGTTTTTCAGATAGCCGTCAATCCCGGCGCCGAACAACGAGAAGTCGTAGCGGACGGGGTCTTCCGGATGGAACTTGCGGAGCTCGGCGGTGATCTCCTCGACGGCCCGCCAGTCGTTCTGACGCCTTGCGAGGAGCCCCAGGGCGCGCCCCATCGCCCCGACATGGAGATCCAGCGGCAGGTAGAGCGCCGACATCGGGATGCCTTGCCAAAGCCCGAAATCGACACCGCGGTCGTCGCGGCGGACCATCCACCGCAGGTACATGCACAGCCGCTTGCAGGCCGCCCCCCGCTCGATCGACGAGAGGTGTTTTTCGCAACGCGGCGCATGCGGCGCGGCGAAGAATTCGCGCCGGAACTCGGCCAGCACCGGTCGCAGATCGTGCAGCGCCGCGTAACGCTGCTCGAAGAAGGCGCCGATACCGCCGAAGCGTTCGTCGATCCGCCGCAGCGCCACGACGAAATCACGCAGATCACCGCCGTTGAAGGTGCGGTGGGCAAAGGTCGACAACGCGTCCAGTTCGTGCTCCGAGGCGTTGCGCACGAAATCGGCCGGGGCGTTGTCCATCAGGAGCATCATCCGGTGGCCGTTGCGCACGATCGACGGCCGGTTGCCCCAGGCGATCGTCGCCGCAAAAAAGCCGGCAATCTCCCGGTCGGCACGCTCCGTGAAGCGGTGCGGCACCGAAATCGGATCGTCCTCGATGAATTCCGGACGGTTATAGCGGTCGTAGAGCTCCTCGAGAAGCTCTTTCAGTTCGGGTTGTGTCATCATTTCGTAGGGGGCGATCACGGCTCGACGATCATGCCGTCGGACATCGTGATCCGCCGGTCGGCCATCGCGGCCAGATGTTCGTCGTGCGTTACGACGACGATCGTCTGTCCCAGGCGGTCGCGCAGTTCGAAAAAGAGGCGGTGGATCTCGTCGCGATTGTGCGAATCGAGGTTGCCCGAGGGTTCGTCGGCCAGCAGCACCGCCGGTGAGTTGATCAGCGCCCGGGCAATGGCCACGCGCTGCTGTTCGCCGCCCGAGAGCTGTCCGGGCTTGTGGTCGCGGCGCGCCGAGAGCCCCATCAGATCGAGCAACTCCCCGGCCCGACGTTCGACCTCGGCACGCGGCCGGCGGCCGATCAACCCCGGGATGCAGACGTTCTCGAAGGCCGTGAATTCGGCCAGCAGGTGGTGGAACTGGAAGACAAAGCCGATCCGCTCGTTGCGGAATCGCGACAAATCCTTGTCATTCAGCGCAAAGACATCCGTACCGTCGATCTCGACACGGCCCGCGTCGGGACGCGACAGCGTGCCGATGATCTGCAGCAGCGTCGTCTTGCCGGCACCGCTCGCCCCGACGATCGAGACCACTTCGCGCGGAGCCACCTCGAGCGATACCCCCTTGAGCACCTCGAGCGTGCCGAAACTCTTGTGTATCTCCGTAACCCGTATCATGATCGGAAAGCGTTGAAAAGTTGCACCGTATCCGCCGCCTCACGCACGTCGTGGACCCGCAGGATCCGCGCCCCCTGGCGCAGGCACTCCCATCCGAGCGCCACTGTTCCGGGGAGCGATTCGGCCGGCGTGCAGCCCAGCGTGCGGTAGATCATCGACTTGCGCGAAAGCCCCGCCAGCACCGGGAACCCCTCGTCGCACAGGCGGTGGAGCTCCCGCAGCAGTTCGAAATTCTGCGCCGCGGTCTTGGCGAATCCGAATCCCGGATCGAGGATGATCCGTTCGCGGCGGATTCCGGCCGCCAGCATCTCGCCGACCCGCGCGCGGAAATAGTCGACCACCTCGGTTGCAATGTCGCGGCGGTAGTCGGTCTGCGACTGCATGGTCTGCGGCGTCCCCTTCATGTGCATCGCCACGTAGGGAAGGTCGTGGCGGGCCACCGTGGCAAACATCGCCGGATCGAGCTCACCGGCCGAGATGTCGTTCACGACCACCTCGCCGAACGTGCCGAGGGTGCGTTCGACCACCTCGCTGCGGAACGTATCGACCGAGACCGTCATCCTGGGGGCAATCCGCCGTACGGCCGCAACGCCGCGCTCGACGCGCCGCCACTCCTCCTCGAGAGGGACCTCGTCGGCCCCCGGACGCGACGAATAGCCGCCGACGTCGATCAGCGAGGCCCCCTCGTCGAGCGCCTCCCGCACGCGCGCCTCGATGGCCGCATCATCCGGGGTGCGGCTCCCGGCATAGAACGAATCGGGCGTGACGTTCAGAATCGCCATCACCCGCGGTGTGGTCAGATCAAGCTTCATGGCGGTGTCGGGCTTCGAGTTTGAAACGCCGGTCGAGTTCGGCAACGGTCGGTTCGAGATCCTCCTCGCGGATGTTGACCACCGTATAGTCGGCCCGGGCACACAACGTATCGTCGTCCATCTGGGCGGCCATCCGGCGGCGCACCGCCTCGCGGTCACACCCGTCGCGGCGGCACGTGCGTTCGAGACGCAGCTCCAGCGGCGCCAGCACCGCCACCGTCCGGTCGACCGAGTGCTCGAGCCCCGCCTCGAAGAGGATCGCACTCTCCAGCACCACGTAGTCGCCCGACTGGCGTTCGGCCCACGCCGCAAAGTCGGCCATCACGGCCGGATGGACCATTGCGTTGAGATCGGCCAGCGCCTGTGGATCCGTGAAGACCCGTGCGGCCAGCCAGCTGCGGTTCAGCCCTCCGTCGGCGGCGTACGCCTCCGCTCCGAAACGCTCGGCAATCCGCCGCCGCAGTTCAACGCTCTCCGTCATGAGGCGTTTGGCCTCGCTGTCCGAGTCATAGACCGCCACGCCACGCCGGGCAAAGAGCCGGCAGACGGTACTCTTGCCGCTGCCGATGCCTCCCGTGATTCCCACCTTCATCATGACTTTGCGGGCTTTTCCTCCGGGCGGTCAATCTCCGGGATGTCCTTGATCGAGATGATCTTGATGTCGCTGAAACGCGGTGCCAGGGCATCCTGCAGCGACTGCGGATCGATGACGAGCTTACCCTCGTGGCCCTCCTCCTGCGAGGGGTGGGTCTTGAGCTCCGAGAGCGGAATCCGAAGCCGTTTGTTCATGTAGACCCGGTAGCCGAACAGATTCGTTCCGATCCCCTCGACCACGCACGTCACCTCGAACGGCTCTCCGTCGACACTCACCCGGACGGTCTGTTCCGTCGTATAGGTATAGCTCAGTTTGGCGATGTACCAAAGAATGAACGACGCCACGAGCAGCGCCAGAAAGACCGGCGAAACGTAACGTCGCATTCGATGCAGCAGATTTTCCATATTCCGTGACCTCTATCGTGTCGACAAAGGTAAAAAATAAATGCCAAATTGGCAACGTCTCCCGACAGGGCTTTCGCCAAGGTCGCACCGGGTGGACTGAGGAACGCACGCCGGGTGGACTGAGGAACGCACGCCGGGTGGACTGAGGGACAGCGGGTCACGGGCACAAGCACGGACCTCGGGGCACGAACCTCGGGGCACGGACCTCGGACCACGGCCCGGGCCCGAGGGAGGCATTCCTCCCGGCGGGAAGCCTTCCACGGGTTGCCTCCGGACGGATCAGAACCCCGTACCGTTAGCCGCAAGGATATGGAGGTTGAGCCACGTGGCGAAGAGGACCCACGCCAGATAGGGGATGAAGAGCCATCCGGCCGCCCGCAGCCGGTGGCGGAAGCAGCGCCGCAGGTAGATGAAAACCAGTACGTCGAGCACCACCAGGTCGATCAACCCCAGCAGCGGGTTGCGGAACGTGAAGAAGAGCAGGCTCCAGCCGAAGTTGAAGGCCAGCTGGGCGGTCCACAGGCGCATGGTCCGGTGGCGCGATGCCGAATCGGAGGTGACGACCAGACCGCCAGAGATGCCGATGCAGAGGTAGAGCAGGCTCCACACCACGGCAAAAACCACCCCGGGAGGGGTCAACGGCGACTTCTCCAGCAGCGGATACCACTCGCGCAGCGATGCCCCCTGCGCGAGTGAAGAAAGCCCCCCGACGGCCAGACACACGGCCGTGAGGAGCACACAGGCCCAAACCCGTTTCATCGGTCGAACGAATCGTGTCCCTGGGTCTTGACCAGCTTGTTGTAGAGTCCCATGATCAGCAGCGGCGAGGCCAGCTGTCCCACGACGATCGAGGCCCGGCGCCGTCCGCACAGCATCAACCCCGTCGAGAGGGCCAGTGCACTCACACCCCCGATCAGATAGGCGATCGACGGAACCCGCGACGTGCGGTTCTCCACGGCTACGGTAATCGTACCCTCGTGACTCTTTGCATTCATGTCGTTCTTTGCATTCATGTCGTTCATGGTCGTAAAAGTTTTATAACGCACCTCCGAAAATCGCAAAAAACATGCCGCCTACCGCCTTACCCCCTCGAAGCCCTGCATCCTCTCCGTCTTCCGCCTCCCCCGACGCCTTTCGCCCCCTCACCTCAGCCTTCCACTCCCAATCTCTTCCACGGCCTTTTTCCCGATATTTTCTTCCCTTCCCCACGGACTTTTCCTTCCCCAATCTCTGCCTCCTCCTACAGTCTTTCCACGACATTCCCCTCTCCACGGACTTCGCCCACAAAGAACTCTCCTCTCCCCCACAGCCTTCCACCACCGGCGCCGTGCGACCCGCCCACACGCAAAAAGGCCGCTCCTCCACAGCGGAGGAGCGGCCTTAACCGGTTTCGGATCGGACGATTACTGCTCGTCGTCACCCTTGACCTGCTTCTTCATCAGGTCGTAGGCAATCGGCGTAGCGATGAAGATCGTAGCGGCCGTACCCACTACCACGCCGATGATCAGCGCGAAGATGAAGCCGCGAATCGTCTCGCCGCCGAAGAAGAAGATGGCAAGCAGCGTAACGAGCGTCGTTCCCGACGTATTGATCGTACGCGACAGCGTCGAGTTGATGGCGTTGTTGACGTTCTCCTTGAGTTTGCGCTTCGGGTAGATGCCCAGGTACTCGCGGATTCGGTCGAAGACAACCACCGTATCGTTGATCGCATAACCGATGATCGTCAGAATGGCCGCGATGAAGGCCTGGTTCACCTCCAGGTTGAAGGGCAGGATGCCGTAGAACATCGAGAAGATACCGATGATCAGCAGGGCGTTGAAGGCCAGGGCCAGCGTAGCGCCCGTTGCCCACTGCCAGCGCTTGAAGCGGAAGGTGATGTAGAGACCGATGGCGATCAGCGAGAAGAGCACCGAATAGATGGCGTTCCACGTCATGTCCTTGGCGATCGAAGGACCGATCTTGTCGGCCGTCAGGATACCGTTCGAGTCGGTCTGCGTGTTGCGGAACTGCTCGAAGGTGATGTCATACGAGTAGAGCGGCTTCAGGGCGTTGTAGATCAGCTCCTCGACCTCGGCCGTAGCCTCGTCCGACGTATCGTCGTAACGGTACTGCGTCACGATACGCATCTGGTTCTCGTTGCCGTACTGCTTGACCTCGAAGCTGATCGACGAAGCGTCGGCATCCGTAATCTGCGAGAAGACGCGCTCCATGTTCGAGCGGACCTCCTCGGCCGATACCGCCTTGTCGAAGCGGACCACGTAGGCGCGGCCGCCGGTGAACTCGGCACCCAGGTTCAGACCGCGGACGAAGAACGACAGGATCGACAGCACGATCAGTGCGCACGAAATCCAGTAGGCTACCTTGCGCTTGCTGATGAAGTCAACGTGCGTATTGTTGAGGAAGTTCTCCGACCACTTGTGCGAGAAGGAGATCGTGCCCCACTTGCCGACGATCCACTCGATCAGCAGACGCGTGATGAAGATGGCGCAGAAGACCGACGTGATGATACCGATGATCAGCGTCGTGGCGAAGCCCTGAACCGGACCCGTACCGAAGACGAAGAGGACGATACCCGTAATGATCGTCGTCAGCTGGCCGTCGATGATGGCCGAGTAGGCCTTCGAGAAACCGTCCTTGATGGCCAGCGACAGCCCCTTGCCGCCGCGCAGCTCCTCCTTGATACGTTCGTAGATGATCACGTTGGCGTCGACGGCCATACCCATCGTCAGCACGATACCGGCGATACCGGGCAGCGTCAGCACGGCGCCGAACGATACCAGCACGCCCATCAGCAGGAAGACGTTCGTCAGCAGGGCGATATCGGCCATCCAGCCGGCCGTCTTGTAGAAGAGACCCATGTAGAGGAGCACCAGGATGAAGGCGATCACGAACGACAGCATGCCGGCGTTGATCGACTCCTGGCCCAGCGAAGGACCTACAACCGTATCCTGGATGATCTTCGCGGGAGCCGGGACCTTACCCGAGTTGAGGACGTTGGCCAGGTCCTGAGCCTCCTGGATCGTGAAGTCGCCCGTAATCTGCGACTGACCCTTGTCGATCTTCGTATTGACGCGCGGAGCCGAGTAGACGTAGCCGTCGAGGACGATGGCGATGCAGCGGCCGATGTTCTCACCGGTCATGCGGGCCCACTCCTGCGTACCCTCGGCGTTCATCGTCATCGAGACTTCAGCCGTAGCGCCGCGCTGTGCATACTGCTCGCGGGCATCCGTTACGACCGAACCGTCGAGCGGAGCCTTGCCGTCGGGCGTCGTCACCTTGATGGCATAGAGGTAGTAGCGGCCGTCGATGTGGTCGTCACCCTTGACGCCCCACTTGAAGAGGATGTCGGCCGGGAAGAGCTCGAGCACCTCCGGACGCGACAGATATTCGTTCACCGTAGCGATGTCGGCCTTGTAGGCGGCACCGATGGCGGCACCTCCGGCGTAGTTGGGATCCAGCACGGCGAAGAGCGGGTTCTGCTCGCGATCGAAGTTGCCCGTCTGCACCGACTCGGCCGTAGCCGTCGAATCGGCGGCACCGACCTCGGCCAGCAGACCGCCCTCGGCAGCCGTCGTGTCGGCCGGCGTTGCGGCAGCGGCCGGCTCCTCCGTGGCAGCCGTCTCCGTTGCGGTCGTCTCGGCGGGCTGGGCCACGGCCTCGCTCTTGAGGAGCTTGTCGGCCTGCACGAGCATCGGCAGCACCTCGCGGGCATCGTACGTCAGCCAGAACTCCAGCGATGCCGTACCCTGCAGCAGGTCACGAACTCGCTGCGGCTCCTTCACGCCCGGGAGCTCGACCAGAATACGGTGCGAGTTCGGAAGGCGCATGATGTTGGGCTGCGTCACGCCGAAGTGGTCGATACGGCTGCGCAGCACGTTGAACGAAGCGCCGATGGCAGCCTCGGTCTCCCGCTTGAGGAGCTTCTCCACGTCGGCATCCGAGCTCTCGAGGGTGATGTCCTTGCGGTCGGGGCTGACGAAGATCTCGGCCAGCGGGCGGCCGTTCGACAGACGCGAGTAAGCCTTGGCGAAGTCGCCGATGTAGTCGGTCGACGAGCCGTCCTTCATGGCGGCGTTGGCCTCGGCAATGGCCTCCTTGAAGGCCGGATCGTTCTGGCTGTCACCGGCAAGCGCCTTGACAACGTCCTCGACCTGCACCTCCAGCATGACGTTCATACCGCCCTTCAGGTCCAGACCCAGGTTGAGCTCCTTCTCCTTGCACTCCTTGTAGGTGAACTTCTTGAAGCCCATGTTGTAGACCGGCAGATTCTGAACCGAGTCGAGGTAATGTTGTTCGGCCCCCGGCTGTTCGTCGAGGGGGAACTGGGCGGCGTACTCCGCCGCCTTCTTCTCTACGCTCCGTGTCTTGAACGTGAACGAGAGCTGATAAACGCATGCGAGGACCAGAAGGACCGCGATGAGTTTAATGAAACCTTTGCTTTGCATTTGGAAAAAATAGTGTTGTTATTATGTTTGATTTATAGTCGTTACGCACAATAGCACGCAAAGATAGAAAAAAAAGAATTAAATAACACGGTTTCAGCGGCAGAAAAATGGCTCCCGAGCCAAATTTATCCCCTTCCGGGGCGCCCGAATCGACCTCCGGGAGCCGTCCGCGGCGCCGCTTCGACACGCCGCATGGGAACGTTTTGCGAAAAAAATCGTATTTTTGGGGCCGCAATGCTCCCGCAATCGACATACCGTTACCACCTGGCGGCGCTCTTCTCGGTGGCCGTCTGGGGCGCCACGTTCGTCTCGACGAAGGTCCTCATCGCCCACGGACTGACCCCCGCCGAGATCTTCCTGATGCGCTTCGCGATGGCCTACCTCTGCCTGCTGCCCCTGGCCCGCGGCCGGCGATTCGCCGACTCGCTGCGCGACGAGGCCCTGCTGCTCGCAGCCGGCATCTGCGGCGGGTCGTTCTACTTCCTGGCCGAAAACATGGCCCTGGAGTTCGCCCCCGCCTCGAACGTCTCGCTGATCGTCTGCACGGCTCCCGTATGGACGGCCCTCGTGCTGAGTCTGCTCGACCGCGGCGAGCGGATGTCGCGCCGGCAGATCACAGGTTCGGCCATCGCCTTTACGGGAATGGTTCTCGTCGTGCTGAACGGGCGGTTCGTGCTGCACCTCTCGCCCCGCGGCGACCTGCTCGCCCTGGGTGCGGCCTGGCTGTGGGTCTTCTACTCGATGGCCGTCAAACGCCTCTCGGACCGCTATCCGGCCCTCTTCATCACCCGCAAGGTCTTCTTCTACGGGCTGCTGACCATCCTGCCCGTCTTCGCCTTCCGCCCGTTTGCCGCCTCGTGGCAGACCCTCGCGCAGCCGGCCGTCTGGGGCAATCTCCTCTTTCTGGGGCTCGTCGCCTCGATGCTCTGCTACCTGCTCTGGAATGCCGCCATGCACCGTCTTGGCACCGTGCGGACGACCAACTACATCTACCTCAACCCGCTGGTGACGATCCTCACGGCGGCCCTCTGCATCGGCGAGCGCATCACCCCCGTGGCACTGGCCGGCGCCGCACTGATCCTCTACGGCATGTGGCGCGCCGAACGTCCCGACGCCCGGAAATAATCCGGTCATCGCCCAAAAACAGCCCGGAGATCCGGAATCCGGATCCGCCCCCGGGAAGCGCCGTTCCACCCCCGCAACCCTCGAAAAGCGCATGCCGAGGGGTAAAAATCCCGCGCAGACGGCGATTTTGCCCGCACCTTTTTGTATCTTTGAACATCCAAAACCCTAATAACAGATGAAAAAACTTCTCCTCGGCTGCTGCTCCGCGCTGCTTGTCGCTTCGGCTGCCGCCCAGACCGGCTATGTGCCGGCCCCCGAAAACCTCGCCGCCCGGCAGCAGTTCGCCGACGACCGCTTCGGCATCTTCCTCCACTGGGGGCTCTACGCCCTGCTCGGTCAGGGCGAATGGGTCATGACCAATCAGGACATCGACTTCCGCGAATACCAGAAGCTCGCCTCGGCCTTCAACCCCGCGAAGTTCGATGCCCGGGCCTGGGTGACCGCCTTCCGCGAAGCCGGCGCCCGCTACGTCTGCTTCACGACGCGCCATCACGACGGATTCTCGCTCTTCCACACCGCGCAGTCGCCCTACAACGTCGTCGACGCCTCGCCGCTGGCCCGCGACGTGGTCAAGGAGCTGGCCGACGAGTGTCACCGTCAGGGTCTCGGCATTCACTTCTACTACTCGCTCATCGACTGGTGGCGCGAGGATGCCCCGCGCGGACGAACCGGTCTGGGCACGGGCCGCGACCCCAAAAAGGAGGATGCCGATGCCTACTTCGACTTCATGAAGGCCCAGCTCACGGAGCTCCTCACGCAGTACGGCAAGGTCGGCGCCATCTGGTTCGACGGCGTCTGGGACCAGGATCAGAATCCCGGGTTCGACTGGCGTCTGGGCGAACTCTACGGGTTGATCCACCGTCTGCAGCCGGCCTGTCTGGTGATCAACAACCACCATCTCGTCCCCTTCGAGGGTGAGGATGCCCAGACCTTCGAACGCGACCTTCCGGGCGAAAATACCGCCGGGCTGTCGGGTCAGGAGGTGAGCCGCCTGCCGCTTGAGACCTGTCAGACGATGAACCACTCGTGGGGTTACCGCATCACCGATCAGGCCTACAAGTCGACCGACGAGCTGATCCGCTACCTGGCCGGAGCGGCCGGACGCGGCGGCAACCTGCTGCTCAACATCGGCCCGCAGCCCGACGGACAGCTGCCCGCCGCAGCACTCGAACGGCTGGCCGGCATGGGCGAATGGCTCACACGGCACGGCGAGACGATCTACGGCACCGAGGCTGGTCCCGTGACGCCGCGCGCGTGGGGTGTCACCACCCGCAAGGGCGACAAGGTCTACGTTCATATCCTCGACTGGCCCGACACGGAGCTCTTCGTACCGATCGAGGGGCTGCGCGTGCGTGAGGCCACGGCATTCGACGACGGCGGGAAGCTCTCCTTCCGGCAGGACGACCAGGGTGTGACGATCCGTCTCGGGCAGAAACCCGTCGCTCCGGACCACATCGTCGTACTCACCGTCAAGGAGTAACTTCACCGGCCCCAATTTTCCGGCCCCGGCCGGCACGACATCCAACCGGAACCGGCAAACACCGGAACCGGAACCGGCAAACACCGGAACCGAAACCGGCTGACACCGGACCCATACCAAAACCGACATCAGGACCGGCATCCAGACCGGCAGGCACAAAAAAAGAGGGCGCATCCCGTTTCCGGAATGCGCCCTCTCGTTTTCAGGCGTCAGGCCGACCTCCCTGCGGAAGGTCCGTCACCTTATTTCACCTCTTCGAAGTCGACGTCCTCAGGCTGGCTGCTGCCGTTGCCGCTCTGCTGGCCGGCATTCGACTGCTGACCGGCATTGGCCTGGCTGCTCTGCTGCTGTGCCTGCTGAGCCGAGTAGATGTCCTGCGATGCGGCCTGCCATGCGGCGTTCAGCTCGTTCATCGCCGTGTCGATAGCGGCAACATCGGCGTTCTTGTGAGCCTCCTTCAGCTTGGCCAGTGCACCCTCGATGGCAGCCTTCTTGTCGGCGGGCAGTTTGTCACCGTACTCCTTCAGCTGCTTCTCGGTGGTGAAGATGTTCGAGTCGGCGGCGTTGATCTTGTCGATACGCTCCTTCTCGGCCTTGTCCTTGGCCTCGTTGGCCTTGGCCTCGTCACGCATCCGCTGGATCTCCTGCTCGGTCAGACCCGACGATGCCTCGATACGGATCTTCTGCTCCTTGCCCGTGCCCTTGTCCTTGGCCGATACGTTCAGAATACCGTTGGCATCGATATCGAACGTTACCTCGATCTGAGGCACACCACGCGGTGCGGCCGGAATGCCGTCGAGGTGGAACCGACCGATCGACTTGTTGTCGCGGGCCAGCGGACGCTCACCCTGGCATACGTTGATCTCTACCGAAGGCTGGTTGTCGGCCGCCGTCGAGAAGACCTCCGACTTGCGGGTCGGGATCGTCGTGTTGGCGTCGATCAGCTTGGTCATCACACCGCCCAGGGTCTCGATACCCAGCGACAGCGGCGTTACATCAAGCAGCAGCACGTCCTTCACTTCGCCCGTCAGCACACCACCCTGAATGGCGGCACCGATGGCTACGACCTCGTCCGGGTTGACCGACTTGTTGGGCGTCTTGCCGAAGAACTCCTCGACGATCTTCTGAATGGCCGGGATACGCGTCGAACCACCTACGAGGATCACCTCGTCGATCTGCGAAGCGGTCAGACCTGCATCGCGCAGGGCCAGCTTGCAGGGCTCGACCGTCTTGCGGATCAGATGGTCGCACAACTGCTCGAACTTTGCCCGCGTCAGCGTCATGACCAGGTGCTGCGGAATACCGTTTACCGGCATGATGTAGGGCAGGTTGATCTCCGTAGTGGTCGACGACGAAAGCTCGATCTTGGCCTTCTCGGCGGCCTCCTTCAGACGCTGCAGCGCCATCGGGTCCTCACGCAGGTCGATTCCGTGCTCGGCCTTGAACGACTCGGCCATGTAATCGATCAGCACGTGGTCGAAGTCATCACCTCCCAGGTGCGTATCGCCGTTCGTCGACTTAACCTCGAAGACGCCATCACCCAGCTCCAGGATCGAGATATCGAACGTACCGCCACCCAGGTCGTATACGGCGATCTTCATGTCGTTGGCCTTCTTGTCCAGACCGTAGGCCAAGGCTGCGGCCGTAGGCTCGTTGATGATACGGCGAACCTTCAGACCGGCAATCTCACCGGCCTCCTTCGTAGCCTGACGCTGCGAGTCGGAGAAGTAGGCCGGGACCGTGATGACGGCCTCCGTGACCTCCTGGCCCAGGTAATCCTCGGCCGTCTTCTTCATCTTCTGCAGAATGATGGCCGAAATCTCCTGCGGCGTGTACTGACGGCCGTCGATGTCGACACGAGGCGTGTTGTTGTCACCGCGGACGATCGTGTACGGGGCACGGGCGATATCTGCCGTTACCTTATCATAGGTCTCACCCATGAAACGCTTGATCGAGAAGACCGTACGCTTCGGGTTCGTAATAGCCTGACGCTTTGCGGGGTCACCTACCTTACGCTCGCCTTCGGACGTGAAGGCTACGACCGACGGGGTCGTGCGGTGTCCCTCCGAGTTGGGAATCACTACGGGCTCGTTGCCCTCCATCACTGCTACGCAGGAGTTCGTGGTTCCAAGGTCGATACCAATAATCTTTGCCATAATCGTAATATGTTTTAATTGTTTATAATTTTCGTTTTTCGGTCCCCTCCGACCCTCCTCTTTCGATTCCGGTCATCGGTTACGCACCTCTCCAACACAAAGGTCGTACCAATCGGCCGCCACTGCCAATTTGTCAGCATTTTGGCAGAAATCCGCCGTTTCGCCTGCCGCAGCCCGGCATTTTGTCACCCGAGACTCCGTGGGCGGCCGAGCCTCTGCGGGGTTTTCCAGGGCCGGATCCGCGTCCATACTAATAAGATAAAGGGAAGGCTGTGACGGACTGAGGCAGTTGCGACCCTCCGAAGCCAGACAAGGTCCGGTTGCCCCTGGGAGCCCCTTCTTAAAGGGCCGAGGCAGCTGCGACCCTCCGAAGCCAGACAAGGTCCGACTGCCCCTGGAAGCCCCTTCTTAAGGGGTCGGGCAGTTGCGACCCTCCGAAGCCAGACAAGATCCGGTTGCCCCTGGGAGCCCCTTCTTAAGGGGCCAAAAAAAAGCCTGCGTCTCCGCAGGCTTGCTTCCGGCTTACGCCGAACAGATCCTTTCTATTTTAGTGCTGTTGCTCGCTCAGGATACGCATCGCAACATCGAGAATCGTCGTATCGTCCAAGGTGACGACACCGCCGTCCGGTCCCGGTTCGAAGTGTACACCCACGCATTCCTTGGCCTGGTGGCTGCCTCCGAAATAGTTGCGGACCGTCTCAACATCGATTCCTAACTCATCTGCTATGCGCTGCGAACTGCCGCTCGGCAGCCGATCCTTGATACGGCGCAACTCGTTAAATGTGATTATCATATCCGTAGATTTTATGGTTGATGGTTCTTGAACACTAAGTTAATATAATTTTACGGATTTACAAAATTTCCATCCCAAAAACCGCAAAAAAATGTAACCGTTCTGTTACCGAAACGTAACGGTTTCCGCCTGAAAGCGAAAGCCGGACATGGTCCCCGTTTGGGCAATCACGGGCGGGCACAAAAAAAACGATCGGAGGTCCAATGGCACATCCGATCGCTTATGCTTCAAAACCGGCTACGTCTCCGAACTGTTTCGAATCCGTCTGTTCCGACCGACTCTCTTCAAACCCGTTTTTCTTGATTCCATCCACTCGGACAAGATTCCGATCCAACCGTTCCCGACTCATTCCCGCCGTTCTGGGGTCCGTTACCTTTGCAGCCGCTCTCCTTGAATCCGTTGTCTCTGCAGCCGTCCTCGTTGCAACCGCCGTCCATGAGCCCGGTGTCTTTGTTGCCTTTGCAGTGGCCGACCTTTGCTGCCACCCTCGTCGCACCGGCAGACCCCGGGAACCTCTTCTTTACAGCCGGGCCATTTCCAACCGGGCCAGCGCCCCTTTCGACCGGACCATCACCTCTTCCAACCGGGCCAGCGGCCCTTCCAGACGGACCGCCACCTCTTCCAACCGGGTCACCGCCTCTTCCGGACGGACCGCCTCCTCTTCCAACCGGGCCAGCGGCCCTTCCAGACGGACCGCCACCTCTTCCAACCGGGCCACCGCCCCTTCCGGGCGGCTATTCGGCCGGCTCGATATAGATCTGGAAGATCAGCGACGTGTAGGGCGGAATCTCCGTCGAAACGGTTGTCGTAGTCTCCGTCGTCGTCGAGGTATTGCCGTAATTGTAGTTGTAGTAGTAACTGTTATAATAGTTATAGTAGTAGTTGTTGTAATAGCTGCCGTAGTAGCTGTTGCCGTAATAACTGTTATAATAGTTGTAATAGTTCAGATAGTCGAGATAGCTCGACGAATAGCCCGTCGAACCGCCCTCGGTCGTCGTGCTGCCCGTACGCCCCGAGGCACCGTAGGCCTGGCTCGAGATCGTCACGAACTCGGCCCACTGCCCGTAGCAGAGGTTGGGAATCGTATAGTAGAAGGCCGGGATCATGTCGCTCTGATCATCCTCGGGCGAATAGGAGAGCACCTTGCCTTCGGAGGGCACCTCGCCGTAGATGATCTCCTTCACTTCGTCGATGTTCGTATCGAAGATGAAACCGTCGAGCATGCGGCCGATATACCAGATCTTGGCCGTACCCTCCAGCCCCACCGAGTCGGCATCGCGGCTGGCAAGTCCCGGGTTCTTGTAGTCCTCGTCGGCATGGAAACGCTTCTTGAGGGCCTCGGCGATCTTCGTCTCCAGAGCGGAGTCGTTGTAGGGCGCATAGCCGACGTTGTAGCGTTTGTTCTGCTGCAGCAGGGTCCCCTCCTCGGAGTAGACCGGGAAGTCGAACTTGAGGTTGTCCTCCGCCCGGGTCGGATCGTAGAGCATGTCGACATAGACCTGAGCCACCGTATCGCAGACACTCACCCAGCGATAACCCTTTTCACGGAGCTTGTAGGGGTGGTTTTCGTCGTCATACCCCGTGGGGATCTTCGACGAACCGGCCTCGTCGCCCTTGGTCGTGTAGAGCCACAGCCCGCCGTTGGCCGTGCAGAAGGAGTCGGTCTCCGAGCCCTCGTTCTCGAGCGGATTCTTCACCACGCTCGTGATCTCCATCTCGACGATGAACGGCCGGCTCGAGCTGAGCGAATACTGCCCCTCGTAACCGCCGTCGCCCTCGACACCGCTCGAGCTGACGATGCGCGACGGCATGTAGAGACGAATCTTCGACCCCTTGCGCAGTTCGAATTCGGGATCCAGCCCGTGGGCCGCCGCATAATCGGGATCGAGCTGCAGCACGTTGCGCATGGCCAGGAAGGTGCCCTCCATGAGGCTCGTGTTCGTCGTGCCGCAATAGCGGTAATAGGGCACGTAGTGGGTGTATCGCGTGTAGGTATTGACCAGTTTGGCCTCGGCGGCACGGCGCGTGAGAACGATATTGCCGTTCAGGTCGCGGCCCGAGAAGTCAAACCGCACCCAGCAGGCCGTGTCGCGCACGGGCTTGACCGTCGACAGATCCTCGCCGGCATCGAGCACTTCGACGTAGTAGTTGCCCTCGGACTGCAGATTGCCGACCAGTTCCGGGCGGTTCTGCGTCATCCACGCCCCGAGGGCCTGGTCTTCGAACTTGTCGTAAGATTCGGTCTGCTCCTTGGCACACGAGGCCAGCAACAGGATTCCGGCTACCGGAAGATACAGCAAACGGGTGATCAGCTTCATATTTTGTGTTGCGATTCTTTTCTCCATCAATCAATTCATTATTCGACGGCATCCACCGTGAAGAACCAGGCCACGGGACTCTCGCGCGGGATGGTGCTGAAATAGGTATCGCCGTAGGCCATGTTGAAGGTCATGTAGGCCTCGACCTCGTCGCCCTGGCGACAACCCAATAACGCATGGCGAAGCCCCTTTAGTATGTCGCCGCGCATCTCCACGCGCATCGGCTGGAACGACCAGCCTCCCTGACCGATCGTCAGCCCCAGATTCTCGTAGGCGCTCATCAGCAGCGGGTCGTTCGACCAGAAGGGGAAGGTCGAATCGGTGATGTTCGTATATTCGAAGACGTAGACCCGGAAGGTGATCGTGACGGTGGAGTTCGCCCCCACTTCGGGTTTGTTCTCCCGATCGGGGTCGTAGGCGTTCTTGATGTAGCGGTAGACTGTGCTGCCCGAGACCGTATAGTAGGGCAGCTGGCTCCCCTCCTCGAGCGACGTATCGATCACCAGCGCGGGGGAATGGGTGCGCTCGAGATAGGAGACGAGCTTCGTACGCTGGTCGGAGAGCGTGTCCTCCTCCTGCGAGCAGCCGCCCAGCACCACCGGAAGGGCGAATAGCAGTATGACGAGCAGTTGTTTCATCGGCATATAATCGTGCAAATGTACAAAAAACAATCCGATATCCGCACTATAAACGCAAAAAATCGCCCCGTAGCATCCGGGGCGATTAAAAAACGGGGAAAAACTTCCTGGAGAGCGGGGGTTCGGTCGGACTACTCGTGTTTGTGGTAGGAGTAATCCTTGTGCGGGTTCTGCAAACGGTTCAATTTGTATTGCTTCCAGACGTATGTCATAAGAACCAGGATGACGGCTCCGACGATGACACCGAGCAGAATGTACAGGAATCCGGTAGGGAACTCTTCCATAGGTTACATCTTTGGTTGGTAAACTTGACTTTGCAAAGATAAAACAAATCCCTTGCCAAAAAAGCGGAAACACGATTCTTTGGGGTTCCAGTTGCCGGTTCCGAGCGGCAAAAGGCCGTCACGCTGCAGGAAACGGGCTTTTTGCTCCCCGATAAAATTTCAGCAGCAACGCGAATCGCATCGGTTCCGCCCGCGGGAAAAGCGTCAAAGCCGCTTGAGCGCCATGCGCACCACCTCCTCGACCGGAGCCGAAGGCGCCTCGCGCACCACCGCCCGTACGACCTTTTCGGCCGCCGTGCGGGCAAATCCCAGCATGACCAGTGCCTCGAGCGCCTCGTCGACCACCCCACCGTCGGGACCCGCCGGCTGGCTGCCGCCGGCGTCCACCCCGAGTGTCATCAGCTTGCCGCTCAGGTCGACGATGATCTTCTGGGCGGTCTTCAGCCCGAGACCCTTGACATTTTTCAGCAGCACGGCATTGCCCGACGAGATGATCCCCTGCAGTTCGCGCGGCGAATAGGTCGAGAGGATCATCCGCGCCGTATTGCCGCCCACGCCCGAGACGCTGATCAGCAGCCGGAACAGCTCGCGCTCGACCTTCGTCGAGAAGCCGTAAAGCAGCTGCGCATCCTCGCGCACGACGTAGTGCACGAAGAGTTTGGTTTCGGTGGCATGCTCGATGGCCGAAAAGGTCTCGAGCGAGATATGCAGGTAGTAGCCCACGCCTCCGGCTTCGATCACCGCGTAGGTCGGGGCTACCTCGGCCACGCTGCCCTTGATATATTCGTACATGATGGTTCCTTTTTGTTCTTTCGGTCCGCTCGCCGCCACGGGCCGCGCCTCACCGTGCAGCCACTCCCGGTCCGCTTCCGATCCACTCCCGGCCCCCGGTCCGCTCTCGGTCTACTTCCGATCCACTCCCGGCCCTCCGGTCCGCTCCCGATCCGCTTCGGCCCCCCGGTCCGCTCTCGGTCTACTCCCGATCCACTCCCGGCCCCCGGTCCGCTCCCGGCGGAAAGCCGTTCCCGACCCCGCAGTGCGGCACCCGTCCGCTCCGGAATCCGGTCCGGAGCACACCCGCCCGCCGGATCGTCGCAACAGTCGGAAATTCTCCGCCGTGAGGTGCGATAAAATTATCATCCGGAAAGCAAAAATAAAGATTTTTTTTTACCTTTGTGACTCCGATACTGAATATTTAACCAAACTCTACGAATCAATATGAAAAAAACGCTATTTCCGGCATTGGCTGCGGCCCTCGTTCTGACGGCCTGCGGCACGAAAACCGCGGAGCAGACCGAGACCGCAATCGAAACGGTAGCGCAGCAGGTCGTCTCGAGTGACATCGCCTACGTACAGGTGGAAGCCGTCCTCGCCCAGTGCGACCTCTATCAGAGCGAAGGCGTAGCCCTTCAGGAGAAGACCCAGAAGGCTCAGAAAAGCTGGGCCCAGCGCGAACAGAGCCTCCAGGCCGAAGCCGCTCAGCTGCAGGAGAAGTTCGAAAAGGGTCTGATCACCTCGCGCGACGCCCAGGCCCAGCAGGAGAGCATCCAGAAACGCGTCGCCTCCTACCAGACCAACGCCCAGAAGGAGGCCCAGGCCCTCGATGAAGAGAACTACGTCTTCACGAACCGCGCCCAGGATCTGCTCCAGCGCGCCGTGCGCGAAATCAACGCCGACGGCAAATACAAACTCATCATCAACGCCTCGGCGCTGATCGATGCCGATACGACGCTCAATATCACCCCGGCCGTGCTGGCCAAGGTCAACGAGCTCTACGCCGCCGACAAAAAGAACGACAAGAAGTAACTTCGTCCGCGAAGCACAAAAAACCGACTTCCCCCAACGGCGGAAGTCGTTTTTTTTTCCTACATTTGCGCTGTTATTACCGAACCTGTTTAAATTTTCCGCGCGATGGGATTCGTTCCGTTCACATTCGTCGACCTGATTGACATCGTCCTGGTGGCCATGATCATGTACTGGATCTACCGCATGACCAAAGGCACCAACGCCCCCTATATCCTCTCGGGAATCATCGCCGTCTACCTGCTCTGGGTGGTTGTGCGCACGCTCAACATGGAGCTCCTCTCGACCATCCTCGGACAGTTGATCTCCGTGGGCGCCATCGCCCTGATCATCGTCTTCCAGCCCGAACTGAGGCGGTTCCTGCAGATGATCGGCATGCGGCAGAAGCACTTCAACTTCATCACCCGCATCTTCTCCTCGGGCGAGGATCCCGTCCAGACGAACATCGCGCCGATCGTCACGGCCTGCCGCGAGATGGCCGAAACCAAAACCGGCGCCCTGATCGTCATCGGGCAGCAGAGCGATCTGCGTCTGATCGCCGAGGGGGGTATCGCCCTCGACGCCAAGGTCTCGACCCCGCTGCTGAAAAACATCTTCTTCAAGAATGCCCCGCTTCACGACGGCGCCGTACTGATCGAGGGCGACCGCATCGTGGCAGCCAAATGCATCCTTCCGGTCACGCAGAGCGACGTGCCCAAGGAGTTCGGCACGCGGCACCGTGCGGCCATCGGCATGAGCGAAATTTCGGATGCCATCATCATCGTCGTCTCCGAGGAGACCGGCGAGATCTCCATCGCCCAGGCCGGCGAGATCCGGCAGCATCTCGACCCGACCCGTTTGCAGCAGACCCTTCAGCGCTATCTGACCATCAACTCCCGCAAGCGTTCCAAAAACAACGAAGTCGCCGAATAACCCGGCTAAGAGCCGGGCTTCGCAAGCTGCGGAGGCTCCATCAGGTTTCCGTCCCTCACAACCCGGCTAAAAGCCGGGCTTTGCAAGTTGCGGGAGCCTTCGGCTGATGATGAACCTTTTCCGCACACAATCGGGATTCTAAAGTCCTTGAACCCGGATACCTCTTGAGAGAAAATAAAAGTTTCCGCAATTTCGCCGAAAGCGGAATCAGAACTGCCGGTCGACCGAGCGCCCGGAGCGGGAGGCTGTATAGGCTTGATCTTACTGCACCCGCTCAGCTCGGTTGGCCGACAGTTCCCGCAGGAGGCGACTTGCGGATGGTTTTGGTGGTACCTTTTGACACCAAAAGGTACCCGGCTAAGAGCCGGGCTCTGCAAGCTGCGGTAGTTCCGACCCGTTTCCGACCCTCATAACCGCGCACGACCCGGCTAAAAGCCGGGCTTCGTAAGCTGCGGAGGCTCCAACAGGTTTCCGACCCTCATAACCGCATACGACCCGGCAAAAGCCGGGGCTCACAAGCTGCGGAGGCTCCATCAGGTTTCCGACCCTCATAACTGCGCACGACCCGGCTAAGAGCCGGGCTTCGCAAGCTGCGGAGGCTCCATCAGGTTTCCGTTCCTCATACCCACGCACAACCCGGCTAAGAGCCGAGACCTGCAAGCTGCCAGAACGTCAAACCGAAAAACGCCCGTCTGACACAATGGTCAGACGGGCGTTTTCAAGAATTCCTCAGCCGGCAGGAACCGGCTCGCAGCCTACTCCAGCGTAAAGTCGACGCTTCCGCGGATATCGTCCGAAGCGGCTCCTACGAAGGCTGTGAAGCGTCCCGGTTCGAGTACCCACTCACCCTTCGTATCGTCGTAGTAGCGAAGAGCCTCGGGCCCTACGGTGAAGGTCACCTGGCGCGTCTCGCCCGGATTCAACGTCACCTTCTCGAAGCCCTTGAGCTCCTTCACCGGACGCGGCAGCGACGACTCCTCGTCACCGATATAGAGCTGTACGACCTCGGCACCGGCCCGATCGCCCGTGTTGCGGACATCGGCCGTCACATGCAGCGTACCCTTCGCGTTGAGCGACTCCCGGTCGGCCTTCACGTTGGAGATCTCGAAGGTCGTGTAGCTCAGACCGTGACCGAAGGCAAAGAGCGGCCGGATCTGCTTCGTATCGTGCCAGCGGTATCCGACGAAGATGCTCTCGTTGTAGCGGACCGAATCGCCGCCCGGGAATTCACCCATGGCATGGGCGGCATTGTCCTCCAACCGCACGGGGAACGTAAAGGGCAGCTTGCCCGAGGGGTTGACCTTGCCGAAGAGAACGTCGGCCAGGGCATTTCCGGCCTCCGAACCGGCAAACCACGCCTCGACCACCGCCGGAACGCGGTCGATCCACGGCATGGCCACGGCGTTGCCCGAGACGATCACCACCGCCAGCCGCGGATTGGCCTCGGCCAGCGCCTCGATCACCCGATCCTGTGCATAGGGAAGCCCGTACTGCTGACGGTCGAGCCCCTCGCAATCCTGATAGCCGCTCTTGTTCAGACCGCCGACGAAGATCACGGCATCGGCCTCCCGGGCCGCCTTGACGGCATCGGCAATCAGCTGCTCCTCGCTGCGCGACTCCTTGAGATCCTGTCCCGACGAGACGCCGTTGTAATCGCCCGTAACGTCGCCGACATAACCGCGCTCGTAGACCACCTCGCAGCCGTCGCCCACGGCTGCACGGATTCCCTCGAGCGGCAGACACTCGTGACGCACCTTGAGCGACGACGAGCCGCCGCCCACGGTCATCATCTTCACGGCATTCTCACCCACGACGAGCAGCCGCTTCACCGCCGACGCATCGAGCGGCAGCACTCCGCCGTCGTTCTTCAGCAGCACCATGCCCTCGCCGGCAATCTGCCGTGCGGCGGCCACATGCTCCGGCGAATTGAGCGATCCAAAGGGCTTCTGCGTGTTCATGGCCGTGCGGAAGATCAGCCGCAGCACGCGGCGCACCTTGTCGTCGAGCGTCTTCATGTCGGCCTCGCCCCGCTTGAGCATCTCCAGATAGGGACGGGCCAGGTAGTAGCTGTCGTAGGCATTGCTGGCACCCCAGTTCAGGCCGTTGGTCCACGATCCGAACTCGAGGTCGAGACCGTTCTCGGCGGCCTGCTTCGTGTCGTGCACACCGCCCCAGTCCGAAATGACCGCGCCGTCGAAGCCCCATTCACCCTTCAGGATGTCGTTCAGCAGATACTGGTTGTGGCAGCAGTGCTGGCCGCGGTACTGGTTGTAGGCGCCCATGATCGACCAGGCGCCGCCCTCCTTGACGGCCGCCTCGAAGGCCGGCAGGTAGATCTCGCGCAGGGCGCGGTCGTCGACCACGACATTCACGTCGCCGCGACGCGTCTCCTGGTTGTTCAGCGCGTAGTGCTTCACGCAGGCCGCCACACCGTTCTTCTGCACCTCCTGGACGTAGGGCACGACCATACGCGACGAGAGGTAGGGATCCTCGCCCATGTATTCGAAGTTGCGGCCGTTGAGCGGCGTGCGGTAGATGTTCACACCGGGGCCCAGCAGCACATCCTTCTCGCGGTAGCGGGCCTCCTCGCCGATCGACTTTCCGTAGAGGGCCGACATGGCGGGATTCCACGTGGCGGCCAGACAGGTCAGTGCCGGAAAGGCCGTACACGAGTCATTGGTCCAACCGGCCTGGTCCCATTCGTCCCACAATACCTCGGGACGGATTCCGTGCGGGCCGTCCGTGCACCAGAGTTCGGGGATACCGAGACGCGGGACACCCGCCGACGAGAATTTCGACTGTGCATGGAGCACGGCGACCTTCTCCTCGAGGGTCATGCGCTGCAGTGCATCCTCGACCCGCTCCTCGATCGGGCGCGAGGGGTCAAGATAGGGTGCCACGTTGCTGGTCGCGGCGCCGTTGTTCGCTCCGCAGCCCGTCAGAAAGAGCAGGGCCGGGAAGAGTTTCAGAGAGAGTTTCATTGGTTTGAAGTTTGAGAGTATGTTTCGTTGTTTGCGATCAAAGCGGGCATGCCAAACGGAGTATGCCGCCCACAGGCTGCATACTCCGTTCAAAGTTACGAATTATTTCTTTTCGAAAGTCACCTTCGGGCTGGAAATTCCGGCCGTGCAGTCGACCGTCAGCACGTAAGTTGCTCCGGCTTCGAGCGTTACCCCCTCCGGAATTTCAAGTTTGGTGCCGTTCTCCGTGACGACGAGGTAGGCCTCGGAACCGGCCGCAAGGGTCATCGCGCCGAAACCGCCGCCCCAGTTCGGGCTCGTGTAGAACTGTCCGTACCAGCCGTCGGTCTTGAAGCGCACGCCCGGAACCGAGCTGCCCGACTCGCCGGCCTGAGCCGTCATCACGTAGATACCGGGCTCGTGCTCCGGGATGCAGAACTTGCCCGAACCGTTCCAGGCGGGTTCGTCGGCCAGCGACGGCGAGCCGATCCCATATCCGGCGAAGTAGAGGGCGCCGTGCCCCTCCTCGGAGAGGGTGGCCTGATTGCCCTCGGCATCGAGCACCCACGCGTCGATGATCTGCTTGGCGGTATTGACCGTGATGCGGTAGCGGCCCGAAACCGGCACGAGCGTGGCGGTCGTCATCGAGGTGATGGCGAAGAAGTCGGGGTTGATCCACTTCGGGACGAACATCCCGCTGCCGCCAAAGGTCAGCGTCTGGCCCTGCTGCAGGTCGAGATCCACGCGGTAGTTGTCCGTATCGATCTGTTCGAGTTTCGTGCCGTTGATGGTCAGTTCGGCAGCCGGGAGCTCCTCCTGCCCCACCTTCTCGACGGTGAGTTTGGCCGCCATCGTGCCGCCCGTCACGTCGACCGTGAAGCGGTAGACTCCGCCCGCCTCGAGCGTCTCGCCCTCGGCCAGACCGACGTTGCCGCTATCCGAGATCGTGAACGGGGCGCTGTCGGTCGTCATCACGCCGTAGGGATTCTTGAACGACGTGTCATCCTTGCCCAGGAACTCGCCGTGGTCCCAGGTCTTCTGCCAGAAGAACTTGAAGTCAAAGCCCGAGGCGTTGATCGAACGTCCGGCCACGAACGTGATCTGGAACTTCCGGTCGGCCACGCGCGCCATGCACAGACCGCCCGCTTCGGGGCTCCAGCTGGCCGAATTCGACGTCGTGGGCTTGCCGATGTTCGTATCGCCGATCACCCAGATGGCCTCGCCCGAGCCGTCGGCATTCAGCACGGCCGTCGCGCTCTCCGAAGCCATCGCCTCAACCTTCAGGTACTTGTACTTGAAGTTGGCCGTCACGCGGTAGAGACCCGACAGGGGCAGGAAGGTCAGCTTGCCGGGATCCGAAGCATCCTGCCGCTCGAAGAAGTCCATGTCGACATCCCAGTCGGCCAGGTCGGCGATGCCCGAAAGCGTGTAGACCTCGTTCTGCGTCAGCGTCGTGACGATCGCGTAGTTGTCCGTGTCGACCATCGTCATCTCCGAGCCGTTGAACTCGAGCTTGATGAAGGGCGACGCCTCGAAGCTCTTCAGGTTGAACGTGATGGCGAACTCACCGGCCGTCGAGTTGGCGAACGGGATGGCATCCATCGAATCCGAGACGATCGTCCCCTGCTCGGAGTCGTAGCCGAACGTGACGACCGAACCGGCCTCGTCCAGCGCCGGGGTCATGATGTAACCCTGGGGCTTCTGCGGGAAGTTGTCCGTCACGGCGTATTCGAAGTCGTTGCCCGTGGGCTCCATGCGGTACTCCTTCTCGTCGAGCACGAAGATCAGATGGTCGGGACGGGGACGCGAGACGGGCAGCTGGCACTCGACGGTCGTCGTGCCGAAACGGACGTTCTGACCCACGAAGCGCAGCGTCGCCTCGCCGTCGGGGATATCCTTGTAGAGGGGGACGGTCACCGCACCCTTGTAGGAGCCGTTCTCCTTGGTGCGGATGGTCTCCTCGGCGACCATGTCGTCATCGAAGAAGACCTGTGCCTTGAGGGTCGAGAGGGCGTAGCGGTCGCTCATCGAGACCTCGAAATTGACCTTGGCACCGAACTGGCCCGCTTCGTCGACCGAGACGATCGTCATCTCGGGCCCGACATCCGTCGTAAGCAGTTCGGGTTCATCCTTGCAGGAGGTCGCCGCCGCGGCAAGCAGCAACGACACTGCCAAATATTTCAGATTGTTCATCAGGATAGCGTTTTAACAGGTTAATTTTCAGCCGGCATCCCCCATCGGAACGAGGCGATGGACTTGGCCGGAATCGTATAGCGGAACGAGTGTTCCGAGGTCTCGTAGACGGCTACGGTCACCTCCTGACTGCTCGTATTGAGGGCCACGAAGGCCGTCGAACCGTCGGGATTGTGGAAGGCCAGGTACTCCAGCCCGGAGGTCGTGTAGCCCGAGGCGCCGATGCGCACCGCACCCGGACGGATCACCTTCGCGCACTGGGCCAGATCGTAGAAGTGGCTGTTGTACTTCAGCGTGCGGTAGTCCGACGAGCTGATCTCGATGGCGCCGTAGCAGGTCGTGCAGCCGCCCGGACGGTTCGGGGCCCCCTTCTCGTCGAGCATCAGGTTCCACAGCAGCACACCCTTGCCGTAGCGGCTCAGCGTCCCCAGAAAGATCGACTGGAAGTCGTTGATCAGACAGCCGTCGAAGGTGTAGTTCCACGTGCCGATCGAGGCTTCGGTGAAGTAGATCTCCTTGTCGGGAGCGGCCGTGTGGATGCCGTCGAGTTCGCTCACGTTGCCGCCGTAGTTGTGCCAGGCCGAGCCGGCGATCCACTTCGAGGCGTCGGCGTCGGCGTAGAGATGCAGCGGATACTGCTCCTGACCGCCGACGTTGTCGTAGTTGTAGTTGTGGTCGTAGCAAAGGATCTTGGTCTTGATACCCGCCCGTTCGAAGGCCGGGCCCAGGTGCTTGACAAAGGCCGCCTGATCCTCCCACGGCATGTAGAGCGACATCGAGTTGCCCTTGTTCAGGGGCTCGTTCTGCATCGTGATGGCGTAGATCGGGAAGCCGTTCTCCTCCATCTCGCTGACCCACTGCACGAAATACTCGGCGTAATCGTCATAGTAGGCCGGGTTGAGCCGCCCGCTGGTCCACGAGTCGTAGGGCACCGACGGGTCGTTGACCGTCCCCTTCATCCACTTCGGGCACGACCAGGGCGAACCCAGGATCTTGATGTCGGGGTTGATGGCCAGGATCTCCCGCAGCACGGGGAAGATCCCCTCCTTCTCGACGTCGGGGATGGCGAAGAATTCGATTCCCTTCTGGTCGCAGCAGGTGTACTCGTCCATCGAGAAGTCCGAGCCGCCGATGTGGACGCGGATGAAGCTGAAGCCGGCACCGGTCTCGGGGTCGAAACACTTGCGCAGCACCGCCTCGCGGTCTTCGGGCGTCATCTTCAGCAGGTTGTAGCACGTGGCGCCCGTCACTGCCGGGCCAAAGCCGTCGATGGTCTGGTAGGTCTCCGTCGGATCGAGCGTGATCTTGTAGGGCGACATCGAGATCTTCGAGTAGTCGAGCTTCTCTTCGGCGAAGAGGCGGCTGGCATTGGCCGAGGAGACGTAGGCCATCACGTCGGCCGAAGCTTCGGGGGTCGGACCGGGAGTCGGTTCGGGCGTCTTCTCGCCGTCGCTCGCACTCGAGCAGCAGACCGTTCCGGTGAGCAGCAGCGTCGCGATGAGCAAACGCAAATCACTATTCGTCAGTTTCATGGTTTATCTTCAGATTGATCAATATCCGGGATTCTGTTCGATGTTGGTGTTGTCCTCGAGCACCGAGGTCGGAACCGGCACCAGGATGCGGTTTTCGTTCATCGCGCGGCGCGTCTGGAAGTAGGAGTCGTACGACTCGGAGCCCTTGACGTTGACGCCGTCGCAGATCTCGTAGAGCTTCGAGTAGTCGTCGCCGTAGCGCAGCAGGTCGAACCAGCGGTGACCCTCCATCGCCAGCTCGAGCCGGCGCTCGTGGAGCACGGCCTCGCGCATCGCCTCGGCCGAACCGCGCTGGGCCGACGTCAGCGACGAGATGCCCGCACGCGAACGAATCTCATCGACAATGTCGGCCGCACCGCCCGCATTGCCCGTATTGGCCAGTGCCTCGGCATGGAGCAGCTTGATGTCGGCCAGACGCATCACGTAGACCGGCGTCACGTTGGTCGGGAACTTGTGCATGAAGGCGTAGTTGTCGCTCGGATAGTGGTACGACCATCCGCACTCGTCGTAGATCACGGCGGCGTTCTTGCGGGCGGTGTCGCCCTCGGCGTCGTAGGCCTTCGTCAGGTTGCGCGACGGAGTGCACCACTTGGCCCACGTGAAGCTGTCCGACGGGACGTAGGCGTTGCGGTGGAACATCATCCACAGCCACGATCCCGAGGTCTGGCTCGGCCACTGCACCTCGAAGATCGACTCCGAAGTGTTCTGCGTGGCCATGCCGCCGTCACCCTCGGTGTAGGCCCACAGGTCGCCGTAGCTGTCGCAGAGGCGGTAGCCCATCCCCTCGACGGCCTCGCAGGCCGCGATCACCTTGTTCCAGTCGCGGAACTCGCGCATGGCGTAGAACTTCGCCAGCAGTCCGTAGGCAAACCCCTTCGTGATGCGGAACTTGTTCGAGGCATCCATGTCGGGGGCGTAGAGGCAGGCATACTCCTCGATATCCTTCTTGATCTGCTCACCGACGGTCTCCTTCGACACGCGCGAGGGGAAGTAGAGCGGATAGACCTCCTCGATGTTGTCGGCCGTGATGGCGGGCGGAATCTCCGTCAGCATCGGGATCTCGCCGAAAAGCTGCATCATGTTGATCCAGATGTAGGCCCGCCAGCAGAGCGCCTCGGAGAGCCACTCGCGATATTCGGTCTCGGTGAGCGAGGGGTCGTTCTCGCGGACCTGGTCGATGTTGCAGATCACCTGATTGGCGTAGTCGATGGCCGTCATCGAGTAGTTCCAGAGGTTCGAGGCGAATTCGTTGTCGCTGTCGATGTGGTTCGACTCGACGGCCACGACCTTCGTCTCGCCCATGTTGCCGCCATAGGCGTTGTCGGCGCGGATTTCGCCCAGGGTGATCAGCTGGTACCAGTAGGTCTGCAGGTCGCCCTTCATGTAGTTGTACATGGCCGTCAACTGGCCCTCGAGCAGTTCGCGGGTGTTGATGACCGTTTCGCTGGAACCCTGATTCTCGGTGTTGAACTCCGTGTACCCGGTCTCGGGGTACTTCTCAAGGCTGCACGATACCGACGCCGCTCCCAGCGCGAGCAGGGCCGTCGCGAGATATATCTTTTTCATGGTCATTGTTCGTTGTTTAGAAGGTGACATTCAGTCCGACGACTACCGTGCGCACGTTGGGATAGGTTCCCCAGTCGATGCCCATCTGCGTGGCGCTCTCCGACTGGCTCACCTCGGGATCGTAGCCCGAATAGCCGGTCCACGTGATGAAGTTCTGCAGCGAAACGTAGGGCTGGATCCGCTTGATGTTCAGCCGCTTGAGCTTGGGCGAGGTGATGTCGTACGACAGCGTGATATTCTTCACCTTGAGGTACGAACCGTCCTCAACCCAGTAGGTCGAGTTCTTGACGTTCCACGACGGGTTGGTCGAACGGAAGATATCGGTCTCCTGTCCCGGGATGCGCCAGCGGCGCAGCACCTTGGTCGTCTGGTTGTTGGCCGTGGTCATGCCCTCGGTCTCGATGCGCGAGGCGTTGAAGATGTCGTTGCCGTAGGAGCCCGTGATCAGGATGTTGAGGTTCAGACCCTTCCACGAGAAGTTGTTCGTCAGTCCGAAGGTGAACTTCGGGTTGGCGTTGCCGATCCAGGTCTTGTCGAGCGGCGTGATCTCGCCGTCGCCGTTGCGGTCCTCGTAGATCAGGTCGCCCGTCTCGGGATCAACCCCCTTCGAGACGTAGCCCCAGAACATCGACAGCGGCTGGCCGGGCGTCATGCGGATGACGTTGTCGTTCGTCGCGTCGGAGGTCTTGGCGTAGTAGTAGACCTGCTTCAGACCGAGCTTCTCGAGCTTGTTGCGGTTGAGCGAGAGGTTGAAGTCGGTCGTCCAGTTGAAGTTGCGGCGCGAGATGTTGACCGACGAAAGGACGAACTCTAAACCCTGGTTCGACATCTCACCCTCGTTGCGCGTGATGTCGGGATAGGGCGACGGCAGCGAGACGGTCATCAGCATGTCGCGCGTATATTTGTAGTAGTAGTCGATCGAGAAGTTGAGCCGGTTGTTGAGCAGGGCGAAATCCACACCGACGTTGGTCTGGGTGGTGGTCTCCCAGGTCAGATCCTCGTTCTTGATGTTGCTGCGGGTCGAGCTGACGGTCGGCACGGCCTGCGAATAGGTCGGGTTGGTCCAGTCGTAGTAGACCGTGTTGTAGCGCTGCATCCAGCCGTACTCCGACAAGCCGGCCTGGTTACCGGTCTGGCCCCAGCCCACACGCAGCTTCAGGTCGCTCACCCAGTCGACATCCTTGAGGAACTCCTCGCCCGAGATGCGCCATGCGGCCGAGAACGAGGGGAAGTAGCCCCAGCGGTGGCCGGGGGCGAGCTTCGACGAACCGTCGGCACGGAAGTTCGCCGTCACCAGATACTTGCTGTCGAAGTTGTAGGAGACGCGCGCCAGGTAGGACATGATCGCCCATTCGGACTTGCCGTAGCTCTGGCCGCGGACGCCGCCGTTGTTACCGCCGTTGAGGTTGGGGATGGCGTTGTTGTTCGTCGACGAGAAGTAGGAGCGCGAACCGCTCAGCTCCTCCCAGACCGAGGTGGTGGCCGACGTACCGGCCATCACCTCGAGGTTGTGCCGGTCGAAGCTGCGGTTCCAGGTCAGGATGTTGTCGTAGACCATGCGCATGTCGTCCGAACGCGTATCCGAGGCCGTACCGTGCTGCGTGCGTCCGTAGGTGGTGCGGATCGGGTCGAGGAACGACGAGGAGTGGACCCAGCGGCGGTCCATCGAGACCGTCGACTTGAAGGTGAGCCCCTTGGCCAGGTTGAAGGTCAGACCGCCCGAAAGCAGCAGTCGGTCCGTCACGGTCTTGTCGTAATCCGTACGGGCCATGTTCTCGAGCGGCGAGGTGAGGTTCGCACCGTAGAAGTCGTTGTAGTACTGCTGCGGGTTTTCGGGATCCCAGATCGGGGCGTAGGTCGGCGTCGTGACGGCCGAAACGACCACGCCGGCGCGGTTGGCACCCTGACCCGAGATGATCGTACCGTTGACGGTGTAGTGCGAGAAGGTGGTCGAGGCGTTGGCCGTCAGCCACTTGAAGATCTTCTTGTCGAAGCTTGCCTTGACGTTGTAACGGTCGGCCGAGGTGGTGTTGATCACACCGCGCTCCTTCGTGTAGCCGCCGCCGAGGTAGTACGACGAGTTGTCGTCACCGTTCGATACCGAGAACTGGTAGTTCTGGTTGACACCCGTCGAGTAGGTCTCGTCGAACCAGTCGGTCTGATCGGTCAGATCCGCGGGAAGTCCCGAGACGGCCCCGTTCTCCTCCATCAGGTCGCGGTACTGCTGGGCATTGAGCACGTCGAACGTCTTGGCCACGTTCGAGATGCCGACATAGGTCGAGAGGGTGACCTCGGGACCCTTGCGGCGGCTGCCCTGCTTGGTGGTGATGAGCACGACGCCGTTGGCGGCACGCGAACCGTAGATGGCGGCCGACGAGGCATCCTTCAGCACCTGCATCGACTCGATCTCGTTGGGCGAGAGGTAGGCGATGGCGTAGTTACCCTCGCCGACCGGCACCCCGTCGACCACATAGAGCGGGTCGTTGCTCGACGAGATGGACGAGGCACCGCGCACGCGGACCACCATGCCCTGACCCGGCGCACCGTTGGGCTGGATGACCTGCACACCGGCCGCCTTGCCCTGCAGGGCCCCCGAGACGGAGGTGATCGGACGACGGTCGAGATCCTCGGTCTTGACGATCGAGACGGCCGTGGTCAGATCCTTCTGCTTGACCGTACCGTAACCGATGGCCACCACGGCGTCGAGCGCCACGGCATCCTCCGAAAGCTTGACGTCGATCTGCGGACGTCCGTTGACCGCGATGGTCTGCGTGACGAATCCCAGCGACTGGTAGAGCAGCGTGGCCGAATTCCCCGCTCCGCGGAGCTTGATGGAATACGAGCCGTCCACACCTGTTGTGGTGCCGTTCGTGGTCCCCTGTTCGATGATCGTTGCACCGATGACCGGTTGTCCCGACTGATCGAGGACACGTCCCGTAACGGTCAGTGACTGGGCCAGGGCCGCCGACGCCGTGAAGAGCGTCAATGCCACGGCCAACAGCAACATTCGTCCCGTACGGAGGCACCATTGCCGTTTCTTAGCAAATTCTGACATAATTTAGGTTTTTAGGTAATAGTTTTATTTAAATAAGGTAGATCGGTTGGAGCTTCCCGTCAAGCAGCCGAAGCCCCCCGTCGGTTTTCCGATATTAAAGTTAGCCATCGCCTGCCGAACTAAAAAAAAGTGAAACCGATTTTGTAAACCTGAAACGCCGTTTTGAAAAATGGATCATCTGATTTTCAGCCATTTGAATTTTTACACCGGCCCAAAAAAAGTAGATTCGCTGGAACGTATTTCCGCGTCCCGACGGCAAATAGGGACTCGGAAGAGGGCGTTTTTCTCCGATTTTCGGTTATCTTTGTCCATACCTAAGATCCACGCCCATGAGAAAGCTGCTGACCTGTCTGCCGATGATTCTTGCGCTGCTGCTGTCGACGCCGGCCCTGCCCGCCGCCGCAGAACCCAGCCTGAAGGAGGTGCTCGACCAGCTCGACGCCACCCTCCAGCACCGCGACACCTACATCACCAACCGCGAACTGCGCATCGGCTCGCTCAAGAACATCCTCCGGCAGACCAACTTCTCCGACGCCCAGCAGTATGCCCTCAACCAGCAGCTCATCGACGAATACACCCCCTATCAGGTCGACTCGACCATCGACTACCTCTACGACAACATCGCCCTGGCCGAACGGATGCACAGCGCCCAACGGCTGAACGACTCGCGGATCCAGCTGGCCTATCTCTACAGTGCGGCGGGCATCTACCTCGAGGCGGCCAACACCCTGGCGCAGGTCGACTCGACGCGGCTGACCCGCGAACAGCTGGTCAACTACTACGTCGCCCGCCACAAGCTCAACGACGAACTGCAGCTCTATTCGCACGACGTGCGCCAACAGCGCCTTTCGCGACGGCTGACCGACTTCTACGCCCGGCTGATCGTCGAGAACACCGATCCGGAGACCCCGACCCACCTCAACTACCGGCTCCGCGAGGAGATCAACCGCCGCAATTTCCCCGATGCCGTTGCGCTGGCCGACCGGCTGTGCGAAATGCAGCCCCCGCTCTCGCGCGATTATGCCGAGGCGGCCTACATGCGGGCGCTGGTGGCCGACCTGATGGACGACACGCCGACGGCCCAGATCTGGTTCGCCCGTTCGGCCATGGCCGACATCCAGCTGGCCATCCGCGACAACGCCGCCCTGAAGAGCCTGGCCAACACGCTGCTCGACGACGACAACATCCAGCGCGCCATGCACTACATGCGCATCGTCATGGACGACGCCCGCTTCTTCAATTCGCGGCTCCGCCCCTGGCAGGACGCCCTGACGCTCCACGTCATCGAGGAGGCCTACCAGGCCCGGCGCCAGCGCATGGACCGCATGTACAACATCTTCCTGGTCTCGACGGTCGTCTTCATGCTGCTGGCCGTCGGCGGGGTGATCTTCATGCGGCGGCAGAACCGCAAGCTCAGCCTGGCGCGGCTCGAACTGCAGCAGGCCAACAACCGCCTCAACATCTCGAACAACGACCTGATGCTCAGCAACCGCCGGCTGGCCGACCTCAACAGCCAGATCTCCGAGGCCAACGAGGTGAAGGAGGAGTATATCGGCATCTTCCTGACGATGTGTTCGGAGTACATCGACAAGATCATCGCCTCGCGCCGCCACGTGCGCCACATGCTGCGCGACGGTCGCATCGACGAACTGCGCAAGGAGTTCGCCACGACCGAGGCTGACCATCGCGAACTGGAGGAGTTCTACCGCAATTTCGACACCACCTTCCTGCAGCTCTACCCCACCTTCATCGAGGATTTCAACTCGCTGCTCGACAAGGAGGCCCGCATCGAACTGAAAAAGGGCGAACTGCTGACGACCGAACTGCGGATCTTCGCCCTGATCCGGCTGGGAATCAACGACTCGTCGAAGATCGCGGCGCTGCTGCGCTATTCGGTGAGCACGATCTACAACTACCGTTCGAAGATCAAGAGCCACACGACGGTCTCGCGCGACACCTTCGAGGAGCGCATCAAGACCATCGGCGACTTCAGTTCGCAGCACAACTGACCGGCGAGGGGCACGATAACGGGCCGGACGGCACGGGCGCCCCGAAGTTGAGTCATGCGAAGCGCGGCGCTCCGGGAGCCGGCCAGACGATCTTCCCGCAGCCAAAAAAAGGTCCGGAACCGTGAAAACGGTCCGGACCTTATGGTTGCCACCGGAGAGCGGATTGCCCCGCTGGCGCGGGGTCCGCAGGAGTCGGATCAGGCCGGATGGCTGATCTCGGCAAAGGTTGCCCGTACGTAGGAGGCCAGATCCTCCGGCGAGAGGCGCAGCTGCAGACCGCGCACGCCGGCGCTCACGTAGATAAAGGGGTGCTCCTGCGCCGAGACGTGGATATAGGTCGGGAAGGCCTTCTTCATGCCGATCGGCGAACAGCCCCCGCGGATGTAGCCCGTCACGGGCAGCAGCTCCTTCATCGGGATCAGATCGACCTTCTTGTTGCCCGAGACGCGGGCGGCAGCCTTCAGATCGACCTCGTGGTCGCCCGGCACCACACAGACAAAATAACCCGACCGGTCACCCTTCAACACAAGGGTCTTGAAGACGGTCGCAATATCCTCGCCGAGCTGCTCGGCGACATGCGTGGCGGCGAGATGCTCCTCGTCGACCTGGTAAGGGACCAGTTCATAGGCGATCTTCGCGCGGTCGAGCAGTCGGGCCGCATTCGTCTTTTCAATTTTTCCGTGTGCCATCACTCTCTGTTTCCTATATTTCGACTAATTTGGCGCAAAGGTAGTTTATTTTCTTGGAATCTGAACTTTTTTACTACATTTGCCCACATGGTACGGAGAATGATGATCGGGTTGCTGCTGCTCTTCGGAGCTCTGGGCGCCAACGCCCAGACAACCCGCGTAAGAGGACAGGTTACCGACAGCAGCGGTACTCCGCTGTCGTTCGTCAGTGTGGTATTCCCCGGTACGACCATCGGCATCACCACCGATGAAGAGGGCATCTATTCGCTCGAAACCCGCGACACGGTGAGTCGCGTCCAGGCCTCGATGGTCGGCTACGCCACCCGCACGGAGCCGGTGACGCCGGGCATCTTCAACCGGGTGGATTTCGTGCTCGAGTCCGTCGAGTTCGACATCGGGCAGGTCGTCATCACCCCGGGCGAGAACCCCGCCTTCCCGATTCTCGACGGCGTGCTGCGCAACCGGCCCCACAACGATCCAGACCACTACGACACCTACCACTGCCGAACCTACACCAAGATGGAGCTTGCCCTGACGAACATCAAGCCCGGGTTCCGCAACCGCCGCATGCAGCGCAACTTCGGCTTCATCTTCAACTACATCGACACGTCGGCCCTCACCGGACAGCCCTATCTCCCGGCGATGATCTCCGAGGCGACGGGCGACCTCTACCGCAGCCGCACGCCCGATTTCAAACGCGAGGTGATCCGCGCCAGCCGCGTCTCGGGCGTCGAGAACAACTTCGCCGTGGCGCAGTTCACCGGCGGGCTCTACGGCGACGTGAACTTCTACGACAACTACATCAAGCTCTTCAACGTACGCTTCGCCAGCCCGCTGGGCGAGAGCGGACGGAGCTTCTACAACTACTTCCTGGTCGACAGCACCTGCCACGAGGGGCGCAAGGTCTACAAGATCCGCTTCCATCCCAAACGGATGGCCACCCCGGTGCTCGACGGCGAGGTGAACATCGACTCGGCAAGCTACGCCCTCGAGTCGGCCACGGCCCGCATGCCCCACGGCGTGAACGTCAACTGGGTCCGCCACCTGATGCTCGAGAACGAAAACCAGCGCACCGAAGACGGCCACTGGTTCCGGGCCCGCGACCGCATCTCGGCCGAATTCTCGGTCTCGGGGGCCGACTCCTCGAAACTCACCTCGTTTCTCGGTTCGCGCGAGGTGATCTACTCCGATGCCCGGATCGGCGAACCGATCCCCCGCGAGGTGCTGCGCATGGACAACAAGATCGTCATCGAGGAGCAGGACCCCAACAACCAATCGGAGGCCTACTGGGAGCAGATCCGCCCCTACCGGCTCAGCCAGCGCGAGGAGCAGATCTACCGCATGGTCGACTCGGTGAAGCAGGCACCGCTCTACCGCGACATCTACACGGTGATCAACACGCTGCTCGCCGGCTACTGGAACACGAAGTATATCGGCATCGGCCCCTACTACAAGTTGGGCAGCTTCAACGACCTGGAGGGTTTCCGCATGCAGCTGGGGCTGCGCACGACGCCGGCCGTGAGCCGCAAGGTGCGCCTGGGCGGCTACGTGGCCTACGGCACGCGTGACGAACGCGTCAAGGGCGGCGGCTCGGTCGAGGTGGTCTTCAACCGGCAGCTGACCCGCAAGCTGACCGTCTCGGGACGCCACGACGCCCTGCAGCTCGGAACCGGACAGAACGCCCTGACCGAGAGCAACATTCTCTCGTCGATCCTTTCGCGCGGAGACCAGCGACTGTCGATGGTCGACCGCGGCGAGGTGACCTACGAACACGAATGGAGCCACGGCGTCAGCACCCTCGTCGGGACCCGGATGCAACGGATCTACGGCAACCGCTACGTGCCGATGATGGACCGCGAGGGATTTCCCGTGAAGGGGATCTCCGAAGCGGCGATCCACGTCGGGGTGCGGCTCTCGAAGAACGAGACGGTCTACCGCCAGGTCTTCGACAAGCAGTATCTCGGCTCGCCCTATCCGGTCGTCACGCTCATCTTCACGGCCGGCATCCCCAACCTGCTGCACCAGAGCCCCGAATACTACAGTCTGGTGGGCAACATCCGCTACCGGGCCAACCTGCCGCCGATCGGCTACTCGACGTTCACCGTCCAGGGAGGCCGCCTCTTCGGACGGGTCCCCTACCCGCTGCTGAAACTCCACGAGGGCAACGGCACCTACTTCTACAACGCCTACTCCTTCTCGTGCATGAACTACTACGAGTTTGCCTCCGATGCGTGGGTGTCGTGGTTCTGGGAGCACCACTTCAACGGACTGCTGCTCGGACGGCTGCCCCTGATCAAGCGTCTCAAGTGGCGCGAAGTGCTGGTCTTCAAGGGTGTCTGGGGCACGCTCTCGCGCGCCAACAACGGTGCCATTCCCGGAAGCGGCGCCCCGCTGCTCTTCCCGATGGGCATGTCGTCGGTCTCGAAGCCCTATCTCGAGACGGGATTCGGCGTGGAGAACATCTTCCGCCTCTTCCGCGTGGACTGCATCTGGCGGCTCACCCACCGCGAATCGCTCCCCGGTCAGCGGGTGCAGAACTTCGCGGTGAATCTCGGCATTCAGCTCAAATTCTGAGCCGTCGTCTCACGGCACGGGGTGCGTGCGGTGCATCGAAGAGGGATTTTTCGTATCTTTGCGCCACAAAACACAACACACGTAAGAGACGATGAAAAAAGCAGCTTTGTTCGACATGGACGGCACGCTGGTGGACAACACCGCCGCCCACATCCGCGCCTTCGAGATCTTCTGCGCCCGCTACGGCGTGACGGACTGGAAACAGCGCCTGAGCCAGGCCTACGGCATGGGCAACGATGACATCATGCGGCTGATCATGCCCGAGGAGGTGATCCGCACGAAGGGCCTCGCGGCGCTGGCCGACGAGAAGGAGGCCATCTACCGCGAGATCTACGCCCCGGAGATCCACCCCGTCGCAGGGCTTCGCGAGCTGCTCGAGCGGCTCCACGAGGCGGGGATCCGCTGTGCGGTCGGGTCGTCGGGCTGCCGGGCCAACGTCGACTTCGTGCTGGAGAAGTGCGCCATCGGCAAGTGGTTCGAGGCACGCATCTCGGGCGACAGGGTCACCCGCTGCAAGCCCGATCCGGAGATCTACCTCACGGCCGCGGCGGCTCTGGGGGTTGATCCGGCCGACTGCGTGGTCTTCGAGGATGCCAAAGCCGGCATCGAATCGGCCCGCCGTGCCGGTGCAGGACGCATCGTGGCTCTGGTCACCACCCTGCCGCGCGAGGTCCTCGAACACGAAACGCAGGCCGATCTGGTGATCGACAACTTCGCCCAACTGAAGGATCTCGACGCCCTGCTGGCATAATTGCGAAATTTTCACTACTTTTGCCGCGTTTTCAGAAAAATCGATTCTAAATCCGTTACTTATGTTCCGGGGAATTGCCACCGTATCGCTGCTCGTCATCTCCAACGCCTTCATGACGCTGGCCTGGTACGGGCAGATCGCCTTCAAATCGCGGCTCGAGCGCTTCAGCCTGATGCTGATCATCCTGATGAGCTGGGGAGTCGCCCTCTTCGAGTATTGTTTCCAGGTGCCGGCCAACCGGCTCGGCTCGGCCGAATTCGGAGGTCCGTTCACGATCTGGGAGCTGAAGGTCATCCAGGAGGTCGTCTCGCTGTCGGTCTTCACGATCTTCGCGCTGGTCTTCATGAAGTCCGACACCCTGCGCTGGAACCATCTGGCCGGCTTCATCTGTCTGATCATGGCCGTCTACTTCATCTTCCGCAAATAACCGGGGGGGGAGGAGCGAAGGGGCTCGAGAGGACAACGCGAAGCGAGGCCGGGAGTGCTCCCGGACCGGGGTCCATGCGAGGAGAGGACAGGTGCGCTCCGGACGGGCCCATGCAAAAAGAGGGGATAGACCCCATGCAAGGAGAAGGAAGAAGCGCTCCGGACGGGCCCCATGCAAAAAGAGGGGGTGGACCCCATGCAAGGAGAAGGCAGAAGCGCTCCGGGCGGGCCCCATGCAAAAAGAGACCGGGTGCTCCCGGACGGGCCACAAGGGGTTCCTGCAACGTGTGTTCCGAGCAACGGCCCCGACAAAAAACAAGGGCGTTCCCTGCGGGGGACGCCCTTTGCATTTCGACGAGGAGGCTTACGCCACTCGCGCTGTTCATCGGACCGTGATCCGCTCAACGGGCTGCTCCTGCACCCGATCCAGCGGATGCGACTGGTAGCGCACCTTTGCAAAGTTGATCTGCGCCAGATCGATAGTGCGGATCGTATTGTTGTAGGCCGTCTTGTAGTAGACCACGCGGTGGGTCAGATCGATGGCCGAGGTCCACTGCGTGGCGCTCGGGATGTCGGGACACTGCCCGGCGGGATGCTCCAGCCCGATCGGCACGTCGAAGTTGTTCAGCAGATGGAAACACTCCTGCACCGTGGCAAAGGCCGTGGCGCGCTGCGGCGCCGTGGCGCGGAAGAAGGCGGCCCGCACGAAGCGTGACGGCGGCGTGTCGTCGCCCGGAAGCCCGAGAAATCCCGCCGTCGCCCCGAAGGCCCGCAGCGTCGTGGCATCCATTTTATAGGGTTCGACACTGCCCGGACGCAGATTGACGTAGTTGTTCAGGTTGGTCACCTGCCACTCGAAGCCCGGCGCATTGGTCAGCACCCCCACCTCGTTTTCGTAGAAGTGCGGCACCCCGCCGACGATCTCCAGCACCACCTGCCGGCCCGAAGGCTCGCCGATGCGCCAGTGCACGACGGCATTGGCCTCGAGCCCAACGATCCGCACCCCGCTGATGGCGGCCTTCACCTCGTCGATGGTGGCGAACTGCGTGAGGATCCACTGCGCCACCTCGAGATCGACCAGCGTGCGGTCACGCTGCGCCGCATCATACGTCTCGTAACTGCCGTACTGCGGGAAGAAGAAGAGACCGGCCGAAAGCCCCGCCTCGTTGATCCCCTCGGCGATGAACTCCTGCTGCACGACGGCCAGACCAACCACCCCGTAACGGGCGCGGAACGCCAACCCCGTCCCGCCGTCGGGGGTCAGCGACTGGAGCTGCTGCCCGCGGGGAATGATGACATAGAGGCTCTCCAGCGCACTGTCGCCCCACTCGATCGTCCGCGACTGCACGTAGCTGCCATCGGCCGCCGTGAGCGAGATTCCCGTGCAGGCCAACACCTCGGAGGCTGCAAACAAGGCCGCAAGGGCCAATAATCCCTGTTTGATACTCATTTCCTTGCAATTTTGAAGGTTTGGATTCGCCGTTCCCGACCCCACCGCGGAGCCGGCAGACGGATTTCGCGGAGCTTCTCTGCAAAAACCGCTCCGCGAAAAGCTCCGGAGGGAGCACCGAATCACGGATTTTTTGTTAAATTCGTCCCGTCAAGAAAACCGGATCCGGCGAAGGAAAGGCTTCGGGATCCATAAAACGACAAGACATGATACGTTTGAATGTATTTATCCGCACGACGGAAAGCAACCGCGACGAACTCGTCCGCACGGCCCGCGAACTGGTGGCCGCATCGCTCAAGGATGAAGGATGCGTCGCCTATGACCTCTTCGAAAGCACGACGCGCCGCGACGTGCTGATGATCTGCGAGACGTGGAGCGACGCCAAGGCCCTCACGGCTCACGAGAACTCGTCGCACTTCACGACCCTCGTGCCGCGCATGGAGCAGCTCGGCGAACTGAAGCTCGAGAAGTTCGTCTTCTGATCCCTCACGCCGGGTGCGAAGCCGCCTTGTGCCGGCCGCACCGCCGTTGAATTTCCCGTCCGGACACTGCGCCCGGACGGGATTTTTCGTTCGGATGGCCGTCTCCGGCCCCGACTTACCGGCTTTGCGGATCACCTTTTCTCGACTCGCCGGCTCACGGCTCTCCAGCTTTTCGGCCCCCCGGTTCGCGATTCGCGGTGCATCCACTCACCGGTACCCCGGCTGTTCAGCACACCGGGCCGGACGTGTTTCTACTCCTCGACGGGGCGGAAGGCATCCTTGTAGAGTCCGCACAGCGGGCAGGTCCAGTCGTCGGGAATCTCCTCGAAGGGCGTTCCGGGGGCGATACCCGTCTCGGGATCTCCCTTTGCGGGGTCGTAGACATAGTCGCAGGCCGTGCAGCGATAGCGGCGCGGTACGGCACGGTCGGCCACCTGCCGCCAGTCGATCAGCCGCCAGAAGGCCTTCAGGAAGTCGGCCCGCCGGTTGCGGTAGTCGATGTAGTAGGCGTGTTCCCAGACGTCGACCGTCATCACGGGCCGCAGCCCCTCGGTCAGCGGATTGCCGGCATTCGAACGCGCCAGGATCGAGAGTTTCCCGCTGCGGTCGGCGGCCAGCCAGACCCAGCCCGAACCGAACAGTCCGAGAGCCGCCCGGGTGAACTCCTCGCGGAAGGCATCGACCGATCCGAAATCGGCGGTCAGCCGCGCGGCGAGTTTTTCGGGCATGGCCGGCTGTTCGGGGGTCAGCATCCGGAAGAAGAAGGTATGGTTCCAGGCCTGGGCGGCGTTGTTGAAAACGGGGCCGTCGGCCGTGCGCACGATCTCCTCGAGCGGCATCTCTTCGTAGCGCGTGCCGGGGATCAGGGCGTTGAGGTTGTCCAGATAGGTCTGAAGATGTTTCCCGTAGTGGTAGTCGATCGTTTCGCGGCTCATCTTCGGGGCCAGGGCTTCCGGATCATACGGAAGGTGGGGCATTTCATGTTTCATCGAGGCTCGGATTTAGGTAAAACGAAAAACACGTGTCGCAAACCGGTTGCAACACGTGTTCAAGATAGCAAAAATCCCGCACCATTATTCACCGTGACCGAAAAAAAGGATCTTTCGGCCGGAATCCGCCGCCGGAGGATCAGAAGTTGATCTTGGCGCCCACGGTAAAGCGCGCCCCCGGTTCGGGGAACCACGCCTCGTTGTAGAGGCGCTGGTTGAGGAGGTTGCGTCCCTCGGCGAAGAGGGTCACCCGATGCGACACATGCCAGTCGAAATGCACCCGCAAATCGGCCGCAAAGGGTGCCCGGAACGACTGGGGGCCCGCAAAGAGGGTCTCGCCGGCCAACGTTGCATCCTCACCCGGCCGCTGCACATAGCGCCAGGTGGTCCAGCTGCGGGCACTCTCCATGAGCGCCTCGACGCCGAAGGCGATCTTGCGCCCCTCGTACGCGATGCCCGCATTGCCGCGGAAGACCGGGTCGCCGCTCTTCAGATCGGTCTCATCGTTATAGATGTAGCCGTGGGCCCCGAGCTCCAGCCGCAGCGCACTGACGGGGCGGAACTCGATCTCGCCGTTGATCGACGTGACGGTCTGGCGCGCCATCACCGGGAGGAACACGACATCGTACCCCGTCTCGGGACGGGCCATCTGCCAGCCGGTCCAGTAGAGGTGGTTGTCGTGGATCGAGAAGCCGGCATAGAGGCGGTAGGCAAAGCGCTGGCGCCAGAGGCTGCCGCCCAGTCCGAAGCGGAAGTTGTAATCGACCGAGCTCTTCGAGAGCCACAGCGAGTTCTCGCGATAGACCGGAACCCCCTCGAGCAGAGCCCCTTCACGGCCCTCACCGGGACGAGCGGAGCCCACCGTGATCCCCGGCATGCCGTCGAGTCCGTAGAGCCACGACGACGCCCCGACAAAGGGATTCTGCTCGCTCATCGCCCGCAGATCGTTCGGGCGCACCGCACCGTCGACCTCCAGGAAGGGGCGCAGCCCCGGTGTTCCGAGGTTGAAATCGAGCCGGGCATAGGGGATGAGGTAGTTGCCGCGTGAGACCTCGGGATGGATACTCGTCTCGATCCGGTCGCGGTAGTAGTCGGCCCCGACGTCGAGGCGCACCACCCCGCCCAGGAACCCGTAGCGCAGACCGGCGCGGATCAACTGTTGCGCGTTGTCATCGAGCCCCTTCTGCCCGTCGAGGTAGTCGTAACCGATCTCCACGCCGAAGCGGCTGCGTCCGCACCCCCAGGCCAAACGGCCCTCGGCCCCGAGCGAACCTTCACGCCCCTGCATCCCGGAGAGCGGCCACTCCGAATGGTCGAAGAAGAGACCGCCGTGGAGCTCGACCGAGAAGTTCAGTTGCGAAAGATCCTGGAAATCATCGCCGAACCGTACACGGAGCCCTGCATCGCCGTAGTCGTTCATCGCCCGGTCGCGCCCCTCGAGACGCTCCCCGGCGGGCTGCCACGCCACCGGACGCCGATAGTAGCGGTTGTCGTACGTGAGCTCCCCCTCGAGCGTGTGGCGGCCGAAGTACCGACCCGCCGCAAGGCCCGCCCGGTTATACATGCGCGTCGTGTTGTTGATCGCATCGAAGCGGTCGCCGTTGCGGGCGAAATTCCCCTCGTGGTTGACATATCCGATCAGATAGCCCGTCGAGGGGTTCTGGGTCGAGGCGTAGAGGTCCAGCACCGAATTGAGGGGGTAGCCCGCCCCGACCTTCAGGTAGAAGGGCAGCGGGCGGTTGAACTCCCAGTAGGTGACCGTTGCCGGACGGATCGGTCGCGTCGTGAGCGACGTACGCATCACCAGCGGCGTCACCGTATAGTCGATCTCGGGGCGCATGTGCGTCGTATCGGTCATGTCGGGCACGACGGCCAGTTTCGAGGCGCTCTCCACGCGCGGGACATAGGCCTTCGTCACCTCGACCTGTTTCTCGACCTGGGCCGCAACCAGCTGCGGCACCGCCGCCGCAAGGGCGGCTATCATCAGCAATCTTTTCATTGTCAGTTGAGTTTTGCGATTCGCGCCTTGGCCTCCTCGACGATTCCGTCGTCGGCAGGCGAATATCCGTCGGCCACACTCTGCCACGTGGCCCGGGCCTGGAACGTGTCGCCCTTGCGGACGTAGACCTCACCCAGCAGCAGGTAGGCTTTGGCCAGCCAGTAGGGCTTCGGCTCCCGCTCCGAGAAGGCGAAGACCTCCTTCTCCGTGCGGTCCATGTTGCCCGCGGCAAAGGTCTGCTCGATCAGGCGGTAGGCGGCTTCGGAGCCCTCCTTCGTGCGGACATCCTTCGCCAGTTCGCGGTAGATTTTCGCGGCCCGCGCCTCGTCGCCCGACTCGCGCAGCTGCGTGGCCAGGGCGTAGCGGGCTTCGCGCGTGGCTACAGCACCGGCATCCTTGCAGGCCTCGACCTCGGCGGACATCGCCTCGATCTTCGCGGCATCGCCGCCGGCCACCGTCGCCCGGACGTATCCCGTCATGGCCTCCTCACGCCCCGTACGCGACGGAGCCGCATCGTAGAGGCGCCGGTAGGCCGAAGCGGCCTCATCCCAGCGTCCGTCGGCAAAGGTCATCTCCGAGAGCTTCTCGAGTACGGCCACCGTATAGGGCGTACGGCCCTGATCGGCCAGTGCCGTGAGGGTCTCGATGGCCTCCTCGCGGCGGTTGTCCACCAGGTAGCAGTCGCTCAGGTAGTAGAGGGCATCGGTCCGGTAGGAGCCCTTCGGATAGTTGTCAACATAGCTCTTCAGAGCGCGGGTAGCGGCCGCACGGTCGCCGTCGACATAGAGTTTCTGGGCGGCGGCAAACGACAGCGAGTCGCGCGAAAGGGCCGTCAGATCGCTCTCCATGCCGGCCTTGGCCGCATAGTCGAAGTAGGCGTCGGCATCCCCCTCCGAGACGTAGATCTCGCGAATGCTCTGCATCGCACCGCGCGCCTCGGAGGATTGCGGCGACGACGAAACGACGCGGTCGTAGCAGGCCAGCGACTTCTGCTTGTTGCCCAGATTCAGGTAGGCCAGACCCAGATCCGACCAGGCGGCCGTCACGCGCGGCGACGAGGGATAACGGGTCACGAAGCGTTCGAGCTGCGAGGCACCCTCGGCATACTTCTGCTGGGCGATGTAGCTGCGGCCCAGCTCGTAGGAGGCCTCGTCGGCATACTCGCCGCCGTCCGATTCGATCTGGCGCAGGGCCTGTTGTTTCTGATCCGTGCGGCCGAGGATTCCGAGCGTCACGGCCCGCTTGTAACGGGCATACTCCCCTTCGGGGGTCCCCAGGGCGATGGCCCGGTCGTACTCCCCGACCGCCTCCTCGAAGCGGCGGTCCGAATAGGCCACGTCGCCCAGGCGGTTCAGCGCATCGGCCCGGTAGCGGTCACGCGGCGCATAGGCCGAAAGAAAGCGGTTGAACGACGTCCCGGCCTGCGCCCAGTCGTCGCGGTCGAAGGCGCAGTAGCCGAGGTTGTACCACGCCAGGGCATATTCGCGTTCGCTGCGCGGCGCCCGCTTCAGATAGGCGTTGTACTTGGCGGCCGCCACGGCGTAGTCCCCCTCCGAGAAGGCGATCTCGCCCTGCCAGAAGGTGCTCAGCGCGGTGTACTTGGGGCTGACGTTCGCCGACTGCGACTCGGCGAAGCAGGCGCGGGCCGCCCGCATGTCGCCCGCCTTGAAGGCCTCCAGACCGCGGTAGTAGGCGATCTTCTGGAGCGCTCCGCGGATCTCGGCATCGCCCGACGGCATCGACTTGATGGCACGATAGGCGGCGTCGTAGTCGCGCGAGTTGTAGTAGGCGGCGATCAGCAGCGTCCGGGCCTCGGGCGTACGCGGCGAGGTGGGATAGCGGTCGATGTAGCGGGTCAACAGGTTGATCGCGCCGTTGAAGGCCCCGCCGCCGAGTTCATACTGCAGCTTGGCGTAGTTGAACAGCGCATCCTCGGCCACCGCCGCGTCGAACGACTCGTCGGCCGCCATGGCGAAGGCCTGCATCGCCTGCTCCTTGTCGCCGGCGCGCAGGTAACAGTCGGCCAGGTGGTAGGAGGCATTCTGCGTCAGGGCATCCCGGGCGCCGCACGCCTTGCGCAGCCACTCCGCCGCCTCGCCGTAGCGGGCCGTGCGGTAGAGCGAGAAGCCCTCCAGATAGTCGGCATCGCGATCCATCTCCCCGCCCGAGGCTCGGTAGGCGGCCAGATGCTCCAGCGTGCGGTTGAAATCCTCGAGCCGGAACCACGACTCGGCAATCACCCGTTCGAGTTCGGCGCGGCGTTCGGGCACGGCCTGACGCGCCAGCTCCTCGCCATGCTCGACGACATAGCGGTAGTTGCCCTCGCGGAACTCGATCTGCAGCAGGTAATAGGGCACCAGCCGTCCGTAGGCATCGCTCCGCCGCAGCGATTCGAAGCCCTGTTTGGCCCGGGCGTAACGCCCCTCGGCATAGTCGATATAGGCGGTGTAGTAGCGGGCGTGGTCGGCATACTCGCTGCGGCTGCCGATCCGCGAGAAGCGGTCGTAGGCCTCGCGGTAGCGCCCCTCCGAGAAGTCGACGTATCCCATCCGGATGTCGTACTGCTCGCGGCGGCGGGCATCGAGCGACCGGTAGTCGGTGCGTTCGAAGGCCTCGCGGGCCTTGGCCATGTTGCCGACCGAACAGTAGTACGACCCCAGCGAGAAGCGCACGTCGTTCGTATGGACCGAATAGGGGTATCGCTGTTCGAATTCCCGCAGCGCCCCCTCGGCATCGGCACTGCCCAGTTCGACGGCACACGCCGCCAGATAGTAGTCGATCTCCTGGGCCCGGAACCGATCCGAGGGGTCGATCACCTCGCGGGCACGCAGCAGTTCGTGGCGGGCATCGCTCCAGCGGCCGTAGCCGAACAGATCGCGGGCCCGCCGCATCAGGGTTTCGGGATCGGAGTCCGCGGCCCGGGCTCCGGGCGTGCAGAGCGCCAGCGCCAGCATCAGCGTCAGGATCCTGTTTTTTCGCATAAGCAGATCAATTCTAAGGGCCTCCGGAGCGGGATCGGCCAAGGCCTCCGGCGGGGTCACCCCTGCGGTGCGGCCCGGCGGATTGCAACCGGCGGTCGGATATCCGGCAAATATACGAATTTTATTCGACAGCGCGCCGCCCGAGGAACGGAATTTGCCGCTCTGCGGGGGTAGGAACCAAAAACCGGAAAAGATGACTGAAAAAGTAAACGTACAGATGAACCGTGCGGGGCGTTTCGAACCGCGCGGAGGGGCCGACTGCGGCTCGATGAATCCCAAGGAGCTGCTGCTCTATGCGGCGGCGCAGTGTGCCGGGCAGACCGCCGCGGCCATCATGAAGCGCGAGCGGCTGACGCCCTGCAGCTTCGAGATCAGCGTCACGGGCCAGCTTTCGACCGAGACGCTCCGGGCCGAGAGCCTCTTCACCGGCTTCCACGTGATCTACAACGTCACGTGCCGCAACGAGGCCGACTGCGCCAAGGCCAGCCACGCCCTCGAACTGACCCACGACAAGTATTGCGGACTGGTGCAGATGCTGAGCCGCATCGCCCCTGTTTCGCGCGAGATTGCCGTGGTCAACACCGAGCCGGTCGGGGCCTGACCCCCGCTCCGGACGCCGCCACGGGCGGAGACTCCGCACAACGGTCTTCGAGGATCTCGGAGCCGGGCGGGAGTCTCCGCCCGTTTTTCGTGCCGTCACTGCACGGTGATGCGCCGGTAGTCGGAGACGGCCGCCGCGTAGTTGAAGTGGGCGCGGATAGCATTGGTATAGAGCTGGATCCAGCTCAGCTGCGCCTGCATGACGTCGAGAATCGTCGCCAGCCCCTCGCCGTAGGAGTAGGTGCTGATCGCGAGGTTCTCGCCGGCGATGCGCAGGCTCTCCTCCGAGGCATCGACCTGGGCGCGGCTCTGCACGAGGGCCGTCCAGCCGTTCATCTCCTCGCGCAGGATATCATCGCGGTGCTGTTCGGCCGTCCAGACCGTCTGTTCGCGGGCGGCCCGGGCCGCAGCCACCGTGTGGCGGCGTTCGCCCCAGTGGAAGATCGGCACCGAGAGCTGCACGAAGGCCGAACCGTCAATCAGCGTCCTTCCGTCGCGGTTCGACGACGCGGGCTGCCACGATCCGCCGACCCCGACGCTCAGCTGCGGGTTATACGGGGCCCGGGCCCTGCGCACGGACTCGTCGGCCTGATCGACGCGCAGCAGGGCCGCCGTATGGTCCGGACGCCGCACCACGGCCTCGTCGGCCGGAATCCGCCGCGGCAGGGGCAGCGTATCGCGGATCCCCTCGGCCAGATGGACCGGCAGCGCAGGATCTTCGCCGCGCAGGATGTTGAAGTTGTGGAGCGCCACCTCACGGTTCTGCTCGACGCTCACCAGCGCATACTCCGCCTCGCTCAGCCGGGCGTCGATCATCAGCACGTCGCCCCGGGCGATGTAACCCTCCGTGAAGCGGCGGTTGACCACCTCGCGCAGCGAACGGATCAGGGCGACGTATTCGCGCATCGCCTCGGCGTAGAGCTCGACGGCCGAGAGGCTCCAGTAGGCGTATTCGGCGGCGTAGCGTACCTCCAGCCGCGAGAACTCCTCCTCGCAGAGGGCGATGTCGCGCCCGATGGCCGCCTGCCGGGCCGCCGCCCGCACACCCCCGCCGCCGTAGAGAACCTGGACCAGCCGGGGCTCGACCCCGAAGTCCCAGGGTTCGATGCCGTCGCGATGGCGGAACGTCCAGGCGAAGCTCCCGGCCAGCGACAGCTGCGGCAGAAGCCCCGTGCGGGCGGCGGCGGCCTCCCCGGCGGCGGCCCGGCTTGCGGCGGAGGCCATCTTCAGCGTGCGGCTGTAGGCGGCGACATCCGTGCGGTACTCCTCGAGCGTGGTCTGCCCGAAGAGCGGCGCCACCGCCCCGAGCAGCAGAATCAGAATCGACAACAGGGATTTCATGGTCAACGAATGCGGTAAAAGAGGGCATAGACGACGGGCAGCACGAGGATCGTGAGCAGCGTGGCGACCAGCAGTCCGCCCATGATCGTGGCGGCCATGGCGCCGAACATGGCGTCGAAGAGCAGCGGCAGCATGCCGAGGATGGTGGTTCCCGAGGCCATTGCCACCGGAACGATGCGGCTGCGGGTCGCCTCGACGAGCGCCTCGCGGGGCGTACGTCCCGCGGCACGCAGTTCCCGGATCTGTTCGACGAGCACCACGCCGTTCTTGACGTTCATGCCGACGAGCCCCAGCAGCCCCAGCAGGGCGAAGAAGTTGAAGAGGCGTCCCGTGACGACGAGCCCCAGCATGACGCCGATCGCCACGAGCGGCACCATCAGCAGGATGACCGCCGGGTCGCGGTAGTTGCGGAACAACAGGAGCAGCACGACGAAGATCAGCACGAGCGTCAGCGGCAGGTAGCGTTCCAGGGCGGCGTTGGACTCCGCGCGGCTCTCCTGTTCGCCGAAGATGCGCATCGTGTAGCCCTCGGGGAGCGTGACCGCGCGGCGGATCGAGTCGTGCAGCCGGTTGAAGAGCTGCAGGGTGTTGACCCCGCGCGCCGGGTCGCACTGCGCCTTCATCACCCGCTGGCGGTCGAAGCGGCGGATCACCCCCGGACGAAAGTCGAAACGGAAGCCGTCGGTCGCCTGCTCGATCGAAAAGACCCGCCCCGCGGGGTTGAAGATCGGCAGCGCCTCGAGATTGGTCAGGTTGTAGGCGGCGATGTTCTCATCCTTGAGCAGGATCGGCAGGAAGAGGTCCCCCTCGCGGTACTGCCCGAGCGGATAGCCCTGCGTGGCGATCGTGAGGCCGCGGGCCAGCTGGCTGCGCGTGATGCCGATGCGCTGCCCCTTCATCGGCGAATAGAGCGGCTGCCACGTCGGGATGCGGTTGCCCCAGCTGTTGCGGATGTTGGTCGTGCCGGGGGTGCGGCGCATCACCTCCTCGGCGGCGGCCGTCAGACGGCGCAGCGTGTCGGCATCCTCGCCGATGAAGCCGAACTCGATCGCCGCATCGGGTACGGGCGAGAGCTTGAAGAGCGACGAACGCAGCCAGACGTCGGGCAGCGTCGCCGTAACCCACCCTTCGAAACGCTCCTCGACCGCGGCGGCCGAACGGCTGTCGGAGAGTTCGACGAGCAGGTTGCCGAAATTCGGACGCTGCGAGGCGCTGCCGCTGGCCAGGTAGTAGCGCGGCGGCGTCGCACCGGCCGTCCACGAGACGTGCTTCACCTCGGGCTGTTCGTGCAGCCACACCTCCATGGCCTCGAGGTTCTGCTCCGTGGCGCGGATGTCGAACCCCTCGGGCAGCAGCACGTCGGCCCGGAAGTAGGGCTTGTCGAGGGCCGGGAAGAAGTTCTGCGGCATGCGCCCCATCGTCCAGAGCGCGGCGACGAAGAGTCCAGCCACAAGGGCGACGGTCGCAGCACGATGACGCAGCAGGGCGGTCAGCAGCCGGTCGAATGCGCGGTAGAAGGGGGTATCGTAGGGATCGCGGGCGGCGGGCGCGACGCGGAGCAGCACCTCGCCGAAGAGCGGCGTCTGGGTCAGGGCCAGCACCCAGCTCAGCATCAGCGAGAGGGCCACCACGACGAAGAGCGGCCGTACGATTTCGGCCACGGACGACGGTGCCAGATAGAGCGGCAGGAACGAAAAGACGGCAATCAGCGTGGCCCCCAACAGGCTCCAGCGCGGGGCATTGGCTCCGCGGACGAGGGCCTGCCGGCGGGCGACGCCGCGCAGCATCGCCTGGCGGGCGTTGTCGGTGACGACGATGGCGTTGTCGACGAGCATTCCCATGGCGATGATGAACCCGGCGAGCGACGTGCGGTTCAGCCCCTCGCCCGCGAACTGCATCAGGAGCAGCGTCCCGCCGATCGAGAAGAGCAGCGAACTGCCGATGAGCACCCCCGAACGGAAACCCATCACCAGCATGATGATCGCCACGACGATGGCCAGCGATTCGGCCAGATTCCACACGAAGGTGCGGGTCGCCTCGCGGGCGATGCGGTTCTCGGGGTAGAGCACCGTGAGCTCCATGCCGAGCGGCATCCGTGCCGAGAGTTCGCCGAGTCGGGCGTCGATCCGCTCGCCGGTCCGCACGACATCGGCCCCCGGGTCGGTCGAGATGCCGATCCCGATGGCCCGCCGGCCGTCGACCCGCATCAGCGTCTGCGGCGGATCGACCCGCCCGCGCTCGATGCGCGCCAGATCGCCCAGGCGGTACTGCCGCCCCGAGGCGTCGAAGAGCAGCTGATTCTCCAGATCCTCGAGCGAACGGTAGCTCCCCTCCTCGAGGATGCGGATTTCGAGCTCGCCGGCCTGCTTTTCGCCGCTGTCGACGACGGCGTTCTGCTGGGCGATGGTCTGCACGATCGTCTCGGGGCGGATGGCGAAGTTGGCCAGTGCCGAGAGGCTCACGTAGACGTTCACCACGGGGCGCTGTTCGCCGAAAAGGGTCACCTTCTGCACACCGTCGAGGGTCACCAGCGCCCGTTTCAACCGCTGGGCCCAGTCGCGCAGCTCGTCGTCGGAGAAGCCCCCGTCGGCCGAGAGCCCGTAGTAGATGCCGTAGACGTCGCCGAAATCGTCGGCCACGGTGATCGCCGAGGCCTCGGCCGGCAGTTGCGGCTGGATGTTGAGCGCCTTGCGCCGCAGTTCGTCCCACAGCTGCGGGATCTCGCGCGCAGGGGTGCCGGGATCGAGTTCAACCTGGATCTTCGAGCGTCCGTACCACGATTCGGAGGTGATCTTGTCGACGCGGCGCATCGTCTGCACCTCGCGTTCGATGGGCTCGGTGACGAGCTGCTCGACCTCGCGGGGCGTTGCCCCCGGGTAGGTGCAGATCAGCGTGGCGCTCTTGATGACGAAGGTCGAGTCCTCCTTCTTGCCGAGCGTCGCGAAGCCCACGGCACCACCCACGAGCAGCAGCGCCAGAAAGAAACCGACGACGCGCGCATTGCGCAGCGAATATTCCGGGAGATTCATGGTCGTCGGGATCGATCAGTTGAGAATCCGCACCTCGTCGCCCTCGCGGAGCTGGTAGACCCCGGCCGTGACGACCCGCTCGCCGGGACGGACCCCGCGGTCGATGACCACCCGGTCGCGGCCGTAGAGTTCGCCCAGCGTCACCTCGCGGCGCGTGACATGATCGCCCGCCCCGACAATCCAGACCCACGTACCCCCTTCGGCCGGGGCATAGATGGCCGAGACGGGGAGCGACACGGCCTCCGGATCGGGATCGGCCCGCCGCATGGTGATCGTGCAGGACATGCCGGGCGAGATGCGCCAGCGCGTCGTATCGAGATTCTCCAGCCGCAGCGACACGGGGAAGCCCGAGGCGTCGGACGAGGTCTTGGCATAATCCTTCAGCCGGGCCGGGATCGTGACGCCGCGGTAGTTGTCGAAGCGGACCGTAAAGCTCGTCGTCGAGTCGCGCAGCACGGCCAGACCGCTCTCCGGAAGGGTGAACTGCACGGTCGTGGTCACGGGATCGACCAGGCGCACGATCGACTGCCCGGCCTGCACCCGCTCGAAGTTGTCGACGTAGGTCCGCTCGATGACCCCGGCGAAGGGGGCCCGCAGGCGGGTCTCACCGAGCAGGTCGAGCGTATTGTCGTACGTCGAACGGGCCTGGGCGTAGCGTGTGGCGGCCGCCTCGGCCTCCTGCTGCGAGACGGCTTCGTGAGCCAGCAGCCGCTGCATGCGCTGCTGTGCCGAACGCGCCTCCTCGTAGGCCGAACGGGTCGCCGCCACCTGCAACTCGACATCCCGCGGGTCGAGTTCGGCCAGCAGCGCCCCCCGCGCCACCTGTTCGCCCTTCGAGACGGCAACGCGGAGCACCTGCCCCGAGAGTTTGAAGGCCAGTGTCACGGCATCGTCCGGCGTGGCCATGCCGGCAAAGTCCTTCTCGAGGAAACCCGCGGCGGAGGCCGTGGTGACCTTCACCGGACGGATCAGACGCGGGGCCGGCGTGCGGCGTCCGCACCCCACCGCCAGCAGCAACAGAATCAATGACAAGAGGATTCGCATGGATGAGTTCCGATTTTCGATCGGCCCCTCCCCCACCGCCGGGACGCGTCGCCCCGGGCGGAAAAAGAAAAAGTCGACCCTCCGTCGGAAGGTCAACTTTCATACCACAGCCCCCGGGGCACCGCCGTGCGGCCCCTACGGACGAATATCGCGACAGTTTCGTTTATCGACGATCGTGCCGTCGTCGAGCGTCACCACACCGTTTTCGGCCCGCAGCATGGTCTTCATCGTCGAGGCATCGATGTTGTAGCAGGTCACCTCGCCCGAACCGAAGTCGTGCGTGGCCACCCCTTCGAGCGGATCGGGCGTCAGGCAGACCACCCCGGCACCCTCCTGCCGGGCCCGTTCGACGAGGGCCGCCATCCGCCGTGCACACCGTTTCGAAAGTCGGTCGAAATTGGTCACACAGAGCATGTAGAGCCGTCCCGGACGGGTAACCACCGCCTCCGTGACATCCTCCCCGGCGGCATCGCGCAGCGCGAATTCGCTCACCAGCGGGCGGATGGCCGGCACCTCGCTCGTCGTGCGCGTATCGACCCACTCCCATTTCGTGTCGTCCTGCCACTCGGGGTCCTCGAGCGAGAATTCACGCTCCTCGCCCGTTGCCCGGTTGCGGTAGACGAGCACCGTCTCCGATTCGCCCGGAGCGACGGCCGGAGCCTGCATCGCCTCGTGGATGTTGACCCCCACCTTGTAGGGCAGGAAGTCGATCAGCGGCAGGTGGATATAGCAGTAGTAGCCCAGATACATCGACAGGAAGAAGAACGTGCAGGTCAGGGCGATCTCGACGGGTTTGAAGGCGAAGATCCGGTCCGGCCGGTAGCGCCACCACACCACCAGCGCCATCGGCAGCAGGATGACGTTCTTGGCGAAGGTCTCCCAGGGCGTGAGCTTCAGCGCGTCGCCGAAGCAGCCGCAGTCCTCGACCGGGATCAGCGTGGCGCTGAGCAGCGTCAGCACCGTGAAGAAGGTCATCGACAGCACGGCGAAGATCGAGATCAGGCGGATGCGCACCTTGAAGAGCAGCATGCAGCCCATCATCAGCTCGGCGCCGCACAGCCAGATCGAAAAGGTCATCGCCGCGGGCTGCATCCACTCCATGCCGTAGATCGAGAGGTATTCGCTCACCTTGAGCGCCGTGCCCCACGGGTCGATCACCTTCGTGAAGCCCGACAGAATGAACGTACAGGCCAGCACCAGGCGGCAGATGTTGGCAATGATCTTGAAAGTCCGGGTGTTTCTCATCGTGCGTCGATTATCGGGGCCAGCACCCCGCGGATTTTAGCGAAAATGTTCTCCGGCGACTCCATCACACCCGTCCCGTCGCCACACTCGACCACCTGCAGCGAAGCGTCGCGCGACGCCATCTCCAGGTAGACCTCCCGCACCCGGCGCTGCAGATCCAACGCATCCTCGTGGATATCGCGCCGCCCCTGCAGGTAGCTGCGGTCCTCGCCCTGGCGCGTCTCGGCCAGCTTACGCTCCGTGAAGGCAAAGGGAACGTCGAGGAACAGCGATACGTCGGGACGCGGCAGAGCGTTGTGGCCGAACTCCAGATCGAGGATCCACCGTGCCAGACGGTCACGCTCCTCACCGGCCGCCAGTTTGGCACACTGATAGCCGACGTTCGACCAGACGTAGCGGTCGAGAATCACCGCCCGCCCCTCGTCCAGCCATCGGCGGATCATGCCGGCAGCTTCGGCCCGGTCCCCGGCGTAAAGCAACGCCACCAGGTAGGGGTTCACCTCGTTCACGCCCCCGAACTCTCCCCGCAGGAAACGGGCGATCAGATCGCCGTAGACCGGCGCGTCGAAGCGCGGAAAATGGAGATATTCGCTCGCTACACCCCGCTCCGCAAAGAATTTGCGCAACAGGGCGATCTGAGTCGACTTCCCGGCTCCGTCCAGACCTTCGAGTACGATGAACATAGGCTTCTTCTTTCTTTAAATATTGTATTTTATCTTTTTTCTGCGGTTGTCTCTCCGGCATGCGGCATTCGCCCGACAGGCCTCCGCCCCGGCAACGGCCCGCCGCAAGGCTCAAAGCACCTTGCCGGCCCTCACTCCATCCCGGAATCAGTGGCGAAATATCCTTGCCGGCCTGCTCCGGCAACATCCCGCTCCACACCCGGGATCCATTACAAAGTGCGTGGCCGGCCCTCGCTACGCCCCCGGATCAGTGGCACAACATCCTTGCCGGCCCGCTCCGGCAACATCCCGTTCCCTGCCCGGGATCCATTACAAAGTGCTTGGCCGGACCTCGCCCCGCCCCCCCGGATCAGTGGCGCAACATTCTTGCCGCCCCTCGCCCCGCCCCGGGATCAGTGGCGAAGCATCCTGACGGCCCGCTCCACGCCGGCGACCAGCGCATCGATCTCCTCCGTCGTGTTGTACATCGCAAGCGAGGCCCGGCACATGCCCGTCACGCCGAAGTGGTCCATGACCGGCTCGGCACAGTGGTGTCCCGTGCGGACGGCGATGCCCAGCTTGTCGAGGATCATCCCCACGTCGTAGTGGTGGGCCCCCTCGATGTTGAACGACACGATGGCGCACTTGTCCGCCGTCTTGCCGTAGATGTGCAACCCCGGGATGGCCGACAGCTCCTCCTCGGCCCGCTTCCGCAGCGCCGTCTCGTGGGCCTCGATCTCCGCGGCATCGAACCGCGAAAGGAAGGCGATGGCCTCACCCAGCCCGATTGCTCCGATGAAGTTGGCCGTACCGGCCTCGAACTTCAGCGGCACGGGGGCATAGGTCGTGCGGGCGAAGGTCACGCGGTCGACCATGTCGCCGCCGCCCAGGAAGGGCGGCATCCGTTCGAGCAGCTCCCGCTTGCCGTACAGAACGCCGATACCCGTCGGGCCGTAGAGCTTGTGGCCCGAGAAGGCGTAGAAGTCGCAGTCCAGCGCCCGGACATCGACCCCGCCGTGGACCACCCCCTGGCATCCGTCGACCACCGCCACCGCACCGACGGCATGGGCCGCCTCGATGACGGGCCGCAGATCGGGCCGCGTGCCCAGCGTATTCGAGGCCTGCGCCACGGCCACCACGCGCGTGCGTTCGTCGATCAGCGACGGAAGCAGATCCGTGCGCAGCGCCCCCCTGTCGTCGATCGGGAGCATCCGCACCTCGGCTCCGCGCCGCTGGGCGACCAGCTGCCACGGCACCAGATTCGAGTGGTGCTCCATCTCGCTCACCACGATGTTGTCCCCCGCCCCGACGAAGGCGTCGCCCCAGGCGTAGGCCACCGTATTGAGCGAGGCCGTAGCCCCGGCCGTGAAGACGACCTCCTCCTTTTCGGCCGCGCCGATGAAGTCGGCCGTCCGCTGGCGGGCCGCCTCGTAGAGCTCCGTAGCCTCCTCCGAAAGCAGATGCACACCCCGGTGGATGTTGGCATTGAGGTTGCGCGCGAGCCAGTCGACCCGCTCGAGCACCTGAAGGGGTTTCTGTGCCGTTGCGCCGCTGTCCAGATAGATCAGCGGCTTCCCGTAGACCTTCTGCCGGAGGATCGGGAACTCCTCGCGTATCTTTTCGACATCAAACATGGCGATGCGTTATTTTTCCAGTTTCTCCGAAGCCAGCTCCATGATCGCCTCGCCCAGCGGCTCCAGACCGCAGCGGCGCACGATATCGCCCACGAAGCCCTCGATCTGCAGCCGCCGGGCCTCGCTCTCGCTCAGCCCCCGCTGACGCATGTAGAGAATGGCATCGGCATCCATCTGCCCCACCGTCGCGCCGTGCGAACACTTCACGTCGTCGGCGTAGATCTCCAGCTGGGGCATCGTCTCGATGCGGGCCCGTTCGCTCAGCAGCACGTTGCGGCTCTGCTGCCGCGCATCGGTGCGCTGGGCATCGGGGGCCACGTAGACCAGCCCCGAAAACTCGCCCACCGCCTCGTCGTCGGCAACGCCCTTGACCGACGAGACGCTCGTACAGTCGGGCACGTTGTGGGCCGTATGCAGCCGCACGACACAGTGGTCCGTCCCCGTAGCGAGGAAGACCCCGCCCAGATCATTCTCCGCCCCGGCACCGTTCAGATCGATTCGGTACGAAGCGTTGGCACCCGACAGCTCCACCGCCGTCATCCGGCAGCGGCTCCGGGCCTGCTGCGCAATCCTGACATCGGCAAAGGCCTCCGCCAGAAAGAGCTCCGTCAGTTCGAGCTGTGCCCCTTCGGCCAGCTCAACGTCGAGCCGTGCGACATCCGCCTTCGTGTGGAGCACCACCAGCCGGGCCGCGGCGCCGGCCGCCAGCTCCACCTTCAGGTGGGTCGGATCCACCGCCGCATGGTCCATCGGCACCGGCGACTCGACCCGAAGAAGCTCCGGACCCGCCTTGCGCAGATCACCGATTATTTCCAGTATCCGGTTCATCACTTGTCGTATTCGTTGATCAACCAGTCGTAGCCCTCCTTTTCGAGCTTCAGGGCCAGCGTCTTGTCGCCCGTGTAGATGATCCGCCCCTTGTAGAGCACGTGGACCACGTCAGGAACGATATAGTCCAGCAGCCGCTGGTAGTGGGTGATGACCACCGTGGCATTCTCCGCCGTGTGGAGCTTCGTCACGCCCGTGGCGACGATGCGCAGGGCGTCGATATCGAGCCCCGAGTCGGTCTCATCGAGGATGGCCAGCTTCGGATCGAGCATCGCCATCTGGAAGATCTCGTTCTTCTTCTTTTCGCCGCCCGAGAAGCCCTCGTTCACGGCCCGTGCCGTCAGCTTCGACGACAGTTCGACCACGGCGCTCTTCTCCTTCATCAGGCGCAGGAACTCCGAAGCCGTCAGGGGCTCCTCGCCGCGGTACTTGCGGTGTTCGTTGACGGCCAGCTTCATGAAGTTGGCCATCGTCACGCCGGGGATCTCCACCGGGTACTGGAAGCCGAGGAACAGTCCCAGCCGGGCCCGCTCCTCGATCGGCATCGCGAGCAGGTCGTGACCCAGGAACTCGACCGACCCTTCCGTGACGGTGAACTTCTCGTTACCGGCCAGCACCGACGCCAGGGTCGACTTGCCCGAACCGTTCGGGCCCATGATGGCATGCACCTCACCGGCCTTGACCTCGAGGTTGATACCCCGCAGGATCTCCTTGCCCTCGACCGATGCATGCAGATTCTTTACGCTTAACATATTGTTTTTCTCTTATTTTTCACTTGTTTCACTCGGTTTGCGCCGCCTCCCGCCCTCCTTTGCGGTCCGGGCTGCGGTCTACGTGCCGTCTCCGCTAACCGACCGTGCCCTCCAACTGCAGGGCCAGCAGTTTCTGCGCCTCGACGGCAAACTCCATCGGCAGCTTCGCCAGCACCTCCCGCGCGTAGCCGTTGACGATCAGCCCCACGGCATCCTCGGTCGACAGCCCCCGCTGGTTGCAGTAGAAGAGCTGGTCGTCCGAAATCTTCGACGTCGTGGCCTCGTGCTCGACCACCGCCGAACGGTTGCGGCAGTCGATCACCGGGAAGGTGTGGGCCCCGCACCGGTCGCCGATCAGCAGCGAGTCGCACTGCGAGTAGTTGCGGGCGTTTTCCGCCCCCTTGGCCACGCGCACCAGCCCCCGGTACGAATTCTCGCTCTGCCCGGCCGAGATGCCCTTCGAGACGATCCGGCTGCGGGTGTTGCGGCCGATGTGGATCATCTTCGTGCCGGTATCGGCCTGCTGGAAGTTGTTGGTCATCGCCACCGAATAGAACTCCCCGACCGCGTTGTCACCGGCCAGGATACAGCTCGGGTATTTCCACGTGATGGCCGAACCCGTTTCGACCTGCGTCCACGACAGACGCGCATTTTCGCGGCACAGACCGCGCTTGGTCACGAAGTTGTAGACGCCGCCCCGGCCCTCCTTGTCGCCCGGGTACCAGTTCTGCACCGTGGAGTACTTCACCTCGGCATCGCGCTCGACGACGATCTCCACCACGGCGGCATGCAGCTGGTTCTCGTCGCGCTGCGGCGCCGTGCAACCCTCCAGATAGCTCACGTAGGCCCCTTCGTCGGCCACGATCAGCGTCCGTTCGAACTGCCCCGTCCCGGCGGCGTTGATGCGGAAGTAGGTCGACAGCTCCATCGGACACCGCACCCCCTTCGGGATGTAGCAGAACGAGCCGTCGGAGAAGACCGCAGCGTTCAGTGCGGCGTAGAAGTTGTCCGTATAGGGGACGACGCTCCCGAGATACTTCCGCACCAGATCGGGATGGTCGCGCAGCGCCTCCGAAATCGAGCAGAAGATGATCCCCTTCTCGGCCAGCGTCTCCTTGAAGGTGGTCTTCACCGAGACGGAGTCCATCACCGCATCGACGGCCACCCCCGACAGGGCCATCTGCTCCTCGAGCGGGATGCCCAGCTTGTCGAACGTGCGTTTCAGTTCGGGGTCGACCTCGTCCATCGAACCCAGTTTCTTGCGGGCCTTCGGGGCCGCATAATAGATTATATCCTGAAAGTCGATCTCCGGAATCTTGAGATGAGCCCACGTCGGGGGCTCCAGCGTCAGCCAGTGACGGTAGGCCGCCACGCGGCGTTCGGTCATCCAATCCGGTTCGCCCTTCTTGGCGGAAATCAGGCGCACGACCTCCTCCGAAAGCCCCTTGCCGATGGTTTCGGTCTCGATGGCGGAGGTGAAGCCGTACTTGTACTCCTGTTCGCCGATGTTTTCCAGTATCTCTTTTTCGTTCTCAGCCATTGCAAGCAAAATATCGAGCAAAGATATAAATTCTAATTCGATTTTCATAATGCAACCGGCAAAACCGGTGCCGCATTGCATTTTCGCATCCTGGCACAAAAAAGGGGTGCGGATTGCTCCGCACCCCATGCCGGTTTATCCGACGGTTCTATTTTTCGTAGACAATCACCACCTTGCCGACCTCGACATTGGTCGATTTGTCGGTGTAGTCGATGCGGAAGCTGTCGGTCGAGACCCCTGCCGCGTCGAAATCGAACGTAATCGTCTCCGACTTCTCGCCGGCGGGCTCCACGGCGGCCAGCGTCGTACCGCCGTAGGTGCACTTCAGCATCGCCGGGTCGCGCGTCGAGTTGGGATAGACCGTGATCGACTTGATCCGTCCCATGTCCGAAGCCGCCACGTGCGTCTCGGCCTTGCCCTTGTTGAAGTACCAGACGATGTTCTTCGCGGCATCGGTGCTGTAGTAGACGTTGCCCGTGAAGGTGATCGTCGAGGCACCCGAATCATCGGTGGCCGTCCAGGTCGAATCCTCCTCCTTCCAGCTCGTCGGCAGTCCCGAGATGTTCGTCGACAGCACGCCGGCCGTACCCGTAAGGGTCATCGTATACTCCTTCGTGGCGGGCTGCGACGAGGGGTCGGGCGTCCACGAGAGTCCGTAGACGTTGATCGTGGCATAGCAGTAGATGTAGATCGTCGTTTCGCCCGAGAGGTCGTTGAAGACGATCGTCTTCGCCTCGCCGTCGGACGACGTCGGGCACGCCTCGCGCAGATACTCCTTGCCGTTGGCGCTCACGCCCACCTCACGCGTGGCATCCGAGCTGCTGCTCGAGACGGCCTTCAGCGTCAGCGTTCCGTTGCCGCTCACGCGCAGGGCCAGACCGCGCTGCGTCGGCGTGAAGCCCTCCATCGCACTCTTGCCGTTGAACTTGATGCGGTCGACCGGTTCGCCCGATTCGCCCACCGAGTGCTCGATGGTCAGGTGCTTCGAGGCATCGGCAATGAACTGCAGGTTGCCGTAGACGGTCGTTGCCCGGATATCTCCGGCCGGGAAGGCCGCCGCATCGGCGATATTCCACGTCCAGGCGCCCGTCACGGTCGACAGCACACCGTTGACCGTCAGCGAGATCGAGGCAGTCTCCGAATCCTTCCAGTTGAGCGACCCCTCGGCGGCCTTGGCCACTACCGTCAGCGTGTGGACACCCGCCTGGAGCGAGGCCACCGTCGAAGCGGGAATCTCGTACGAGGGGCTCTCGACCGTTGCCTGCTGGCCGTTGAAGGTCACCTCGTAGGCGGCGGCATTCGGCACGGCGTTCCACGTCACGGTGACGGCCTGCGACGAGCCCTGATCCACGGCCGGGAGTTCCGACGTGAAGACCGGCGTGTCGAGCATCTTGGCCTCGCCGCCCGAAACCACCTCGAGCGACCACTCGAGCACCTGCAGCTCGACGGGCGAGCAGCTGCAGATGTAGATCATCGTCTCACCCTGGATGTCGCCGAAGCCGAACTTGCTCTGCGTACCGTCGGCCGGCAGGGCGTAGCGTGCGCCGTTGACGATAATCTCCATGTGCTTGTTGTAGCCGGCGTCGGACGGGGTGATGAGCACCGAACCCGGAACCCCCACCTTGAAGGCCAGGGCGTTGTTCGTCGGGACGTCGGTCACCGAGAAGGTCGAGGCGGCCGAGAACGAGATCGTTCCGTTCTCCGTCACGGCCATCGGGGCCTCGGCGTCGTTGACCAGGAACTGCAGGTTGCCCAGGATGCGGTTCGTCTCGACGGGCTGGGGCTCGAAGGTCTCCGGATCGGCAAAGTTCCAGACCGTAGCCTCGGTGATGGTGTTGAGTTCGGTCTGCTCGGGGACGATGGGCGCCACGGCGTTCCACCAGCGCGGGTCACCCACGCGCACCGAAGCGATCTCGTCGTTGACCAGATAGAACTTGCCGCGGGCCGACGCCTCGCACGGATCCGTCGAGAGGACCTTGCCGCCGTTCTGCAGCGCCGTTTCGAGCGTCACCTCGCCGTCGGCCGTCTTCGCTTCGAAGAAGGTGTCGGCGCAGTTGAAGAAGTAGTTGGCGGCGATCGACGTCGGGAGCTTCACCGAACTGTTGTTGGCGATGAAGCGGGCGTTTTCGCCGGTCTCGTTCAGGAAGAGGTTGTTCGTGTACTCGAAGGTCGACGCCGTACCGCGCACGTAAAGGATACCCTTGTTGTTGCCGTCGGTGACAACCGAGAAGCTGCCGAAGGTGTTGTTGCGCACGGCGATCGACGAGAAGGTCTCCTTGGCGTCGACACGCAGGAACGAACGTCCGCCGTTGTAGAAGGTCGAGTTGCAGATGGTCAGCGAGCCGTGGGTCGACTCCGTACGGAAGTCGATGAAGTCACCGCCGCTGTTGCCCATCTCGGCGGCATAGACCCCGTCGAAGAGGAGCGACTGGATGGCCGAACCGGCCTTGTTCTCGTAGAAGATGTTGCGGAAGCCGGCCAGATCGCAGTTCTTCACCGTCACCGAATTCATCGCGATGGCATCCTTCACCTCCATGAGCGACGAGGCGGCCTCGGCACCGTCGATCGAGAGATCCTCCAGGTGGATCGACTCCACGCCGGGGTTCAGCCCGATGCCCAGCCCGACGATCTGCGGTTTGGCACCCTCGAGCGTCGTCTCGCCGATGATGGTCAGGTTGGCGGCCAGAGCCGATGCGGGGTTGACCTCGCCCTCGGCGTACTCCGGAACGACGTACGGCGTCTCGCTGTAGGCCAGTTCATACTGACCGCCGTCGACGAAGGCCTGCATGAGCTGGGCCACGGTCGAGATCTTCGTGGTCGACGACAGATCGGGACGCGTCCAGACATCCTGTCCGCCGCGGCTGGCCGAATTGTAGTAGACCGACACGAAGTACTCGGTCGAGGGGTTCAGCCCCGAAACCGTCGCCCGGGCCTCGGCAATCTGGTCGGCCGACAGGTCGAGCCGCACGGGCTCCTCACCGGCCGCAGCCACGGGCGCAGCCAGCAGGTGCGACACGAAGTCGTCCTGATCCCAGGTCAGCGTGACCGAGGTCGACGTACGCTCGACAACCACCGGGTTGAGCGGATCCATGATGGCGTAGGTCGTCACCGGACCGGCCACGGCCACGTTCGACGGGGCGGTGCGCTCGTTTGCGCTGAAGGCCTGCACCGTGGCGTAGTAATCCCGCTCGACCTCCAGGTCGACCGTCACCGGGACGTCGGCCGGCGTGATCCCGCTCAGGGTCTTGACCTCCTGTGTCAGCCCCTCGTCCGAATAGATCACCACTTCATAGGTGTCTGTCGTGCGGACATCCCACGTCAGACGTACCTGGTTGCCCGTCGTGAGCACCGATGCCGTGAAGTTGAGCGGCATCAGCGCCCGGTCGAGCACCAACTCGTTATTGACACCGTCCGGATCGTCCGAACAGCCGCCCAGTGCCGCCGTTGCGATCAGCAGCAGTCCGGACATCCATTTGCGAAATATGCTTTTCATAATCGTTCAATCTCTGTTTTGGTGCGATCAACTGTTAATATCCGTAGTCGTTGCGGATCTGTCCCTGCGAGTTGTCGACAACGCTCTGGAAGATGGGCCAGAACTGACGCGTATCCGGATCGCGGTCGTAGATACGGTCGATCTCGGCCGTGGTGAAGCGCGGCGACTCGGTGGCCGTGGCGCACGGTACGTAGCGCGAAATCTCGCCCTCGCTGTTGGTGTAGGGGATCCACGTCGCGTCGGGAGCCGTCTGCTCGTCGGGCGACAGTCCGTACATCTGCAGCGACGTGCCGTTGAGCTTGTAGTAGACGTAGCCGTCGCCCTGGGCCAGGTAGCTGAAGTCGCCCGTCCAGTTGTTCAGGTCGTTGAGCTTCGTCTTCGTCTCGTCGATCTTCGTCTTGAGCAGGTTCCAGCGGATCAGGTCGGTCTTGCGGAGCATCTCGCCCACGAACTCCAGGGCGCGCTCCTTGACGATGGCGTCGAACATCGCGTCGGTCGAACCGATTGCGTTGACGTAATCCTGAGCCATCTGTTCGTTGCCTGTGTAGGCGCGCTTGCGCACCTCGAGCAGGTAGTTCTTCGCATTGGCCAGGCCGCCGCCGTCGACACCCGAGCACGACTCGTGGATGGCACACTCGGCCGCCATCAGATAAATGTCCGAAAGACGCATGTAGGGCGGTTTGAAGCCGTCGTCGTTACCGCCGCTGTAGGGATGGTTCTCCATCCACTCGAAGCGGTACTTGCCGAAGTACCACGTGTCGATACCGGCCAGCTGGGGCTCGGTGGTCGTGGCGTTGACATACTCCCAGCGGAAGTTCACGCAGCTCACGTCGCGGCGCGTGTCCTGCTTCTCGTACTCGAACCACATGGTCGGAACCGGACCTACCGAACCGCCGCGGCTCGACGTTCCGGCCGTGGCGCCGATATACTGGTCGGCACCGGCGTGACGCACGGCGAAGGAGTAGTTCCAGCGGCCGCGGTTGTTGCCGTAGGGGAATACCCAGAGCACCTCGCGGCCCGTGCCGGCGGCCGACAGGTCGAAGTTGTTCAGGTCGCGCCACAGCTGCTCGTAGTTGGTGTAGAGCGACATGCCGCTGTTGCGGATCACGTCGACGCAGGCGGCCAGGGCCTTCGGATAGAGCACCTCCTTCTGCAGTTCGGGATCCGACGAGAGGCGGACCGTACCCGGATCACCCGTTCCGACGGCACCGTCGGCCGGACGCTGGGCATAACCCGAGGCCATCAGCGCCAGACGCGCGTAGAGTCCCTTGGCGAAGGCCCGGCTCACGCGGTCGGTCGTCGTGGCATGACCCTGGCCCGGCCACGGCAGGTAGTCGTAGGCCTCCTCCAAGTCGCCGAGGATCTGCTTGAAGATCACGTCGCGGCTCGTCTTCGGGATGTAGATGTCGTCGCTGATGGGCTCCGTACGGAAGGGCACGTCGCCCCAGGCGCGGATCAGGTCGTAGTACATCACCGCACGCAGCGTCAGCGCCTCGCCCAACAGGTAGGCCATGTCGGGGTTGTTGGCCACGTCGCCGTACTGACGCAGGTTCTTGATGTTGAGGTTGGCGCGCTCGATGGCCGTATAGTAGGGCGAATAGGCGTCGGCACTCGAACCCGAGGTATTCATCTCGCCGTTGGTCGGCAGCAGGTTGTAGCCGTAGATGGCCTGACGGTTGGTGTTGTTCGTCTGCGAGGTCTCGTTGCTCCAGTTGTTGGCCCACTCGATGTCGGAGTTCAGCCCCACGTAGGGGTGGTAGCGGCCGCGGTGGTTGGCCTTCTCGAGCAGGGCCTGCGTGATGCCGTAGTTACACCCTTCGGCCAATTCGTAGTTCGAAAAGACCGTCTCGGAGTCGAACGACGACTTGGTCTCCGTTTCCAACAGGTCGGCGCAGGCCGTCAGAGCGCCCGCTCCCGACAATACGAACATATATTTGATCAGTGTTTTCATATCTTTCACTTGGGAATTTGCTTTTGAAGGTCGTTAGAAGGTCAGATTCGCACCGACGACAACCGAACGGCTGCGCGGGTAGGCCGAATAGTCGACTCCCGGAGTCAGCGGCGTGGCACGGCGGGTATCCACCTCGGGATCGTAGCCCGAATAACCCGTCCAGCAGAAGAGATTGGCTCCCGTGACGTAGACGCGGAACTTCTTGATGCGCAGCTTCTGCATCCAGCGGTCGGGAAGCGTGTAGCCCACCGTCACCGACGAGAGGCGCAGGAACGATCCGTCCTCAACGGCCCAGTCCGAAAAGACGGCCGACGACATCAGCGGCGACCACATCGTCGTGCCGGCATTGGCGGCCGCCAGCGCATCGGGATCGGTGATCAGTTCGCCCGTCGTCCAGTCGATGTTCGTCCAGCGGTTCTGCGTGGCCATCGTGTTGAGCAGGTTGCGGAAGTTGTTCTTCGTACCGCGCTCCGAGGTGAACTCCACCTTGTTGGCGTTGTAGATCTGGTTGCCGTAGACCCAGTTGAAGTTGGCCGCGAAGTCGAAACCGTAGGCGTAGCCCGTCAGCGAGAAACCGCCCGTCCACTTGGGCTGTGCGTTGCCGATGATCGTACGGTCGGCGGTGGTCACCTTGTTGTCCTCGCTGCCGTCGGTGTTCTTGAGCTTCATGGCACCCGGACGCAGGTAGTTGCTGCCGATGACGGCCGAGCAGTCGACGACACCCTCCTTGAGGATCCACTGTCCGTCGACGTAGTTGAAGTCATCGACCTCGTAGCGGCCGTCCGAGACGTAGCCGTACATCTGGCCCAGGGCGCTGCCCACCGTCACGCGGTAGTCCGTGCCGATCTCGCTCGATGCCCAGCCCGACTGCAGACCGTCGAGGTAGTCCAGACCGCCCAGATCGACGACGCGGTTCTGATTGTAGCTGGCGTTGGCCGTGAAGGTCAGACCGTAGTTCGGCTTCTCGAGCAGCACGAACGTGGCGGCAAGCTCGATACCGCGGTTGCGCGTCTCGCCCAGGTTGCGGTACTGATACTCGTAGCCGCTGCCCGTGAGCGGGTACTGGATCAGCAGATCCTTCGTGTTGTTCTGGTAGACGTCGACCGATCCGTTGATCCGTCCGCGCAGGAAGCTGAAGTCCAGACCGATGTTGTGCGAATAGGTGGTCTCCCACGTCAGATCGGGATTGGCCATGACGATCTTGCCGTTGTCATCCTTGGCCACGCCCCACCAGTTGTCGGTCAGATACCAGTCGTTGGCGTTGTCGTTGCCGGCGAACTCCTGCAGCATCAGGCCCGAGGGGATGTTGTTGTTACCAGCCGTACCGTAGCTGTAGCGCAGCTTCAGGTTATCGATCCAGCGGATATCCTTCATCCACTCCTCGCCCGAGAGGCGCCACGACACGGCGGCCGACGGGAAGTAGCCCCACTGGTTGCCCTTGGCGAACTTCGACGAACCGTCGGCACGCATCGTCGCCGAAACCATGTATTTACCCTTGTAGTCGTAGTTCGCACGTCCGAAGAACGAGAAGAGTCTGTCGTCCGGATCGTAGAAGTTGTTGATCGAGCGCGTACCCGTGGCCGAGCTCATCATCTGCCAGGCCATCATCGAGTCGTAGAAGTCGGGGAAGTCGTAGGCCCAGGCCGTCAGCGTGTTCGAACGCGTGACGATGTACTCCTGGCCGAGCAGCAGGTTGAGCGAGTGGTCCTTGTTGCCGATCACGTTCTTGAAGTCGTAGCTCAGCGTATTGGTGCTGCGGATCTTGTTGCGCGAATAGTCGGTGTACTGCGTGGCGGGACCCGGGCGGTTCGAGTTGTAGACCAGGTAGGTCGTCATGCCGTAGAAGCGGTCCTTCGTCTGGTCGTAGGTGTCCAGACCCGCCTCGACGCGCAGCTTCAGGTCGTCAACGATCTCCCACTGGAAGGCGGCATTGGCATTCCAGTTCTTGCGCTCGTAGCGGCTGTCGTTGTCGGCCGTGGCGATCAGCGGGTTGACGTTGTCGCCGGCCATCGTCTCGTCATCGTCGCCCGAAGCGGCCGTCGTGAAGGGGAACGGACGGTACTGGATGGCATGCTTCACGCGGCCGTTGCCCGACGTCGAACCCGAATCGTTGTAGGAGTTCGAACCGGCACCGCGCACGTTCGTATCCGAATAGCGGATCGAGAAGTCGAACGAAACCTTCTTCGTGGGCTTGTAGTTGGCCTTGAAGTTGAGGTTGTTCCGCTTGAAGGTCGAGCCGACCATGATGGCGCGCTCGTCGATGTGGGCGTAACCGGCCGTCCACTTGAACTTGTCGCCGCCGCCCGAGATCGAGAGGTTGTGGTTGAAGGTCGTGCCCGTGCGGCCGAAGGTCTGGTCGAGCCAGTCGATCCCCTGCAGGTTCTTGTAGAGGTCCATGTCGGAGAAGCCGCCGAAATAGGGATGGTAGTTCGTATCGAGCTTGCCCTCGACCATGGCGGCCTCGTACTGATACTGCACGAACTCGTAGGGGGTCATCGGCGTCAGGGCATCCTGGTTGGCGAACTTCTTGATGCCGTAGTAGGCGTTGTAGTTGACCGTGATACGGCCCGATTCGCCGCTCTTGGTCGTCACGATCACTACGCCGTTGGCGCCTCGCGCACCGTAGATGGCCGTCGAGAAGGCATCCTTCAGCACGTCGATCGAGGCGATGTCCGAGGCCGGGATGTCCGAGATGCTCTCCACGGGGAATCCGTCGACGATGTAGAGCGGCGAGTTGTCCTGCGTGATCGAACCGCCGCCGCGCACGCGGATCTTGATCTCGGCATCGGGATCACCCTCGGTCGAGGTGACCGAGACACCGGCCATGCGGCCCGACAGAGCTTCGGTCACCGAGTTGACGGGGATCTGGGTCAGGGCTTCGGCGCTCACCGAGGCCACCGAGCCGACCACGTCGCGACGCTTCACGGCGGCGTAGCCCACGACCACCACATCGTCCAGCGCCATGGATTCGTGTTCGAGCGTGACGTCGAACGTCGTCCGCGAACCGATGGCGAAGTGCAGCGTCTTCATTCCTATATAGGAGATCACCAGCGTCTGCTTCGAGGCATCGGGTACATTGAGCGACCACGAACCGTCGACACCCGAGCTTGTTCCCAAAGTCGTGCCGTCAACGATCACCGTGGCTCCGATGACCGGATTGCCCGACGTATCCTTGACGACTCCTCCGATCGTCTGAGCCATGGCCGCGGTAGCCAGACCCAGCCCCAACAGGAGCGTCAGGACAAACTTCAGCGTAAAGTTTTTCATAAAGAAGGTTTTGGTTAATAATTAGGTTATGCTCTTTTTTAAAATTTTTATGGAAATATCCGCTTTTCCCTATACAAAAATAAAATCTCCCCCAGGATTCAAATGGTAAAATTTATCACTTCTCTTGGAGATTTTGTCAAATAGGGCCAATCGCCTCCCCAGAGGCCTCCGGGCGCGATCTCCCGACAAAAAATCCTCCCTGTGGCGGGAGGATTCTGCGGTCGTTGCGGGTTGTCATCCAATCGTTCGGTTGCCGGTTCGCATCGCAAGGTTCACAGGCGGCCCCGGGCCCGGTCATACTCGAGCGATGCCCAGATGAAGGGGCCGACCCCCTTGCAGTCGTTCTCGATGACGGGCTCCGAGATGTAGTATTCGAACGTGCCGCTGCGCTGCTGCTTGCCGCCCAGTCCGGCCACCGCGCAGCAGTCCGTGAGCGAGATCGTGCCGTCGGGGTTCTCCCGCACGAAGCGGTCGACAAACTGTTCGTAGCGGTGCATCGCCTCGTCGCGCATCTCGCGGGGAAGGTAACCCAGCCGCACGGCCTTGAGCTGCGCGTAGACGAACATCGCCGAACCGGTCGACTCGAGGTAGTTGCCCTCACGACCGGGCTGGTCGAGCACCTGGTACCACATTCCCGTCTGGGGATCGGCATAGCGCGGAAGCGCCGCATAGATCCGGTCGAGGATGGCGATCATCGGGCGGGTCGCATCGGTCTTGCCCAGATACTGCAGCGTCTCGACGATGGCCATGGCATACCACCCCATCGCACGGCACCAGGCGTGTGCCGACTGACCGCTGATCGAGTCGCACCAGAACATCTCGCGCGAATCGTCGTAGGCGTGGCGGTAGAGCTCCGTGGCGGGGTCCCACGTGTGGCGGCCGACGGTGACGAACTGGTTGACGATGTCGGCGATCGCCTCGTCGAGCACCACCCCCGTGAGGTTCTGCATCGCATACTGGGCATAGAACGGTTCGGCCATGTAGAGGCCGTCGAGCCACATCTGATGGGGATAGACCTCCTTGTGCCAGAATCCGCCGTCGAAGTTGCGCGGCTGTTCGCGCAGCTGGGCGTAGAGCGTGTCGAGCGCCTGGCGGTAGCGCGGCTCGCCCGTACGGGCGTAGAGTCCGAACAGCGCCCGGCCCGGACAGATGTGGTCGAGGTTGTACTTCGTCCGGCGGTAGGTCAGGATCTCGCCGCCGGGGCGCACGATCGTATCGAAATAGCGGTCGGCATAGGCGACGAAGTCGGGGCGGTCCCACGCCTCGCCGGCATCGGTGATGGCCAACAGTTCGAGCCCCGTCGTGTAGTTCCACTTGATCTTCCCGGCGGGGATGCCGTCGAGGTTGACGGGCGAGGAGTTGCGCGTGATCTCGCTCTGGGCCATCCGCACGGCCAGCGACGTGGGCGAATCATACAGGGCTCCCGATCCCGGGGAGCAGGCCGCAGCCCCGAGGGCGGCCACGGCGATCAACAGTCGTTTCATGATGGGTTGTTTGACGATTTCTTGTTCTCTTTATCCTGGTTTTGCTTCAGATGGTTCGTCTTGAGGAACTCGGCGGGCGACATGTGGTACTGTTCGCGGAAGCAGCGGCTGAAGTAGCCCGGATCCGAGAATCCCACCTTGTAGGCCACCTCCGAGACGGAGAACTGCCCCGTGCGCAGCAGCAGCTGGGCCTTCGTGATGCGGTACTCCTTGATCAGCTCGACGGGCGACTTTCCCGTAAGGCTCTTCAGCTTGTTGTACATCGTCGTGCGGCCGACGCCCAGATGCGAGGCCAGCTGGTCGATCGTCAGCTCCGAATTCTCGATGTTCTCCCCGAGCCACGACATCACCTCCTTGAGGAACTCCTCGTCGCGGTCCGTGACGACGACATCCTCGACGGCCAGTTCGACCACCTTGTTGCGGGCCGACTGCGTCGAGAAGCGTTCGAACAGCGCCCGCCGCTGCGTGAGCAGGTTGTCGATGCGGGCCTGCAGCAGCTCGATGCTGAAGGGTTTGGTGATGTAGCCGTCGGCACCGTACTCCATGGCCTTCACCCGGTCGTCGGGCGAGTGGCGCGCCGTGAGCATGATGATCGGCAGGTGGCTCATCGTGAAGTCGTGGCGCACCTTGTCAATGAGCTCGATGCCGTCCATGCGGGGCATCATCAGGTCGGTGACGATGATGTCGGGCTGTTCGCTGCGGATCTTCTCGAGGGCCTCGACGCCGTCGTCGGCCTCAACGACGTGGTAGGTGTCGATCAGGCTGTTATACATGAAGATCCGCAGTTCGCGGTTGTCCTCCACCAGGAGGATCTTCTGGGCGTCCTTCGGCGGTTCGACATCCGTTCGGCGCTGGCTGTCGACCGGCGTATAGTCGCTCACCATGAAGTCGTTGCGATGCGTATGGCCGTGGCCGTCGGCCTCGCTGCCGGCCTGCGTGAAGTCGATCTGCTCCATGCCGAAATGGGCGTTGCCCAGGCGCAGCTTCACCGTGAAGGCGGCCCCTTCGCCCGGACGGCTCTCGACCGAGATCTCGCCGTGGTGCAGTTCGACGATGTCGCGGCAGAGCGAGAGGCCGATACCCGACCCCTTCATCGAGCTGTCAACGGCCCGCGAGGCCTGAGCGAAGCGTTCGAAGATCTGGTCGAGCTTGTCCTTCGGGATGCCGATGCCCGTGTCGCGCACCGTCAGCAGCACGCACTCTTCGGCCTCACGCAGCGAGAGGATCGTCTCGATGCGGCCGCCGTCGGGGGTGAACTTCATGGCGTTGGAGAGCAGGTTGTAGACGACGCTCTCCATGCGTTCGGGGTCGACCCACACCAGGATCGAACGGCTCGAGACGGTGAACAGCAGTTCGATCCGCCTCTCGGAAGCCATCTCTCGGAAGTCGTCCAGCGCATACTCGACCAGCGGCACCAGATCCACGCGTGAGATCTTCAGCTCCATCTTGTTCTTGACGATCTTGCGGAAGTCGAGCAGCTGGTTGATGAGCGTCAGCATCCGTTTGGCGTTGCGGTGGGCCAGCGTGAGGCTCGTCTCGCCGCGGGGCGACAGTTTGTCGTGCTTGCGCACATCCTCGATGCCGCCCAGGATGAGCGTCAGCGGGGTGCGCAGCTCGTGCGAAATGTTCGTGAAGAAGCGCAGCTTCAGATCGGTGAGGTTCTGCTCGACGCTCGCCTCGCGGCGGATGCGGAGCACCGAGCTGGCGATGCGGTAGGCAACGACCAGCACCGCCAGGGCCAGCAGCACGTAGAGCGTCTTGGCCCACCACGTCAGCCAAAGCGGCGGCAGCACCTCGACCTCGATCGAGATCCCCTCGTCGGCCGTATCGGCATTGCCGACGAAGGCCTTGACGTGGAAATGGTAGTCGCCGATCGGGACGTTCGAATAGGAGGCGCGGTTGATCGTTCCCGAGATGTTCCAGTCCTTGTCGTAGCCCTCGAGCTTGTACATGTAGCCGACCTCGTGCTGGATCGCGAAGTCGAGCGTGGCGAAATCGACCCGGAAGTTGGAGAAATCGTACGGCAGCACGACGCGGCGGGCCTCCGGCACGGCCACCTCGAGCGGAGCGTCCTGTCCGACCCGCGCCGGTTTGTTGCGCACGTCGAATCCGGTGAAGCGCAGCCGGTAGTCGATCTTTTCGGAGAGCATCTCCCCCGGGGTGAAGCGGTAGAGCTGGCGTCCGCCGGCGAAGAGCACCTCGCCCAGCGGCGAGGTCAGGGCCGTCGCCTCGCTGAAGATCTCGTTGCGGTGTTCGTCGTAGACGTAGTAGTTCGAGAAGAGGTGGCGGCCCGGGTCGAAGCGCGAGACGGCGTTGTGGGTCGAGACCCAGATGTCGCCCCGGCGGTCCTCGGTCAGCGCCATGCAGATGTTGCTGGCCAGGCCGTACGAACGGTCGTAGCACTGAAAACGCGGCAGCCCCTCGTCGTCATACCCCGTGATGAGGTTCAGACCGCCGCCGAAGGTCGCCAGCCAGATCCGCCCCTTCGAATCCTTCAGCATATGGATGATGTCGTTGTTGCCCAGTGAGGTGGAGTCTCCGGGGATCTTCTGCATCAGGCGGAAGCGCATCTCGCGCGGCGGCCGGCCCGGATCGAACAGCAACAGTCCGTCGACCGTCGCCGCAAACATCCGGTCCGCACGGTCGCACAGCAGCCAGCGGACCCGCCCGGCCTCGTCAATCGGATAGTGCGACAACTGGTTGCCGGCGTGGATGAAGCGGTGCCCCGCGGGGTCCTCCAGCAGGTTGATGCCCCCGCCGTAGGTCGCCACCCAGATGCGGCCCCGGCCGTCGGCCTCGACGCAGTAGATCTGGTCGTCGCTCAGCGAGTAGGCATCCGCATCGGAGTGGCGGAAGTGGGTCACGCGGTAGTCATCCTCGCCCTCGGGGGTCAGCCGGTAGAGCCCCTCGCCCTTGGTGCCGACCCAGATGTTGCCCGCACGGTCCTCCTTGAGCGTATAGATCATGCCGGTGCCGCGCCCCTGCTGGGGCAGCGTGTAGACCGGTTTGCGGGCCGTATCGAAGGCGATCAGCTCGCCGTCGCGCGTGCCGACCCACATCCGCCCCCGCCGGTCGGTCATCAGCGCGCGGATCTCCCCCGAGAGCGGATTCGACGACTTGGCGTCGAGCGTCAGCACCTCGGCCGGCTGCTGCAGCAGCACCGCCTTGCGCAGGCCGCGTTCGTTGTAGGTCGAGAGCCACAGCACGTTGTCGTGGACGTCGAAACGCACAACGGCGTTGGTCATCTGACAGTCCGGGCGCTCGGGATCGTTGTAAAAGGGTTCGATGCAGTCGTTCACGCGATCGTAGTAGCCGAATCCCCAGTTGTTCATCTTGATCCACAGCCGACCGCCCCCCTCGGCGATCTTCGGGATCGTGTCGAGGTAGTAGGAGACCGTGTAGGGCTTCTGCTCGAAGTGCTTGTAGTCGTCGGTCGAGGGGCGGTAGCGCGTGATACCGGTCTCGGGGGTGGTGATCCAGACGATGCCGTGCGAATCGGTGGCCAGCGCCCGGATCCGGCGCGGATGGTGTCCGCGCGGATTGAGCCGTTCGAGCCGCTCGCGCCCCACGCGGTAGAGTTCGCCCGAACGGCTGCCGGCATAGACCTGCTGGCGGACCGTATCGGCCGTGATGGCCGTCAGCGGGGCATCGCCGCCGGCGATGCGTTCGATTCCCGTGCCGTTGTAGCCACAGCGCACGATCCCGGCCGGCATCAGGCAGTAGACCCCGGCCGAATCGGCCGCAAAATCGATACCCGCCGTCTCCGATTCGCAGAGCGGACGCAGCCGGCCGTCAGCGGCCGCCACCTGATTGAGGCGGCCGCCCGTGGTGGCAAACCAGGCTCCGTCGTAACGGTCGACGTACATCGCCGTGACGTCGCCGCCCAGCTCCTCGACCGAGTGGAATCCCGTCACGCGGACCGGCGTCCGGTCGGCGGCATCCTCGAAGCGGATCACCCCGACACCGGCGATGGCAACCCACGTACCGCCGCGGCGGTCGTGGCGGCAGAAGAGCGTGCGGTAGTGTTTCGAATCGATCTCCTCGAGCAGCGAGACGACATCCTCGAACTGCTCCGTATAGCGGTTCAGGCGGTAGACGTGGAGGTTGTAGGTCGTGAACCAGAGGTGGCCGTTCGAATCCTCGCTCACCGAGATGAAGCGGTGGTGGGCCAACGGCGAGAAGTCGCCGGGCGTCGTACTGAAGTTCTTGAAGGTGTAGCCGTCGAAGCGGCTCACGCCGTACCACGTGCAGATCCAGACGAATCCGCGCGAATCGGTGTAGATGTCGGCGATACGGTCATGGGTCATGCCGTCGAGCGTCGAGTAGGTACGGAACAGACACTGCGGAGGCGCCGCCGCATACAGGGTCGGCACCGCACAGGCAATTAACAGCAACAGCGTTGCAACGAGTCGTTTCATGGTCAGCAGTTCAGCGGACCGGCAGGGCACTCCCCCACCCTCCGCAAGGTTGTTTTCGCGGTGAAGGGTCGTGTTGGCCCGCCTCCTCCGCAAGGTTGTTTTCGTGGCGGAGGGTCGTATTGGCTCACCTCCTCCGCAGGGCCTTTTTCGCGGCGAAGGGTCGTGTTGGCCCGCCTCCTCCGCCAGTTGGTTCGCGGGGTCAGGCGATCATCTCACGCCGCCTCCGGATTGATCTCCGCGGGCCGGCAATCTTCTCTCGCCCTCTCCGCCAGGTTGATCATCGCGGGCCGGAACGATCGGAGGAACAGGAGACGTCCGATTGCTCTTTTTGACAGCGAGTTCCGCAAATCAGGTTTCCCTCTCTCCTCCCCGGACGAAGCCGTTTTGCCCCGCCGCGCTAATCAAATATACGGATAAAATCCGACTTTTTCAACTCTCAGCGCCCGAATTCCGCCACCGCACGCCGCGCCTCGCGTTCGGAGAGCTGCCGCGACCAGCTCACCCGCCGGTCCGGTGCCGCCCCGGGCCCCGTCGAGGCGTATTCGCCGTAGTGCACCGTGCGCCGGGCATGGGGTTTGTCCCAGTCGTGCCACCCTTCGGGACGGATGTGCGCCCCAAGTTTGCAGTTCACGAAGAGCGTCCGGGCATAATCGCGCCACGGACGCCCCAGCCAGCAGGCCGTCACCCCCTCGTCGGCCGTCAGGCGGCACTCGACGAAGAGCATCCCGCAACGCTGCCCCTCGCAGGTCGAGGCGGCCGTGATGTAGGAGTCGGCCTTCGAGCGGATCTCGCACCGGCGGAACAACGCCGCCGCCGAACCGAAGATGAAGTCGGTCGTCCCCTCGACATAGCAATCGTCGAAACGGATGCGGGCATTCTCCGTGACCCGTTCGCCGTCGCGGTTGCCCACGCCGTAGAGGTAGAGCGTATCCTGGTTGCCGATGAAGCGGCAGTCGATAAAGTGCAGCGACGTGGCCAGACACTGCACCGCAACGGCCTGTCCGACCCGTCCGGCACTGTTCTCGAAGGTCATGTGGCGCACCGTCCACCCCTCGCCGCCGAAATAGACGGTCGCCGAGCCCGACGTGCCGAGCGGATGGCCCGTTGCACTCCTCTTCGAGGCGTAGTCGTTCCACGTCATCCGCACCTCGCCGCGTCCCGTGAGGGCCACAAACCGTTTGGTGGCCGGGATGGCGATCTTCTCGCGGTAGACCCCTTCGCAGACCACGATGCGCGTCGTGTCGCGGGAGAAATCCGGAACGGCGGCCACAGCCTCCGTCAGCGTGAAGAAGTCGCCCGAACCGTCACGCGCCACCGTGAAGTCCGAAGCGACCAGATGCGCGCCCAGCTCCGGAACCGTCTCGGGCAGCTGTGCCGCGATCATCCGTGCCACGGTGCGGGCTCCGCGGACGTTGAGATGCGTATCGTCGCGGCGTCCGTCGGGCCACAGCGGGCAGGTGCCCGGCTCGACCCACATGTAGAAGGCCCGCGAAGCCTCGTCGCCCAGCGGCTCGATCCAGGCGCGGGTCAGCCGTTCGGCATCGATCAGCGGCACATGCTCCTCGGCCGCCACGCGGCGTACGGCGTCGAGATAGGCGCCGTGCGTATCGTCGAGCCGCTCCCCGGTGAAGTGGCGCCGCACCACCGAGGTCAGCACCACCGGCCGTGCGCCCCGTTCGCGCGCTTCGCGGATATAGCGGCGCACGTTCTCGGCATACTGCGCCGGCGAGGCGTAGCGGGTCGAATCGTGAAGCTTCTGGTCGTTGTGGCCGAACTGGATGAAGAGGTAGTCGCCCGGGCGGAGCTCCTCGCAGACCTCGGCCCAGTGGCCCTCGTCGCGGAACGATTTGGTCGAACGGCCGTTCAGGGCGTGGTTCCGCACCACGACCCCGTCGTCGAACAGCGGCTGGAACATCTGCCCCCAGCCCCGTTCGGGGTTCTCCCCGGCGAGATCCTTCGTCGCGCAGGTCGAATCGCCGATCAAATGGATGCGGAGCGTCGCACTCGAAGCCGCCGCCACCGTCCACAAGGCGGCCCACAGGATCAAGAGTCGTTTCATTTCACATCGTCATGCAAGGGGCCGGTTACAAGTTCGGGTGCGGTGGAGGTCCGCACCCGAACACGTCCGGTCGTAATCCGTATCAATTCAGCGCCTTGTAGGTTCCGCCCGCCACCTGGGCCTCCGTAATGTCGCGCACCAGGTAGTGGAGATAGACCTCCAGGTTGGTATAGAGCCCCTGCGGATCGAGCGTCTTGCGGTTGCCGTCCGCGGCGTCGTTCTTGTCCAGTCCGAAGAGCTCCTCGTAGTAGTCGGGAATGCCGTCGCCGTCGGTATCCGTGGCCGCACGGGCGATCTGCTCGTCGGTCGCCGTCAGTTCGGGCCAGCCGCCGGCATCCTCCTGCGTATCGATCAGGCCGCCGGTCGAGCCGTTGCTGCCCACGCAGGTCGAGACCCCGGAGCGCGCCTCCGACGTAACACGCTCGTCGACGGCATCGCGGCTCAGCGAAGCACCCACCAGCGAGAGCACCTTCTCGAAGGCATCGGCCGCCGTATGGGTCGTCGTGTAGCAGGTCTTCGCATCGTCGGCCCAGATCGGCAGCGGAGCCGTCAGGTGGCCGGCACTCGTCGAGGGGTTCTCGCCGTACTTCGACTGGTCGTGGTACGAGACGCCGCCGTTCCAGTTGTCGGCGTTCAGCGCCGAGGCGTAGCTGCCGGCGTGGTAGTTGCCTTCGAGGTAGAGGCGCGGATAGGCCGAACCCACCTCCGATGAGGAGTTGTACCAGTAGGCATCGACGAAATATTTGCGCTGTTTCGAGGCCGGACCCGGCTTGTAGTAGTTGCCCACGAGGTTGTAGCTGCCGTCCTCGCCGCCGTAGGTCGAGTTGTCGCCCCAGTTGTAGATCACGTTGTTGCGCAGGTCGACATTGCCGCGGTGGGTCGAGAGATAGCTGTCGTAGATGCCCGGATGGTCGATACGGGCGTTGCGGCTGTCGTGGTCGGCCAGCAGGTTGTGGTGGAACGAGGCGTTGCGGCCGCCCCACAGCCCGCCGTAACCGTGCTTGCCCTTGCCGTGGATCGAGTTGCGGAGGCTCTCCGAGAGCAGGCACCACTGCATCGTGAAGTTGCGGTTGGCGTAGAACGAGGCACACTCGTCCGTCGACCACGACATCGTGCAGTGGTCCAGAATCAGATTGTCGTTGTAGCGTCCCCAGATGGCATCGTCCTCCTCCTTGGCGGCGTCGCCCATGCGGAAGCGCAGGTAGCGGATGATGACGTTGCTGGCCTTCACCTGCACGGAGTAGTCGCGCAGGCAGATGCCGTCGCCCGGAGCCGTCTGTCCGGCGATGGTCAGGTCGCCGTGCTTGATCTCGAGGGTCTTCGTCAGGCGGATCGTGCCGCAGACGTCGAAGACCACCGTACGGGCCCCCGACTGGCTGATGGCATGGCGCAGCGTGCCGACCGAACCGTCGTCCGTCAGTTTGGTCACGTGGTAGACCTTGCCGCCGCGTCCGCCCGTGGTATACATGCCGCCCCCCTCGGCACCCGGGAAGGCACGCACCACACCGTCGTTCTCGTTGGCCAGCGGCAGGCCGAACATCGATCCGTCACCCGGATTCGGGTCGTCCGGATCGTCCGGATCTGTCTCCGTATCCTCGCTCGTGAACGAGACGAAGTCCGAAAACTCCGAATCGCGCCATGCGGTCGTCCCGACGGGGGCCGTCGCACGGACCCGCACCCGGTAGTCGACACCCTCCTCCAGATCGAAATCGTGCGAACTGTAACGCGTCGTGGCGCTCTGCTGCGGCGAGGCCGACTCGCCCTCGTAGAATTCATAGGTGAAGCGTACGTTGGTGACCTGCTCGGAGATACTCCACCGCACGTTGGCCTTCAGATCGTCGACCGTCACACTCACCTCCGGTACCGGCAGCGTGCGCACGTCGTCGAGGGTCTCCTCGGCCGAATTGCTGCTGCACGCCCCCACGCAAAACAGGACACTCAGTCCCAAATAGGATAAGAAACGATTCATCGTGGATTTCAGTGGTTTATGGTTTTCATTGAATGGTTACGTGGTCGGCCGAGCGTTCCGAAAGCCGGGCGTTTGCCGCCGTGATCTGAGCCGAACGGATCTCGACGCCGCGTGTCCGGCTGCCCGTCACCCGCAGCGCCTCGGGCATCCCCTCGGGACAGGCGAAACCCTCGGTCCGGAGGTTCTTCACGTTGTTGAGTATCAGCGCCGGACCGCTCTCGGGGACGATCTGCACGTTGCGCAGCACGACGTCCGACGACTCGTTGATCTGCGCACCCGTGGCGGCGTAGATGTGCGTATTCTCGACGCTGACGTGCTCGACGTTCATCTCCGGCAGGCCGTTGAAGTACATCGCGCGCCGCGCACCGCGGCACCAGACATTGCGGATGTGGATGTTGCGGAAGGCAGGGGTCGTCTCGTCGACGGGCTTCGGCTCGAGATCCGTCGCTTCGCCCGCCCCCCCCTCGGCAAAGGCCTCCGAGGCCGACTTGCCGCCGTAGAAGAGGTCGAAGAGCAGCGGCTCCTGCAGGATATTGTTCATCGTGATGTCCTCGATCCAGATGTTCTCGACCACCCCGCCGCGGCCGCGCGTCGACTTGAAGCGCAGACCGACGTCCGTACCCGAGAAGACACAGTTGGATACCAGCACGTTGCGCACGCCGCCCGACATTTCGCTGCCCACGACAAAACCGCCGTGACCGTGGAAGACGATGCAGTTCTCGACGAGGACGTTCTCGCACGGGATGCCGCGCCGGCGCCCCGCCTCGTCCTTGCCGCTCTTGATGCAGATGCCGTCGTCGCCCACGTCAAAGCGCGAATCCCGCACCACGACGTTGCGGCACGACTCGATATCGATGCCGTCGCTGTTCTGCGCGTAGTCCGGACAGCGGACCGTGATGTTATTGACCGTCAGGTTGGTGCACATCGCCGGATGGATGTTCCAGCAGGGCGAATTCTGGAACGTGACGTCCTCGAGCAGCACATTCTCGCAGTGGTGCAGCGAGACCATCACCGGACGCAGGAAGTCGTGCATCCGTTCGAAATCCTCGCGCGTGGTGGCCCACGTCGAGACATTCTGATCGGCCCCCGACGTGGCGCCGAACTTGTAGCTCTCGGAGGGGTACCACGTCTTGCCGTCGTCCGACAGCACGCCGCCGCTCTTCACCTTGGCGGCCCACTCGCGGTCGGTGAGCTTGTCGCGCTTGACCGCCCGCCAGGCATCGCCGTTGCCGTCGATCACGCCGTGACCCGTGATGGCGACGTTCTTCGCCCCGCGGGCCGACAGCGGCGACTGGCACCGCAGCGTGTTGAGCCCCTCGAAGGTGGTCTCGACGAGCGGATAGTGTGCCGGATTGTTGTCAAAGATGATCAGGGCATTGCGCATCAGATGCAGTTCGATGTTGTCCTTCAGGACGATGGGGCCCGTGTACCAGACCCCTTCGGGGACCACGAGCCGGCCGCCTCCCGCCGCCGCAAGCGAATCGATCGCCGCGGCAAAGGCCGTCGTGTTGAGCGCATGGCCGTCGCCCACGCCGCCGTAATCCTCGACACTGACCGTGCGCTCGGGAATCGCCGGACGCACGACCGCCGGCATCTCGAACGGCGCGCTCTCCGCGGCACCCTCCGACGAGGCCGGCTGCGTGCCGCATCCCCACGTCGTCAACAGTGCCAGCGCGGCGGCACGGATCGTTACATCTTTGAAGTTCATAAGACAGGTTGTTTTTCGGTGTATTTGAAGTTCACAAGGTTGGTCCTTTTCAGCAACACAAAATTACACGCCTGTCCGCGATCGCACCGGGAATTTTTGACGTAAACGATGCACTTTTTCTCAAATCGCCCCGAAAATCACCGGATACGCTCCACCCGGGGCTCGATCCGCGCCCGGCGCACCGTCTCGGCCAGCCGCTCGAGGCACTCCCCGTCGCTCAGTCCGTCGAGCCACTCGCTCCGCCGCCAGCACATGCCGAACGCATAGTCGATCCGTCCGCGTTCGTCGGGCGTCAGTTGGAAGAGGTAGCTCGTCCGGTCGTCCACGCGCGAGACGATCTGCGCGGCGGGCAGCGCCACGGCCAGCCCCACGCTCTCACGCTCCCACTTGAGCGTATCGTTCTCCGGGAAGTCGCGCCCCCAGGCGGCCACCCAGTCCTCGCCGCGCTCGACGCGGTGTTCGGCCATCTTCATCACCCCCGTGGTGAAGAGCAGCCCCGCAAAATCACCCTCGATGCGGTTCTCGACCTGCACCTCGCCGTGGCCCGCATAAAGGATGTAGCGCGACGTCATGGCGATCTCGCGGCCGCAGTAGCGCCACCCCTCGACACGCATCTCGACCACCGTGCGCACGGGTCCCCGCGCCAGGATGCGGGCCTCGCGGCGGGCGAAATCCGTGATGTGGGTCATCTTCCGCTTCGCGGCGTCCCACCCCTTGAGCGTCCCGACCCCGACGGAGCCGAAGACCCGCAGATTGTCGTAGCCCGATCCGGCGGCCATCTGCTCGTCGGTCGGATACCACATCGTCTCGGCCAGTTCGAGGCGCGGGTGCTTTTTACCATAGGTATCGATCGTCTGCTTCTTGTCGAAGTAGACCCGGTAGGCGGCATATTCCGACTCGAAGGCCGGGCCGTGGTGGTGCAGCCGGTGGTACATGTCGTCCTTCGTCGAGGAGAGTGTGTCGGCGGCCTGCAGCGTCTTGTCCGCGCGTTTGAGCCACATCTGTACATGCACGCGGCTCGGGAAGTGCGTCCGGGCGGGTTTCGACGAGTAGATCACCCGGAAGTCGCGTTCGCCGCGGACCTCGGCCACGAAGGCCAGTTCGCCCAGCGCACGGTCCAGCTGGGAGGGAATCGTCCGTCCGTCGACCCTCACCGTGGCACTCTGCGCCCAGTCGGGCAGGTCGCGGATCACCACCGGGCAGGCCGCGCAGCTGTCGGGGAGCGTCACCCGATAGAGGCAGCGCTGCGTGCGGGCCGCGGCGCCCCACGCCGTGCCCAAGGCAAGCATAAGCAGTAGAATTCGTTTCATATCATCGGTTGGTTTCAAGTTCATCGATGCGTTGTTCGAGCTCCTCCCGGCTGCGGATGGCCCCGGCGGGCAGCCCCCCGCCGAAACTGCTCAGCGACTCCGCCGGAAGCAGCTCCACACGCCGTTCGTCGGCCTGCGCGAGATCGAGCCCCAGCGTTTCGGCCAGGAAGGCGTAGACGGCCCGGCGCTTGTTCGCTCCGTAGTCGTGGCGTTCGTCCTCGAGGTGGACGTTGCGCACGGATGCCGCCGCTCCGTAGAGGCCCCAGATCCGCCGAAGGAAGGGATACTCCAGCGTCGGATAGGTTGCCGTCCAGTCGCCGCCGTCGCTGACCGTCAGGGTCGGCCGCGGGGCCATCACCGCCGCCAGCAGTTCGGGCATGCAGCTCCCTCCGGCCGCAAGGGTCACCGGACGCCCGCTCTCGCAGGCACACCCGCCGTCGAAGTGCGAGACGAGGTGCACGACCGGCGCCAGCACCGTAAAGCGTTCGTCGACCAGTGCCAGCAGCAGGGCGTGTGTCGCGCCGCCCGATCCGCCCGTGGCGGCCATCCGTGTCGTGTCGATGTCGTGCCGCGAAGCGAGGATCCAGTCGGTCACAGCCTGCGACCACAACACCTGGATCTGCATCGAATAGTCGCACGTGTGGGCCTCGCGCCCCACCTGTCGTTCGGAATCGCCCCAGCCGAAGATGTCCATGTCGACGGCCACGGCCCCCATGCGGGCCAGCGTGGCCATGCGCAGCTGCTGGTCCGGACGGTAGCGGCCCCCCTCCCAATGGCCAGAAGGCGAGACGACCAGGGGGTGACGGCCGTGCGTCAAGGGCATGTAGACCGTACCGCAGACGTAGAGTCCCGGCAGGGTTTCTAGGGCGTAGTTCTGCGTCGCATAGCCGTCGTGGCGCACGCGGCGGCCGAGCCGCACGTCGGGATCGGCAACCAGCGCCCGGCGGAAGGATTCGAGATCGAGCGCCGCCCGGGCCTCCCCGAGAAGCCGGCTCCGGCGCTGCTCCCAGGCCGCCAGGTCGGGCGCAAGCGAGGTGAGCCACCGCAGCAGCCGTTCGCCGTCGGCCGGCGTGCGACGGTAGTATTCGTAGGGCTGGACGGTAATCCGGACCGGGACGGCGGCAGGCTGTCCCGTAGCGTCTTTACCCGGAGCAGCCTCCGTCGGTGCCGAAGCCGCCTCGACCGAGGCCTGAGCCGACACCGGGCCGTTCGAGGAGCCATTCGAAACCGTTGCCGCGGGAACGGCCGTCGATGCCGTCTTGCGGCTCCAGACCAGATCGAGCGGGCGGAGCAGGTTGTCAAGCGTCTCGTCGAGCGAGTAGGGACGCAGGCGGAAGGCTCCGTAAGCCAGCCGCACGGTATCGGGATCGAAGCGTTTGCAGGAGATCCGCACATCGAAGCGCCGCTCCACCTCATCGAGCAGTTCGGAGAGCGGGCGGGGATCACGGGGATCGTCCGTCGACATGTTTCGGGGCTGTGTCCGGACCGGGGCGGCAAACAGCACCACGGCTGCAGATCCAAGCAGCAGAGAGCGGATTCGGGACATGACAGGTTGGGTTTTCACGCAAAAATAGGAATTTTCGTCTACATTATTTTGTATTTACACAAAAAGATTCTATATTTGCACACCCTTTCGGAGCAAACAGCCGGAAGGGATGCCCGGAGAGATGGGTGAGTGGCTGAAACCACCGGTTTGCTAAACCGACGTACGGGGCAACCCGTACCACGAGTTCGAATCTCGTTCTCTCCGCCAAGAAAAAACGCAAAAGATTGCAAATCCCTGTAAATCACGAATTTACAGGGATTTTTATTTTGGCCGAAATGCAGAAAAAGGCATCGAAAAGCGGGTTACCTGTGGCCTATTCGGTGTACTTTTTTCCGGGCCGAAAAAGTACACCGAATTGCTCGTAACAGATTGGTTTGCACCTGTTTGCAGCGGTCTTCCTCTTGACATGAGACACTTGGGAAACTAATTTTGTAACCCTTAATTCGGTGTACTTATGGAAAGGACAACATTCGGACTGTTGTTTTACATTCGGCGGGACAAGACCAACAAAAAAGGCAAAGCTCCCGTGTTTATGCGTCTGACAATCAACGGAGAACGTGCTGACGCCTCGATCAAACGCTTCATCGAGCCGCACGCCTGGAACTCGGCAAAAGGAAAAGCCAACGAAAAAAGCCGCGGCGGAAAGGATTTGAACCTATACCTGGACGCCATTTCCGCCAACATTCTGCGGATTCAAAGGGACCTCGAACTCGACAAGAAAGAGGTCTCCGCCCAAATCATACTGAACCGCTATCTGGGCAAGGAGCAGTCGGACCGTCACACGCTGATGGAGGTCTTTCGTGCCCACAACGAAAAGTGCAGGGCGCTGTCGGGAATCAGCCTCGCCCCGGCAACGGTGATCCGCTACGAAACCACGCTGCGGTTGACCGAGGAGTTCCTGCAAAAGAAGTATAAGAAAGAGGACTGCTATCTGGATGAGGTCACGAATCAGTTTATCGAGGATTTCGAGTTTTTTCTCAAGACCGTCCGGCGGTGCTGCCACAACACAACTTCGAAGTACCTCATGAACTTCAAGAAAATTGTCCGCATTGCGCTGGCCAAAGGATGGATGAAGAAGGATCCTTTTGCTCAAATTCGGTTTCATCTGGATCCTGTCGAACGGGAATTTCTCGAGAAACAGGAGTTGAAAGCCATGCTCAACAAAGAGATCACCATCACCCGACTGGCGCAAGTCCGCGACATCTTCTGTTTCTGCTGTCTGACGGGGCTGGCCTTTACGGACGTGCAACAGCTCAAGGCAGAGCATCTGGTGGCGGACATCCACGGCAAGATCTGGATTCGCAAGGCGCGGCAGAAGACCAAGAACATGTGCAACATTCCGCTGCTGGATGATGCGCAAAAGATCCTCGACCGTTACAAGGATCACCCCTACTGCCAGACGCACGGCGTGCTGCTCCCCGTATGCAGCAACCAGAAGATGAACTCCTACTTGAAGGAGCTGGCCGACATCTGCGGCATCCGCAAGAATCTCTCGACGCATTGTGCACGACATACGTTTGCAACCCTGACGCTGGCCAGCGGCGCCACGATTGATAACGTCGCCAAGATGCTCGGCCATGCCAACGTCAACATGACACGCCGCTATGCGAAGGTTCTCGACTCGTCGATCATGCGCGACATGGAGGTCGTCGCCGAAAATATGGCTTTGTAGCCCGATGTCGGACATGCGAGGTCTGAAAAGGACACCCGGCACCTTTTCCGGAATTCCGCCCTATTTTGCGGGCGGGTTCCGGGAATCGGAGCCCCTGCAAACTAAAAAAGGTGTACCATGGAATGCAAACTGATTGAGGCGGCCGCCTTCGAGGAGCTGAAGGCGATCGTCAACCGGATTCAGATCCGGGCAACCCACCTGGCCACGAAGACCATGCCTCGTAAACCCGGAGGCTGGCTGACCCAGGAGGAGGTATGCGGCATGCTGCGCGTCTCGAAACGGGTGCTGCAATACTACCGGCGGCAGCGGAAGATCCCCTACTCGATGATCGGCAACAAGGTCTATTTCCGAGAGAGCGACATCCAACGCATCCTCGATGCCAATCTGGTCAAATCCCGGGCATGATGGAAGAGTGGATTACGCGGAGATCTCCGGAGTACAGGGAGCTTCAGGAGAAGGCACTGGCGGCGCTCGACCGGATCGAGGCGATGATCGAGACCCTGCCCTCACATCTTAATGCGGAGAGCTACCTCACCAGCGAGGAGGTACGGAACCTCTTCGGGTTGAGCCAACGGTCGCTGCAGACCTACCGCGATGAACGGATTATCCCCTACACGGCCCTCGGCGGGAAGTTTCTCTACCCGATGTCCGAGATTGCGAAGATTCTCGAAAAGAATCTCGTCAAACCGATTCAGCGATAAGACAAGGAGCAACGGGTCGCCCGTTGCTCCTGTTTTTTTAGCCCAACGCCTCCAGCTGTCGGATCTCCTCTTCGGAAAGGAAATCCCGAAGGTATTTCCCGCCGGTATAAAGGTCGCGTTCGACGCCTAGTCCGAAGGGCAGCCGCAGCGATTCCAACTCCGAGAGGAGCAGATAGCCCCACTCCCACTCGAAAATGTGGCAATATCCGTAGAGGCGCCAGTCATCGCCTTCGCGTTCGGCCTCGGTGATAAGCCATGTCCCGCTGCCGCAGGGGTTGAAGTATTTGACAAGGACTTCGGCATTAAGTCCTTTTCCGTCCTGAGACCCGATGGGATGGGCCTCAAATTGGGAGATGATCTCCTCGGTCAACAGTTTCATAATGGTAAGATTTTAGAAACTGCCCGGAACGCCCGGACAGCAAAAGAGACAAAGCCACCCTGCGCAAACGAGGACAAGAGCAGTTCTCTTGGCATCTTTGCACAAGGTGGCTATCTTGCTGGGCCGGGCGGCGGTGACGAGGTTTATCCGAGAAAATTATTTCGTATATTTGTAGATATCAGCAATGAGCGAACAGATATGAACAGAATCATATTGATTGGAAACGGATTTGATTTGGCGCATAATCTTCCTACGAGTTACAGGAACTTTATAAATCACTATTGGGAGCAATGGGGGCAATGGTTACAAGGAGCATATCTAGGCGATAAACTCTCGGATGAGTTATGCTCAATTTCACAAAAAGGAGAATCGCAACCGTGGTATTGGATTTTTCCTTCACGACATTTTCCATCTGGGACAAAAATTTCTCCAACTGATGTCATGAAAACCGTCCGTGCAAATCCAGACAGATTTCTCATTGAGACAACACCGTTTTTCCAGCATATAAATAAATCCTTCGAAACCAAAAACTGGGTAGACATAGAGGGAGAATATTATTTTTGGCTGAAACGGATTTTTAGAGAAGGCGATTGTGGATATGACGGAGCCAAATCACTTAACAAGGAATTGGATGAAATAAAAAAGCTCTTAATCGAATATTTGGATGGTATCCAGAAAGACCAGATAAAGCCGGACTTGGTAAAAGAGTGTATCCAAAAGGCCATCTATGAGCCCTTTGCGGCTCGAGACATGTCTGTAGAGAGCATTGTGGCTTTCAGAGAGTTCATCATTCAGCGATTTGAAAGTGTTCGAAACAATATAGACAACGGTGATTCCCTATTGCGGAAATATAATAAGGAGCCTCTAGATTATCGCTCCGACATAGAGATGGAGATTAAAAAATTTCCATTAGACCATATTAATGATGTCCTTGCCGGAGCAGATGGTATACCGGATTATTTCCTGCTTCCGGACCAGATTCTGCTGCTGAATTTCAACTATACAACAACAGCAGATATGTATCTTTACAAGAATTCGGGCTTCGAGGTAAATCACATCCATGGGAAACTGGGAGACGATTTGAACCATATTATTTTCGGTTATGGGGATGAAATAGACGATGACTACAAGACAATCTCAAAACTGAACGACAACGATTATCTGACGAACATCAAATCCATACGCTATCTCGAGACAGACAAATATCGCCAACTGCTCCGATTCATCAATTCGGATTACTACCAGATTTACATCATGGGGCACTCCTGCGGCAATTCGGACCGCACCTTGTTGAACACGTTGTTCGAGCATCCGAAATGTGTTTCCATCAAGCCGTTTTACCGCCTGTGGCAGGATGAACACGGAGAATGGCGGGACAACTACATAGAGATAATACAGAACATCTCACGCAATTTCAATTCCATGCAGGCCATGCGCGACCGGGTGGTCAACAAGGAATTTTGCCGACCTCTCGTACCCAAGAACAATTAAAAACAAAGGCTGCGATTGAGTTCGCAGCCTTTGTTTATTCCAGGGGTTCCCACTCCGGGAGTTGGATAGTATCCCGGATTTCGGGACAACGGATGATTTCGACCGTCGTATCCTCATAGACGTTGCAGGCCGTGAAGAGCGAGACGAAGATCGCGCCCCAGGCGACGGCCAGAAGAACGTAGGTCAGAATGGCTATTATGCGTTTGCGTTTCATCGTTTTTACTCTTTCAAAAGTTCAGAAATTTCGGGATCCAGATTTCCCCGATACTCCATGCGCTCATCCCGGCGACAGGCTTCGAGGAAGTGCTCACGTCCCTCGGCCTTGCGCCCCAGCCGCGAGCAGGCTATGGCCCGCAGGTACTCCGTCACGGCATCCGTCGGCATCGTCGAGAGCAGTTCCAGCGCCCGCTCGTTGTGGTCCATCGAGAGGTGCGCCACCACCGTATTGCGGTCGTTGTAGTCGTTGAGAATATAGAGCGCTCGGGCATACTGACGCCTTTGCAGCAACTCTACACCCCGGGCATAGGTCGTGTCGAGTTCCGTGGTGTGGATCGTATCCTTGACCATCCCCTTGCGGCGAAGATTATAGCGGAAGTCCACAGAGCGGAGCTGCGGGTAGATCACCTCCTTCAGGTAGGCGTACTCCCGGGGAAAGCGCTCGCGCAGCAGCCGCTCGCGCCGGTCCGGATTTCGCTCCGCAGAGAGGAGCTCCAGCATCGCCTCGCGGTTCGTCAGCGCCGGGTCCGTGCGGATGCGGTTCATCAACTCGGGCCATGCCTCGGCAACCCACCGCACGGTCAGCAGCGTGTCGATACCCCGGCCATAGTGACGCACCAGGTAGCGTTTCAATGCCTCGGCACGCCCCCGCGAAAGGCGCTCGTTGAAGGCGTAGCGCCCCTCCGGCGAGGAGGCGGCCGTGAGGGTGATTGTATCGACGTAGAACTCCTCCTGCTCGATGATCCGGCGCATCAAACCGGAGATCTTCTCCAGCTCGCGGCCGTTGTCGCTCAGCGTATCCACCACGCGGGTGTCGCCCACAAAGAAACGGATGTAGTTGCGGTCGCGGACCGTGACGTACTTGTCGATCACGCGGATGCGGTAGCGCGGCAGCGTATCGACAAAGGAGAGCATCGACGAGACGAGGTAAGCCAGCGTATCCGAGGGCGGCAGCCGGTAGGCACTGTCATCCACGGCCTGCACCTTCCCCGTGAGCGTGATGAGCATCTTCTTCGAGGTCTCGTCCGTCGGCACCTCCTGCGAGTAGTAGTAAGTGATCGTGCTGCGGCTCTCAACCAGTGAATCGAGCCGGGCATCCTCCGGGTAGGGAAACTTCACGAAGCGCTGGAAGGCTGCCTCCCGCCCCAGCGTATCGGGCCGGAAGCGCCGCACATAGGTCTCATACTGCCAATAGTCGCGCTCCTGCAACAGCGAGAAGCGTCCCCCGCGGATTACGAGATCCTCCAACAGAACGGTTCCGTCGGGCTTGTGCAGCAGGGGCGTGATGACCACACTGCGGCTGCTGCCCAGCAGCTGCTTCGGAAGCGTAACCACAAAGTCGAGGTGCACCCACCCGTTGCGTTCGGGAACCGAGCGGACCTTCGCCACGACCGTCACCTGCTCGATCTGCAGCGACATGACCCGCTCGCCGTCGGGCAGCGTATCGACCGGAGCCAGAAAGAAGGTGTTGCTGTCGCGCTGGAGTCGCACAACCTGCGGCCGGTAGTCCTGCTGTTGGGCCTGACGCTCCGCGCGCGTAAGTTGCGAGAGGTGCGCCGCGGCGCGCTGACGCTCCAGACGTGTGGCCACCGAGCAGCCCGTCGCGGCACACATCGCGGCGGCAAGCATGCCGCCCAGAATCATTCGTTGTGCTTTCATGGCTAAAACAGATAGGCGAACGATAGCTCCAGGCGGGAAGGGGCCAAGGTCCAGCGTCGCGAGTGATAGATATATTCGTCGTCCCAGTCCGAGACCGTAGGGTCACGCCTCGTGTCCTTCGTATGGAAGAGCCCAAGGCCTCCCTCTACGGCCACGCTCCACCGTTTGGAGAGCATCCACGAATAGCCGCAGGAGAAACCCACGCCCCACGCCCGGCCGTCGTAGCGGCGCGTGCGGCGGCCGACGAGGTAGTTGACATGCAAGAGCTGTGCACCCACAAAGGGGCCGACCTGTGTTTCGTAGAACCAGTAGCGGGCGCCGAGCTGCGCCGCACGAAACGAGGTGGCAAGATCCTCCGTGCGCAGGGGGTTCCAGAACAGCGCTCCCTCCAGCGACCAGCGGTCCGTCAGGGCCACCTCTGCGCCAAGGCTCAGCGTCGCCGAACAGGCCGCCAAGGCATTGGCCCGCACGGCGAAAATCTGTGCCGCAGCCTTGTGGGGCGAACCCCACAAGGCCATAAGCAGCACCGTCAGAAGCGGTATGATTTGTCGTCGTTTCATCGTCTCGATCTTTTTTATTCGCGGACACAACGCACCGGATTGGCTGCATAGCGGTAATAGTCCGTCGTGCCCATACTCGATGAAAAGAAGAGCGACGTGCAGGCCCGTTCGCTATATACGGATGTACCACTTTCCCAGCGATAGTAATATGGAACATTGGTATACAACCGACCGATCTGTCCATTACTCATAAAGTATCCTTCGGAAAGAGTACCACCCATCGGGATCTGCGTCGTGCGGCCGGAGTTGTATTGAATCGTCACGTAATTAGGCTGGAATCGACCTACATATTGAATTCCCTTGAGATCCTGGGGACTGGGTGTTTTCCATCCAGGCGGACAGGGATCATAGATCGACTTGGTACTTGTTGCTGTGACCGTATTACTGCTTGTCGTCGGATTCCCCCACAGGTTTGGCCTCGGATCATACAACCAGTCCGAGATCGTTGTGCGATCGTCCCAGTCAGAATAGAATGCCCCATTCATATAGGTGGTCGGATGGGCTGTAGCCCATGATATGCTCATCATGGATTCGGGATCCGAACTTGTATCGGGATAGCTTTCTCCATACTCATATCCCGATGCATAAACCGCATCGGCAAACTTGCGGGTATCTTGATTATTGGCCGGGTAGATAAACGGGTCTTTGCGCCCCCATTGATAATACATACCACGCGATGAGGGCTGTGTACAATCCGCGGTCAACGCTCCGAGATTCCGGTCCATGAAAGTTTTCCCCGAGAAATAAGTCTGACCCGAGCTCTCAATATCATAATCTACGGACCAGATATGCCACGACCAGATACAATCGCCACGGCTGTCAAGCAGTCCAATGACAGCATTTCCGCGCTTGGATCCCGTGGTAAAGGTGATTCGTCCGTCGGCAAAAGAGACATCCGAGATGATTGCATTGCGTTCGATTCCGGTTTCCCAGATCAGAATGGCGGAGGTCCCGTTCAGGCGCTGCGGACGGATGTTCGTCGTCGTTTTCCCGTTGCCCTGCACCGTCGCATCGAACGAATAGAACGTGCGCAGCTTCGGGGCGATATAGCAGTTGGCCGTGCCGTTGCCGTCCAGCGGCGTAGCCGTCGATTTGAACCGCGCGTAGAGTTCCGTGCGGGTCTGCTGCGGACGGAACGCATAGGTCGCCGAGGTGGAGAGGCGTTGCGTATAACCGCTGTCCGAGTACCACCCCTCGAACACATACCCCGCACCGGCACGTGCCGTCAGGCTGCAGCCCTGCTCGTAGCACAGCGCCACGCTCCGAAGACTACTGCCCGAGCCGGTCTCGCCACTCCACAAGGCGCCCGAGGCCGAGATCGTACCGCCGGCCGAAGGTTTGACGTAGACAACATTGGCCATCCGATGCTCGAAGTCGTAGGTCCCGCAGACCCCGTAGGGATCTCGCAGCGTAATGCGGTAGGCAAAGCGGGAGTTCGACGAGGTGTAAACCGTCGGGTTGTACTGCACGCCGAAAAGATTGTCGCCGTTGGGCGAATAGACCCGGAACTCGGAGCCCGACTCGCCGTGGAAGTCATCGAAAAGGACCTTCGAGCTGTCACCCGCCGTGACCGAGATCTTCCCGGTCAGCGGCAGCTCCTCATCGTTGTTCTCCACGTCGATATGCAGCAGCGTCGTCCCCTCGTAGATGCAGTAGTCGCCAAAGCGGTAGTCATCGAAGTTGTCCCACACCTGAATCGAGTAGGAGTAGACGCGCGTGTCGATCTCATTGTCGCCCAGAATCGCGATGCGGAAGGTATAGTGGACATTGGCCCGCACGTTGAAGTCCGAGGTGTTGTTGCCGCCCAGGTAGACCGTATAGAGGAGATTCCGGCTGCCGTTCACGGCGCGGATCAGCAGGTACGAAGCGTGCTCCGGAGCATGCTCGGGGCTCTTCTGCCGCTGGTCCGTGATCGACGGAACGGTGCCCTGCAGATTCGGAAGCAGATAGCAGGCTCCCGAGACCGTCGTTCCCGAGAGCGTTGTCTCGGAGCTGTCCGTATAGTCGGCCGGATCGGACGACGGGGCTGCCTCCGGATCAAAGAGCGCCGCCGTGCGCGGAAGTGAGATCAGCTGCACCGAGCGAAGCTCGATATTGGGATCCTTGACGTCGATCTCGTAGGAGACCTTGGCCACGCTCCGCCGAACCTCGATGGTCGAGCAGCTTGCTCCGGCGGCTGTAACGTCAAACTCCTCCTCGGCGGCCATCGGAAGACGTTCGTAAGTTTCGGCGTTTGAGATTCTCAGCTCCTCCTCCGAGGGGTTCCCCCCGAGGTCGCGGCCGAGGTTGGCAGCGATCCGCATCCGATAATGTCCGGGCACGATCTCGAAGCGAAGGGTCGTCGCCTGCTGGTAGCGATGCAGGAGCAGACTGCCTTGGTCGTCATAAAGGTAGAAGTTCAGATCGGCGATCGCATCCTCGTCCGTCGAGCGGGTCTGCTCCTGCATCCCGTCGGGACGGACGGCGATCTCGACCGCCACACCGCGAGGCGCCACGGCCTCCTCGGTCAGGCTCTCCCGACATCCGGTCAACGTCACAAGGAGGACCGACAGCAGGAGCACCAGTTGCTGGATTCGTTTCATAACAGTTCGTGTTTGAAAGGTGAGAAAAAGGGTCCCGTCCGACCCCTCGGGGCAAGGCGGGACCCGCGATACAAGGATTAGGCGCCCAGGTCAACCGACTGCGTGACGGGAGTCTCCCAGTCGGCAACCGTTACCGACACCTGGCAATCCTGCCCCACAAGGCCCGTAATATTGGCGGCGACCCGGTAGTAGCCGTTGCGGAGGATCTGACCCGCGGCCTTGCCCATCAGTTCGACCGAATAGGTCACCTCCGAACGGTCATCGCTCGTCGAGCTGCTGCCGTCGCCATCGTAGGTTGCGTTGATCTCCAGCAGCACGCGGCTTCCGGCATCGAGCGTCCCCGTTTCATAGAGGTAGAAGAGGTTGTTGTACTTCGACGAGGCCGTCCCCGGGGTCTGGGTATGCGTGTAGGTCATGGCTCCCGTCGAGGGCTCGCCGGCTACGACGAGCGACTGCGACGCGGCGCGTGAGAGCTTCACCGAGTTGATCGTGATCGAACCGGGATACTTCTCCGAGAACTCCGGGGCAATCGAGGTCTGCAGGGCAACCTTCGCCACCGTGCGTTTCAGCGAGATGCCCACCTGCGTCGAGGTGTTCACCGCACCGACGGTCTTGGTCGTCGAGCCCGACATCACGAAGCCGCCCGAGCGCAGCGCCTTGGTCGAGACATCCGCGAAGGCACCGTTATAGTCTCCGGCCGACTGCTCCACAAGAGCCGTGAGTGCCGACTGGGTCTTGGCCGACGAGGCGTCGTAGTTCGCAACGGCATAGAACGAGCATTCGGTTCCCGCCGCAGACTTCGGAAGCGAGAAGGTCGCCGATTTCGAGGCGAGTTCCGAGACCGTAAAATCGCGGCGCAGGATCAGATCGCCCGAGGTGTTGAACGTGAAGACCGAGAGCGACGAGAGGGTCTTCTCCCACGCCTCGGCTGTGGCCGTGGCATCGAAGAAGGCACGGGTCTGCGTATCATCCCCCGAAGAGAGGGTGATCGTTACCGAGGCACCATCGGGGCGTGCCTCCGGAGCGGGGTTCATCATTTCGGTTTCCTTGTTGCACGAGGCAAACAGCGCAGCGGCGAGAGCCGCCATCGCAAAAATTCGGTTTTTCATGGTTGTCAGATTTGAAAGGTGATTGAAAGATGGTTATTTGAAGCGTTTCGCGAGAGGTGACGGGCGTTCGGGACTCTGGTAGCCCGGCACACCGTTTTCGTCGATCCACCGGCGGATGGCCCGTCGGAGACGCTCTTTGAGCAGCCGGAACTCGGGACGCTGGGCAAAGTCGTCGCCCAATGGGGTACGCTCGAAGATCGGCGAACAGATCCGGGTCAACTTCAGCGCCACCGTCTGACGCTGGCTTTGGGGAATGGCCGGGTAGTCGGTCTCGAGGATCAGATGGACCGTATCGTAGGGCGAGAAGAGCAGCCCGCGGAACAGGATCCGGTCGGCAACACGGATCGCCTGGTCGACCGGGACACCGGCTTCAAGGCTTTGGCTGTAACCCTCGAATGCCAACCGGCTGCGCCGCTCGATCATCCGTCGGTAACGGGGCTGCGAAGGGTGCCGCTCCTCGAGAAACTGCCGGAGGCGCTCGCTGAACCACGTTTGATCGGGTTGTTCCATTGTCGTGCGGCATTAGCGTTTCCGACCCCGGCTCGGCGTCTCGGGCGCCGGTTCCTGCTTCTGGGGCTGCTTCTGCTCCTGTTGTTTCGACTGGGAGGCCTGCTGCTCCTGGCGGCGCAGGTTCGTGAAGTCGTAGTCCACACCGTTGGTCCGGGGGTTGAGCCGGATGATGCACGAGAGCGGCTTGCCGTTGCGTCCGAGAATCGGGCGGGCCTTCTCCTTCGAGCAGTCGAGCCCTTCGGGGCTCTTCACGGCGGCAAGCTGCCGTTCGTCCAGCTGCTTTGAAAGCGACTCGGGAATGTAGGGCTTGCTGTAACGGTAGTCCGTCATCCGGTATTCGCGCGTCAGGGCATCGAAGCCAACCTTCCCCGAATAGGTGATGTCGCCGTTGCGCATCGTGCACCCCTCGACCTGCACACGGCTTCCCGAGGCGAGGTTCTCCTGCTGGGCCTCGGTTAGCCGTACGCCGTTGAAGAAGCGCAGCTCAGGGACTTCGCGCCGGGGGACCGTCACGAAGCGGTTGGTCGCCGGGTTCAGTGTTACATAGCACCACTCCTTTTCGCCCGTATGCGGGTTAGGCATCTCGTAGAGTCGGTCCGGGGTCTTCCCCGACAGCATCTGCTCCTTGTCGCTGGCCGTAAACATCATCCGGAACTCCTCGCGTTCGAACTCCGGACGGGCCAGGGCACTTTCGAGCCCGACCTGCACGTCGCCGTTCTGGTCGCGGAAGGGGCGCAGGGCAAACTCTCCGGCTACGGACAGGTCGCCGACCTTCAGACTGATGTTGTGGAGCTCCGTCGTCGGAAGTCCCAGCTTCATCGCCTCCAGCTCCTTCGGCGTAACGACAACGCCCATCTCCTTCAGCTCCTGCAGGTGCAGGTCCTGCGTGTCGAACTTGACCCGTTCGAGCTGGTACGAGGTGACTCGGAGGTCGTTCAACGCCTTCAATCCCTCCGGGTCCTTCGGGTTGTCGGCCAGCCGTAGCAGCGACTGCGCCACCTCGCTGGCCTTGTCCGCCGCGACCTTCAGGAAATGGAACGGCCGGGCATTCTCCTGTGAGAGGAAACCCTTGATGAAGGCGCCCACGGCCGAACTGTTCCGCAGGTCGAAGAAGGCCGGCTTGTTGGCAGTGAGCGGTGAGGTGGTGATGGCCTTGTACTGTCGGCCCTCCTGCTTGAGTTCCGAGACGGCCTCTACGGCGCCGTTCTGTTCGTTGTAGAGCAGCAGCGTCTCCTTGTAGGAGGGATCGGCCTGCTCCGGGGCCTGGTTGATCGGTTGATTCAGATTTTCTTCGGGCATAATGCAACTGTTTTAAGTGAAACAAAAGGTTGATGCCGCGAATATAAAGAACTGAATGTCCGTCGCTTTCAATCGTCCTGCGCAGGCCGTACATGACCGTCAAAAGAGAAGAAGGAGCAAAAAATAAGTCCAATCTTCATGATCGGACTTACATAAAGATAGCGGAGGGACTGCTCCGCTATCTTACCATTTTTTTAGGATTTCTTAGTGGCCAACCACTTGCTTAACAGCGTACAGCCTATGCTGATAAGTAGAGCTGCTCAAAAAGGCAATAGTAAACTTGCGCAGATGTTTATGGCAACTTCAACGACTGTTAAGCCTCAATTTTTGATAAATTGTTTTATCATAGATTAAAGGATTAAAGTTAAAAGCACGACAAAAAACTTGTCGTACTATCTTTTTTCGTAGGCCCAGTTGACCTTTCGGTCTGTAAGGCACAACAAATATATTACTTTTTTTTCGTTGGTAAAAGTTTTGACAATTCCGGATCTGCCTCTATCCTCATTATTTCTGTCTTTACAATTTGTTCCACATCAGATTTGATGCTGTAGTAGTTCTCGCGGATAATCTCCTCCATGCGGTCCGTGCCCTCCTCGTCGAGGAATGAGGAGATCTGCGGGATGGGAACGAAGCGCCGCTCCTCGGCCTGAATTGCTGCGCTATCCAGTTCGATGCGGGCATGGAAAATCTTCTGTGGCAGGGGTTGGTCCACGTTGTCGGCCACCGAACCGACGAACATCCCCTGCGTGAGGTTCGAGATCTTCGACGGCGGAATCAGCGCGTCGAGTTGCGTGTTGGTCGAATGGGTGATGTTCTCGTTTGAGACGGACTGCGACTCGCGCAACTGGACGATCTTGCCGAAGCGGTCGGAGAGCGTGCGGGCCGTATCGCCCACCACCTGTCCCGAGAAGATGTTGCCCACGGTGTTGAAGATCACCTTCGCCTCCTTGTCGCCATAGTCGCGTTCCAACTGCGAGAAGTCCTGAAAGCCCAGGCAGACAGCCACGCGGTTCGAACGGGCCGTGGCGATGAGGTTGTCCAGCCCCCGGAAGTAGATCGTCGGAAGTTCGTCGATGATGATCGAGGATTTCAGCCGACCCTTCTTGTTGATGAGCCGCACGATGCGCGAATTGTAGAGCCCCAGGGCTGCCGAATAGATATTCTGCCGG
>CALLRW010000038.1 GCA_938014215.1 uncultured Alistipes sp. | reverse complement strand
TTGTCAAGCATTGCATCCTGTCCCGAGAGGTAATCCCGCGCAACGTATGGAATGGCGATGTCCGGCATCAGCACCCCGTCGACGGCGCGTGTATATTCGTCGTATTCGATCGTGGAGATTCCCACCTCCCGGAGCAGGGTTGGCAGCAGGATCCGCCCCGGAACGGTCTCTCCGTATCGGAAAGCATGGCGCAGGAGCGGCTCTCCGACCAGTGTGGCGGCCTGGTTGTATTGGAGTATGTTGCAGAAGGTCGCGGCAATGGATCCGGTATTGCGGCTCATCAGCACGTAATACTTCATTCCATCCACGAAGAGCTCCGGCTGCAACGGAACCCTGCGCACGATCTCCCCTTCGGGCAAAACCACGTTCTGCCCCATCTGCTCCCCGGACAGAAAATCGTAGAGCGGCATTGTCGCTCGTGAACAACGAATCCGGGCTCCCCGCAGGTAATCGATTGCAGGGCGATTTATGAAGAGGGAGAGCAGTTCATCAAACCGATCGCCGTATCCGCCCGGATTCATTCTCAGATCGAGTATGATATGGGTAATGCACTCGGCTTTCCATTTTTTAATCTGCCGGGACAACTCCTTGATCAACCAACTGTTGTTGGGATAGAACGAGGGGATCGAGATACAGGCACTGGCCGCATCGGGAAAGACTTGGAGGGTCAAAGCCCGCTGCTGCTGCAGTTTCAGCACGACGCGGCGCTGAATCTCACCAGAAGTCTGCAGGCGGAGCCGTTCGCCCTGGCGCTCGATATCGAATGCAAACGAATCGACCACGTTGCTGAAGTGGTAATGGCGCAGAAGGTTGGCCGGTGTATCGTACCGATCGGGATAGGTGTATTGCTGAAGGGTCTCAACCGAAATCCCGTTGATGGCGAGGATGCGGTCTCCCGGTCGGAAGGCGGCATCGAGCGAGTGGTGGACAATCACCGTATCGTGAATCCGCAGCAGGTCAAAGGCCGGGACCCGAAGTTTTCGGGTTTCGCGCATCTTGCCGGCCGGAATCATGGGTTCAATCCGGCAATGGGGATCTTCGGCAAAAAGCCAGTCGAAATAGGGCCGATAGACCCAAATCAGATCGGAGGTCAGCAATGTATCCCTTCCAATCGTCTCGCAGCGACGGTTAATTTCGTCAAGGAGGCGTTGCGTGACAGCCGGAGTCAGCAGCGAATCGAATGCCGGATGTTCCGGGATTCGGAAGAGCCGATGTCCGATCTCCGATCGGGGTGTCGCCACATCGAAGACCGCAATGGAGCGGCCTGGAACGGGAACCATGCGGCTCTCGCGCAGTTGCAGTTTAGCTTCGAGTGCTGTTGGCGGTTGAGCTGCATTCTGAGCAGGACATGAAGCGGCAGCACCTACCAGCAAAAGAGCAACTAAAAGGTGATATAGCGCGATTCTTTTCTTCATAATCGGTTCATATATTGTAAGGGTTGTTACAGCCCATATGAGGGCTGTAACAACCCGCTAATATTTTCGGACTTCTCCTGTCGAATTGTGTAATTCGCTATTGTTTAGAGCTTTTTTCGTTTTGCTCTCGAATGATCTCCAGTAGCTTATTCAACATAGCATCCTGTCCCGAGAGATAATCCCGTGCAACGTATGGAATGGCGATATCCGGCATCAGTACCCCGTCGACGGCATGAGAATATTCGTCAAATTCGACCGTCGATACGGTAAGATACAATCCGGAAATTCCATAGCGGGCACCTACGGTTTCTCCATATTTCAAAGCATTGTGTCGTAAAGGCTCCCCGGCTAACAAGGCTGCTCCATTATATTGCATTATATTGCAGAAAGATGCTGCGATGGAACTCGTATCTTTGTCCATCAAGACGTAGAATTGCATCCCTGGAATGTATAATTGTTGATTCAGCGATACCGTTTTATTGGTATATTGACTCGGAACTTCAATGACTGATCCGAGCATATCGGCGGTTAGAAAATCATAATCTTGCAAGGTCCACGGGGAAACTTTCAATCGTTTGCCCCTTAAATAGGGAATGGCGGGCTTATTGATGAAAATGGATAACAGTCTGTCAAATGCATGCCCATTACCGCCCAGATTACCCCTTAAATCCAATATGAAAGAGGTACATCCTTCTCGCCGAGCCTGTTGAATGGCCATTCTCAACTTTCTAATCATCAAGTTGTTATTTGGATAAAACTCTCCGATGCGGAAATATCCCGTTTGGGCCTCATGGAAGATCCGGCTTTGAAATTCAGACTGTTGATTTAATTTGAGATATACTTCTTTCCAGGAAAGACCGGGTGTATTCATTTCCATCATATTGCCGTTGCGAGCCAATTGGATTTTATAATCAAAGGCTGTAACAATTGCATAATGATAATTGGTCAAAAGAGTGAACGGGTATATATGCCTGTCATCGTAGCAATATTGCAGATATTGTGAGGCAGGAACATTATTGATACGCAGGATTCGATCGCCTTGTCTGAAGAGAGGATCGATTGAACGTTCCACAACAAGTGTATCATTGATGTTGAGTGATAAAAAGCCAAATACAGAGATATTGTCAGCTTTTTTGACATCTGAGAAATGGACAGGTTGTGGTTCTGCCCTTAAATGGGGGTCGATATTTTGCAACCATTGCAGATAAGGACGCAGTACCCAGATTAAATCGGCGCTGCACAGAGAGTCCTTGGATAAACTTTTGTTTCGGAGTGTGACCTGGGCCGATATATATTCTGGAACGGAATCGCTGCAAGGATGAGGCAGACCCGCTAATGAGAGAAATTTGGGTATCTCTGTGGCTGGTGTTGCAATATCTGTTATGCTAATTTTACCACTAATTTTTAGTTCCCGAGTTT
>CALLRW010000037.1 GCA_938014215.1 uncultured Alistipes sp. | reverse complement strand
CCGGCAGAATATCTATTCGGCAGCCCTGGGGCTCTACAATTCGCGCATCGTGCGGTTAATCAACAAAAAGGGTCGGCTGAAATCCTCAATCATCATCGACGAGCTCCCGACAATCTACTTCCGGGGGCTGGACAACCTCATCGCCACGGCCCGTTCGAACCGTGTGGCCGTCTGCCTGGGCTTTCAGGACTTCTCGCAGTTGGAACGCGACTACGGCGACAAGGAGGCGAAGGTGATCTTCAACACCGTGGGCAACATCTTCTCGGGGCAGGTGGTGGGCGATACGGCCCGCACGCTCTCCGACCGCTTCGGCAAGATCGTTCAGCTGCGTGAGTCGCAGTCCGTCTCGAACGAGAACATCACCCATTCGACCAACACGCAGCTCGACGCGCTGATTCCGCCGTCGAAGATTTCGAACCTCACGCAGGGGATGTTCGTCGGTTCGGTGGCAGACAACGTCGACCAGCCCCTGCCTCAGAAGATTTTCCATGCCCGCATCGAGCTGGACAGTGCGGCAATCCAGGCCGAGGAGCGGCGCTTCGTTCCCATCCCGCAGATCTCCTCGTTCCTCGACGAGGAGGGCACGGACCGCATGGAAGAGATCATCCGCGAGAACTACTACCGCATCAAGGAGGAGGTGGTTCAAATCGTCGAGCGGGAGATCCGCCGCATCGAGAATGACCCCGACCTTGCGGGGCTCCTGCCGAAGAAAAAGAAGTAAACCGCCGTGCGGAAAACCCACGGCTGACGGCCATGCACGGCCTGTGCAGGACGATTGGAAGCGACGGACATTCAGCTCTTTATATTCGCGGCATCAACCTTTTGTTTCACTTAAAACAGTTGCATTATGCCCGAAGAGAATCTGAATCAACCAATCAACCAGGCCCCGGAGCAGGCCGATCCTACCTACAAGGAGACGCTGCTGCTCTACAACGAACAGAACGGCGCCGTGGAGGCCGTCTCGGAGCTCAAGCAGGAGGGCCGCCAGTACAAGGCCATCACCACCTCGCCACTGACGGCCAACAAGCCGGCCTTCTTCGACCTGCGGAACAGCTCGGCCGTGGGCGCCTTCATCAAGGGGTTCCTCTCGCAGGAGAATGCCAAGCCGTTCCATTTCCTGAAAGTCGCGGCTGACAAGGCCAGCGAGGTAGCACAGTCGCTGCTGCGGTTGGCCGACAACCCGAAGGACCCGGAGGGATTGAAGGCCTTGAACGACCACCGCGTCACCTCGTACCAGCTCGAACGGGTCAAGTTCGACACGCAGGATCTGCACCTGCAGGAGCTGAAGGAGATGGGCGTCGTCGTTACGCCGAAGGAGCTGGAGGCGATGAAGCTGGGCCTACCCACGACGGAGCTCCACAACATCAGTCTGAAAGTCGGCGACTTGTCCGTAGCCGGAGAGTTCGCCCTGCGTCCCTTCCGCGACCGGAACGGTGACGTGCAGGTCGGGCTCGAAAGCGCCCTGGCCCGTCCGGAGTTTGAACGCGAGGAGTTCCGGATGATGTTCACGGCCAGCGACAAGGAGCAGATGCTGTCGGGGAAGACCCCGGACCGCCTCTACGAGATGCCCAACCCGCATACGGGCGAAAAGGAGTGGTGCTACGTGACGCTGAACCCGGCTACCAACCGCTTCGTGACGGTCCCCCGGCGCGAAGTCCCCGAACTGCGCTTCTTCAACGGCGTGCGGCTGACTGATGCCCAGCAGGAAAATCTCGCCTCGGGAAGCCGTGTGCAGGTCGAGGGGTGCACGATGCGCAACGGCGACATCACCTATTCGGGGAAGGTTGGCTTCGATGCCCTGACGCGCGAATACCGGATGACGGACTACCGTTACAGCAAGCCCTACATTCCCGAGTCGCTTTCAAAGCAGCTGGACGAACGGCAGCTTGCCGCCGTGAAGAGCCCCGAAGGGCTCGACTGCTCGAAGGAGAAGGCCCGCCCGATTCTCGGACGCAACGGCAAGCCGCTCTCGTGCATCATCCGGCTCAACCCCCGGACCAACGGTGTGGACTACGACTTCACGAACCTGCGCCGCCAGGAGCAGCAGGCCTCCCAGTCGAAACAACAGGAGCAGAAGCAGCCCCAGAAGCAGGAACCGGCGCCCGAGACGCCGAGCCGGGGTCGGAAACGCTAATGCCGCACGACAATGGAACAACCCGATCAAACGTGGTTCAGCGAGCGCCTCCGGCAGTTTCTCGAGGAGCGGCACCCTTCGCAGCCCCGTTACCGACGGATGATCGAGCGGCGCAGCCGGTTGGCATTCGAGGGTTACAGCCAAAGCCTCGAAGCCGGTGTTCCGGTCGACCAGTCGATCCGTGTTGCCGATCGGATCCTGTTCCGCGGGCTGCTCTTCTCGCCCTACGACACGGTCCATCTGATCCTCGAAACCGACTACCCGGCTATTCCCCAAAGCCAGCGTCAGACGGTGGCGCTGAAGCTGACCCGAATCTGTTCGCCAATTTTCGAGCGCACACCGCTGGGGGACGTCTTTGCCCAGCGACCCGAGTTCCGGCTACTCAAGGAACGGCTCCGACGGGCTATCCGCCGGTGGATTGACGAGAACGGAGTGCCGGGCTACCAGAGTCCCGAACGCCCGGCACCTCTCGCGAAACACTTCAAATGACCATCTTTCAAACACCTTTCAAATCTGACAACCATGAAAAACCGAATTTTTGCGATGGCGGCTCTCGCCGCTGCGCTGTTTGCTTCGTGCAACAAGGAAACCGAGATGATGAACCCCGCTCCGGAGGCACACCCCGATGGTGCTTCGGTAACGATCACCCTCTCTTCGGGGGATGATACGCAGACCCGCGCCTTCTTCGATGCCACGGCCACGGCCGAGGCGTGGGAGAAGGCCCTCTCGTCGCTCTCGGTCTTCACGTTCAACGCCTCGGGCGATCTGATTCTGCGCCGCGATTTCACGGCATCGGAGCTCGCCTCGAAATCGGCGACCTTCTCGCTTCCGAAGTCGGCGGCCGGAACCGAATGCTCGTTCTATGCCGTTGCGAACTACGACGCCTCGTCGGCCAAAACCAAGTCGGCACTTACGGCTCTTGTGGAGAAGTCGGCCGGAGAGTATAACGGCACCTTTGCGGATGTCTCGACCAAGGCGCTGCGCTCGGGCGGCTTCGTGATGTCTGGCTCGACGACCAAGACCGTCGGTGCGGTGAACACTTCGACGCAGGTGGGTATCTCGCTCAAACGCACGGTGGCGAAGGTCGCCCTGCAGACCACGATCGCCCCGGAGTTTTCGGAGAAGTATCCCGGCTCGATCACGATCAACTCGGTGAAGCTCTCGCGCGCCGCTTCGCAGTCGCTCGTCGTGGCCGGCGAGCCCTCGACGGGTGCCATGAGCTACACCCATACCCAGACCCCGGGTACGGCTTCGTCGAAGTACAACAGCCTCTTCTACCTCTATGAAACGGGGACGCTTGATGCCGGAAGCCGCGTGCTGCTGGAGATCAACGCGACCTACGACAGCGACGGCAGCAGCTCGACGAGCGACGACCGTTCGGATGTAACCTATTCGGTCGAACTGACGGGCAAGGCCGCGGGTCAGATCCTCCGCAACGGCTACTACCGGGTCGCCGCCAATATTACGGGCCTTGTGGGGCAGGATTGCCAGGTGTCGGTAACGGTTGCCGACTGGGAGACTCCCGTCACGCAGTCGGTTGACCTGGGCGCCTAATCCTTGTATCGCGGGTCCCGCCTTGCCCCGAGGGGTCGGACGGGACCCTTTTTCTCACCTTTCAAACACGAACTGTTATGAAACGAATCCAGCAACTGGTGCTCCTGCTGTCGGTCCTCCTTGTGACGTTGACCGGATGTCGGGAGAGCCTGACCGAGGAGGCCGTGGCGCCTCGCGGTGTGGCGGTCGAGATCGCCGTCCGTCCCGACGGGATGCAGGAGCAGACCCGCTCGACGGACGAGGATGCGATCGCCGATCTGAACTTCTACCTCTATGACGACCAAGGAGAACTGCTCCTGCATTGCTACCAGCAGTCGACGACCCTTCGCTTCGAGGTCGTGCCCGGACATTATCGGATGCGCCTTGCCGCCAACCTCGGCCGCGACCTCGGGGCGGATCCCTCGGAGGAGGAGCTGCGAATCTCGAACGCCGAAAGTTACGAACGCCTTCCGATGGCCGCCGAGGAGGAGTTTGACGTTACGAGCGCCGGGGCAAACTGCTCGACCATCGAGGTTCGGCGGTGCGTGGCCAAGGTCTCCTATGAGATCGACGTCAAGGATCCCAATATCGAGCTGCGCTCCGTGCAGCTGATCTCGCTTCCGCACACGGCGGCGCTCTTCGTTCCGGAGGCAGCCCCGTCGTCCGATCCGGCCGACTATATGGACGGCCCCGAGACGACACTCACGGGAACGGCGGCCTCGGGTGCCTGCTACCTGCTTCCGAATCTGCAGGGCACCGTTCCGTCGATCACGGACCAGCGGCAGAAGAGCCCCGAGCATGCTCCGGAGCACGCTTCGTACCTGCTGATCCGCGCCGTGAACGGCAGCCGGAATCTCCTCTATACGGTCTACCTGGGCGGCAACAACACCTCGGACTTCAACGTGCGGGCCAATGTCCACTATACCTTCCGCATCGCGATTCTGGGCGACAATGAGATCGACACGCGCGTCTACTCCTACTCGATTCAGGTGTGGGACAACTTCGATGACTACCGCTTTGGCGACTACTGCATCTACGAGGGGACGACGCTGCTGCATATCGACGTGGAGAACAACGATGAGGAGCTGCCGCTGACCGGGAAGATCTCGGTCACGGCGGGTGACAGCTCGAAGGTCCTTTTCGATGACTTCCACGGCGAGTCGGGCTCCGAGTTCCGGGTCTATTCGCCCAACGGCGACAATCTTTTCGGCGTGCAGTACAACCCGACGGTTTACACCTCGTCGAACTCCCGCTTTGCCTACCGCATTACGCTGCGAGATCCCTACGGGGTCTGCGGGACCTACGACTTCGAGCATCGGATGGCCAATGTTGTCTACGTCAAACCTTCGGCCGGCGGTACGATCTCGGCCTCGGGCGCCTTGTGGAGTGGCGAGACCGGCTCGGGCAGTAGTCTTCGGAGCGTGGCGCTGTGCTACGAGCAGGGCTGCAGCCTGACGGCACGTGCCGGTGCGGGGTATGTGTTCGAGGGGTGGTACTCGGACAGCGGTTATACGCAACGCCTCTCCACCTCGGCGACCTATGCGTTCCGTCCGCAGCAGACCCGCACGGAACTCTACGCGCGGTTCAAATCGACGGCTACGCCGCTGGACGGCAACGGCACGGCCAACTGCTATATCGCCCCGAAGCTGCGCACGTTCTACTCGTTCGATGCGACGGTGCAGGGCAACGGCCGCTCGACCCAGAACGTAACACCCAAAAAACTCTCGGGTGTCGAGGCGCGGATTCTCTGGGAAACCGGTTCCGTTCGCAACGCCGTCATCCGATCGGCCGAATATGCCGATGGAAGAATCTGTTTCGAGACCGGCACGGCGCATGGCAATGCCGTCATCGGGCTCTTCGACGCTGCTGGGACCTGCATCTGGTCGTGGCATATCTGGGCCGTGGACTACGATCCGCTCTCCACAGCGAAGACCTATTCGACGGGGGCCGTCTTCATGGATCGCAACCTCGGCGCGGAGACCACCTCGCTGACGGATGTACGATCCAAGGGGATGTACTACCAGTGGGGGCGCAAGGATCCCTTCATCTATCCCTCGACGAATGCACCGACGACCTATTACACTCCGGCGGCCGTAACCAGCCTCGAAGGGTATGAGTTCAAGTCCTATGGCCGCAATACAAGTCCGTCGCTTCCGACGAGCGACTATACGGTACAGTGGGCCATCGAGCATCCGACGACGGTGATGGCCGGCAATCCCTACTCGGGGAGCTGGCACAACCCGCTGAATCCGAATCTCTGGGGCAACTACACGAACGGAACGACCGCCTCGACCGTCAATCGCAAGACGATCTACGATCCCTGTCCGCCGGGCTGGCGGGTGCCGCATACGGGAGCGTGGGACAAGAACTACTTCAAGAAGGCGACCTACGTAAACGACGGCGGCTGGTACATGTACTACGCGGCAAGTGGTACGTCGACGACGCTCTATCCCTTCTCGGGCTATCTGGATGGCAGTTCGGGAAAGGTGCAGTATTACTGGCCGGCCTACCAGGTGCGGGTCTGGACGAACACTCCGAACCTCGGCTCGTCGAAAGATTACGGACAGTACCTCTACATCCTGGACGAGAGCGGCATTGTTGCCATTACGAACTCGGCCCGTCTGGACGAAGGGCTGGTCGTGCGCTGTATCCGGGAATAAAACGCGAAGACGATGAAACGACGACAAATCATACCGCTTCTGACGGTGCTGCTTATGGCCTTGTGGGGTTCGCCCCACAAGGCTGCGGCACAGATTTTCGCCGTGCGGGCCAATGCCTTGGCGGCCTGTTCGGCGACGCTGAGCCTTGGCGCAGAGGTGGCCCTGACGGACCGCTGGTCGCTGGAGGGAGCGCTGTTCTGGAACCCCCTGCGCACGGAGGATCTTGCCACCTCGTTTCGTGCGGCGCAGCTCGGCGCCCGCTACTGGTTCTACGAAACACAGGTCGGCCCCTTTGTGGGTGCACAGCTCTTGCATGTCAACTACCTCGTCGGCCGCCGCACGCGCCGCTACGACGGCCGGGCGTGGGGCGTGGGTTTCTCCTGCGGCTATTCGTGGATGCTCTCCAAACGGTGGAGCGTGGCCGTAGAGGGAGGCCTTGGGCTCTTCCATACGAAGGACACGAGGCGTGACCCTACGGTCTCGGACTGGGACGACGAATATATCTATCACTCGCGACGCTGGACCTTGGCCCCTTCCCGCCTGGAGCTATCGTTCGCCTATCTGTTTTAGCCATGAAAGCACAACGAATGATTCTGGGCGGCATGCTTGCCGCCGCGATGTGTGCCGCGACGGGCTGCTCGGTGGCCACACGTCTGGAGCGTCAGCGCGCCGCGGCGCACCTCTCGCAACTTACGCGCGCGGAGCGTCAGGCCCAACAGCAGGACTACCGGCCGCAGGTTGTGCGACTCCAGCGCGACAGCAACACCTTCTTTCTGGCTCCGGTCGATACGCTGCCCGACGGCGAGCGGGTCATGTCGCTGCAGATCGAGCAGGTGACGGTCGTGGCGAAGGTCCGCTCGGTTCCCGAACGCAACGGGTGGGTGCACCTCGACTTTGTGGTTACGCTTCCGAAGCAGCTGCTGGGCAGCAGCCGCAGTGTGGTCATCACGCCCCTGCTGCACAAGCCCGACGGAACCGTTCTGTTGGAGGATCTCGTAATCCGCGGGGGACGCTTCTCGCTGTTGCAGGAGCGCGACTATTGGCAGTATGAGACCTATGTGCGGCGCTTCCGGCCCGATACGCTGGGGCGGGAGGCAGCCTTCCAGCGCTTCGTGAAGTTTCCCTACCCGGAGGATGCCCGGCTCGATTCACTGGTTGAGAGCCGCAGCACGATCACTTACTACTACTCGCAGGAGGTGCCGACGGACGAGACCTCGAAGAAGATGCTCATCACGCTCACGGGGAAGGTGCAGGCCGTGGATGACAGTGCCTACCGGCTGCCGCCCTCGGATACGCTGGCTTACCTCGTCTCGTCGATGCTCTCCTTTGTCGATACGCTGCCGCGCTACCGCATCCGCGTGATCGACAAGTACGTCACGGTCCGCGACCGCAACTACATCCGTTTCTTTGTGGGCGACACCCGCGTGGTGGATACGCTGGGCGACAACGGCTGCGAGCTGGCGAAGATCTCCGGCCTGATGCGCCGGATCATCGAGCAGGAGGAGTTCTACGTCGATACGATCACCCTCACGGCCTCCTCCTCGCCGGAGGGGCGCTACGCCTTCAACGAGCGCCTCTCGCGGGGGCGTGCCGAGGCGCTGAAACGCTACCTGGTCCGTCATTATGGCCGTGGCATCGACACGCTGCTGACCGTGCGGTGGGTCGCCGAGGCGTGGCCCGAACTGATGAACCGTATCCGCACGGATCCTATGCTGACGAACCGCGAGGCGATACTGGAGCTCCTCTCCGCAGAGCGGAATCCGGACCGGCGCGAGCGTCTGCTGCGCGAGCGCTTCCCCCGAGAGTACGCCTACCTGAAGGAGGTGATCTACCCGCAGCTCCGCACCGTGGACTTCCGCTATAATCTTCGCCGCAAGGGGATGGTCAAGGATACGATCCACACCACGGAGCTCGACACGACCTATGCCCGGGGTGTGGAGCTGCTTCAGAGACGCCAGTATGCCCGGGCGCTCTATATTCTCAACGACTACAACGACCGCAATACGGTAGTGGCGCACCTCTCGATGGACCACAACGAGCGGGCGCTGGAGCTGCTCTCGACGATGCCGACGGATGCCGTGACGGAGTACCTGCGTGCCATCGCCTGCTCGCGGCTGGGCCGCAAGGCCGAAGGACGCGAGCACTTCCTTGAAGCCTGCCGCCGGGATGAGCGCATGGAGTACCGGGGGAATCTGGACCCCGAAATTTCGGAACTGTTAAAGGACTAAACACATGAAACGCAAACGCATAATAACGATTCTGACCTACGTTCTTCTGGCCGCAGCCTGGGGCGCGATCTTCGTCTCGCTCTTCACGGCCTGCAACGTCTACGAGGATACGACGGTCGAAATCATCCGATGTCCCGAAATCCGGGACACGATCCAACTCCCGGAGTGGAATTGCCTGGATGAAAAATTTAGGTAGGAGAAATAGCAAGGTCTTGTTTCTACGGATGGTTCAGAAAAAAAATTTTCTACATAAATAGATTATCTGTGAATTTTACACGTGTAAAATTCACAGATAATCTATTTATTATTATCTTTGCTACGTGATTAGCCTGTAATCAACTAGAATACTAGTTGTGTATTAATTATTCGAATTATAAGTATGATACTCCGTGTTATTTTGAAGAACTTTCTCTCGTTTAAAGATGAAGTTCAGTTTGACATGTTTCCTAACATGAAAAGAACATCTTTGTCAAATCATTTAATGATGGTTAACGAGAAACTCCCTATACTGAAAATGGCTGCCATTTATGGTTCCAATGGTGCGGGCAAGTCTAATTTACTTAAGGGTATCAATTTTCTGAAGGCAATTGCTACGAACAGAAATTTCCTGAATAAGGATCAAGTAGACAGATATGTTTTTGCATTACGAGAGAATGCAGGAGAGGACCCCATTGAGTTAACAATTGAGTTTATAACTCAATCCGGAGTTCCATTTATATATTCAATCGAGATTTTAAATACGGGAATTACGTTTGAAACCTTGCAAATTTCAGGTCTAGGATTGGAACAAAATGCAAGTGTTTTTACACGTAGAGATGGGAATGTTAAGTATGCGATTGCTCCATCCGACGAAGTCAATAGAATGGTACTGGGATGGATGGAAAAGAATCCGTTTGCCAGCCTGTTGACAATCAATAACGATATGCCTGTATTATCTGATGAGCATATAAATATGGCTCGTGACTGGTTTGAAAATGAACTTGTAATTGTTGGCTTGCATTCGTTTATTCCAGGACTTATTAGTTTATTTAAGGATAACGAAAGTATCTGTCATTTTACCTCGGATCTCTTTAAGGATATTGATCTTGGAATTGATGGTGTAAAAGTTGAAACTGAAAATTTTGAGGATTGGGTAGGTACTCACAACATTGGAGATTTACCAATGGACAAAGTGCGTGAGATGCAATCAGGGGTATTATCCGAAATCGTTAATTTTAGAAATACTAAAGCTATTAGTGTAGAAGATGGGGTGCAGAAAATAAGTCAAATGGTGTTTAGGCAGGTTGGAGAGCATGGTTTTTCAAAAGATATGGACATTCTGGCTCAATCCGATGGTACAGTCCGTTTGTTATCACTAATCCCTGCATTGTATGATGCGATAAATATGAGTAAAACTGTGGTTATAGATGAACTTGATCACAGTATTCATCCTCATTTGGTTCGAGGATTGGTTCGATACTTCTCTATCCATCAAACGAATGGACAATTGATTTTTACTACCCATCAAACTTGTTTGCTCAATCAAGATTTTATGCGTACGGATGAAGTATGGTTAGTAGAGAAGAAAAATGGATGCAGTTTTATGTATTCTCTCAATGACTTTAAAATTCATCATACGATTAATATCGAGAATGGATATATGGAGGGCCGGTATGGGGCCATCCCGTTTATAGGTGAACTGGATATGTAAGTTGTTGAGATATGGATTTATCTAAACTAGCATATTCGAAAAGAGAGCCCGTCCTAGATTTGAAGGAACCTATACAACAGGGTTCAATGCAAAAAAGTAGTGAGGATATAGTTCCTTTTGAGATAGCAGTGTCGTCTGCATATCAAAAATTGGAGGGAGAGCTATCCTCTAGTTTGGTTTTTGTTCTATCTGGTGGAGAGAAAAGAGAAAGAGACTTCCTTCGAGAATTGATTAGAGGAGGAGCGTTGCATTCGTTGAGAGTCGCGTTTATCTCAAAAGACGGGCAGGGCTTACAACCGTATCAAATGCAGAAAAAGTGGGAAGAAATACAAACTGCTGGTATGTTTACAATAAAAAGCCAGGTTTTTCATTTGGATGAATTTGATAAAGTTTTTCTTGTTACTGATGTTGACCAGTTCTATGACCAATTGGTGCAAATCTTCAATAAGTGTTTAGATGTGAATCAAGGTCAATGGATAGTGAGCAATCCTTGTTTTGAAATTTGGCTTTATTACTGCTTTTTGAATAATCCGGAACAAGACCTGAGTGCCTTGGAGTCGGAAGATGTAGCTCAAAGAAGTAAAAAACTGAAAGCTTTAGGTAATGACCTCGTTCCTGGAGGTTTTAATCCTTGCAGGGCATTTGAACGAATGGCCGTGGGTATAGAGCATGGTCGTGCTCATTATAATGTGGATATGAATGGCATTCCAATATTGTGTGCGACACAAATGTGTGAAATGGCGGCCTTTCTTGTCAATACAATGAACAAGCGAGCTAATGAATATGCCGAGTATGTAAAAAAGAAAGAGGCTTTTAGGAACATGATGCGAGAACGTATTTGACATTAAGAGAGTTTCGGATTATGTGTCGTTGATCTTTTTTTCCGTCACCGCCGCCCGTCCCAGCAAGATAGCCACCCTGTGCAAAGATGCCAAGAGAACTGCTCTTGTCCTCGTTTGCACAGGGTGGCTTTGTCTCTTTTGCTGTCTGGGCGTTCCGGGCAGTTTCTAAAATCTTACCATTATGAAACTGTGGTAGTGTTTCAAAAAGTGTGTCTGGATAGGAGCCTTCAGATTCTTCAGATATGCAAATATAGCGATTCTTGTTTTCAGATCCACACGCCGCGGCGTGTGGATCTTATTTTTGTGTTATAGTCTTCACTCGGGGAATAATTCCCGATCCAGGTCGATCCGCGGCACCGGCCTCAGATAGGATTTCTTAT
>CALLRW010000036.1 GCA_938014215.1 uncultured Alistipes sp. | reverse complement strand
CATTCCTTCGTTATCTTGTCGCCCTTAAACCGACAAGTATGCAGCAGGAGGATGATTTGCGGGCATTGGAGAAGATCGTCCAGTTTGCCCGGGCCCTGGGAGTCGTGTTTCTGGGGCTGAACAGTTACTGGTTCTGTTACGACTGGTTCGCGCACCACGCGCTGACCGCTCCCGTCGTGGACCGAATCTTCTGGAACCTTCAACAGTCGACCGGGATCTTCACCTGGTCATCCATCACGAAATTCTGCGCCCTCTTCTTTCTGGTGCTGGGGTGCTACGGCACACGCAGCGTGCGGGACGGGAAACCCTCGAAGCGGCAAATCCTCCTTCTGGCACTTGCGGGTTTCTTCCTGCTTTTCGGCAACGATCCGCTGCGGAGCCTTCCCGCGGGGCTGGAGGTCCGTTTTTGGAGCTATGTGCTGACCCTGCTGGGCGGCTACCTTGCGCTGTTGACCGCCGGGGTGTGGGTCCGTCGCCTGCTGCATACGACCCTTGCCCGCGACCCCTTCAACGAGGACAACGAGAGCTTCGAGCAGGAGGCGCGTTTGCTCGAAAACGAATACTCGGTCAACCTGCCGACCCGCTACTACTACCGGGGAGAGTGGCGGCCGGGGATGATTAACGTCATCAACCCCTTCCGGGCGACGATGGTGCTGGGGACCCCCGGCTCGGGCAAGTCCTACGCCGTGGTGAATAGCTACATCCGCCAGCAGATTGAGAAGGGCTTCGCGATGTATATCTACGACTTCAAGTTCGACGACCTGTCGCTGCTGGCCTACAACCACCTGCTGCACCATCTGGATGCCTACCCGACGCGGCCGCGCTTCTGCGTCATCAACTTCGACGACCCCCGCCGCTCGAATCGCTGTAATCCTATCGCCCCGGAGTTCATGACCGACATCTCGGACGCCTACGAGTCGGCCTATACCATCATGCTGAACCTGAACAAGACGTGGATCCAGAAGCAGGGCGACTTCTTCGTCGATTCGCCGATCATCCTGCTGGCGGCGATCATCTGGTACCTGAAAATCTACGACGGAGGCCGCTGCTGCACCTTCCCACACGCCGTGGAATTTCTGAACCAGCCCTACGAGAAAATCTTCCCGGTGCTGACCTCCTATCCCGAACTCGAAAACTACCTCTCGCCCTTCATGGACGCCTGGCGGGGCAATGCGCAGGACCAGTTGCAGGGGCAGATTGCCTCGGCAAAGATTCCCCTCTCGCGGATGATCTCGCCGCAGCTCTACTGGGTGATGACGGGCAACGACTTCTCGCTGGACATCAACAATCCGGCCTCGCCCAAGATCCTCTGCGTGGGGAACAACCCCGACCGGCAGAATATCTATTCGGCAGCCCTGGGGCTCTACAATTCGCGCATCGTGCGG
>CALLRW010000035.1 GCA_938014215.1 uncultured Alistipes sp. | reverse complement strand
AGCCCTCGGTCTCGTCGCCGTTGGTGAAGATGCCGCCGACGGCCACGGTGCCGTCACCGTTGATCTTCAGCTTCGTGATGTCGACGGTCGCCTTCGGGCTGACCACGCCGGTGAGGGTGCGGGGCGTCTGGCCCTCCTCGAGGTAGCCATCGCCGAGGACGATCTTGGTGTAGTTGATCTTCTGGCCGGCCACGCCCTTCGCCAGAACGATCAGGCCGGCGGTGGTGATGTCGTTGTTGATAAATGCAGCCATGTCTATCTCCTTTCCTTAGTCTGAGATGACCGCCGCGTCGGTGCCGATGCTGACGGTCTCGCGGTTGTTGTCGTGGACGACTGCCGCGTGGTAGATGTGGATCTCGTCGCTGCCCATGACGTGCACCTCTTGGGTGTGATCTCTGACGGCCATGCCGGAATAAAGGAACATTTCGCCGGTCAGGCAGATCAGGATCGCGTCGAGCCACGAGCTGCGGCGCTTGACCGTCCGCAGCAGCTTCAGGAACAGGTCGAGGTTGCTGTTGACGAGGCTCGGGTTGTCGCTCAGCACCTTGAAGTGATGCGGCTGACCGCCGTACTGATACCACTCCCTGACCTCGCCGGTGCCGAAGTAGTCGGCCACGATCTGCTCCACAGCGTAGGGTGTGCCGAGTTTCGAGTAGACGCGGTCGCTGTTGCGAATGACGGCCCGCTTGGCTGCGATGGGCGCGGTGCTGTCATACCACTGGATGTTCAGCTCCCACGCCATCTCGTCGAGCTCTGCATCGCTGAGCTGGTCGATCTTGTCCCACCTGCTCAGGAGCTTCAGACGCGCATAGGCGTCGCGGCTGACGATGTCGCAGCCGGCGGCGAGGCCCTTGTCGCTGCCGTCCTCCTGCATCCACGCAGGCAGCAGCTTGACCATCTCGGTCTCATTGAGCCGCATTTACACCACCTCGCTCTCGACCTTGTGGCTGACGGTCAGGTGGCCGCTGAACTTGGCGACTTGCGTGTCGTCGAGGGCCTTGTAGGTCGGCTTGACGACGTCCACGCGGAAGGCGCCGGCCAGGTTCTCGCCCCACGAAGGCGAGAGGATCCGCTTGCGGAGCTGGTCGGGGTTGATGTCCCGGCCGAGAGCCGCGACTTGCCACTCGTTGTAGCGGTCGATCGCGCCGCCGGTGCCTTCGACGTTGGCGATCACCTCGGCCTCGCTCTCCGGCGTGGTGTAGTACACGATCTCGATGTCGTAGGTCTCGACCTCCGGGGCCACGGCGCGCACTTTATCGGTGAGCGGCCGGATGTCCTTGGCGTTGACGACGTCCAGCACCTTCGCCAGCATGGCAGCATCGGGGATCTGGCCGCCTTCCAGCAGCGGGATCAGCTTGACTTGGCCCTCGAGGGTCTTGGTGATGGTGACGTCGATGCTCTCGGCGTTCTCGAGGCCGCCCTTGACCGTGATGGTCAGCAGGGCGTCGGTATAGTCGACGGTGTAGTCCGTATCCTTGACCGCCGCCGCGCTCTGGCCGTGGGCCTTCACGACGAGGGTGTCGGTCAGGAGTGTGCCGCCGCCCTTGAAGGCTCTGCCGGCATAAACCGGGAGCGTCTCGGTGGTCGTCTCGGTTTCACTGACAGCTTTGGCGTCCACGATGGAGCTGTCGGCCGTCATGGCCCAGTAGATATAGGCCAGCTCGGGGCCGGCGGTGGATCTCTTGGCCGGAGCCAGACGGATCCGCTCGCGCAGGCGGTTGTCGCCTTCTGTGGTGTAGGGTTCGCCGTCATCGCCCCCGGCGGTCTCGGTCAGGTTCGTGACGGTTTCAATGTAGGGGATCAGGTCGACGAGGGTGCCGATCGTTCCGGCCGCGTAGCCGTTGTACTTCTCGCCGTTGCTCACGGCCGAGGCCGGCACCTCCACAGAGTAGGTGCCAGCTTGCAGCACAGCGATCTCGTCGGTAGCAAAATAGTTTTCGCTGTCCGGCGTCACCTTCGTCCACTTCGGAATGATGATGTTCTTGTCCTGCGGCGTAGAGAGTGAGAAGCGCATGGTCGTCTTTGCCGGCGAGCCTTCCAGACGTTTCACGTCCAGTCGCTCGCCGATGGCGTCCAGCACCTCGCCCCGGGCATAGCGGAGAAGGGTCTGCCGGCCGACGTCGTTGAGGCTGTTATACAGCGCCACATATACGGCCACGAGGCCCTCGCCGAAGATCCGGCGCTCGTCGCCCGGGTACAGAGGCTCGCCGGCGCTCTTTTCGAGGGAGGCGATGATCGTCTTGTAGATGGTGCTCGCGTCGGTTGTGGTGAGGCTGATGTCCTCGCCGTAGGTGTTTGTTGCGTCGCTCACGCTGTTCACCTCCTTCATGTGATGTTCTCGATGCTGGCCCGCAGCTCGAAGTCGCCGGTCTGAGCGGCCAGAGCCTTCAGGTCGGAGTCACTGAGCTGCACGCGGGGCTCGTAGGTTTCCACGAGGAACTCCACGTCAGCGGCCAGATCGGTCGCAGCGGTTTCGCTCGGCTTGTCGATCAGCGTGCGGTCGATCCCCTTGATGCGCTCGTAGGGCACCTCCCCGCGGATGGTCTTGAGGAGGTTCTGCACGCAGATCTCGGGCGCTCCGTTGCCGGATGCTTTCATTGGGATCACCTCGCTTTACTTGAGCTGCGCATTGGTTGGTTTCTTGGATGCTTTGGCGCTGCTGGAGGCTCCGACGCTGACGGCCGAGGAGCTGATGCCGAGCTCTTTGTAGGTGGCGATGCCCGCCGCCGACTTGGAGCTGCTGCCGCTCTTGCCGCTGCTGCTGGATGTTCCAGAACTGGCCTTTTTGCTGCTGGCCTCCTCGGCGTACTCGGTCAGCTTGATCGTGATCTTGCCGGTCAGGATCCTGCCGAGGTTGTCCAGCTTGGTGTCTGATAGGCTCACGCCTGTGAGCTGAAGGTTGGCCGGGCCGAAGCGCCGGCCGGCCAGATAGAAGGGGGCATACTGCCCGACCAGCGCCGTCCACGACTCGTACTCGCTGCGCACGTCGCAGCCGACCGCGGCAGCCAGATCAAAGTCGAAGCTCATGCTTTGCAGCTTGAGCGCCTTGGTCTTGGTCGCCGGGGATCCGGCTTTGTCGTCACTGTTTTCCGTGTCGAGCTCGACGCTGTGGGAGATGCCATTGAGCGAGGCGATCCTCTGGCTGGAGACGCCCCACGTCTTGCCGTTCCACGATGCCATGACGGCCATGTCTATCCCTCCTTACTGTGGGCCAGAAGTGGTGCCGCCTCGGCTGTCGGTGTGGGTGTGGCCGGTCAGACTGATGCCCGTGGCGGTCACGTCTGCCGACGGGACGCTGATGCCCTTGTCCTGCA
>CALLRW010000034.1 GCA_938014215.1 uncultured Alistipes sp. | reverse complement strand
CGCCTCGCGGATGTAATCCTCCTTGACCTTCGCCCGCTCCGGAGCCTGCAGGAAGTCGGCGCCGCCGCTGATGGCCCGGGCACGCTCGAGGTCCGAATCGCCCCGGAATCCCGCGTAATCGTAACCGTGCAGCAGGTCGCGGCACACCTCCAGCTTCTTCCGAAACTCCGGATAGGCCGTCTTGGCGATGTCGGGGTCGCCGTAGTTGCGGCGGTCGCGCAGCGTGTAGTCGTTCATTGCCTGCCTGAGGGCCGAGGCGATGCCGACGTAATCGACCACCAGACCGCCCTGCTTGTCGCCGAAGACGCGGTTCACGCGCGCAATGGCCTGCATGAGGTTGTGACCTGCCATCGGCTTGTAGACATACATCGTCGCCAGCGAGGGGACGTCGAACCCCGTCAGCCACATGTCCACCACGATAACAATCTTCAGCGGCCCGGCATTGTCCTTGAACCGCCGCTCCAACTCCTTCTTGTGGGCGTCGTTGCCGATCACGGCCCGCCACTCCTCGGGGTCCTTGTTGCTCGAAGTCATCACCACGGCCAGCTTCTCGCTCCACGCCGGGCGCATCTCCAATATCCGATGGTAAATCTTCATCGCAATCGGCCGCGAGTAGGCCACAATCATCGCCTTGCCGGTCTGCTCCCACTGGCGGAACTCCTCGTAGTGCTTCACGATATCCTCGCACAGCGACGCCACCGTCGCATCAGCCCCCAGAATCGAGTCGATGCGCCCCAACTCGCGCTTGCTCTTCTCGATGGCGTACTCCTCGGCCTCCTCGGCCATCGCGTCGTATTCGGCATCAATGCGGCGCAGCGTCGCCTCGTCGAGGTGGAGGTTGACGACGCGGCTCTCGTAGAAGACCGGGCGCGTGGCGCCGTCCTCCACGGCCTGCGTCATGTCGTAGACGTCGATGTAGTCGCCGAAAACCTCGCGCGTCGAGCGGTCCTTCTGCGCAATCGGGGTCCCCGTGAAGCCGATGTAGGTGGCATTCGGCAGGGCGTTGCGCACCAGCCGCGCCGCTCCCGTGCGCACACGCCCCGTGCGCGGGTCGATGTGCTCCTCCAGCCCGTACTGGCTGCGGTGCGCCTCGTCGACCATCACCACGATGTTGCGGCGCTCCGACAGCGGCCCGTCGCCCTCCTCGAACTTCTGCATCGTCGAGAAGAAGATGCCGTTGGCCTCGCGCCCGGCCAGCAGCTCGCGCAGATGGGCGCGGCTCGACGCCTGCACGGGCACCTGCCGCAGAAAGTCGCTGCATTGCGCAAACTGACCGTACAGCTGCCCGTCGAGGTCGTTGCGGTCGGTCAGCACGACAATCGTCGGCGAGGCCATCGCCCGCTGCAACCGCTTGGCGAAGAAGACCATCGACAGCGACTTGCCGCTTCCCTGCGTGTGCCAGAAGACCCCGCCGCGGCCGTCCGTTTCGGCGGCGCGGAGCGTCGAATCGACGGCCTTGCGCACGGCGTAGAACTGGTGGTAGGCGCTCAATATCTTGACCTCCTTCCCGTCCTTCTCCGAGCAGTAGATGAAGCCGCCGAGCAGCTCGATGAAGCGGCTCTTCTCGAACATCCCGCGGAAGAGGACGTCGAAATTGGCGTAGCGCGCGTCCTCCAGCTTGCCGTCCACGGTCTTCCACTCCATGAATCGGTCCTCACCCGCCGTGATGGTCCCGGCCTTGGTCGTAGCCAGGTCGCTCATCACGCAGAAGGCGTTGTAGACGAACAGCGAGGGAATCTCCTGCATGTAGTTGCGCAGCTGGGCGTAGGCCTCCGAGACGTCGGTCGCCTCGCGCGAGGGGGATTTCAGCTCGACGACCACCAGCGGCAACCCGTTGACGAAGACGACGATGTCGGCCCTGCGCACCGAACGCTCCTCGACCGTCCACTGGTTCGCGACCGTGAACCGGTTGCGCATCGGGAGGTCGTAATCCACCAGCCGCACCAGCCCGGCACGCTGTTCGCTTCCGTCGAAGTAGTTGACCGCCACGCCGTTCTGGAGCATATCGGTGAACCGGGCGTTTTTGCGGGCGAGCGAACCGCTTTCGATGTTTCGGATGCGGGCGATGGCCTCGTCGATGGCGGCGCGGGGGAGCGATGGGTTTATGCGGACGAGTGCATCTTCGAGAATCTCCACACAGAGGGGCTCTGCGAAGTCCCTCACGACATCGGGGCCGTAGAGGTACTCGTAACCGAGCAGGTCTCGGAAGATTTCGAGGATGGCGTTTTCGAAATTGGCTTCGGTGAAGGGCATGGTCTTCTATGATATTGTTATTTCTTTCTGAACAAAGTCAAGAATATTTGCTTTATAGAAAATGTCGTATTTTTGATTGGCAAAATTTTGTATGTGAAGAGACTCCAGAGGGAGATTCTCTTTTTTTGCATATTCGATAATATCGTTAATAATATCTTTGTCTTTGTTGTCTTCTGCTAAATTTAGACTAAATAGGGGCTGATAACCTTCTGAATCCTCGCTTACTATAATATGTGTCAAATTCTTAAGAACTACGTCAGCGCTTATCAGCAGAGAATAGAGGTCCATATATTGGATTGAGCTTTTTGATAGCAGTAATTGAATGGAGACTTCATTTTTCATTATTGTCTGCATCAGATTCTGAACGGCATTTGTTAACTTTATAATCTCATATCCTGCATGTTTTTTATTGCTGTCTTGGATTATATCGTAAACATCAAACAAAAAAATGTTGCAAAATTTCCAGATGGAATATAAATCTGCATATAAATCTCGACTTTCTCGATATTTCTCAATTCTACATTGTTGCCGTGAGATTCTCCATAGCATATAAGAGAAAATACCAGAAACGACAACCCCTAATAATGAAATACCAAACATCCACCAATCTGTTCGATTAGTGTTGCTTATCGCATCAATAAGATTGTTCAATAATATTTTGGTCTCGAAATCCATTTAATGTAGATTTATTTCTCCGGCCATCAATTTGGGCAGCAGGGTGTCGCGCAGAGCGGAAAGGTATTCGCTTTCTCTTCCATTCTTGTATATCATATCAAAAATGGGCTGTAGCACTTTATTAAATTCCAGAATCTTCTTTTTTCCTGGAATAGTAATAGGTTCTTTATTTATGAAATCTGTGATATTCAGATTTTTTATTCCCGTCGTCCCATTTTCATAACTGAACATTGTATTGTTGTTATAAAGATACTGCCAATACAAGTAGATAAAAAATGAATAGTCGGGTATTGGTTTCAATGCACGGCAAAAATTCGTACATATTACGTCTTTACCCAGTCTATCGAGCAAAGCACGTGTAATCAAACATATGCGTCCCGTAGATTGTGTCGGGCTACCTCCGGATATTTCTACAACGAGGTCATTCTCTGATAATTTTTTATTTTTCAGATTCTTTTCCAGAATATAGCGGGTGGGAAGTTTCCCTTTATCTCCGCATTTAATATCCGGAATATCTGCACCTCTGATACAATATACTTCCGATATGTAGTTCCCTTTGGGGGTTTCTTGTCCCCAATCACCGCTTAATGTAGTTTGAATAATATCGTTGAAAAATCCGGGGTTATTATTTTGTGTTTCGTTATCCACAAACCACGACCGGAAGAGGGCCTGCGCCTGCGCCTCCAAATTCGCATTGATCCGCCGATTCAATTCAATTTTATCATCCAACGACCCCAAAATCCCCGCAATCCGCCGCTGCTCGTCAAGCGACGGAAGTTCGACAGATAACGAGTATATTTCATATCTGTCTGTTGAGGGGATGGCGGAACCACTATCCATTTTATTGATGTTAACCGTTAAAAGTTTGTAGTAAGCCCATTTCAGGTCTAGTATAGATGTCTTGGGTTCGACAAAAAAAGCTGTGTCGATAACTGAAAACGGTTTATTTGAATAATGTACACCTCTGTAAGCGCCCTTTCTTCCTACTATGATAGATGGATGCTTACATAGAGGCGTAAGGTTTGATGTGCCTATTCTCCCATTGGTTCCATATACGGGATATTGTCCATCCAAAAGATTTTTGTCAGGTATAGGCTTTCCGTATTCTAAAGAAATTAAATCGCCCCATTTATATGTTTTCCATTCACTCATTTTTTGGGAAATCGATAAGATAAATCAAGATCAACTATAGACAAATCGAAAAGATATTCTTGGGAATATGATTTACCGGATAGATCCATATAGGTATAGGACAAGGAAAGTTTGTGGCCTTTTATTTTATTCCACATCGTCTCTGTGGAAATAATCAATTCTTTTCCTGAAGCCAAGAAAAAAGAACCAGTTTCTAATCTTTCCAATTTTTGTCTTAATGGATCACCACTTTGCTTTTGTTCAATCAGATATGGGTCAATTTTGATTTGGATATTTGTTGCTGGGTATGCTCCAGAATTAGTGAACTTATAGCAGACAATATTGTCTATTCCGCAAATTTCAGCCAAGACTTTCGGTTTTGTAGCATCTTTCCGCAAAATATGATTTTGCCATCCCATATAGATATTGATGATGACGAGAATAAGTGTCAATAGAACCGTAAATGCTCCATTGTATTCATTGAGGAATTCGATAAAACACATATCTACTTCATTTTATACCCGATACGCTCCAACTGCCGGCGGATCTCCGCCTCCAACGTATGCGACTGCGCGAAAAGAGCCGAAAGCTCGCCCGTCAGCCGCTCCATCTTCGCCGCGAAGGGTTCCGAATCCTCCGCCTGCGCCGCGATACCCACATAGCGTCCCGGCGTCAGAATAAAGTCCTGCGCCGCAATCTCCTCGGTCGTCGCCACGGCGCAGAAGCCCTGCTCTGCCTTCAGGCGCCCCTCAGCGTATGCCCAATAGGTGTCGGCGATGCGCTGGATGTCGCCCCGACGGGCCGGATCCTCCGACTCGCAGTCGGTCAGCTCGCGCAGCTTGCGCGTGACCATCGTCCCGAGGTTGCGCGCGTCGATGAAGAGCGTATGGCCCGGCTGCGTCTTGGCCTTGTTGAAGAACCAGATCGAGACGGGAATCTGCGTCGTATAGAACAACTGCGGAGGCATGGCCACGATGCAGTCCACCAGGTCGGCCTCGACCAGCCGCCGCCGGATGTCGCCCTCGCCGCCGCTCTGGCTCGAGAGCGAACCGTTGGCCAGCACGACGCCCGCACGCCCCGTCGGGGCCAGGTGGTGGATGATATGCTCGATCCACGCGAAGTTGGCGTTGCCGTTGGGCGGGGTCCCATACTTCCAGCGCACGTCGTCGGCGAGTTTGTCGGCGCCCCAGTCGCTGAGGTTGAAGGGGGGATTGGCCAGCACGAAGTCGGCCTTGAGCGTCGGGTGGCAGTCGTGGAAGAAGGTGTCGGCGTTGTACTGCCCCAGGTCGGCCTCGATGCCCCGGATGGCGAGGTTCATCTGCGCCATCTTCCACGTCGTGGGGTTCGAATCCTGGCCGTAGACCGAGATGTTGTTGATGTTGCCGGCGTGGCTCTCGATGAAGCGTGCCGACTGCACGAACATCCCGCCCGAACCGCAGCAGGGGTCGTAGACACGCCCCCGGAAGGGTTGCAGCACCTGCACGAGGGTCTTGACGACACAGGCCGGGGTGTAGAATTCGCCGGCCAGCTTGCCCTCGGCCTCGGCGAAGCGCGAGAGGCAGTATTCGTAGGTGCGGCCGAGGATGTCCTTCGAGTCGCCGTGCTGGTGCATGCGGATGTTGGTGAAGAGGTCGACGACCTCGCCCAGACGCCGTTTGTCGAGCTCGGGCCGTGCGAAGTTCTTCGGCAAGATGTCCTTCAGACGCCGGTTTTCACGTTCGATGGCCCGCATGGCGTTGTCGATGGCGGTGCCGATTTCGGGGGTGTGGGCCTGCGCGGCGATGGTCTCCCAGCGCGCCTCGGCGGGGACGTAGAAGATGTTCTCGGCGGTGTATTCGTCCTTGTCCTCCTCGAAGCCCTCGCCCTCGTCGACGAGCTGGCGGTATTTGGTCTCGAACTTGTCGGAAATGTATTTCAGGAAGATCAGCCCCAGCACGACGGATTTGTATTCCGACGCGTCGATATTGCCGCGCATCTTGTCCGCCGCCCGCCAAATCTCCTTCTCGAAGCCGATATCGGCCGTATTCATGGTTGCCATAGGTAATTGGGAAAGAATATTTCAAGTAAAGATAGCGGTTTTTCGGGAAAGTCCGTGCAATTTTCCATACAAAAACGGTGCGGCGGCGGGGCGTTACCGCTTGATGGTGTGTCGCCGGATGACGGGGCGTTCGGGGCGGACGGGGTAGCCCAGGCGGGTCATGAGCTCCACATACCGTTGGCGGAACCAGGCGTGCGCGGGTTGGCGGTCGATGAGCAGTTGGAAGCCTCCGGGGCCGTTCGGGTCGCGTTGCAGGCGGATCTCGGTATTCGAGACGTCGAAGCGGTGCGAATACTCCGGGGCGCGGAGCTCGCCCGAGACGTAGAGGGGCTTCATGGCGATGATCTCGCGGGCGCCCGACTCCGAGAGGCCCATGTCGCGGCAGTATTCGCCCCAGCTGATAAGTGTCTGCGTGTCGGGCAGCCACTGTTCGATGCGGTCGAGCTTCGCTTGCAACTGTTGTTCGGCTTGCTCATGACGGGCCTTCTCCTCGCGATTGGCGCGGTTCAGCGACCCGATCTGTTCGTGCAGGGCGGCGTTCTCCGCGTTGAGGCGATCGATCTCCTGCTGTTGCCGCTTGACACGTGAGGTGCCGATCATCGCCCCGATCCCCTCGACGATATTCGACCCGACCTCCGCCGCGGCGTTTTTCAATCGGGCACCCTTCAGCTCGCCCTTCACACTCTTCAGCTCGGCCTCGGTGCGGTTCAGTTCGGCGCTCTTTTGCGCCTGGAGCGTGGCGGTCTGTTCATATTCGGTGCGCACCTGCCGCTCCAGTTGTTTGAGCTGCTCGACGGCCTTCCGCTTCTGCTCTTCGAGACGGAGCAGCGCGTCGATGTTCTCCTGCAGATCCTGCTGCTGGGCAATGGCCTGTCGGTAGAACTCCTGCGTGGTGACGTGACGCGCCTCCGAACCGTCGATGCCGCGCTCCAGCCTGACTTGTCCTGAAAAAACTTTACAGTTTACGCTAAACGTCCTGACAGGACTTTA
>CALLRW010000033.1 GCA_938014215.1 uncultured Alistipes sp. | reverse complement strand
GGGATCTCGCCGGTGTCGATGTCGGCGAAAACCTCGGCGAGCATCTTGTTGTCAGTGGTGGCGAGCTCCGCGATGCGGTTGTCTGCCGTCAGATCGGCCAGCTCCTCGGCCTCGCTGGCGTAGTCCTGATAGTCGACCGGGGCGTCGGTCAGGTCGTCGAGCTGCGCGGCCATGAGGCGGCCGTGGCCCTTTGTGACGAGCCCGCTGCGCTTGCTGACAGTGATCGGGGCGCGCCAGCCCGTCGCTCTGATGATAGAGGCAAGGAGCTTGATCTGCTCCGGCGGGTGCTGGTTGGGGTTTTTGGGATTAGGCCGCAGATCCTTCAGCGGGACGATGGCGTCGTGCGCACAGAACACGGGGACGCTGCCGGCGTATGCCTTCGGCGTGGCCGTGGTGCTGTACTCCTCGATCTCGGGGCCGGTCTGCGGCTGTGGTTTATTCATGGCCGTCACCTCCTGCTGAAAACTGATTTTCAATCCACTTGTGGAGGCTGGAGTCCCGCCAGTTGTTTCGGCCGTCAAGACGGTTTTTCAGCCGTTCCAGCTTCGCCTTCTCGACCTCCTCGGTAGATCGGTGGAAGATGATGCGGAGCTGGTCGAGCATGATCTGGACGTCGGCCATCTCCTCGATCACGTTCTCGAGTGCAGCCTTCGCCTCTGCGGCGCAGCTCACGCGCTTCACCTTGCAGAGGGCTTTGGTCAGCTCGGCCATCTCCTCGACGGCCATGTCCATTTGTGCCGGCGCGCCGTAGGCCGTGATCGCACGATCCAGCAGGGCCCGGCGTTCCTCCGTGGTCATCACGGGCGGCCTCCCTTCGTCAGCTCTCTGACCAGTATGGCCACGAGCACGATCACGATGATGGCGAGGGAGATGGCGGTCGGGATCCAGATCGGGGCCAGTACCCACAGCCAGCTCCAGTTGATGACGCCGGTGAGCTTCAGGACGATGAAGGCGACGGCGAGAAGGCCGCAGAAGCCGATCCCGCCGGCCGTCGTGTTGTTTCTTTCGTTGTTCATGTATTACCTCCAGTATTATTTTCCGAGCCCCTTCAGCGCGCAGGCTGTGCAGGCGGTTCGGACGTCGGGCTCCAGTGCGAGGATCCGGCGGGCCGTGTCTGTCTGCCAGCACTCAGCGCCACAGACGGGGCAGGTGGTGAGCTGCCAGTCGTCCGTCGGAGGCTCCGGGACGTTATCGCGCAGCGGCATGGTGAGGATCCCGCCGTCTCCGGGCTGGTGGGGCGAGAGGATGGGCTCAGGCTCGTCGGGGATCATGGTGCCGAGGAGCTCGTTGTACTTCTTGAATATGGCCTCCGACGCTGCGCTCCAGCTCTCGCCGTGCTCTGTGTCCTCCGGGGTGGCGACGTGGGCCAGCTCGTGCGCCAGCAGCTCAGGGGCGGCGCTGATGGGCGCCTCGGCCGAGATGCAGACGATCGGCGTGCTGCCGTCGTCGGGAAAGATGGTCAGGCCGTAGGCGGTGCCGTTGGTCTCGTCCCGCAGGTCGGGGACGTACTGCGCGACGTACTCGACGCCGGGGTAGAGCTCAGAGAAGGCCCGGGCCACGATGGCCGTCGGGTCGTTGATGAAGGGCGAGGCCATCGGGCCGATCTTCTCGTACTGCTTCAGGGCCGCGTAGGTCTCGCGCAGCATGGCCCGCACTTCGTCCTTCTTGATGCCGTTGATGGTGGGCCCGTTCAGGATCAGGTCGAGCATCCTGTCGCTCCAGTCCTGCATCAGGTGGGTCTCCGGCATACCGCAGCCGAAGGGCACGACGTCGACCTTCTCACGGGTGAGGGTTTCGTATTCTTTCACGGTGCTGCTCCTTTCAGAAAAGCCGAGCGGGCCGGAGCCCGCCCGGCGCTCCATTTACTGCATGACGACGACCTTGCCGGCGTCGATCAGATCGCCCATGTTCTTCAGGAAGTAGTCGGCGATGTTCTTCTTGGCCTCGAGCTTCCAGATGCCGCCGTCAGCCTCGAAGAAGCCGATCCCCTCGTCGGGATCCACGCGCAGCAGGAACTCGCTCTCGGGCTGCTCCACCTCGAGGAAGGTGCGGAACGGCCGCAGCATGACGCGGGGCTTGATCTCGACGACTGCGTTGAGGGCGACGCCCTGACGGGCCTCGACGGTCTGCGTGACGCCGTTGTCGTTGGTGCTGACGCTGTTCTCGTTGGTCATGCGACTCAGCAGGTCGAGCAGGTAGGCCGTGCCCTCGTTGGGGATGCAGAGGCTCCGCAGCTCGATCAGAGCTACCTCGCGTCCTCTGAAGCCGGTGTACAGGCCCGGGGCGTCAGCCTTGGCGCGGTAGAGCGTATTGCGGGAGAAGTCGCTCAGGTAGGTGGTCATCACCTCGACGGTGTCGTTGCTCTTGACCTGCACCATGATGGTCGTGTCTACCTTCTCGAGCTCGGTGCGGATCAGCTTGCAGATGCTATCGAGTCCGCTGACGCTGATGCAGTCAGGGCGGTCGACGTGCGGCGGGATGCGGGTGAGTGATGCGTCGGCGTAGGTCTGGCCGTTAATCTCGAAGATCTTGGTCTCCTTCAGGCTGACGATTTTGTCAATCATTTTTGCGAGCATTGTGTTGTCCTCCTTGTTCTGTGTTGTGGGTGTTTATCCGTGCTGGACGAGCTTCAGGAGCTTCGGGGCCTCCTGCTGCGTGCCGTCCATGTTCATTTGACCGGGCACCTGCGGCACCATCTCGGCGACGACGAGCTCGCCGTTGCCGTCAGAGGTGACATAGAGGGCCGTGGCGACGGGGTTGGTGGCCGCGAGCGTAGACTTGGCCGTCACGGAGACGCCGATGGTGCGGCGCTCGTCGTCCGGGGTCAGCTCGATGGTGAGGGTGATCTTGCGCTTGGCGGTGGCCTTCGTGTTGGGGTCGAGGATGTTCTGGATCACCTTGTCCATCTCATAGTCGACGCGCTCCTCGAAGGCGCCGCGGGCCATCGACATGATGCTGTCGCGCTGGTTCTGTTCGTTCATGGGGTTTCTCCTTTCTTTCCGCTGCCGGCCGTGCCATACTTCTCGAGCGTGTCCTTCATCGCTCCGGCGATGCACTCGGCCATGATGGTCGCGGTCTTGGTTTCGCTGTTCTTGGCAGCCTGTTCAATGGCTG